>CAMEYM010000005.1 GCA_945947575.1 Rhizobium sp. Q54
TCCCGCCGCCTGCCGCGGCCGTGACACCTGCCGTTCCCGCCACGCCGCCGCAGACCGCCGCCGTGACGCCCGCGCCCGCGCCGCGCGCGGTAACGCCGGCTCCGGCCCCGGTTCCCGCGCCCCAGGCCGCGGCGCCCGCAACTTTGCCGCCGACGCCGGGCCGCAACGAAGTACCGGCGCTGACGCCCGCTCCCGCTCCCGCTCCGGCGGTGAGGCCGCCCGTTGCCGCGGTACCGCCGCCGGTCGCGGCGACTCCCGCACCGGTGCCGCCGGCAGTCGTGCGGCCGCCAGCCACCACGCAGGCGCCCGCTGTCACGCCGCCAATCGCTACGCCCGCGCCCGCGGCGCCCCCCGCTGTCGCCCAGACGCCGCGCGCCGCAACGGCGGCGCCCGCGCCGGCGCCGCAACAGCTTGCCGCGCTGCCGCCGGCGGGCGGCCAGCTCAGCCGCATCGAATTCCCGGCAACCGACGCCAACCTGACCACCGCGGGTCAGGACAGCCTGCGCCGTATCGCGACCCTGATCGGCAACACTGAGCGGCGCGTCCTCATCAACGCCTACGCCGCCGGCACCCAGGATACGATCAGCGCGTCACGCCGCCTGTCGCTCTCCCGCGCCCTCAACGCCCGCGCCTATCTGATCGAGCAGGGCGTGCGCTCGACGCGCATCGACGTGCGCGCCGTCGGCCTGCCCGAGGACACTGGCCCGGCCGATCGCGTCGACGTCGTCTTGCTGCCGCAATGACAAGGTACCCAGTCGGTCCCCGCTTGAGCCGCAACCGAAGCAGGGTTTCGTGACGACAGCGACATCCTTCCGCCGTACCGGCGGCGTGCGCGAACGCTCCACTCCACCCGCCGCGCCACCCTCCATGACCAATCCGCGGCGCTATCTCGTGCGCCAGGTACTGTTCGTCTTCGCGGTGCTCGCCGCCGCGCTCGCGCTCTACGCGACGGGCCCGCTCGAGGAAGCCTTCCTCGCCAACCCGCTGCTCAACAGCTTCATCCTGTTCGTGCTGCTGCTCGGCGTCTTCTATTCGCTGCGCCTGGTGCAGCGCCTGCAGAACGAGGTGCGCTGGATCGAGGCATACCGCCGCCAGGAGTTGGCGCCGCGGCACGCACCCGTGCTGCTCGCGCCGATGGCCACTTTGCTCGGCGACGAGAACCGCCGCATCTCGCTTTCGACCATGTCGATGACCTCGATCCTCGACTCGATCTCCTCGCGTTTGGACGAGTCGCGCGAGATCTCGCGCTACATGACCGGCCTGATGATCTTCTTGGGCCTGCTCGGCACCTTCTGGGGCCTGATCGAGACCATCAGCGCGGTCGGCCGCACGGTCACGAACTTGTCGATGACCGGCGACGCCATGACGCTGTTCGCCGACCTCATCGGAGGCCTCACCGCGCCCCTGCGCGGCATGGGCACGTCGTTCTCGGCGTCCCTGTTCGGCCTGTCCGGCGCCCTCGTGCTTGGCTTCCTCGATCTGCAGACCGGCCAGGCCCAGAACCGCTTCTACAACGAGTTGGAAGAGTGGCTGTCCAGCTTCACGCGCCTCTCCAGCGGCGCCCTCGGCGGCGGCGACCAGTCGGTGCCGGCCTACGTCAGCGCGCTCCTGGAGCAGACCGCCGAAAGCCTCGACACCTTGCAGCGCACCATCGCGCGCGGCGAGGACAGCCGCGCCTCCTCCAACAACGCGCTGCTGGCGCTGTCCGACCGTCTCGCGACCTTGAGCGACTCGATGCGCGCCGAGCAGGACCTCATGGTCAAGCTCGCCGAGGCGCAGCTCGAGGTGCGCCCCGTCCTGCGCCGCCTCGCCGATGCCCTCGACCAGAACCGCCAGGTCCAGCTCGATGAGTCGAGCCGCGGCCACCTGCGCAATCTCGACGTCTACGTCATGCGCCTCTTGGAAGAGTCGGCCGCCGGCCGCCAGCAGATCGTCGAAGAGTTCCGCAGCGAGATAAAGCTGCTCGCCCGCACCCTCGGCGCGCTCAACCAGCAGCAACCGCCGCGCCGCATCGGCGACCGGGGCGAGTAAGTGGCGCGCGGCGCCGGCGGCATCTAGATGGCGCGCGGAGCGCGGGCGACCCGGGGAGTACGCGGACCGACCGAAGGTATCTGGCCGGGCTTCGTTGACGCCCTTTCGACGCTGCTGCTCGGCGTCATCTTCCTCCTCGTCGTGCTTATGCTCGCGCACTTCTTCCTGGCGCAGGCACTCACCGGCCGCGAGGAGGCGCTGACCCGCCTCAACAGCCAGATCGCCCAGCTCACCGACATGCTCGCGCTCGAGCGCAAGGCCGCCGACGAGACGCGCCAGACGGTGCAGCAACTGGGCGCGACGCTACAGGCGGTGAACCGCGAGCGCGACGAACTGAACCTCCGCCTCCGCGATGCGACGACGCGCGCCACTACGGCGGAAGCTGCTCTCACCGATGCCAACCGCACGGTGCAGACGGACCGCGAGACCATCGCCGCGCGCCTCGCCGAGATCGAGCGCCTCAACCGCGACATCGTCGCTCTCCGTCAGACTCGCGACCGCCTCGAAGGGGAAGTCGCGGCGTTGACCATCGCGCTCGACAATGCCGGCGCCGATGCCGACCGCGCCAACGCGCGCCTGACCGACGCCGAGGCCGAGGCCCGCCGCCGCGCCGCCGCCTTGGAGGCCGCGCTGCGCGACCTCACGACGCTGCGCGACCGCGGCGCCGAGCTGGAAGCGCGCGTCGCCACCAACGAGGAGCGCACGCTGCTTGCCCAGCGCGAGCTGCAGCAGCGCGAGATCCGCCTCGCCGAGCTGGAAGCGCTCTACAACCGCACCAACACCGACCTGCAGACGACGACCGCGGCTCTCACGCTGACCCAGCAGCAGAAGGCCGACGCCGACCGCCTCACCACCGCGGCGCAGCAGCAGGTGGCGCTCTTGAACCAGCAGCTCGGCGCCCTGCGCGAGCAGCTGCTGGCTCTGCAGGAGGTGCTCAACGCCGCCGAAGCGAAAGACAAAGAGGCCCAGGTCGTCATCGAGAACCTCGGCGCCCGCCTCAACCTCGCCCTTGCCCAGCGCGTCGAGGAACTCGCCGGCTACCGCTCCGAATTCTTCGGCCGCTTGCGCCAGCTTCTAGGCGACCGTCCCGACGTGCGCGTCGTCGGCGACCGCTTCGTCTTCCAGTCCGAAGTCCTGTTCGACGCCGGCGCCGACCAGCTCGGCGACGCCGGCAAGGCCGAGCTCGCCAAGTTCGCCCAGACGCTCCTCTCGATCTCGCGCGAAATCCCCACCGAGCTGCCGTGGGTGCTGCGCGTCGATGGCCACACCGACGTCCGCCCGATCGCCACCGCGCGCTTCCCCTCCAACTGGGAGCTGTCCACGGCCCGAGCTGTCTCGGTGGTGAAGTACCTGGTGGAGCAGGGCGTGCCGGTGTCGCGCCTGGCGGCCACCGGCTTCGGCGAGTATCAGCCGCTGGACCCGGGCAACGACGAGATCGCCTACCGCCGCAACCGCCGCATCGAACTGAAGCTCACCGAACGCTAGTCAGCGGAACCGGTGCGCCCCCACCCCCGTGCCGGGGAGGGCAGGGTGGGGGGTCGCACGGTGCTCGCTGTGGGCCGTGCGGCTCGGCTGTCATCAACCTCACAGTCGCGACGCCGCGTTCCGGGTATCATGCTGCCCATGCGGGGGAACGTTCGTCTCGCGGCCGCTGCCGCCATGCTCATCGCTTGCGCGTCACCCGCGCTCGCCCAGAACGCGCCGCCGCAGCAGCCGCAAACGCTGGCGCTGACGTTCCAGATCGACAACGACTACTTCACCAACGCCGACTACCACTACACCAACGGTCTGCGCTTCTCGTACATGCCGGCCAACCCGTGGCCGGTCGTCGATCGGCTCGCCGACGTCCTGCTGCTGCCGCCGACCTTGCTGGTGGGCGTTGCGCCCGATGCCGAGCGCCGCATCAGCTACATCCTCGGCCAGAGCATGTTCACGCCGAACAACATCCGCGAGGACCAGCTCATCATCGAGGAGCGGCCGTACGCGGCCTGGCTGTACGCCGGCGTTGCTTTGCACCGCGTGGGGCGCCGCACCCTCGATTCCATCGAGCTCGATGTCGGCATCGTCGGCCCCTCCGCGCTGGGCCGCGCGGTCCAGACCGAATGGCACGAGGTGGTCGGCGTCGGCAAGCCGCGTGGCTGGGACAACCAGCTCGCGGACGAGCCGGCCGTTCTGCTGACCTTCGAGCGCAAGATGCGCCACGGCTCCGAGGCAGCGCTGCGCAACCCGGCGCTCAGCATGGATTGGCTGACGAGCTACGGTGTCGCTGTCGGCAACGTCTACATGCTGGCCGACGCCGGGGCGCTCATTCGCGTCGGTCAACGCATGCCGCCGGATTTCGGTCCGCCGCGCATCAAGCCGACCCTGTCCGGTGCCGACTACGCGCCCTACCTCGCCGCAGGCGAATTCGCCTGGTACGGCTTCGCCGGCGCCAACGTGCGCGTGGTGGGGCGCGACATCTTCCTCGACGGCAACACCCGCAATCCGAGCCACCACGTCGACTCGAAGCCGTTCGTCGCAGAGTTGCAAGCCGGGTTGGCGGCGTTCTACGGGCCGGTGCGCCTCACGTACATGTTCGTCTACCGCAGCCGCGAGTACTCGCAGCAGGCCGGCGCCGACCGCTTCGGAGGCCTGAGCGCGACGCTGCGATTCTAGCCGCCGCGCGACCTCCTGGTTACATAATGTATTGACAAGCACGATACATTATGTATAATGGGCCGACCGCCTGGAGGAGCCCATGACCAAGCCCATCGTAGCGCTGAGACGCGGCCGCCCAGCCCAGGAGGCGGCGCCGCCCCCCATATTCACCGTAGATCGCCCACACCCACCGTACTTGGGCGAAAAATCTCAGCGCACAGCCCGTGCCGGCGGCATCGCGTCGTGGAAGGCCGCGTCGAATTGCAGCGCGGCGAGGCGCGCGTAGAGGCCGCCTTGGGCGACCAGCTCGGCATGCGTGCCCTGGGCGGCGATCTGGCCACGGTCGAGCACGACGATGTGGTCGGCGCGCAGCACGGTGGCGAGGCGATGGGCGATGACCAACGTCGTGCGCCCCTGCATGAGAGGACCGAGTGCTGCCTGCACCGCGCTCTCGGACTCGGCGTCCAGCGCCGACGTCGCCTCGTCGAGCAGCAGGATCGGCGCGTCGCGCAGGATGGCGCGGGCGATGGCGATGCGCTGGCGCTGTCCGCACGACAGGCGCAGGCCGCGCTCGCCGACCTGGGTGTCGTAGCCGGCAGGCAATGCTTCGATGAACTTCGCCGCCTGGGCGGCTTCGGCGGCGGCGCGCACCTCGGCGTCGGTTGCATCCGGTCGCCCGTAGCGAATGTTGTCCGCCGCGGTCGTGCCGAACACCATGGCGTCCTGGGGCACCAGGGCGATGCGCTTGCGCACCTCGCGCGGGTCGGCCTCGTTGATCGCGACGCCATCGACGGCGATGCGGCCGCTCTGCGGGTCGTAGAAGCGCAGCAGCAGCTGGAACACGGTGCTCTTGCCCGCGCCGGACGGCCCGACCAGCGCGACGCGCTGGCCCGGCTTGATGCGCAGTGAGAAGTTCTTGAGCGCGCTTTCCTCCGGCCGCGTCGGATACGAGAAGCTCACGCGCTCGAAGACGATCTCGCCGCGCGCCGGGTGGGGGAGCGCGACCGGCAGGGCCGGGGCCGCGATCTTCGGTTCGGTGGCGAGCAACTCCAGCAGCCGCTCGGTGGCGCCGGCGGCGCGCTGCAGATCGCCGACAACTTCCGAAAGCGCCCCCACCGCGCCGGCGGTGATGACCGAGTAGAAGATGAAGGCCGTCAACTCGCCGGCGCTCATGCCGCCGTGCATCACGTCGCGGGCGCCGATCCACAGCACTGCAACGACGGCGCCGAACATCAGCAACATGACGCTGAAGGTCAGCATGCTGCGGTTGCGCACCAGCAGCCGCGCCGTCGCGAACGACTCCTCCACGGCGCTGCCGTACGCGGCGCGGTCGAGATCCTCGTGGTTGAACGCCTGCACCGTTTGCACGGCGTTGATGCTTTCGCCCGCGTGAGCGGCCGTGTCGGCGACGCGGTCCTGGGTCTTGCGCGACAGGCCGCGTACGCGGCGCCCGAACACCAGCAATGGCGCGACGATGAACAGGATGCCGAGGAACACGAGGGCAGCGAGCTTGGGGCTCGTCACCGCCAGCAGCACCGCGCCGCCCAGGAACAGGACCAGGTTGCGCAACGCCATCGAGGCGCTCGAGCCGACCACCGATTGCAGGAGCGTGGGATCGGTGGTGAGGCGGGAGAGCACCTCGCCCGTGCGCGTCACCTCGAAGAACTCCGGCGACAATCCAATGACGTGGCCGTACACGCGCTGGCGGATGTCGGCGACCATGCGCTCGCCGAGCCACGACACCAGGTAGTGGCGCGCGAACGTCGCGCTGGCGAGCAGCGCCACGATGCCGAACATCAGCAGGAAGTACCGGTCGATGGCCTCGGGCGTGCCGCTCAGCAGGCCGCGATCGACCAGCACGCGCAGGCCCTGTCCGATCAGAAGGGTCGACGTTGCTGCCACCAGCAGGGCGACCGCCGCGCCGGCGACCAGCCAGCGGTAGGGCCGCACGAACTGCCACGCCGCCGCCAGGTGGCGGAGGTTCTTGGAGCTCGGCCGTTGCGGCAGACCGCCGTCCCAGCGCGCCACTATCGCAAGTCCACGGCGATGTCGGCGGCGGCGAGTTCGGCCGTCAGCTTGGCAAAGAAGTGGCTGCCGTCGCGGGTCGAAACCCAGTCGCTGCCACGGGATTCGAAGTGGTGGGCGCCGGAGAGGGGCGACGAGTACCAGAGCTGTTGCAAGGGCGCGTGCTTGTTGATCAGGAAGGTGCGTCCGTCGTCGGTAGTGAGCGTCAGGACCCCGCCGGCGAGATCGACATCGCCGCCGCCGTCCTCCATCGCCTCGGCCAACTTGGCCAGGGTCTTGGCGGCCAAGGCCTCGAACTCCTGTTCGTTCATGGGCCTTCTTCTTTGCGCCCCTCCGGGGCGACGCCTTGCATTGGCGCGGGAAGCGGGGTTATACAGGCGCCGCCGCCAAACGGCACCAACCCCATCGAGCGAGCGCAAGTCATGAAGACCGGCATTCACCCGGAGTACCACACCATCAATGTCGTCATGACCGACGGCACCACGTTCCAGACGCGCTCGACGTGGGGCAAAGAGGGCGACTCCATCACCCTCGACATCGACCCGGCTTCGCACCCGGCCTGGACCGGCCGCGGCGGCCACCTCGTCGATACCGCCGGCCAGGTCGCCAAGTTCAACAAGCGCTTCCAGGGCTTCACCGGCAAGAACAAGTAGGCACGCCCGGCGGGTCGCGCCACGATTGGGAGGCCGCCCAAGTGATTGGGCGGCCTTATTATTTTTCTGGCAGTCGGAGTCTTGAACTGCCAGAGGCGGTCCCCACATGAGCGTACGTGCAGTGCGTCGGGTCCTCGGACCGACCGCTGCCGGCAGCTTGGCCCCTTCGGGCAAGCGGCCACGCCCACTGCAAATTGCTCATTGGAGGATTTGGATCATGCGTCTCTACACCGTGAATTCTGGCGTTCCGGCTCCCTGGGGCTTCGACGCTTTCGAGACCTTCGATCGCCTGTTTGCGCCACTCGGCCGCGCCGACAACGGCCCCGCCTATGACGTAGCGCAAAAGGACGAAGATCACTTCCGCGTCGACATCGCGGTTCCCGGCTACGCCGAGAACGAACTCGCGATCACCCAGGAAGCCCAGGACCTGATCGTCACCGGCGAGACGGCTGCTGCCGCCACCGAGGGCGTCAGCTACATGCGCCGCGCCATCGGCACCGGCGAGTTCGAGAGCCGCTTCGCTCTGGGCGATAACGTCCGCGTCGCGGGCGCCAAGCTTACCAACGGCGTCCTCTCGATCGATCTGGTCCGCGAGGTGCCCGAGGCCCTGAAGCCGCGCCACATCTCGATCAACGGCACCACGCCGGCGCTCGACGCCAAGGCCGCCTAACGGCATCGACCCCTCCCTCGGGAAAACAAACGGGCCGCCTTCATTAAGAAGGCGGCCCGAGTTTTTTGTAGAGGGAGGCTCGTCCCGCTAACTAAGCTCGCGTACTACGCTCGCTACCAAAGGATCGGCCAAATACTCGGCCGTCGTTCGATGGCCAGTACCCTAGGCGCCAAAGGTTAAAGGGACCTTAAGAGGCCCATGAGCGACGACACCATGCTCGCCATCGCCATCCGGACCCCCGGTGGACCGGAGGTCTTGGTGCCCGAGCGCCGTCCCGCGCCCGTCGCCGGCATCGGCGACGTGTTGATCCGGGTCAGCGCCGCCGGCGTGAACCGCCCCGACCTCCTGCAGCGCCAGGGCAAGTACCCGCCGCCGAAGGGCGCCTCCGACATCCTCGGCCTCGAAGTTGCAGGCACCGTTATCGCCTCCGGCCCGGGCGCCCACCGCTTCCGGCCGGGCGAACGCGTCTGCGCCCTGGTCAATGGCGGCGGCTACGCCGAGCTGTGCGCCGTGCCCGAGGGCCAGGTGATGCCGGTGCCCGCCGGACTCTCCGATGTCGAAGCTGCCGCACTCCCCGAAACCTTCTTTACCGTGTGGGCCAACGTCTTCGACGACGCCAAGCTGCTCGCCGGCGAGCGGCTGCTGGTGCACGGCGGTACGAGCGGCATCGGCACGACCGCCATCCAACTTGGCTCCGCCCTCGGCGCGACGGTGTTTGCCACCGCCGGCAGCGACGCCAAGGTGGACGCCTGTGTGCGTCTCGGCGCCACCCAGGCGTTCAACTACCGCGCCGGCTCGTTCGCCGAAGCCGTGCTGGCCGCGACGGGCGGCGAGGGAGTGGACGTCGTGCTCGACATGGTCGGCGGCGCGTACCTCGCGCAGAACCTGCGTGTGCTCCGCGCCAAGGGGCGCCTGGCGCTGATCGCCTTCCTCGGCGGCAGCAAGACCGAGGTCGACCTCCTGCCGGTCTTGCAGAAGCACCTGGTAGTCACGGGCTCGTTGATGCGACCCCGGACCGCCGCCGAGAAGGCCGCGATCGCTGCCCGGCTCGAGGCCCGGGTCTGGCCCCTCTTGGCGGCCCGCCGGATCCGCCCGGTGATCGATTCGACCTTCCCCCTGGCCGATGCGGCCAAGGCCCACGCCCGCCTCGAAGAGGGCGGACACGTTGGCAAAGTGGTATTGACGCGGGACCCGCCTACCCCCTAGAGCTTGTGTACGGGTTCGGATTAAGGGTGACCGTTTCGGTTGACCCCCGCGCCCGGCCCACACACCTTAGTTGACGAACCGAGCACGCTGCCCGGCCCCGGGGCCGCTACGTGACGCCCGCCCCCAAGGAGAAGCATTCATGGCGCTGCCGCTGATGCCCAAAGCCACCGCAGTCTGGTTGGTCGACAACACGTCGCTGACCTTTGATCAGGTTGCCGACTTCACCGGGTTGCACCCGCTTGAGGTCAAGGGCATTGCCGACGGCGAAGTTGCGGTCGGTCTTCAGGGCGTCGATCCGACTCTGTCGGGTCAGGTCACCCAGGAGGACATCCGCCGCTGCGAGGCCGACCCATCGGGCCGCCTCAACATGGTCGTCACCAGCGTGCCGGCGCCCAAGGCGCGCACCAAGGGTCAGCGCTACACGCCGGTGTCCAAGCGCCAGGATCGCCCCGCCGCCATCCTTTGGCTGCTGCGCTATCACCCGGAGCTTTCGGACGCGCAAGTGTCGCGCCTGGTCGGCACCACCAAGCCGACCATCGTCTCGGTGCGCGAGCGCACGCATTGGAACATCCAGCAGCTGAAGCCGAACGATCCGGTCAGCCTCGGCTTGTGCAGCCAGCAGGATCTCGACGACGCGCTGCATCGTGCGCGCGAGCGCGAGCGCCGCAAGGCCGATCGCACGCGCCGCGAGCAGGCGCGTGCGCAGCGCGCTGCCGACGGGGTGCCGGGCGAGACGCCGGACGCCGCCGCCGTTCCGGCCGACGATACTTCGCCGAAGGTCGAGGAGGGGGCTTAAGCCCCAGCGGGGCGCCGGGCGTTGCCCGCAAAGCGGGACGCCCGCGCGCCAGGCACAAAAAATCGCCGCTAGGCAGAGCCTGCGACGCCGGTGATCTGCTCTTTCAGCCGAAGTTTCAGCCGCTTCAACTCGTTGATCCGGGCATCGTCCGGGTCGTTCTTCGCGTACTCATGCTGGATTTCCGTATCGATCCGGCGATGCTCGGACCGCAGCGCATCGATGCCTCTGTTCTCCATCGTGCACAACCTCCAGAGTTGCAGACCTGGGTAGCGTACGCCTCCGAAATCCTATCCGCCACCTGCTTCGTTTCCCTGCCGGCGGCCTGGAAACGCGACCGCCAGGATGCGGGCCAGGTCGCGGTCGTCCTCGGGCGAAGGATCCACCCGAAGTAAGGTGAAATACCGAGCAAAGCTGGTTGCCGCTTGGGCAATCGCCGCCTCGGAATTGACCGCCCGGGACGCCGGCCGGCCGATGATCTCGACCAGCATCATCTGCTCGATGCTCTCGGCCTCGAGCTCAGCCTTGACGGTGTCGGCGCGCACAGATTCGCTCAGGTCCTTGGGCACCGGATCGACGCCCCGTTCGAGTACCTGGCGCGCGCTGCGCAGGGGCAACACGACGTCGCGCCGCCACGGTCCGACCGCGGCCACCGCGCGCAGCAGCTTGTCGTTGTCGAGCTCGCCGGCGCCCGTCGCTGCCGCCCAGGTGCACAGCAGCAGGATGTTGACGTCGATATCGGCGCGGGCGCGGTGGCGTTCCTGGATCGCCAGGCACGCGGCCGCGACACGGCTGTTTCCGTACAGGAGCACCGAGTATTCCCAGAATGGATTGGGCCGCATCGTCATGGCGTGTATCCTGCGTACATGATGACGCCGTCGGACAGCAACGCGTCCGGCCGCAAGGAGCTGCAACGCAAGCTCATCGAGTTGCGCGAGGAGCATCGCGACCTCGACCAAGCCATTGCAGCCATGAACGAGCCGGGCGGCGACAGCGCCAACCAGGTTCGCGTCCAACGCCTCAAGAAGCGCAAGCTCGCCCTCAAGGACCAGATTGCGCAGATCGAAAGCGCGCTCCTGCCGGACATTATTGCATAGGCTGCGCGGCTTGCAGGCTGAGTGGGCGTCCCTATACTGCGCCCCCCAACGCTTGTGGGACCAACTAGAATGACCAATCCCGTCGTCGGCATCGTCATGGGCAGCCAGTCCGACTGGCCCACCCTGAAGCATGCCCAAGAGACCCTGAAGACGCTCGGCATCGCCAGCGAGGCCAAGGTGCTGTCCGCGCATCGCCAGCCGGTGGCGCTCGAGAAGTGGGTGACCGGTCTGGAAGCGCGCGGCTTCAAAGTGGTCATCGCCGGTGCCGGCATGGCCGCCGCGTTGCCGGGTGTGGTTGCGGCCAGGACGCGCCTCCCTGTGCTGGGCGTTCCGATGGAAAGCAAGCTCGACGGACTCGATAGCATCTTGTCGATGGTGCAGATGCCCGCCGGCATCCCCGTCGGCACCCTTGCCGTAGGCCGCGCCGGTGCCGTCAACGCGGCACTGCTCTCGGCTGCGATCCTCGCGCTCAGCGATCCGAAGATCGCAACCAGCCTGAACGAATTCCGCGCCAAGCAGTCCAACGCATCGGAAACGCCCCAGGACCCTGCGTAGCGACGGCGCCGGCGCCGCGGATCACCGCGCGCGCCACGCTGAAGCTGTTGGTCGCCAGCGACTCGACGGCTGCCTGGGCACGCGCCTTGGTCTTGCCGAAGGTGGCGATGTCCTTCAGGCGCCGGCCGAGGAACGCCCACGTCTCCGTGGACCCATCGTTTTCATCGCTGAGCCACACGAGCACCGTCGCCGCGTAGATCGCGCCGAGACTGGCGCGCTTGGTGTACCAGCTGAAATCGAGCGATTGATCGCCGACCGCGCGCCAGATCGCGTCCGTCGTCCGACCGAGGCTGCGCGCGCCGGAGCCGAAGTTCACCGGCAACGCGTGAAATGCGACGGCCCGCGCTGCGGCGCGACGGCTTCCGTTCGCGTCCGCCATCGCCTCAATGCGCAGACGTACCGCAAGGGCGACGCGCTGGCCGACCCGCAGCTCGGGGAGGTCGTGGCGCGCGAGGTCCTCGACCATGCGCCGGTCGCACCAGCGGTGAAACTCCTCGACCAGGCTGCGTGCACCGCGCGGGAACGCGCGGGCCGCGAGCGGGGCATCGATACCGGCCGCCGCGATGGCGTGGTCCAGGACGGCGTCCGTCCAACCATGCTCGCCCGCCTCGGTGACGGCCGCAGCGACGACGGCGTCGCACGCCGTCTCAAGCCGATCGAGCGGCGCGCGCTTCATTCGGCGTGCGCCTCGTCGCCCGTCTCGGTCCCTTGGCCCAGGAACCGCTCGAATTCCGACTCGAACACCAACAGGCCGAGATCCTTCATGCGCTGCGGATAAAGGACGCCGTCGAGGTGATCGACCTCGTGCTGCACGACGCGCGCGTGGTAGCCCGACACGGTGCGGTCGATCTTCTCGCCGCTCGGCGTCACGCCGCGATAGCGGATCTTGGTGTAGCGCGGCACCACGCCGCGCAGGCCGGGCACCGACAGGCAGCCCTCCCAGCCTTCGTCCATCTCCTCGCCGAGGGCCGTGATCTCGGGGTTGATCAGCGCCAGCACCGGCCCGTTCGGGCCCTCCGGCTGCTTGGGGTCGTCCGGCGGCGGCCGGAACACGACGATGCGCTTGTTGATGTGCACCTGGGTCGCGGCGAGGCCGCGGCCGTCGGCGTCATCCATGGTCTCGATCATGTCGGCGACCACGCGCTTGATCTCGGGCGAAGTCGGATCAGCGACCGGCTCTGCCGGCCGCATCAGTACCGGGTGCCCCATCCGCGCGATCTTGAGGATGGCCATGCGCGCCTCAGAGTTCCTTGCCGATGTCCTGCATCATCTTCTTGGCGTCGGCGAGCAGCATCATCGTATTCGGCGAATAGAATAGCTCGTTGTCGATTCCGGCATAGCCCACGCCTTTCATCGAGCGCTTGATGAACAGGACGGTCTTGGCCTTGTCGACCTCCAGGATCGGCATGCCAAAGATCGGGCTCTTGGGATCGTTCTTGGCGGCCGGATTGGTGACGTCGTTGGCGCCGATGACGATGGCCACATCCGTGTTGGAGAAGTCTGGGTTGATCTCCTCCAACTCGTGGACGTCCTCGTAGGGGACATTCGCCTCGGCCAGCAGCACGTTCATGTGGCCGGGCATGCGTCCCGCGACGGGATGGATGCCATAGCGCACTTTGATGCCCTGGGACTTCAGCTTCTCGGCGACCTCGGCGAGGACGTGCTGGGCCTGCGCCACCGCCATGCCGTAGCCGGGCACGATCACCACCGATCCGGCGTTCCGCAGCAGGAACGCGGCGTCCTCGGCCGAGCCTTCTTTGTGCGGCTTATCGGTCTTCGACCTCGCCGTCGTGGCGACGGCGCCGAAGCCTCCCAGGATGACGGAGATGAACGAGCGGTTCATCGCCTTGCACATGATGTAGCTGAGGATGGCGCCCGACGAGCCGACCAGTGCGCCGGTGACGATCAGCGCCGAGTTCCCCAGTGTGAAGCCGATGCCGGCCGCGGCCCAACCCGAATAGGAGTTGAGCATCGAGATCACCACCGGCATGTCGGCGCCGCCGATCGGGATGATCAGCAGGATGCCGATGGCGAAGGCGAGCCCGGTGAAGATCCAGAACCACTGCGGATCGGGAGTCTGGGCGAACATCGCGATCAGCACGGCGATGACCACGCCGATGGCGAGGTTGAGCCAGTGCTGCCCGGGGAACATGACGGGATCACCCGACAGCAGGCCCGCCAGCTTCGCGAACGCCACAATGGAGCCCGAGAACGTGATGGCGCCGATGACCACGCCCAACGCCATCTCGATGCGGCTCGCCATCTTGATGGCGCCACTCTCGTCGACGATGCCGAACGAGTCCGGACTCAAGAACGCGGCGGCGGCGACCAGCACGGCGGCCATGCCGACCAGGCTGTGGAAGCCGGCGATCAGCTCCGGCATCGCCGTCATCTGAATGCGGCGGGCGATGATCGTGCCGATGATGCCGCCGACCGCGATGGCGGCGAGGATGCCGCCGTAGGAGACGATGCTTGGATCGAGCACGGTCGTGCCGATGGCGATCGCCATGCCGGCGATGCCCATCATGTTGCCGCGGCGCGCAGCACCAGGCGACGACAGCCCGCGCAGCGCCAGGATGAACAGGACCGAGGCGACGAGGTAGGCGAGGGCGGTGAGGTTCGCGGACACTTACTTCTTCTTTCCGCGGAACATGCTGAGCATGCGCTGCGTCACCACGAAGCCGCCGAAGATGTTCACCGCCGCAAGCGTGATGGCGGCGAGGCCGAGCACCTTGGCGGCGCTGAAGTCGGCCGGGCCGGCCGCCATCAGGGCGCCAACCACGATGACGCTCGAGATGGCGTTGGTGATGGCCATCAGCGGCGTGTGCAGGGCGGGCGTCACGCTCCAGATGACGTAGTAGCCGACGAAGATCGCCAGCACGAAGATCGAGAGCTGCCAGATGAGCGGATCGACTTCCATGAGCGTGCTAGTCCTTGGCCTTCTTGAGCGAGTCGTGGACGATGGCGCCGTCGCGGGTGAGCAGCGCGCCCTTCACGATCTCGTCGTCCCAGTTGATCTTGAGTCCGCCGGCCTTGTCGGCGAGCGGCGTCAGGAAGTTCAGCAGGTTGCGCGCGTACAGCGCCGAGGCGTCGACGGCCAGCCGGCTCGGCACGTTGATATGGCCGATGACGCGCACGCCGTTGATCTCGACGACCTCGCCGGCCTTGGAGCCCTCGACGTTGCCGCCGTGCTCGACGGCGAGATCGAGGATCACGGAGCCCGCGCGCATGCCGCGGATCATCTCGGCGGTGATGAGGATCGGCGCCTTGCGCCCCGGAATGAGCGCCGTGGTGATGGCGATGTCCTGCTTCTTCAGGTGCTCGCCGATGACCGCGGCCTGTTTGGCGGCCTGATCCTTGTCGAGTTCCTTGGCGTAGCCGGTCTTGGCCGCGGCGTCCGCCACTCCTTCGGGCGAAATGAACGTCGCGCCGAGGCTTTCGACCTGCTCCTTGGTGGCCGCGCGCACGTCCGTCGCCGAGGTGACGGCGCCAAGGCGGCGCGCCGTGGCGATGGCCTGTAGGCCGGCGACGCCGGCGCCGAGGATGAAGATCTTGGCGGGCGCCACGGTGCCGGCCGCCGTCATCATCAGTGGAATGGCGCGGCCGAACTCGGCGGTGGCGTCGAGCACGGCCTTGTAGCCGGCCAGGTTCGACTGCGACGACAGCGCATCCATGCTCTGGGCGCGGCTGATGCGCGGGATCATCTCCATCGCCATCGCCGTGACGCCGGCGCTGGCGTAGGACGCGGCCTGCGAGGGGTGTCCGAGGGGATCGAGCAGACCGAGCAGGATCGCGCCGCGCGGCACGTTCGCAAGCTCGTCGTTGCCCTCCGACCTCTCGAGCGGCCGCTGCACCTTGAGCACGAGACCTGCGTCCTTGTAGGTCGCAGCGGTGTCGTTCGCGATGGTCGCGCCCGCGCCGCGATAGGAGTCGTCGCTGATGCTGGCGCCGGCCCCCGCGCCCTGCTCGACGGTCACCGCGAAGCCGAGGCCGACGAGCTTCTTCACCGTCTCCGCTGTCGCGGCGACGCGGCGCTCATGCGGCCGGCGCTCCTTCGGAATCGCTACTTTGAGCGATGCAGCCAAGACCCTCACTCCTGGAAAAAAGGGCGGGTCTCGGCCGCCGCCGGCCCCGCCAAAAGAGGCGGCACTATAGCAAAGAGGTCCGGCGGTTCAACGCGGCGGCGCGGTGCCCGGCAGGCGTATGCGAGGGGTGCGGCCTACCGCTCGCGGCAGGGCGATCAGCCACGTGGCGGCGTTGAGTAGGGCGATGGCCAGGGGCATGGCCAGGGCCGAGTGCGTCATTAGGACGCCGACGGCCTGGGCGACGGCGGCGCCTGTGAGGAGTTGGAGGAAGCTCAGCGTCCCGCTGGCCGCACCGGCGGCCTCCGGTACGGCGGCGATCGCGCCGGCCTGAGCATTCGGCTGCACCACGCCGATGCCGAGCCCGACGAAGCCGCACGGCACCGCAATCGCCCACAGGTGCCACCAACCACCGAGCAGCAGCAGCGCCATGACCAAGCTGGCCAACGCAGCGATCGAGGCGCCGGCGAGGACCATCCGGTCGATGCTGTGGCGCGCGCCGAAGCGCGCTGACAGCAGCCCGCCCACGGCGTAACCGATGCCGCCGGCGATGAACACGAGTCCGTACGCACGGGCGGGCAATTCCAGCACCGTGACGATCATGTGCGGCGCCCCGGCTATGAACGCAAAGAACGCGCCCATGCTGAGCGCCGACTGCAACGCGTACAGCCGGAACATCGGCTGACGCAGCGGCGCCCACGTATCCGCTCGGACTGGTCCAACCTCCGGCCTGCTTTCGCGCAACGTCACGAGCGTGACCGCCAGCATCCCCGCACCGATCGCGGCAATGCCGAGGAAGTTGGCGCGCCAACCGAACGCGTCGCTGATGAATCCACCTGCGACCGCGGCCGCCATCGGCACCAGCGCCATCGCCATCCCGACGATGGAGAGCGCGCGCACCGCGCCAGCAGCGCCGTAGACATCCTGCACGATGGCGCGGGCAGTGGCTCCCGACGCGGCACCGGCCGCCTGGATGACGCGGCCGAGGATCAGGACAGGCAAGGTCGGCGCCAGCCAGCACAGGACGCTGCCGGCGATGAAGACGCCGAGGCCCGCGAACGCCACCGGCCGCCGCCCGAAGCGGTCCGAGGCCGGGCCCCAAGCAAGCGTCGCCACCGCCATCGCGAAGAAGGACAAGCTGACGGCGAGTTGCACGGTCGAAACACCGGCGCCGAATGTTTCCTGCACTGCCGGCAGCGCCGGCAGCATCAGCTGCGTCGCGGCCGGTCCCGCGGCGATGTACGCCGCCAGGAATCCCAGCAATAGGGCCGACGGCTGCGGGGCGGCGCGACTCAATTCGGGGCGGCTGCGGGCGGTGTGGCGCGCTGCTCCATCATGCTGACGAGACCTTGCGTCGTATTCTGCAATCGATCGACCAAGTACATCGATAGGTTCATCAGCAGCCGGGCAGCGACCGCCGGAGCGCCACGCGTCAAGCGCTCGAGGAATTCGCGCGTGATCAGAAGGACCTCGGCGTCGGTCATGGCGGCGACGTCGGCGGTACGCGGGCGGCCGTTCAAGAACGACATCTCGCCGAAGATCTGTCCCTTGCCGAGCGTCTCGAGTACGTGCGCGCCGCCGGACTTGGAACGACCACGCACCTCGAGCGCTCCTGACATCACCATGTACATGTCATGGCCCGGATCGCCGGTGCGGACGACCAGGTTGCCTTTTTGGGCGCGCACGATGGTGCCGGAGTGGAGCACCTCTTTCACTTCGGCGTCGGCGAGGCCGCGCAAGAGCGGATAGTCGTCGACGTGCACGCGCTCGGTCAGGTAGCGCACGAACTCGTCGGTGCCCATGACGCGAGCGCAGCTCGGCTGCGCGTAGTCGGCGAAGCGCTTGGCGAACCAGGCGCCGTGCGTAGGGTCGTTCGGGAAGGCGGCCGCCATGCGCGCGAATGGCGAGTGCACGCGGGTGAGGTACTCGACGTCGTCGGCCACCAACGCCATCGGCACCGACAGGCCGACGTCGGTATCCAAGACGTTCGCCATGAAGCGCCGGTATCCCATGACCTCGTAGAGCGAGACCAGCGGCGGCGCGCAGTTGATGAAGTCGAGCCAAACGCCCTTGCTGCGCCCTTCCTGGTAGATGGCCGCGAGCAGTACGCCGAGCGCCTTCGTCCCGCGGTATTGCGGGGCGATGATCAGGCGCGATGTGAACGACATCGCCGCGCGAGGCACCTCGAGGATCTTATCCAACTCATAGAACCGGACCTGGTGAGACTCGGGCGCGTCGGGTGCCCAGATCTGACGCAGCGCAGCAACCACTTCGGTGCCGTCGCTCAGGTACAAAACCGTTGCGACGGCGTCGAGATGGTCGGTGATCATCTTGTTCGCATGGTCGGCGGCGTCCGGACGCTTCTGCATCTCCTCGACCACGACCCGATAGCGCAGCCGGTAGACCGCTTCCTTTTCCTCGCGCGTCGTCGCCTTCGCGACCCGCAACCGGTTGCCGGCGCGTCCTGTCTCCTCCGTCACCGCGTGCTCCTTCCTATGCGGGTTTGGCGCCCGGCCAGGGACGCTTGGGTGCGAGGGCCGAGCGGGTGGGGCCAGCCTCCCCCACGCCGCCGACCCGCTGCGATGTCGCCTGCAGACGCCGTGCGAGCACTAGCGCCAGTGACTTGTACAAGCGCGCCGCCGTCTGCGGCCGATCGAGGAGGAGGCCGTCGATCGCGGCCTCGCTCAGATCAACCACGTCGACCGGTGTGGTCGTGACAACATCCGCGGTTGCCCGGCCGTCGGCACCCTGCAGAAAGGAAATTTCACCGACGACGTCGCCGGTCCCCAACGTCGCCAGAACGACGCCGTCGCTGCGGCGTACTTCGGCGCTGCCGGACAGGATCACCGAGAGCGAGCTGAACGGGGCGCCGGCCCGGACCAGCATCTCGCCGGCGGCACGCGCGCGCAGGGTGCCACGCTCCAAGCATTCGGCGCGCTCGTCGACCGTCAGGCTATGCAGGAAAGTGTTCGGCATGCGATCCCCGGCGCGCCCGGCGGCACGCTACCGGAGACAGGCAGGGGAACCAACTGGCTTACTGCGGCAGCGGCACCCCTGCCTTCTCGAAGGCTGCCTTCTGCCGCTTTCCGAGGGCCTTCACGTCGAAGTCCTCGATCAGGTCGTGGAACATGCGATGCCAGTTGAGCTTGGCGCGCAGCCGCAGGAACACGGCGCCGAGGCCCACCGAGGCGCGATTCATGAACACCCACTCGCGCGGCGGTGTCACGCCGCCTTCTTCGCGCAAGCGGCGGTGTACCTCGCGTGCGATGTCCTCGCCGAAGATGCCGCGCGCTTCGATCTCCTGCAGCCGTCGCGGCCGGTCCTCGAGGAGCGGTGCGTAGAGGAACTCCGCCCAGGTTCGCAGCACCTCGACCACCGCGGGCGTCAGACGCTCGAAGCCCCACGTCGTGAAGGCGTGCATCGCGAGATCCTGGTCGTCATCCCGCACCGACCGGTAGAGGTCGATGACTCCTTCGATGAACTTCGGTTCGAAGGCGCGGATGCAACCGAAGTCGAGCAGGTTGATCGAGTCGTCCTCGGCGACCGTGTAGTTGCCGAGGTGCGGGTCGCCGTGGATGACGCCCGCTTGGTAGAACGGCACGTACCACGCCCGGAACAGCGCCTCGGCGACCTGGTTACGCACGGATTCGGGCGCGCTCTCCATTTCGGCAAGCGCACGCCCTTCGAGCCACGTCATGGTGAGCAGCCGCTTGGTCGACACCTCGGGCAGCACGCGCGGCACGTGCACGCGCTCTTCTTTCGCCAACAACGCCGCGTACAGATTCATGTGTCGCGCCTCCAGCTCGTAGTCGAGCTCCTCCCGCAGGCGCGCACCGATCTCGGTGAGCACGTGGCGCGTGTCGATGCTGCGGTCGAGACGGCGATAGATCGCCAGGATCATCGACAGCTGGCCGAGGTCGGCTTCGACCGCCGCCGCCATGTCGGGGTACTGCAGCTTGCAGGCGAGCGCGCGGCCGTCCAAGGATTGCGCGCGATGCACCTGGCCGAGCGACGCGGCCGCGGCGGACGTCTTGTCGAAGGTGGAGAACTGTTCGCCCCAATTGGGCCCGAGCTCGCTGCCCATGCGGCGCTGCACGAACGCCCAGCCCATCGCCGGCGCGTTCGCCTGCAACTCGCTCAGCTCGCGGGCGAAGTCGGCCGGCAGCGCTTCCGGAATGGTGGCGAGCATCTGCGCCACCTTCATGACCGGGCCCTTGAGGCCGCCCAGTGCGCGCTTCAGCTCGCTGGCTACCGCCCCTTCCTTGCCGCCCATCAGGCGCCCGGATGCGGCGCGCGCCGCCACGCCGCCGATCGAGGCGGAGACGCGCGCGTAGCGCGTCAGTCGTCCAGCTAGCGAGTCGCGCTCACGTCCAGCGGCCATCGGGCTCCGGGTCTAGACGCCATGATACTCCCGGTACCAGGCGACGAATTTCGGCACCCCCACGTCGATCGGCGTGCGCGGCTCGAAGCCGAGGTCACGGCGCGCCGCCTCGATGTCGGCATAGGTAGCGCGCACGTCGCCGGGCTGCATCGGCTCCAGGACCTGCTTTGCTTTCTTGCCGATTGCTTTCTCCATCACGGCGATCAGCTTCAGCAGCGGCTCGGACTCGTTGTTGCCGAGATTGTAGACGCGGTGTGGCGGCTTGATGCTCGCCGGCGGGTTGCGCAACGCTGCGAGCACGCCCGCGACGATGTCGTCGATGAACGTGAAATCGCGCGACATGTCGCCGCGATTGAAGACGCGGATCGGCTCGCCCGCGAAGATCGCCTTGGCGAACAGGAACATCGCCATGTCGGGCCGGCCCCACGGTCCATAGACCGTGAAGAAGCGCAGACCGGTCTGCGGGATGCCGTACAGGTGGGCGTAGCTAAAGCTCATCAATTCGTCGGCGCGCTTGGTTGCGGCGTACAGCGAGATCGGCCGATCGACCCGATCCTCGACGGCGAACGGCAGCTTGTCGTTGCCGCCGTAGACCGAGCTCGAGCTTGCATACACGAGATGCTCGAAACCATCGGTGTGACGGCAGTACTCCAGAATGGCGAGGTGGCCGATGATGTTGGCGCCGATGTACTCGAACGGATGTTCGAGAGAATAACGCACGCCGGCCTGCGCCGCGAGGTGGACGACGCGGCGGATCGGGCCGAACGGCGCCAAGGTCGTGGCGAGCTTCTCGTGCTCGGCAAGGTCCGCCTTGATGAAGGTGAAGCCCTTGTGGCGCCGCAGGCGCTCGAGGCGCGCCTCCTTGAGACGCACGTCATAGTAGGAGCTGATGGCGTCGAGGCCGACGACCGTCTCGCCGCCGGCGAGCAGCGCCTCGGCGACGTGGTAGCCAATGAAACCGGCAGCGCCGGTCACCAAAACCGTCATGGAGTCCCAGGAACAAAACGATGGGCGGCGCCGAAGGTCCTCCGGCGTCGCCCCTCAGGCAGCCTAGCACCGCCGCGCTTGGCTGCGAAGTTCACACGCATCGCGCAGGGAGCGCGCCTCCGGCGCGACTCAGTGCGAGGCGGTCTTGGCGCCCTTGTCGAAGGTGGCTTTCTGGTCGGCCGACGCCTCGTTCTGGTACTTCGCCTTCCATTCGGCATAGGGCATGCCATAGACGATGGCGCGTGCGTCCTCGTAGCTGATGTCGTTGATGCCGCGCTCCTCGGCGGCGGCCCGGTACCACTTCGCCAGGCAGTTGCGGCAGAAGTGCGCGAGGTTCATCAGGTCGATGTTCTGCACTTCCTTGTGCTCGTCGAAGTGCTTGAGCAGGCGGCGGAACGCTGCCGCCTCGAGCTCGGTGCGCGTACGGTCGTCCATGTCTGGGTGCTCCCGGATGCGGTCGCGATTGGCTCTATCTTAGGCCGCGCCCCGCGCCGCTGTCGCCCGCCCAAGGACCTTGGTGTCCAGGGCCTCTCGTGCCGCCGTCAGGAGCGCGCCCAGGCGCCGGGTCCAGGCCGTGATGCCGGCGTCGTCGGAAAGCAGGTCCTGGCGCACCTCGATCAGCACGTGGGGGCGGCCGTACTCCTCGCCATGGCGGCGGCAGGTGTAGCCCTCCGGGTGGCTGCCCGAGTACGGCTCGTTGTCGCCCACCACGAGGTCGCCGTCCTGGCGCAACGCCGCCAGGAGGAACTCGGCAACGCGGCGGTCGCGGTCCGACAGGATGCCGACGTGCCAGGGCCGCGGCGCATCGCTGAGGACCGGCGTGAAGCTGTGGATCGAGGCAAGGAGCGGCGCCCGGCCTTCTTGCTCCACCGCTGCGAGCGCCGCGGCCACGCACCCGTGATAGGGCTCCAGGTAGGCGCGTTCGCGCCGCGCCCGCTCCTGCGACGACAGGTCGCGGTTGCCGGGAACCGGGATGCCGTGGCTCAGCGCGGGCATCGAGGTCGTGTGGCCCGGCGCGCGGTTGCAGTCGATGACCAGCCGCGACACGCCCGAGAGCACCGCGGGAACCCCGAGTTGCTGCGCCAACGCGCGGGTCAGCGCGGCAGCGCCGATGTCCCAGGCGACGTGCAGCGACAGGGCGGCGGGATCGAGGCCGAGCCCGGCCAGCCGCCGCGGAATGCGGTTGCTGGCATGGTCGCAAATCAGCACAATGCCCGCCCGCGTGGTGCCGGCGATGGCTTCGTACAGGAGCCCTTCTTCGGGGTCGTTGCGTGCCGCGTTGGTCAGCCTGCCGCCTCCAAGATTTGGCGTACCCCTTATACTACCGCCCAGCCCCCGCGGACGGCGCCTCCCGGCGCAACGGGGCTTGAGCTGAACCTGTCATGCGTCGCCAGCGCAATATCAAGATCATTGCCACCCTCGGACCGGCGAGCTCAACGCTGCCGTTGATCCGCGCGCTATTCGAAGCCGGCGCCGACGTCTTCCGGCTCAACTTCAGTCACGGGGATCACAAGACGCACCGCGACGTGTTCAACATCATCCGCACGCTCGAGGCGGAGGTTGGACGCCCGATCGGCATCCTCGGTGACCTGCAAGGCCCCAAGGTGCGCATCGGCACTTTCGTGCAGGGCCCCGTCATCCTGCGCACCGAGCAGACGTTCCGGCTCGACCTCGATCCGCTGCCGGGTGACGCGACGCGCGTGTGCCTGCCGCATCCCGAGATCTTCGCCGCGGCCACGGTCGATACCGAGCTCCTGATCGACGACGGGCGCCTGCGCCTGCGCGTCACCAAGTCGAGCCCCGACGTCCTGGAAACGGTCGTGCTTGCGGGCGGCCGCATCTCCGACCACAAGGGTGTCAACGTTCCCGGTGTTGCGCTGCCCCTGAAGCCGCTGACGCCCAAGGACCGCATCGACCTCGACTTCGCGCTGTCGCTCGGCGTGGACTGGATCGCGCTGTCGTTCGTGCAGCGCGCCCAGGACGTCGCCGAGGTGCGCGAGTTGATCGCCGGGCGTGCCGGCTTGATGACCAAGGTCGAGAAGCCGACTGCGATCGACGAAATCACCGCGATCCTCGCCTTGTCCGACGGCCTCATGGTGGCGCGCGGCGACCTCGGCGTCGAAATGCCGATCGAGGCGGTGCCGGGCCTGCAGAAGCGGCTGGTGCGCGCGGCGCGCAGCGCCGGCAAGCCGATCGTCGTGGCGACGCAGATGCTGGAGTCGATGATCCACGCGCCGACGCCGACCCGCGCCGAAGTCTCCGACGTTGCTACCGCGGTCTACGACGGCGCCGATGCCGTCATGCTGTCGGCGGAGTCCGCGGCAGGCGCCTATCCGATCTCTGCCGTGCGGATGATGGCGCGCATCGCCGAGCAGACCGAGAAGGATCCGCTCTACCGCGCCATCATGAACGCCGACAAGCCGAAGCCGGAATCGACCGCGGCCGACGCCATCAGCGCCGCCGCAGCGCAGACTGCCGAGACACTGGGCGCCGCCGCCATCGTCGGCTACACCGACTCCGGATCGACGGCGCTGCGCGCGGCGCGCGAGCGCCCGACGGTGCCGATCATGGGCCTGACGCCGAAGGTCGCGACGGCGCGCAAGCTCGCGATCGCGTGGGGCGTACACAGCGTGCCGACGCGTGATCCGTCGGGCTTCAACGAGATGCTCGACATCGCCCTGGAGGCCGCTCTCCGCGACGGCTTCGGTCAGGTGAACGACCGCATCGTGATCATCGCGGGCGTGCCGTTCGGCTCGCCCGGCGCCACCAACATCATGCGCATCGCGCGCATCCCCGAGGCAGGCGGCAGCGGCAGCTAGAGCTGCCGCGCTTACTCCGTCAGCATCTCCGATTCGTCGCGCCACTGCGCTTCGAACACCGGCACCTTCTCGGCGAAGCCCTTGAACTCGGCGGCGCCGAGGTCCTTGAATTTCAGGCCCTTGCCCGTGCACAGGTCGAACACCAGCTTGGAGACCGCAATCTGGTCCTGGCCGGCGTAGGCCATGACGCGCGCCGCCATCTGAACCGGCGTGCCGAACAGGTCGTTGTTCTCGGCGATGGGTTCGCCGGCGTTGATGCCGATCTTGACGTGCAGCGGCAGCTCTTGATTGACGCCGGAATGCGCCTTGGCGCTCTTCTGGATCTCCACCGCGGCCTGCACGGCTTCGGACGCCACCGGGAACGACGCCATGATGCCGTCGTTGGTCTGCTTGATCTCGGTGCCGCCGTGCATGCGCAGCGACTCGCGCACGATGCGGTTGTGCGCATGCAGCAATTTGGCGGTGTTCTCGTCGCCGGTCGTCTCGGTGAAGGCGCCGATGATGGAGGTGAACATGACGGCGACGGTGCCGCCCTGTTGCTTCTTCTCGTTGCCCTTCGAGTTCCAGTGGTCGAGGGCATTCTCGAGGAACATGCCGATGTTGCCCTCGGAGTCGCTGCCCATCGCAGCCTCGTCCTCCTGGGAGAGCTCGCCGCTTGCGGCCTTGGTCCGCAGATCCTCGTCCTTGAGGTAGATCGCCATGGCTTCGCGCCCGGCGCGGAACATGTCGAGGTAGCGCGGCTCCAATAGATAGTTCTCGTGCTTGTCGGCGAACTGCGCGGCGCGGTCGTTGCCGCGGCCGGCGGCGCGGATCACCGCTGCCATGATCTCCTTGTTGCGATCCGGCATCGACTTGCGCTCGGCGTACGCCTCGGCCGCGCCGGCGAGGAACAGGTCGCAGCCGAACTGGTTGAACGTCGATAACTTGCCGCCCTTGAGGAACTGCGAGCTCGACTTCATCAGGAAGTCCACGCAGCGGGCGAAGAACGTGATGATCGACTTCTTCGCCTCGGTGATCTCCGGTCCACTGTCGCCTTCGAGCTCCGGCGGCGGTGGTGGGTTCTTGGACTGGGCGGATTCGGCCGGCGCCTCCCGCTTGCCAGACTGCTTGTCCGTGGCGCCCTCCTTGCGTGCCTCCCGCTCGTCGCGGGCTTCACGCGCCAGGCTCTTAGGCTTGGCGGCAGGCCGCGTGGTGCGGCCGGCCGGCCGGCGCGGCCCCCCGCCTTGGACCTGGAATGCCTGGCTGAATTCGCGCCACGACAGCATGTTGGGGAGGATCAGCAGCAGCGAGGCGATGAAGAGCCCGACGAAGACCTTCGTCTGAATCCCTTCGCGGTCGAGGATGAACGTAAAGATCCCGTAGAGGTCGAAGTAGGCGAAGGCGTACGAAGTCAGGCCCGCTACGAACAGCGCCGAAAGGCCGGCGGCCAGCAGCTTGAACACGACGAGGAACGGTGCGGTGGCGCCCTGTGGCTTAGTGCCGCGCTGCACGAGCACCGGCACGTCGTCGTCGCCGTCATCGTCTTCCTTATCGCCGTCGACGCTGCTCTGCGCCGGAGCCACCTCGGCGGGCTTCTCGCGCTCCTTGCGCACGGCAATGCCAAGCTGCGGCACCGCCGGGTTGTTGGACTTGCTCCAAACGCCGACTTCCTTGGTTTCGCCCGTGGTCGGGTTGAACGTCTCCTCGACCAGAGTGACCCCAAGGACCCCCTGGCGCATCAACAGCGCCTCGGCAGCCTTTTTGGCTTCCTCCCGTTGTTCCGATGGAAAGCTGCGGTCACGGGTCCAGCGGCCGCCCTGGTGGCGGTAGACCGCATAGACGACTTCGTTCAAAAAACGACCCCTCCTGACCCGGCTGCCCTGGTGCCCCTCCCAAGGTACGCAGGACGGCCGAGTGTAGTTACCGCTGCCTAGCCCTGGCAACGCTGCGGCTGTGGCCGAAATCACGGTCCAGCTAGGGGGTTAGCCCCAGACAACCGGCAAAAGCTTGGGCTAGGCCGCGCAGGGTGGCCCCGTAGGCGCCAGGCCCCGCCGGCTGGGCTGCCCCCAGGGAGTCGACCACCACCAGCCGGGCGCTGGTGCCCTCCGTAAGGGCTTTACCGAGGGCCGCCGGGAACTGCGGTTCCCCGAACACACAGGCCACTCCGGCGTCAGCAATCACCGCGCGCATCGCCGCCATGCCCTTGGCGCCGGGCACTCGGTCGGGATTCACGGTGAGCGTGCCGAGGCCGCGCAGGGCGTAGCGTGCTTCCAGGTACTGGAAGCCGTCGTGCAGCGTAAGGAACGGTTGTTGCGCTGCCGGGGCCAGGAGTATGGCGAGCTCCGCGTCGAGCGCCCGCAATTGCTCGACCACCCGCACAGCGTTGGCAGCGTAGCGCGCCATGTTCTCGGGGTCGCGCTGCGCCAGCGTCGCCGCAACGAACGTGACGACTTGCTGCGCGTTGCCGACATCGAGCCAGAAGTGCATGTCGTGCGCGTCGCCGTGGTCGTGCACATGCTCGCCGATACCTGCTTGGCGCAACTCAAGCAGCGCGAGACCCGCTGACTCGGCGAGCCCGATCACCTCGGCGCGAGTCGCGATGCTCGCAAGCGGCTTGGCGAGAAACGTCTCCAGCGCCGGCCCGACCCACAGCACGATGTCTGCGTTGGCGAGGGCGCGCGTCTCGGACGGCCGCAGGGAGTAGGTGTGTGGCGACGTCGCGTTGGGGAGCAACAGCGTCGGCACCGCGACGCCGTCCATCACCGCCGCCACCAGGCTGTGCAGCGGCTTCAACGTGACGACGACGCGGGGCGCGGCCGTGGCGGGGGCGGCGAGGGCAAGTAGCAGCGCGGCCGCGCATCCGAGAGCGTGCTTCATAGTGTTATAGTGTAACATAAAGAAGCGCGGCGCTGAAACGCAGGAGCCCCCGGCCGGGTTCCCCGGCCGGGGGCTCCTGTTGTCGCGGCCTAGGCGCGGTTCTCGGTCGCTGGCAGGGTCTGCCGGTTGCTCTTCACCGCGCGTTGCAGCTTCTCGAAGGCACGCACCTCGATCTGGCGCACGCGCTCGCGGCTGATGCCGTACTCCTTCGACAGGTCCTCAAGCGTCGCGGGCGAGTCCTTCAGGCGGCGTTCCTCCAGGATGTGGCGCTCGCGCTCGGACAGTCCTTCCATGGCCGAGGCCAGCAGGCCACGGCGCAGGGTGAGCTCTTCCGAGTCGCCGATCTTAGTCTCCTGGTTCGGCGAGTCGTCCACCAGCCAGTCCTGCCACTCGCCCTCGCCATCCTCGCGCACGGGTGCGTTCAAGGAATGGTCGGGCGCCGCGAGACGGCGGTTCATGTTGACGACATCCTCTTCCGAGACCGCGAGCTTGTGCGCGATCTTGGTCACCGTCTCGTGGTGCAGGTCGCCTTCCTCGAGCGCCTTCAACTGGCCTTTGATCTTGCGCAGGTTGAAGAACAGCTTCTTCTGCGCCGCGGTCGTGCCGATCTTCACCAGCGACCACGAGTGCAGGATGTATTCCTGGATGGCGGCGCGAATCCACCACATGGCGTAGGTCGCCAGGCGGAAGCCGCGCTCCGGGTCGAAGCGCTTGACGGCCTGCATCATGCCGACGTTGCCTTCGGCGATGAGGTCGGCGAGCGGCAAGCCATAGCCGCGGTAGCCCATGGCGATCTTCGCCACGAGACGCAGGTGGCTCGTCACCATCTTGTGGGCGGCATCGACATCCCCATGCTCCTGCCACTGCTTGGCGAGCATGTATTCCTCCTGCTGCTCCAGCATCGGAAACTTCCGAATTTCCTGGAGGTAGTGGGAGAGATTGGTGTCGGGCGAAAGGTTGGGAACGAGGGACGTGGAAGCCATGGCGTACCCTCCCTGGTAAGCCTATGCCAACGCTGAAGCTATATCGGGCTGATACGCAATGTGGAGATCAGCCGGTCTAGTTCAAGTGGCAAGGCGGACGAAAAGGACAGGTCCTCACCCCGCGTCGGATGCCGAAATCCCAGCATTCCCGCGTGCAATGCCTGTCGGTTCAGGGAATCTGCCGCGTTCTTTGCTCCCGGCCAATGGCGCAATTTGGCAAGGGGCGCCTTCCCATAGGTGGCATCCCCGACGAGCGGGTGCCCAAGATGGGCCAGGTGCACACGGATTTGATGGGTCCGTCCCGTGCCCAAGCGGCACTCGACCAGGGCCGCGAGGTCGCCGAACGCCTCGATCACCTTGTACCGGGTCAGCGCCACCCGGCCGCTGTCCCGCACCACCGCCATCTTCTTGCGGTCGCGGTTGCTGCGGCCGATGTTCGTCTCGATGGTGCCGGCCGTGGACTTCGGCACGCCCCACACAACCGCCTGGTAGACACGCTGCACCCGCCGCGTGCTGAAGTCCTCGACCAAGGCGCGGTGGGCGACGTCGGTCTTGGCGACCACCAGCAGGCCGGAGGTGTCTTTGTCCAGCCGGTGGACGATGCCGGGCCGCCGCACCCCGCCGATGCCCGACAGGCTATCGCCGCAATGCTCAAGCAGGGCGTTCACCAGCGTGCCGCTGCTGTTGCCGGGGGCCGGGTGGACGACCAGCCCCGCCGGCTTGTCGATGACGATGACGTCGTCGTCTTCGTAGACAACGACGAGGGGGATCTTCTCGGCGAGCGGCGTCGCCGGCTCCGGCGCCGGCACGGTGACGACGAAGCGCTGGCCGGGTTTGACCCCCTGGGAGGGGTCCGTTACCGTCGCGCCGTTCTCGACCAGCACGCGGCCCTCCTGGATCAGGGCCTTGAGACGCGCGCGCGACTGACCGGCAACATGGAGCGCCAGCCACCGGTCCAGGCGCGTTCCAGCCTCGTCAGCCACGACCGGATCGGTGCGCATCACGCTGTCGCTGCTGTCCGCGCGGGCGGTGCTCTTCGGTTCCAACTTCACGGATTTCGACATCGGTCGTCGTAGATGGTGCAAGAGCAGAATATCCGCGTCCTCAAGGCGATCGTCATCATTATGGGGCTGGTGATCGTCTTCGGCCTCGGCGTGCTGCTGGTGGCCATCGGCCGCGAGGTCTCGAGCGCCAGCGCCAGCCGCGCCTTCGATCCCACCGAGCTCAAGCTGCCGGCGGGCGCGCGGGTGATCGAGATCGAGATCGACGGCGACCGCCTGGCTGTCCTGCTCGATCTGGGGGACGGCCGCCAGCTCATCCAGCTGTTCGACGCCCGCACCGGGGCGGCGCAGGGCGCCGTCACCATCCAACCATGACGGTGACCGCGGTCGAGCTGGCCGCGGCCGATCTGGCCGCCCTGGCTCGCGCCGCCACGGACGCATTCCCCGAGGAAGCATGCGCGCTCTTCGAAGGCTGGCGCGCCGCGGCCGTCGTACGCGTCGCCCGAGTGCACTTGGCGCCCAATGTCGCCGAGGATCGCCGGCGGGGATTCGAGGTAGACCCGCGCCTGCTGTTGCGCCTGCATCGCGAGCTGCGCGGCAGCGATCGCGACATCGTCGGCGTCTGGCACTCCCATCCGAACGGGAGTGCCGTGCCGTCCGGCACCGATTTGGCGCGCGCCTACGACCGGAGTCTCACGTGGGTCATCACTGCGGTCACGTCGGCGGGCGCCGGCGCCGTGCGTGCCTATCGCATCGACGCGCAATCGTTCACCGAGATCGCGATCGCGACGCCATGAGCGCGGACTTTCGCAGCGACAACGTTGCCGGCATCGCGCCGGAACTGCTGGCAGCGATCGCCGCCGCCAACTCCGGCACCGCGTCCGCCTATGGCGACGACGAATGGACCGCCGGTCTCACGGCGCGGTTCCGCACGGTGTTCGAACGCGACGTGGCGGCCTTTCCTCTCGCCACCGGCACCGCCGCCAACGCCTTAGCCCTCTCGGCGATCACGCCGTCGTGGGGGATCATCTATTGCCACCAGCACGCCCACATCGTCTCCGACGAATGCGGCGCGCCCGAGTTCTTTACGGGCGGCGCGCGCCTCATGCCGCTGCCCGGCGAGGGCGGCAAGCTCACCCCCGCAGTCCTGCGCGACGCCATCGCTGCCACGGCGCCGCACGGCGCCCACAACATGCAGCCCGGCGCTGTCAGCATGTCGCAGACCACCGAGGTCGGATGTATTTACACACCCGCCGAGGTGCGCGCTCTTGCCGACGTCGCCCATGGCGCGTCGATGAAGCTGCACATGGACGGCGCGCGCCTCGCCAACGCCGTCGCGGCGCTGAAGGGTTCGGCGGCGGACATCACCTGGCGCGCCGGAGTCGACATCCTGTCCTTCGGCGCCACCAAGAACGGCGCGCTCGCGGCGGAGGCCGTCGTCTGCTTCGATGCGGACGCTGCGGCCACGTTCGCTTTCCGGCGCAAGCGCGCGGGCCAGCTGTTTTCCAAGATGCGGTTTGTCTCCGCACAGCTCGACGCCTACCTGAAGGACGGCCTGTGGCTGCGCAACGCTGGCCGCGCCAACGCGTCCGCCGCGCGGCTGGCCGCTGGCATCGGCGCGCTGCCCGGCGCCGCGTTGCTCGCGCCGGTTCAGGCCAACGAGGTGTTCGCCCGGCTGCCGGTTGGCGTCATCGCCGGGCTGGCGGAGCGGGGCTTTCGCTTCCATCCGTGGGACCACGCGCTCGGTCCGGGCTCGATTCGCCTTGTCACCGCATTCAACACCCGCGACGAAGAGGTCGACGCCCTCCTCGCCGCGGCGCGCTTCTTCGCAGCGGTCGGAAGGAGATGAGACGATGCTGTACTTGATTCTCGTTTGGCTGCACGTGGTCGCGGCCGCCGTCGCCGTCGGCACCAACGTCACCTACGGCGTGTGGATGGCGCGCGTGCGCGGCGCCCCCGCGGCGCTGCCCTTCACTCTGGCGACGGTCAAGGTGCTCGACGACCGCATGGCCAACCCCGCCTATGTCGCAGCGGGCATCACTGGCGTGCTCCTGGTGTGGCTCGGACCGTTCGGCTTCTCGACCCCGTGGGTCGCCGCCTCCACCGTGTTGTTCGCGATTGTCGCCGGCCTTGGCTTCTTCGCCTACACGCCGACCCTGCGCGCGCAGGTCCAGCTCGCTGTCGCCGGGCGTGCCGACACGCCGGAGTTCGCGGCGTTGGCAAAGCGTGGCGCGATGCTCGGGCCCATCCTCGGCGTCCTCGTCATCGCCATCCTGTTCCTGATGGTCGTGAAGCCGACCCTTTGGGGATAGGTCGCGCTCAAGTCGCGGCCGCCCCTAAGCTCCGGCGCTGCCAGCACTTTCTGGTCCGGCTCCGGCTTCGTTTTTGACACAGAAGCCTCACGCCTCTGTCACGCCCGCGCTGCTACTTGCTAGGGCGACATCGTCGGCTGTGCGCATTCGAACATCGCAGGGTGGGACGGGCGCGTACGGTCGTCCAAATCCCTGATCGAGGGCCTCGGTCTCGTCAAAGTACGGAGGGTGGCCATGTTGGGCTGGGCAGTCATGTTTCTGCTGGTTGCGATCGTAGCCGGCGTTCTCGGTTTTGGCGGCGTCGCTGCCGTCTCGACCAACATCGCGCAGATCTTGTTCTTCATCTTCCTGATCGCGTTCGTGGTCTCGCTCATCGTCCACCTCGCGCGCGGACGCACCCCACCGATGTAGCCAAGCGACGGAACGAGCACGGCCGTGACGCAATGAAACAGAACACCATGTCTGGAGGACGCAAGATGCGCGAATCCCGTACTACCGACTCCCTCGCCGATTTCGAGGCGCTGCAGGCGCAGCTCACCAAGATGCGCGCCGAGTTCGAGAAGCTGACCGAGGCGGTCGCCGACAGCCTCGACGACACCCGTGGCAAAGCGCGCAAGATCCTGCACGATGCCAAGGAATACGCGAACCAGGCCAAGGACTACGCCGTCAACGCCAAGGACTACGCGCGCGACCGCGCCGTCACGGCCGAGCACGCCGTCGAGGACACCGTGAAGGATCACCCTTTGTCGATGCTGGCGGTCGCCGCCGGTATCGGCTTCGTCATCGGCGCGATTCTGCGGCGCTAGGTCCCTCCCCCCAGCGCCGCCGCGGGCAGAGATCCATGGTTCGCGCTCTCCTTAGGGGACTGGCGACCATGGTCGCCTTGCCCCGCGCCGCCGGAGCCGCCAAGCGCAGCATCCGGCGCGCCTCGACGACCCTTGGAGTCTACGCCGCAGCCGGTGCGCTTCTGATTGCCGGCTGCGGCTTCCTGCTCGCCGCGCTCGTCATCTACCTGACGGCGCAGTACGGCGCGCTCTACGCCACCCTGATGGTGGGCGGCGGTCTCATGGTCCTCGGTGTCGCGATGATCGTGGTCCTCAAGATTGCCCAGGCGCGGCCACGCCGGTTCCACGCGGTCGCCCACGCCGAAGCCGCGTTCGCGCTGCCGCCCGAGGCCGCCTCGGAAGCGGACTTGTTCGAGGCCCGGCTCGCCGAGGCCACCAACAAGCACGCGGTGCCGCTGGCCCTCGGCGCCCTGGCGATCGGTGTCCTGACCGGGTTCTTGCGCGGCAAGTCCAAGAACTAGGCGGCCGCCGGCTCCTTGTTCCTTGATCGTCCCGCCGCGGACCGGTATCTCTGGGTCCGGGTCCCCTTCGTCTAGTGGCCCAGGACATCGCCCTCTCACGGCGAGAACAGGGGTTCGACTCCCCTAGGGGACGCCAATACTTCCAACGAGCGGCGGACTTGGCGCGGGCCGCATACGGCCAGCGTACGGCGAAGACGGAACCCGATGATCGCCGCTCTTGTCGTCTTCGGCCTCGCGCTGATCGGTGTCGCCATTCTGGGTGGCCGCGTAACAGCGACCCTGGCCTCGCCGGCCACACGGCTCACGCTCTTTGGCCTTGGCGCGGCATCCCTGCTTGCGGCAGGAACCGCTGTGATTCTGACGCTGGTGCAGGCGCCGGCCCAACCAACGGCAGCGGTTCCCGCGACCCAAACGCCGCGCATCCCGCGCGCAATGGTCGTCGGCGATGATGGTCCCGAGGGATCGATCCGGCGGTCGGACCCGTCCTTCCAAGCCGCACTCGCGGCATTCGAGGAGCAGCTTCGCCGCCGCGGCTTCGCGGTCTCCGATGGCCGCGCGCTTTCGACCGTCAACGAGCTGGACGGGGTGCGCCGCGCAGACACGGAGATCGTTCAGATCGCGCGCCGTCAGCAGCGCGAACCAATCGACGCCGTCGTGGTGTTCGCGCTGTTCGTGCGCCTCGAGTTCGGCCAGGGCGGGCCAACCTTGGCGGGCCGCAGCAACACGATCCTGTCGGGCCGCGGCGTCGCGACTCTGCTGCGGGCTGCGGACTCCGCCAGCGTTGGCGTCTTCGAGGCGATTTCCCCGTCGCGCTGGCCCGCCGGGTTCGACTGCGCGCGGACGTGCCAGGTCGAGGTGACAGGGGCCGAGGCGCCTCTCGTCGCCGAAGCCATTGCGGACCAAGTCGTCGCCGCGCTGAAGAACGTGCGGTAGCGGCTGACGCCCATCGATCGGGCTCGGTTGGCGCATGCGGCTCTTCCACTTCAGCGATGATCCCGGGATCGGAACGTTCCTGCCGCGCCCCGTGGGCGTCGCAGCGGCGCGTCCCGCCGGCAGGGAGTGGCTGGGCTGGGCCACCTCGCAAGGTTCGGCGGCGGTCGCTTTCCGGTGATTTGCGCCCTCGGCGCGACCGGCGCACACTGGCGCATGCTTTGCCCTCGCGCCTGTCGCGCTCTGCTCGCCGCCATTGTGCTCGCTTTCGCCGCGCCGGCGATGGCCCAGCCGGCCGACCCCGCCGTCGTCGAAGCCGGCATGCGCCTCTACAAGTCCGATGCCGCCGACTGCGAGTTTTGCCACGGCTGGCAGGGCCTGGGCCGCCAGCACACCGTCTTCTTCAGCGACACCGTCGCCTTCGGTCCTTCGCTGGTGGACAGCAAGATGACGCGCGAGCAGATGATCGCCGTCGTCTCGTGCGGCAAACGCGGCGGCGGTCTCATGCCGCGCTATCGCGGCGACTCCTGGTCGGCCGCCTACCGTTGCGACGGCAAGGTCGCCGCCGACATCACCGCCGCCGATCCGCCCCTGCCGTTGAACGGCCAGCGCCAGCTCACGCCGTCCCAGATCGAGGCCGTCGTCACCTACGTGCAGGCGGTCTACCAGGGCACGGGCATGAACGTGGAGAGCTGCCTCAAGTATTGGGGCACGGCCAACCGGGCCTGCGACGTCTTCGCCGGCCGCTGAGGCCCCTCAAGCTTCGGCTTCCTTTCAAGACTCGGTGAAGGGCAACCCCACCGCCTGGGCTGCGCGGCTGGATACTCGCCTGACCCGCGCTATACAGCTATTCTGAGGCCTTCAATGTCGGCCGCCGCCGCGGGGCGCGGCCCCGAAATCGGGCACTTTTCGATGGCAAGTCGCGGATTCCTCGTCGCCAACGTCGTCTTGTGGGTCGGCGCCGCCGCTGTCCTCGGCTACGTGTTCCTGCAGAACAGGCCGCCCAGCGTCGAGGGCGAGCCGGTGGTTGTTGCGGCGAATGGCAAGCAGGCGACTGCTCCCGCAGCCCAGCGCGCCGGCGGCGGTGCGGCGGGCGGCGCGCAGGTAGCGGAGCGCCCGGTGCCCAAGCTCGACGAGCGCGGCTTCTTCATCGAGGACTTCTACAAGCCCCAGGCCTACGACCTGCAGGCCGACCTTGCGGCGGCGACCGCCGAGGGCAAGACGCTGCTTGTCATGTGGGAGCGCGAGTTCTGCGAGTACTGCCAGCAGCTGCACGAGACCATCCTGCTCGACCCGAAGCTGCACGACTATCTCGCCAACACCTTCTACGTCGTGCGCTACGACTTCTATGCGCGCAGCGGCAAGAAGGTGAAGGACTTCGACGGCACCGAGTGGCGCGAGGACGACCTCGCGCGGCGCCATCGCGTGCTCGGCACGCCGGCCCTCGAGTTCCGCGTCGAGGGCGGCAAGGAAGTGCTGCGCATTCCTGGCCTCGTTCCCGCCGACGTGTTGCTCGTCGCCTTCCAGTTCGTCGAGAACCGCATCTACGAGAGCGGCAAGAACATCAACCAGTACCTGATCGAGATCGGCGCGGTCGGCGAGCCCGGGGGGCGTGCCGGCCCGTGATCGCTGGCGTGCGCGCGCTCCTCGCTGCCGCCGTCGCGGCGGCTGTGTCGCTCCCGTTTGCCGCTTTCGTTGTGGCCCAGGAGTTCGACTTCGACGCTCCGCCGAAGCCGGTGCTCACGGGTATCGACCTCGGCATTTCGGTCTACCGGCCGGAACTGGGCAACTGCCAGCTGTGCCACGGGTGGAGCGGGCTCGGCGGCAACGCTTTCGAGGACAACAACGGCAAGCAATGGGACCCGGGTCCCTCGCTCGTCGACTCGAAGATGACGGCCGAGGAGATGATCGAGATCATCTCGTGCGGCAAGCTCGGCCACAGCATCATGCCGCAGTACCTCGAGGACGCGTGGAAGCCCGAGCGTCCGTGCTGGGGCAAGACGGCGGCCGAGGTGCCGGACACCGAACGCGCCGGTCTGTGGGGTGCTCCCCTCTACGTCGATGAGATCGAAGCCGTGGTGCTGTGGATTCAGACCGCGTACCAGGGCAAGCAGTTCTCGCTGGAGCACTGCCTCCTGTACTTCGGTACGCCCGACGCTGCCGGCTGCAACTACCTGCGCTGATCATGACTCCGCGGCTGCGCCCCCACGCGCTGCTCGGCATTTGCTTCTTGATTGCTTCGCCTGCCATCGCGCAGCAATTCGACCCCGCGCAAGTCGAGGCCGGTATGACGGTTTACAAGCCGGCAGTCGCCAACTGCGAGCCGTGCCACGGCTACGGCGGCAACGGTGCGCTGGCGCTCGATGAGTACGGCGGCCGCGGCACGGCGTTCGGCCCGCCTCTGACCACCTCGACGATGACGCGCGCGGAGATGATCGATGCCGTTTCGTGCGGCTTTCGCAACGACTGGCTGACCATGCCGCAATACCTGCAGAAGGCGTGGACGCCCGAGCGCCCCTGCGGCGGCAAGGTGCGGGCCGACATGAAGCCGGAGGAAAGCCCGCTGCTTGCCGGCCGCCCCTTGACGGAGGCGCAGATCGAGGCTGTGGTGACGTTCGTGCAGGCGTTCTATCAGGGCGGTACGATGAATCGCGAGAAGTGCGTGCGGTACTGGGGCGACCGCTCGACGGCCTGCAATATCTTCGCGCAATGAAGCGCGCCGCTCTCTTCGCCGCGACGCTCGCCCTGTGCGGCCTGTCCGGCCCGGTCGCCGCCCAGGAGGCCAGCCCGGCCGTCATCAGCGCCGGCATCCAGATCTACAAGGTCGCGGGCAACTGCTGGGAGTGCCACGGCTGGAGCGGGCAGGGCGGTCTGCCGTTCGTCATCGGCGACCTCGCGGGTCAGAACCCCGGCCCGGCGCTCGTCGATACCAAGCTCGACCGCGCCGGAATCCTCGAGGCCATCACCTGCGGCAAGCCGGGCAGCATCCACCCGGTGTTCTCGCGCGAAGCCTGGACGCCGGCGCTCAAGTGCTACGGCAAGACTCGCGCGGACCTCAGGCCTGACGAAAAGCTGCCGGACATTCAGATCACGCTGACCGAGGGACAGCTCCAGACCGTCACCACGCTCGTGCAGCAGTTCTACCAGGGCAAGACGATGACGAAGGCGAAGTGCTTGCAGTACTTCGGCGTCACCCAGTCGATCGTCTGCGATCCGTTCCCCTAAAACGCAAATGGCCGGGCTTTTGGCCCGGCCATTGGTGCGCGGTTGAGTCCTACTCCGCCGGCATCGGCGACGGGACGCCAATCCCGATTCCCGCCTCGGTGCGCTGGTCCTTGCGCTTCTTGCGCGCGATGAGCGGCGGGCACTTCTCGTCGTCGTAGTAATCGACCTGGCAGTCGAGGCACTGCAGGCACTCGTTCATGTTGATTTGGCCGGATGGCTCGATGGCGCCGACGGGACAATCGGTCTCGCAGATGCGGCACTGGGTGCCGCACTGCGGCTTGCGCTTCAGCCACTTGAACATGCGGATGCGGCCGAACACCGACAGCGCGCCGCCCAGCGGGCACAGGAAGCGGCAGTAGAAGCGCTCGATGAACAGGCCCGCGGCGAGCAGCGCCACGGCGTAGATCACGTACGGCAGCTCACGGATGAAGTAGACGTTGATGGCCGTCTTGAACGGCTCGACTTCCTCGAGCGCGTTGGCCATGTCGACCGAGTAGAAGCCGATGCCAATGATGGCTACGGCCAGCACGTACTTCACCGCCCACAGGCGCTCCTGCAGCGAGGGCGGCACCTTGATCTGCGGCACGCGCAGCAGAATTGCGGCCTTGTTGCTCAGTTCCTGCAATGCGCCGAACGGGCACAGCCAGCCGCAGAACACGCCACGGCCAAGCAGGAACAGCGTGATCGCGATGTAGATGCCGAGGATGAAGAAGAGCGGATCGAGCAGGAACGTCTCGAGCCCGGTGCCGGTGAACGGCGCCGTCATGTAGGTAAGGATGTTGATGATCGAGAACTGCGCGCCGACCATCCATCCGAGCCAGACCAGCGTGAAGCTCAGGATGCCGACGCGCACGACGTTGTACGCCATGCGGTTCTTCACCAGCACGTCCTGCAGCAGGAAGACGAGCGTCACCGCCACCAGCAGCGCCGCCAGGATGCCGATATTGACGAGCTCGTTCTGCCAGATATCGATGTAGGCGGGCACGAACACCGGCACCGGCAGCAGCTTGTGCATGTCGGGCAGGTCGTAGGTGAGCGGGATCTCGATCGTCATGGGCGCGCCGGCCTTGGTGAAACCAGGCTGGATCAGCACCACTTTGAACGGCTTGAGCGGGTCGAGGCCGAGCGTGGGCGGAATCGCGAACACCATGCTCTCGCGCGACGGCAGCAGGTCGCCCGCGTAAGCGGCGCGGACGAGGATGCGCGCCGACTGGGGTGCGGTGACGAGGAACGACGTGCCGCCCTGCTCGATGCGGACCTGGTCGAAAATGTTGCCCGTGGAGCTGCGCAGGTGGCTGTTGCTGACGAAGGACGAATAGCCCTTGTCGGCCATCCAGATGCTGAGGCCGTTGGCACCTTCGCGCCCCACGATCTCGCGATAGCGCTCGTCGCCGAACATGTTCTGGCCGATCGACGGCGGCGAGAGCAGCGCCGTGTTGAACTGGATGAAGAGCTCGTCGAGCCGTTCCAACTGTTGCGGGCTGATGTCGGGCCGGGCGCCGGCGCCGCCTTTCGCCTCGAACAGCTTGATGGCGTCGCGCACGGTCAACGTGATGCCGACGATCGAGCCGCGCTCGATCAGCTCCTGCGCGGTGTAGAGGGTGAAGCCCTTGCGATCGAGCGCGGGCTCGGTGACGACCACTTCTGCTTCGCCGACAATGTGAGTCGTGAACACGCGCGTCGCGGCATTCTGCATGCCCGCCTTCATCGCGCGGCCGGAGATGCTGGCGCCTGCCAACAGGTCCGGGTTGACGGTGCCCCAGCGCTGAATCGTCACGGCCGCGAATCCGGCCAGGAACTCATCCATGCTCCGCTGCGGCACACCGCGGCCGATGATGGTTTCGCTGTGGTTCTGCAGCACGACGCCGGTCAGCTTGCCGTCCAGCGTCAGTCCGCCGAAGAAGTCGAACGGCTTGCCGGCGTAGCCGGTGGCGTTGACCACATCCATCGTCGAGAAGATGTAGCCCTTCAGTGCGCCCCCCACCCACACTTCCAGCGCCGGCGTGCGGATGCCCTCGGTCGTCTTCAGTACGACGTCCTTGTCGGGGAACAGATCCTTCACCGTCTCCGGCTTGATACGTTGGATGATGGTGCCCGCAACGAACGCAGTCGCGCCCGGGCGCATTTGCACCTGCGCCCACGCCGGTGGAGCCACGCCCATGCTGAGGCCTGCCGCAACGAAGAGGGCGCACAGCCCTGCGATCCGCCGAAACGCGTGCAACAACCCTGTCACTTGAACCCTCCCCGGCCGCCTTGCCCGCGGCGGCGCGTAGAGTACCAATTTCAAGGGGGCCGTTGTGTAGTTCTGAAGCCGCAGTTTCCCTGGGGTTGCTGGCTCCCGGGTGGTTGTCGGCCGCCTTGTGGACGCCTACCCGCTGTGGTCAATATCCATCCCAAAGCCGCGAGCCGGCCACCGATGGCCCGGCTCCGCAACGGTCTGCAGGGAGGCAACCGTGAACATTCTGATCGCGCACCTGCGCCGCGCATTGGCCGTGGCCGCCGTCGTTATGGGAGCCGTGCTGGCGCCCGCTTCGGCCCAAGAACTGCCGATGTTCGACAAGCCGGTCCACATCGGCGTGTTGCTGCCGGAATTGAAGCCGGAAGCGGGACCCTTCTGGGCCGAGATCGCCAAGGCCGCAAGAGAAGGGACCATCGCGACGGAGGAGGACTTCGCGTTCAACGCTGAGCTTGTGGGCATGGACTTCAAGGTTCTCACCGAGACGCCCGTTCGGGGCGACGTCGCTGCGGCGGCGCAGAGGCTGGTCGATGCGGGCGCCTTCGCGATCATGGGCGGCTACACCAACGCGGAGACGCGGGCATTGGGCGCATGGGCCGAGCAGAAGGGTATTCCGTTCCTCAACATCGGCGCCTCCGCCGACATCCTGCGCAACGAGCAATGCTTCGCCACGACCTTCCACCTCGAGCCGAGCGCGGCGATGTACCTCGACTCGATCGTCGGCTGGTATGTGCGCTCGGGCCTGCGCCAGTGGTACTTCGTCGTCGAGGACAGCGACGAGGGCCGTGCCCAGTATGAGCGCGTGCGCTGGTCCATGAACGAGCGCCACTTCGGCGCCCGTGAGGTCGGCCGCATGTATCTGGCGCCCGGCCGGGCCGGCGGCGCCAACCTGGCCGCCGCCGTGCGGCGCGCCAATGCCGACGTCGTCATCCTGCTGCAGAGCGCCGCCGACCAGCTGGTGGCGCTGAAGGACCTCGAGACCGGCGGCGTCCCTGGCACGGTTCAGGTCACCGGCTATCCGCACACCGAGGCGCAGACGCGGGCGTTCTACGAGGCCTCGCGCGCCGTTGCTCCGACCCTCGGCGTCGGCCACCGCGCCGCGGCGTGGGAGGCGACCATCGACGCCTACGGCGCGCGCGAGTACAACGCGCGCTACCGCGAGCGTTGGGGCGTGCCCATGGAGGCCACCGCCTGGGCCATCTATCACGCCATGCGAGCGTTCTATGAGGCGGCGTTCTTCAATCAGGGCAAGACCGATCCGAAGTCGGTCATGAACTACATGATGAATCCGGGCAGCGTGTTCGACTTGCACAAGGGCGTCGCCACCTCGTTCCGTCCGTGGGATCGCCAGCAGCGCCAGTCGCTCTACCTGATCAAGGTCAACTCGGCCGACCGCGCCACCTCGAAGCTCGCTCAGGCCCTGCTCGTCGGCGAGCTGCCGGCGATCTATATGCCAGGCACGGATCTGGTCGAGCGGCTCGACCAGATTGGCGATCTGGCCAACCGCAGCCGCTGCCGCAAACCGACACCCCTGCGCTAGGAGCCGAGGCCCTCTTGGTGGTTGATAACAACCACCAAGGCTGCCGGCATCGTGGCTCCGCGCCGCGTCCTCGCTTGAAATCCTAGGATTTCTGCCATTTCTAGCGGGCGCGAAGCCTGGCATGACGCTTGCCTTATGGAAGGTATTGGAAAAGCCAATGGCCGCGCGGCCCAGGGGAATTGCGGGTCGCAAAGTCGCCGGCAAAGGCGACGCAGGCCACCAGGGAGGAAGCCGATGAAGTATGTGCCCGTGAAGCACGCGGCCGTGGGGCTCGCGTTTGCTGCAGGTTTGATTGTCGGGACGCCGTCGCTGGCGCAAACGACTCAGACGATGCTGAACGCCACCAGGGCCGGCGACACGTACCGCGTGTACGTCGCCAACGAGTACAACGCCGACATCACCGTGATCGACGCGACCACGGACGCGGTCATCGGCACCATCCCGATCTCGGGCCGTCCCGGCTTGGTGCGGCCGCGCGGCATGGCGCTCTCGCCGGACGGCACGATCATCTACGTCTCGGTCAGTGACTTCCATCCCGAGTTCGAGGTGACGGAGGACAAGATCGTCGCCATCGACGTGCGCACCAACCAGATTCTGCAAGAGTTCCGCGCCGGCGGTAACCCCGAGCGCGTCGCCATCAGCCCGGACGGCAAGCAGGTGTGGGCGTCCCTCGAGGCGCTCGCGCAGGGCGGCGGCTACGACATCGCCACCGGCACCCAGTTCGTCCAGTTCCGCGTCGGCATCGAGGCCGAAGGCGTCGCCGTCAGCCCCGACGGCAAGTGGGTCTACATCACCGCCGAGGCGACCCACACCACGACCGTCTACGACGTCGAGAACAAGCGCATCCTGAAGCACATCCTGGTCGGTAACCGCCCGCGCGCGGTGGCCTTTTCGCTCGATGGCACCAAGGCGTACGTGTCTGCCGAGATCGGCGGCACCATCTCGGTGATCGACGTCACCAAGAACCATACGCTGGTTGCCAGCATCAACCTCGGCCTGGACTCGCGTCCGGTCGAGCTCGTGGTCGACCCGGCGGGCAAGTACGTCTATGTCGCCGGCGGCGGCACCAGCGCGATCTACGTGATCGACACCGCCACCAACAAGGTCGCGCAGACCATCAAGGAAAAGATGGGCCGCCGTCCGTGGGGTGTCACCGTCACGCTCGACGGCAAGAAGGTCTATACGGCCAACGGCCTGTCCGACAGCGTCTCCGTGATCGATCCGGAGTGCATGTGCGTCATCAAGAACATCGCCGTCGGTCGCGGCGCCCACTCGGTGCAGATCGGCCGCATTCCGGCCGGCGCCTAGAGGAGAGGACTTCGATGCAGTTCCAGAACGCGAAGCGCTGGCTCGCGGCCGGCGCGACCGTAGTCACCCTGCTCGCCGCCTCGTCGGCATTCTCGCAGCGTGCCGCTCATAAGTTCGAGCCGTACTACGAGACCATGCTGCCGATCAGCCAGGCATTCGGCATCGAGATGCTGGATGCCCGCCTGCGCGTCGCCGAGGCGTACACCACGCCGATCAACGCCGACCTGAAGGTCCAGCTCGGCAACATGGCGACCAAGGACCTCGGCCGCTTCTACGGCACCCTGCAGCAGAAGAACGCGGCGCTCGCCGCCGAGCTCAAGACGGCGGTGGACGCCGTGATGAAGGCGATCAACGAAGGCCAGCCCGCCGCCGCTCTGGCGGCGCGTGCGCGGCCGCTGGTCGCCAACGCCTACAACCTCGTCATCGACCCCGCGTTGCGCAACAACCTGCAGTTCAAGAGCGCGCTGACGGCGTCGTTGCTGGTCGCCGAGGACGGCGTCTCCGAAGGCTTTGAAGAGGCGGTCAAATACCCCAACCGGCAGCAGTATCCGGCCGGCTGGGGCGCGTGGGAGCGCGTCGAGGTGCTGTGGAAGGAGCTCGCCGCCGCCACGACGCCCGCGCTTGCCTCCGAGGGCACGCTGCTGATGGACAACATGCGGCCCTTCTACAAGACCAAGCACCTGCCGCCGGATCCCTTCCCGATGGAGGATCAGGAGGAGCTTGAGGCTCTCTCCCATGGCATGGCGACGGTGCTCGAGAACATCGCCGACGCCAGCCTCTACGTGGGTCGCGACATGATCCGCCTCGCCCAGACGCTGAATGACGTGCTGACTCCGGCGTGCGCCGACTACGCGGCCGGCCGCGACGCCATCGCCACAGAGCGCGTCTACGCCGTGCTCGAGCACTTCGTCTCGGAAGCGAGCGGGCTCAGCGGTGCGATCAGCATCATGGCGCCGGCCGCCGAGACTCAGGCCCGGTCGCTCTTTCCGCGGCTTGTCGCCACGCGCTACCAGCCGCTGCCCGGCGGCACCGTCAACACGACGATTTCGGCCGCCGATGCGTGCCGCGGTCTGGTGACGGTAATGGCCGAGGCAAAGAAAGCAGTAGGCGGCTAGCCGCCGCCCGCCACCACCCTCCCAGGGAATCGGCCGCCGCAGCGATGCGACGGCCGATGGCGCTTCGCGGGGGGTTCTGGCAGGATTTGGACCAGGGGTCGGGAGAACCAACGTGTCATTAGCGGCTGCAACCGCGGCGAAGCCGGAGACGTCGGCTCTCGCCATCGAGGCCAACTCGCTCGGCCGCCGCTACGGGGATGTAGTCGCGGCCGAAAGCGTGTCCTTCGGCGTCGCCAAGGGCGAGTTCTTCGCCCTCCTGGGACCGAACGGCGCCGGCAAGACCACCGTCATGCACATGCTGACGACGCTGGTGCAGCCCACCTCGGGCAGCGCCGCGGTCATGGGGCACGACGTCGTGCGCGACGCCGAAAAGGTGCGCCGCCAGCTCGGCATGGTGTTCCAGGATCCGGCCCTCGACGAGCGCCTCACCGCCAAGGAGAACCTCGAGATCCACGCCGTGCTCTACGGCATTCCGCGCGCCCAGCGCGCCCCGGCGGTACAGCAGGCGCTCGCGTGGGCGTCGCTCGCCGAGGTCGGCAAGCGCCGCGTGCGCGCGTTCTCCGGCGGCATGAAGCGCCGTCTCGAGCTCGCCCGCGCCATCATGCACGGCCCGCGCGTGTTGTTCCTCGACGAGCCCACCATCGGCCTCGATCCGCAGGGCCGCCGCCACTTGTGGGAACGCATCGCCGCCCTGCGCGAGGAAGGCATGACGGTGCTCATGACGACCCACTACATGCCCGAGGCCGAGGCGTGCGATCGCGTCGGCATCATCGACAAGGGCAAGCTCGTCGATATCGGCGCGCCGAAGGACATCATCGCCAAGCACCCCGGCGCCAAGACGCTCGAAGACGCCTTCATCAAGCTGACCGGCCGTGCATTTCGTGACGAGGAGGCCACGGCGCACGAGCTCGTCGTCAATTTTGGCAAGCGTGGCGGAGAGCACACCCGATGACCAACACCGCCGGCGCCCTGCCGGGACGCGCGACCTCCGACGCATCCGGCCTGTCCACGGTCTTCGGCATCGCTCCTGCCGTCGTCTACGTCATGTGGCGGCGCGAGATGGTGCGCTACCTGCGCGACCGCTCGCAGCTGTGGGGCGGCCTGTCGCGCACCATCCTGTGGCTCGTTGTGCTCGGCTTCGGCCTCGGCGCCGCGTTGCGCGAGATCGAGGGCTACACCTACGGCCAGTACATCCTGCCGGGCGTCATCACGCTGAACGTGCTGTTCGCTTCGCTGCAATGCGCCATCGCGCTGGTATGGGACCGCGAGGTCGGCCTGTTGCGCGAGGTGATGGTGTCGCCGGCGCCCATCCTGTCGGTGACCCTCGGCAAGCTCCTAGGCGGCGCCAGCATCTCCGTCATCCAGGGCACCATCCCGCTCCTGTTCCTGCCGATCGTCTTCATTCCGCCCGGCGCCAGCCCGTTTGAGTCGGGCGTGCTCGTCACGGCTTTCCAGGAGGGCGTCGACCCCATCGCGATCGTGCAGGCGTGGGTGGTGATGTTCTTCATGGGCATCTTCATGACCGCGCTCGGCGTCATCATCGCCTCGCGGCTGAAGACCTACGAGGGCTTCGGCGCCATCTCTAACGGCGTCATTCAGCCGCTCTACTTCCTGTCGGGCTCGATCTTCCCGCTGCGCGGCGTCATCGGCGGCGTCGGCTTCATGGAGATCCCCGAAGCGATCCGCGACGAGCTGCGCCGCATCGGCATCTTCGCCATCGGCGGCGGCTGGGTCGTGCAGCTGCCCACTTGGCTGCAGGCGATCGTGTTCTCCAACCCGGTGACCTATCAGCTCGACATGCTGCGCTACGTGCTGCTCGATTTCGAGCAGATGCCGCTGACCGCGGACCTCCTGGTGACCTTCGCGCTGCCACCCGCCGCGGCGGTGATCGCCGCCTGGTCGATGGCGAACATGCTCAAGAGCAAGTAGCGCCTCGCTGGGACGAAACGAAAGGGCCTCACGGAGCGATCCGTGAGGCCCTTTTTCGTTGGATGCTGCCGCTCGGCTAGGCCGGCATGCGGCATGCCGTGTCGGTCGGCCCGTCACCGAATTGGTCCAGGCGCTGGGTGATGGTCTGGCCAGCGCCGCCGGCGCCCGGCGCGACCTCGCCCTTCAGCTTGCCGAGCGCGACCCACGTCGTCCAGTCGATGCGGATCCACTCGCTGTTCTGGTCGATGTCGATCGCATAGAGCGGCTGGCGCAGCTGATGGTCCCAGGGGCGGAAGTTGACGCCCGGGCCCTTACCGATGTCGAAGGTCACGTCCTGGCGCTCCAAGTACTTCACCAGCTCCAGGCCGGCCGTCGACTGGGTCGCCTGGACCGCCTGGAAGATCATCCTCATCGAGGCGAAGGTGGCCCACCCCGTCGGGTCGACCGGCTCGGCCCAGCGTTGCATGTAGGCCTCGTTGAACGCCTGGGCGCCGTTTTCGGTGACCGTGGAGTCCCACGTGCTGATGCGCACGCGCGGGTTATGGATCGGCGCCAACTCACGCACCGTGGCGAGGTAGTCGCGCGTCTGGCTGATCGGGTCGGGGAAGTTGATGATCGGGATCTGCAGCTGCGAGTTTTCGAGCTGCGCCAGAATCGCGATCTGATCGACCGAATAGGTCAGCAGCATGATGACGTCGGCGTTGGCGCGCTGAATCTGGTTGAACTCGTTGTAGTAGACGGGGGCCTCGCGTTCGACGGCCGCGCTGCCCACGACCGTACCGCCGGTACCGTGCTTGGCGATTGCCTTGACGGCACGTGCTTGCAGGGCGCGGCCGTTGGCCGAGTTCTCGTGCAGGATGAACCAACGGCGGCGGTTCTGGGATGCGCCAAAGCTCGCCATCGCGTCGAGGAACATCGCGGCGCTCGACTCGACATGGAACGTATAGCGGCCGCAGCCGGTGCCGCGCACGGTGTCCGCTGACTCGCCCACGTTGAAGAACGGCACACCGGCGCGTTCGCAGACCTTGGAAAGTACCTCGGCCTGGCCGTCGCCGACGCCGCCGATGAGGGCGCACAGGTTGCCGGTCTCGACCAGGCGCTCGACGGCACGGGTCGCCGCCCCAGGCACCGGCGTGTTGGCGTGCAACAGCTCGAGGCGCAATCCGGCGGCATTCATCTGCTCGCCGACCAGTGCCTCACCGAGCACCGCGCCCATGCGGGCAGCCTCGCCGACGTAGTCGTTGATCGAGGTCGCGACCGTCGAAAGGCCGGTCTTGGCCGGCACGACAACGGCGATGCGGACCGGACGGGCCTCGGCGACCCCTCCCAGCACGCCGCGCTGGCGCAGCTGCTCCAGGGTCTGGGAGTGCGCCGGCGGCACGAGTGCGGTCAGCGCCGCGGCGCCGCCAAGGGCGAGGAGTTCACGTCGCGTGGTACGGCGCATGACTAGCGACCCTCGATGTTGAGCATCGGTTCCGCCAGGAACATCAGCGGGATGTGCAGGTCGGCCAGGACCTCCTGGATCTCGCCCCAGCGCTTGACGATGGCGATGTCGAACAGGTCGCGGATCGATTCCTCGCCGCGACGGAAACCGATGACCATGTTGAGGAACATCGGCGTAAACGGCGGTTCGAACTCGGGCGTCACCGGCAGGACGACGAGCGGCACCTCCGACAGCGCCGCGTAGTATCCGGCGGCGGGGCCCCAGGTGACAGCTATGTCGTGCTTCTCGTTGATGACGTCGTCGATGGCCGTCTTGAGGTCGTATTCGTAGAACTCGACGATCGCCTTGCCGATCCTGCGCACCTCGAATGCCTCTTGCGTCGGGCCCAACGGGGGTTGCATCCCGACCTTCAGGGTGGGCAGCAGCGGATCGTCGAACATCTCGATGCGATACGGACGATCGGCGCGCTGGACGAACACGTACGGGCTGCGGAAGTAGGCCAGCGTGCCGGTCAGAGTCGGGTGGCCGTCCTCGATCGCCATGATCACGTCGCACTCGCCGGTGCGCAGGTAGTTGTCGATCATCGCGGCAGATGCCGGGAACCAGAAGTACGTGAGCTCGGCACCCATCTCCTCGGCGAGGATCTTGGCGATACGGTTCTCGAAGCCGGTACCATCGGCGTGAGAGAAAGGCATGCGGTTGGGGTCGGCACAGACCCGCATTTCCCAGGCACGTGCGGTGCCGGCCGTTGCCCCGAGGGCCGCCGCGATGAGTGCGGCCGCCAGTACGACGCGCGACCCCAGCGCGCTCAATCGATCGAACGTACGCATGCGAAAATACCTACCGTCCTGCGCCCCGTGAGAAGCGCGATTCGCCCCGAAAATGAAGGAGGCCCGCGGTCGCATAGTACACCCGACCCGCTGGGCCCACGGAGCGTGTTTTATTCACGAATACGAGGGAATGCAACGGTCTCCAAGCGTCGCGCGCCTCGCGCGCGCCCCTTCGGAAAAGAAAGGGGGGAAGGCATACGCCTTCCCCCCCAAACCGTGCGCCGGGTGGGCAACCGCCCACCCGGCGTTTTCGGGCGAATTAGCCCGGCAGCGCGAACACGTACAGGGTCGTGCCCGAGCGGCGGTAGCGAGCCGGTGCGGTCGGAGACGCGTTGGCCGCTACGGCAGTGTTGGATGCCGCCGCGCTCGCGATGACGGCGATGTACTGCTTGTTGTTGTAGCGGTAGGTGATCGGCGACTGGCGGAAGGACGAGCCGGCGCGGAACTCCCACGCCGTTGTGCCGTCACGGGTGTTCATCGCACGCAGGACGCCCGTGTCGTTGCCGCCCTGGAACAGGAGGTCGCCCGCCGTCGCCAGGATCGGGTTACGGTTGGCGTCGGTGGTGAACTCCCTTGTCCACACGCGCTTGCGGCCGATCGGATCCTGCGCGATCAGCTGGCCTTGGGCGGTGGTGGGCTGCCCATTGAGGCCGAGCTGCGGCGAGCCCGAGAGCGAGGTGCGCAGACGATAGCCGCCGGTCATGGCGTTCCCCGGCGTGTAGTCGCCCTTGACCATGCGCAGAGCGCCGCAGCTGTTGTCGGTGGCCGTGTAGAGCCAGCCGGTCTTCGGGCTGTAGGCGTCCTGCTCCCAGTTGCGGGCCGCGGTACCCGGGCAGAACACGACTTCGGTGCCGGTGTAATCGGCAGGCTTGTTGTTGGCCATCGGGTCGGCCTGGGTGTACTTCCGACGGTCGGCAAGATCGGTGAACATGATCTTGTTGATGTCGTACATCGGCAGGCCAGTGGCCATGTCGACGCCCTTCATGATGTCCTGGTAGGTGTGCATCCAGGGCTCGGAGACGAGCTTGCCGGTGGCGCGATCCCACACATAGAACATGCCGTTGCGGGCGGCCTTGACGGCCGTCTTGACGGTCTGACCGTTGATGTTGAGGTCGACGAGCGGCGTGATCAGCGGCTCGTCGAGGTCCCACATGTCGGTCGGGGTGATGTTGTAGCCCCACACCAGCTCGCCCGTGGTCGCGTCACGCGCCATCTGCGAAGCGCAGAAGTTGTTGTGGTAGCTGGTCAGCGTGCCCTTCGCGTCGAGGTCGATCTTGCCCCATTCGCGGCGATAGTCCGGGTTCCACGGACCGCAGTTGCCGGTCGAGTAGTAGAACATGTTCAGGTCGGGATCGAAGGTGAAGTAGCCCCAAGAGGTGCCACCGCCACGCTTCCACGAATCGCCGAACCAGCTGTCGAGCGCCGGGTTGGCGCCGGCCAGGTACGGATAGTTCTTGTTGAAGCGGGCGCCGATGCCGACTTCGTTGTTCGGGCCCATGTTGTACATGGTCCACATGTTGCGGCCGGTGTCGAGGTTGTAGGCATGCACCTTGCCGCGCACGCCGAACTCGCCACCTTCGTTGCCGCCGATGAACAGCTTGCCGGCAACGATGTTGTTGCCCGCCATGCCTTCGCCGCGCGTGATATCGACGCCGACGGTGCGCCACAGCTGCTCACCCGACTTGGCGTCGAGGCCGATGTTCTGGCCGTCGAGGGTCGAGTAGAAGATCTTGCCTTCGGCGTAGTACAGACCGCGTGTCTGCGCGCCGCAGCAGGTCTGCGCCGTGGCGAGAGCGACGTCCATGGTGGGACGGAATTCCCACTTGATGACGCCCTGTTTGGCCAAGTCGAGCGCGTAGACGTAGTTCGGCTTCGGGGACGCGATGTACATCGTGTCGCCGATGACCAGCGGCGAAGCCTCGTGCTGGTCATGGATGCCGATCTGCATCGTCCAAGCGACGGACAGATTCTTGACGTTGGTCAGGTTGATCTGGTCGAGGGTCGAGTAGTTCCAGCCGTTGTACGTGATGCTCGGCATCACGACGTTGGCCGGGTCGCGCGAGAGGCGCAGCACGTCCTCATTGGCGACGGCGGTGCCGGAAACGCCCGCAGCGGCGCACAGCGCCAGCGCGGATGTCGTTACCTTCCAGGTATTCGTCATTCATAACCTCCCCTAGGGGCCTGAAGTGCGCTCAGGCGGCGCGGATCGTCCGCCGGTTGGCAAGCTCTTGCGTCCGGCGTCTGACTGCTAGGGATTGTGGTCAAAAAAGGCAGGAGGGGGAAGCCCTGGCGGTCGCGCATTGGCGCGCGCCTCCTGTGTCGCGCCGGTGCTGCCCTACTAGGGCTGGTTGTGTTGCCGGTCCCGCGCCAGTTCGGGAAGCGCTGCCCCAAAAAGAAGCGGGGGGAAGGTTGCCCTTCCCCCCGCAACGTCATGTCCGTGTCTCGCTGCTAGTTAGCCGGGCAGCTTGAACACATAGAGCGTGGTGCCCGAACGACGGTACCGGTTGGCGTCGTTGGCAGCCGCGTTCGCAGCGACGGCAGTGTTCGCCGCCGCCGAGCTGGCGATGACGGCGATGTACTGCTTGTTGTTGTGCATGTAGGTGATCGGCGATTGGTTCCAACGCGAACCGGTCCGGAACTCCCACACCGTCTCAAGGGTACGAGCGTTCATGGCGCGCAGAACGCCCTGGTCGTTGCCGCCCTGGAGCAGGAAGCCGCCCGCGGTTGAGCTGACCGGGGTCTGGTTGGCGACGGCCCAGTCACGTTGAACCGCGATGCGGCGGCCGACCGGGTCCATGGCCTTCAGGCTGCCCGGAGTGGTCGTCACTTGACCGGCGAGATCACGTGCCGGCTCGGCGGCACCGCCGGCGTTGCGGCGCAGGGTGTAGCCCTGGCCCGGAACGTAATCGCCCTTGATCACGACCTGGGTTTGGCAGGAGTTGTCGGTCGAAACGTACTTCCAGCCGGTCTGCGGGTTGTAGGTGTCGTTCTGCCAATTGCGCGCAGCGATGCCCGGGCACCACGTGATCTCCGTGCCCGTGTAGTTGTCCGGCTTGCCCTCGCCGCCGCGCGGGTCGGCCTGGGTGTAACGGCGGCGATCGGCGACGTCGGTAAACGCCATACGATCGATGTCGTACAGCGGCGTGCCGCGCTCCCAGTCATAGCCCTTCGTGAAGTCGGCGAAGGTATGCATCCACGGCTCGCTGACCAGCTTGCCGGTGGCGCGGTCCCACGCGTGGAACCAGCCGTTGCGGGCGGCCTTGAGCGCGACCTTGCGCACCTGGCCGTTGACGGTGATGTCGACCAGCGGCGTGTTGAGCGGCTCGTCGAGGTCCCACATGTCCTGCGGGGTGATGTTGTACGCCCAGATCAGCTCGCCGGTGGTGGCGTCACGGGCCATCTGCGAGGCGCAGAAGTTCGAGTGATAGGTCATCAGGGCGCCCTTGGCGTCGAGCTCCACCTGACCCCACGGACGGCGATAGTCCGGGTTCCACGGACCGCAGTTGCCGGTCGAGTAGTAGAACATGTTCAGGTCGGGATCGAACGTGAAGTAGCCCCAGCTGGTGCCACCGCCACGCTTCCACGAGTCGCCGACCCATGTGTCGAGGGCCGGGTTTGCCTGGCTGTGGCCGAAGTAGTTCCTGTTGAAACGCGGACCGATGCCGACCTCGTTGCTCGGGCCCATGTTGTACATGGTCCACATCTGACGGCCGGTATCGATGTTGTAGGCGTGCACCTTACCGCGGGCGCCGCCCTCGCCACCTTCGTTGCCGCCGATGAAGAGCTTGCCGGCGACGATGCCGTTGCCCGCCATGCCCTCGTAGCGCGTGATGTCGGTGCCGACCGTGCGCCACAGCTGTTCACCCGACTTCGCGTCGAGGCCGATCACCTGGCCGTCGAGGGTGGCGTAGAAGATCTTGTTCTCGGCGTAGTAGAGCGCGCGCGTCTGCGCGCCGCAGCAGGTCTGCGACGTGGCGAGAGCGACGTCCATGGTCGGACGGAACTCCCACTTGATGACGCCCTGCTTGGTGAGGTCGAGCGCGTAGACGTAGTTCGGCTTCGGAGAAGCGATGTACATCGTGTCGCCGACGACCAGCGGCGAGGCCTCGTGGCTGTCGAGAATGCCGATCTGCAGCGTCCAGGCGACGCCGAGATTCTTGATGTTGGTCAGATTGATCTGATCGAGGGCCGAATAGTTCCAGCCGTTGTAGGTGTAGTTAGGCATCACGACGTTGGCCGGGTCCTTCGACTTGGCAATTACGTCGGCATTGCCGAACGCGGCGCCGGACGCGCCCGCGACGGCGGCGAACGCCAGCGCGGAGGTCGTTACATTCCACGTCTTTGACATTTTGCGTTTCCCTCCCAGGAAACAGGTACGCGCCCCCCTCGGAGCGACGTTACCGGTCGGCGGGGCGAACATTCCCCACCAAATCGGCTGGATTGTGTTTGAAAAAGGGCAGGAGGGGAAGCTTCCAGCGGCAAACTGGCAGACCCCTTGTGCGCGCACCTCGCCGCCGCGCGCAATCAAATTTCGCGCCTCGCCGGGGAACCAGAGAATCCTTGGCCCGCCCAAAAGAAAGAGGGGGAAGACTTGCGTCTTCCCCCTCTCGTCTTAGGCGCTGCCTACACCGCAGGCAGCGTGTCTTTGCTGACCGTTAGCCGGGCAGCTTGAAGACGTACAGGGTCGAGCCCGAACGGCGGTAGCGGTTCGAGTCGTTCGCGGCTGCGTTCGCAGCGACGGCCGTGTTGGCCGCGGCCGAGGACGCGATCACGGCGACGAATTGCTTGCCGCCCTGGCTGTAGGTGATCGGCGACTGACGGCAGCGTGAGCCCCACTTGAAGGCCCACACTTCTGCACCGGTAGTCGCATTCATGGCACGGAACGAGCCATTGTCGTTACCGCAGGTGAAGAGCAGGTCGCCGGCAGTAGCCATCACCGGAACCTGGTTCGAGAAGCGGTAGTTGACCGTGAACGCGGTCTTGTTGCCGGCCACGTCGATCGCGAGCAGCTGGCTCTGGTTCGGCGTGTCGGTGCCGTCCACGAGCTTGTTGGGCAGACCGCCCGGCAGCGTGACTGACTGACGCAGCGTGTAGCCCTGACCGGGGACGTAGTCGCCCTTGATCATGCGCTGGCAGCCGCCGTCGAGGCTGTTGCTGAAGTACAGGAAGCCCGTCTTCGGCGAGTAGGCGTCGTTGTCCCAGTTACGGGCGTTGGTACCCGGGTAGTAGCACGCTTCGGTACCCGTGTAGCCGGCTGCGCCGGCAGCAATGGGGCCTGTCCGGTTGGGCAAGTACTTGTCCTGGTCGGCCTTGTCCGTCCAGTAGGCGACGTTGATGTTCATGTTGTGGCGGCCCGTGGTGCGGTTGATCCACTTCCCCTGGGCATCCTTCTTCCACATGTCCTGGAAGGTGTGCATCCACGGATCGTTCAACATCTCGCCGGTCTGGCGATCCCAGATGTAGAACAGGCCGTCGCGCGCCGCCTTGATGGCCGTCTTACGGACGGTGCCACCGATGTTGACGTCAACCAGCGGCGTGATCAGCGGATGGTCGATGTCCCAATGATCTTGCGGCGTGAGGTTGAACGCCCAGATCAACTCGCCGGTGGTGCCGTCGCGGGCCATCTGCGAAGCGCAGTAGTTCGAGCGCCAGTCGGCGAGGCCGCCGTTGGCGTCGAGATCGAACTTGCCCCACTCGCGGCGATAGTCCGGGTTCCACGGACCGCAGTTGCCGGTCGAGTAGTGGAAGATGTTGAGGTCCGGATCCCACGTGAAGTAGCCCCACGCGGTGCCGCCGCCACGCTTCCACGAGTCGCCCCACCAGCTGTCGAGAGCCGGGTTCGGCTTCTTGTCGTCGACGTAGAAGGGCTTGAACCGCGGGCCGATGCCGACCTCGTTGTTCGGGCCCATGTTGTACATGACCCACTGCTGACGACCGGTGTCGATGTTGTAGGCCTGCACCTTACCGCGGGCGCCGCCTTCACCACCTTCGTTGCCGCCGATGAACAGCTTGCCGATGACGATGTTGTTGCCGGCCATGCCCTCATAGCGGGTGATGTCCGTGCCAACCGTGCGCCACAGCTGCTCGCCCGACTTCGCGTCCAGGCCGATGTTCTGGCCGTCGAGGGTCGAGTAGAAGATCTTGCCTTCGGCGTAATACAGACCACGGGTCTGCGCGCCGCAGCAGGTCTGCGAGGTCGCCAGAGCGACGTCCATGGTGGGACGGAATTCCCACTTGATGACGCCGTCTTTGGTCAGGTCGAGGGCGTAGACGTAGTTCGGCTTCGGGGACGCGATGTACATCGTGTCGCCGATGACCAGCGGCGAAGCTTCGTGCTGGTCGAGAATGCCGATCTGCATCGTCCAAGCGACCGACAGGTTCTTGACGTTGGTCAGGTTGATCTGATTCAGCGTCGAGTAGTTCCAGCCGTTGTACGTGATGCTCGGCATCACGACGTTGGCCGGATCGGCGGACAGCTTCTTCACGTCGTCGTTGGCGACGGCAGTGCCCGACATCCCCGCGACGGCGGCAAGCGCCAGCGCGGAAGTAGTTACGTTCCACTTGTTCATATAAGCCCTCCCATTAGGACTTCTGAGGCACGAACGGGCGCCGCGGTTTCGCTTCGCCGTTCGCGATTTCGCTGAGGTGCTCGGCGGGGTACGCACAAGGCAAACGCCTCGAGCGATCTCGCTGTGTCGCCCCCCAACTAGGGGGGATTGTCTGCGAAAAACCGAACCGGCGGAAGCCTGAGTCTTCCGCGCTCACGGTAGCGTTCCTGCTCAGGAAATGAGCAGCCACCACGTGTGTCGCGGCACATACGTCGCGGCACATAATAAGAGAGGGGGGGGGCCTAGGCCTTCTCCTCCAAACACGGTGTTGTTTGTGGCGTCGCCAAGCTGAAGGAGCCAACGGAGAAGGGGGAGAACTTGCGTCCTCCCCCTTCAAACCTTTAGTTCGCTCGATCTTGCTGGTGCTTAGCCGGGCAGTTTGAACACGTACAGCGTGGTGCCCGAACGGCGGTAACGGTTGGCGTCGGTGGCAGCCGCAGTCGCCGCAACGGCCGTGTTGGCGGCCGCCGAGCTCGAGATGATCGCGATGTACTGCTTGCCGCCGAACGAGTAGCTGATCGGCGATTGGTTGTAGCGAGCGCCGGAGCGGAACGTCCACGCGATGTCTCCGGTGCGCGCGTTGAACGCCCGCAACACGCCGGAGTCGTTGCCGCCCTGGAACAGCAGTCCGCCTGCGGTGGCGAGGATGGGCAGCGCGTTGGCGTCGCCGGTGTTCCAGTCCTTGCTCCATACGGTGCGGCGGTTGACCGGATCATTGGCGAGTAGCTGACCCGAAACGGTGGTCACCTTGCCGGTCACGTCCTTGGCCGGGTTGGTGACGCCGGCGGCGCCGCGCGTCAGGTTGTAGCCTTGGCCCGGCACGTAGTCGCCGCGCACGGCTGCAAGCGTCGAGCAGCTCGTGTTGTTTGGCGTGTAGAGGAGTCCGGTCTGCGGTGAGAACGCGTCGTTGTGCCAGTTACGGGCCGACGTGCCGGGGCAGTAGTAGACCTCGGTGCCAACGTAGTTCGTGACGGTCTTCGGCGCCGGATCGTGCTGGGTGTACTTGCGGCGATCGGCGACGTCGGTGAACAGGATCTTGTCCATGTCGTAGTTGGGCAGGCCGGTCGTCATGTTGACGTAGTTGGCGGTCGGATTGCCCGGGTTGCGGAAGATGTCGGAGTACGTGTGCATCCACGGCTCCATCACCAGCTTGCCGTTGGCGCGATCCCACACATAGAAGAGTCCGTTGCGCGCGGCCTTGATCGCCACCTTGCGGGTGGTGCCGCCGATGTTGAGATCGACGAGCGGCGTGATCAGCGGCTCGTCGAGGTCCCACATGTCGGCCGGCGTCAGGTTGTAGGCCCACACCAACTCGCCGGTGATGGCGTCGCGTGCCATCTGCGAGGCGCAGAAGTTGTTGTGGTAGGCGACCAGGCCGCCGTTGGCGTCGAGGTCGGACTTGCCCCATTCGCGGCGATAGTCCGGGTTCCACGGGCCGCAGTTGCCGGTCGAGTAATAGAAGAGACCGACCTCGGGGTCGTACGTGAAGTAGCCCCAGCTGGTGCCACCGCCGCGCTTCCACGAGTCGCCGAACCAGCTGTCGAGCGCCGGGTTGGCGCCGGCCAGGTACGGATAGTTCTTGTTGAAGCGGGCGCCGATGCCGACTTCGTTGTTCGGGCCCATGTTGTACATGGTCCACATCATGCGGCCGGTGTCGATGTTGTAGGCCTGCACCTTGCCGCGGGCGCCGCGCTCGCCGCCTTCGTTGCCGCCGATGAACAGCTTGCCGATGACGATGTTGTTGCCGGCCATGCCTTCACCGCGCGTGATGTCGGTGCCGACGGTGCGCCACAGCTGCTCGCCGCTCTTTGCGTCGAGGCCGATGTTCTGGCCGTCGAGGGTCGAGTAGAAGATCTTGCCTTCGGCGTAATACAGGCCGCGGGTCTGCGCACCGCAGCAGGTCTGCGCCGTGGCGAGCGCTACGTCCATGGTCGGACGGAACTCCCACTTGATGACCCCTTCCTTGGCGAGATCGAGGGCGTAGACGTAGTTGGGCTTCGGAGACGCGATGTACATCGTGTCGCCGACGACCAGGGGTGACGCCTCGTGGCTGTCGAGGATGCCGATCTGCAGCGTCCACGCAACCTGCAGGTTCTTGACGTTGTTCAGGTTGATCTGCTCGAGGGCCGAGTAGTTCCAGCCGTTGTACGTGATGCTCGGCATCACGACATTTGCCGGATCCTTCGACTTGGCGAGTACGTCATCATTCGCGAATGCGGTACCGGACACGCCGGCGACGGCAATTGCCGCCAGCGACGTCGACACTTTCCACTTCGACATGAATTAGCCTCCCCTTAGGTTGGTGGTTACGCGCACTACAACGGCACCAAAAACGACAAAACCGCCGGACGTTGTTTCGGCGCCGGCGGCTTTGTGCCTCGATGCGGGCCTACGCCCGCAAGTCTCTGATCCTCAGCCGCCCGGACCGCGCTGTGCCTTGACCATCTCCGGCGTGGCGTTGCCGCCGAAGGCGTTGCCGAATGAGTTCATCACGTAGGCGGTGATGGCCGCGATCTGGCGGTCGTTCAGCGCGTCGGCGAACGGCGGCATGCCGTGCTCGACCGCGCCGACCAGGACCTGACTGATGACGGCGCCCGCGGCCTTCATGTAGTCGTTGCCGGCGAGCTTGGGGCCGTCGCCGCCCTGGCCGTTGGCGCCGTGGCAGCCGGCACACTCCTTGACGTACAGCGGTCCGCCCTCGCGGATCATGGTTGCCTGATCGACCGCCTGGGCGAGCTGCAGGTAGCCGCCACCGGTCAGTGCCGGCGCCTGCGGTTGCGGAAGTCCGATGGGCCCGGCTGCGATCAGCCCGAGCGCGCCCGTCAGGGTCATTGCGATTGTCAGCGGTAGTTTCATTGGCCCGAGTCCTCTCGCCACGAAAGAATTCTCACAAATGGGTGGACCTCGCCGATCCGCGAGGCATGTCAGGAACATGTATGTTAGTACACGGCCCTGGCTGGGATAAAGCCTAGTTGGATGAGGCGCCGGTCGTTGGGCCGATCGGGTTGGGGGAGGCTGCGGAGGCGTAAGCTGCACCGGCTGGTGGTGGATGCTGTGGTTGTTTGCATCCAACCAGGGCCTGTGCGAGCATCGCCGGCCGCCACATCAAGAGTGCGTATTTTTTGTCCATGAAGCAGGCATCTTCCGCCGGGGCTGAGCCACCGGCTGCGCCGAATGGCGCGACCGACGCCCGCCTTGCCGGCGTCCTAGAACGGCTCGGACGCGCGCGTCAGCGCACTGCTTACGGCACGTTCGTGACCATCGCGACCGGCGGCGTGCTGATCGCGCTCACGCTCTTTTGTCTGCTCGAGCTGATGCACGGCCTGCTCGGTTCGCTGGCACCCTGGCTCGCCTTCGAGAATGTCGCGGTGCCCCAGTGGCTCGCCGCCTGGCGCCCGGCGCCGGTGCCGCAGCACCTCATGCTCGCCATCGATGTTGCCGTCGTCGTCATGCTGATCGCGCCGGCTGTCGCACTCCTGCGCCGGCCCGAGATCGATCGCATGGCGCGCGCTGCCGACGCCAAGTTCCAACTGCATGAGAGCGTAAGCACTGCGCTCGAAGTTGCCGCTGCGCCCAATCGTCACGCCGGTGTCGTCAGCCAGGCGCTGCTCCAGAGCGTCCAGGCGCGCGCCGCGTCGGTGGTTCCCTCCAACCTCGTGCCGGTGACCCTGCCGCGTGTGGCGCTCGGCGTGCCGGTTCTGATCGCCGTCGCCGCACTGCTGTCGGTGGCGCCGCCGCCGCCGCTCCTGCAGGAAGCATGGGGAGCACTGCGGGCGTCGCCGGAAGTCGGCACCTTCACCGATGCGGACCGCGACGAGGCCGCCGTGACCCTCCAGGCGATTGCCGCGATCCTGAAACAGGACGGCGAGGACCGCGCCGACCCCCAGATCCAGCAGATCGCCCACGATCTCGAGCAACTCGGCAAGCAACTCGCGACCACGCCCGGCATGGGTATCCAAGACTTGGCGGATGGGCTCGACCGCCTGATGGCGCGCGCCACCGAAGCCTACCAGCGCGTCGGCGAGCAGCCGGAAGCGCCGACCAACTTCGGCCGCATGATCGGCGCCGTCGCCACGCAGCTCGGCGCGAACCGCACGAAGACCATCGCGGCCGGCGCCCGCGCCATGCAGCAGCAAGAGGGCTGGAACCGGCCCGACAATCCCTTCACCGGCCTGCTGACGACGCGCGACGAGTACAACGGCCCTGGCCGCGACGACCCGGCCGACATGGTGCCGCCCGCCCAGGTGCTGGGCGACGCCGGCGACGGCCGCTTCGGCGCCGAAGGCGACGGCATTGTCGACGCGATCGGTGATGGCCGCGCTCCCGACGACGACGTCTACGGACCCGATGGTCCGGGCGGCGGCGGCGGCCCGCTTGGCGAGATGGTGGGCGGCGCCGACGGCGAGGGCCCCGGCGACTTCGCCGGCAAGGGCACCACGGGCAAGCTGTTCGCAGACTACATGGCGCGCCTCGGCCTCGCCGCCGAGCACGAAGTGCTTCTGCAGAACGCTGCCGGCGGCGGTGGCCGCCGCACACGCTTCAACCTGCCGCCGCAGATGGGTGGCGAGAATGCCAACCTCGGTGGCGCTCCTGCGGCCGCCGGCGGCTGGGTGCAGAAGCAAGAGCAAGAAGTCACCCGCACGCCGCTTCCGGCTACGGCGCGCGATATCGTCAGCCGCTACTTCCAAGCATTGATGGTGGAGCGCGGGAAGTGAGCTTGCTGGCCCCTGGCTGGCTCGTTCTGGGGGCGCTGATCGGACTTGTGCTGGTTCTGCACATGCGCCGGCGGCGCCAGCTGGACGTACCCAGCGTCGTGCTTTGGCGTCTGCTCGAGAACACCGTCGCGCCGCGTCGCGCGCTGCGGCGTCCGCCGGCCAGCCTGTTGCTGTTCCTGCAAATCGCGGTGGTGGCCCTCGTCGCCATCGCGCTCGCGCAGCCGATCCTTTCCGGTGGCCAGAGCGGCGCGCAGCACACCATTTACGTGCTCGACGCGTCGGCCAGCATGCGCGCCACCGATCAGGCGCCGTCGCGCTTCGACACCGCGCTCGCCCGTCTTGCCGGTCTCATCGAGAGCGACACGACCGGCACCGGCGCGCGCGTCTCCCTGATCACCGCCGGACCCGAAGCGCGCCTCCAGGTCGCACGCCAGGCCGATGCCGCCGGCATCCTGCCCATCGTGCAGGGGCTGCGCGCCGGTGACGGCAACGCCGACTGGCGCGGTGCCGCGATCCTCATGCAGTCGCTGGTGCGCGCCGACGAAGCGGCCGAAGTCGTCGTCGTCACCGACGGCGCCGACGCCGGCGTCGCCGAGATCGCCCGCGCCTTCCCCGGTGTTCCGGTACGCCGCGCTCTCGTCAGCGGCAATGATTCCGCCAACGTCGGCCTGACCGCCCGCTTCACGCCCATCAATGCCGAGACCGGCGAATGGCGCGTCGAGGGCATGGTGCGCTTCAGCGGGCCTACGCCCGATGCCGCCGCCATTGAGGTGATGTTCCAGCCCGCCGGCGTCGATGGCTTCGTCGCGCTCACCACCACCAACGTGACGCGCGTCGGCAACGACACCACCTTCAGCAGCGAGATGCGCGTGCCGGGCGCCGGCGTCGTGCGCCTGCAGCTTGCCGCCGACGCGGGCCCGCACGACAACAGCGTCCACTTCGCCGTGCGCCGCGAGCCGGTCAAGGCGCGCGTTCTCTATCTCGGCTCGCCGTCGGTGCCGCTGCTCGCCGCGCTGCAGTCGATCCACTACGTCGAGGTGGTTGCCGCCGACGCGCTGCCGCCCGACGACCAGATCTTCGACCTCGTGGTCGTCGACGGCATGACGCTGCAGCGCCGCCCGGAGACCAACACGCTGTGGGTGGGCGGCGGGCACGTGGCGTCGCTCAGTCCGCCCATTCCCCTGCGCGATCCTTACGTCACCGGCTGGGAGCGCGATCACCCGCTCGCCGAGCAGGTCGACTGGACCGCCATCTCGCCCGAGCTCGGCTTCCGCGTGCCGCGTCTGCCGGGCGCTACCGTGCTGGCCGAGTCGGGCGGCCTGCCGCTCGTTCAGGCGCGCACTACTCCGTTCGGCCGCGAGGTGCAGCTCGCGTTCCAGATCGATGACACCGGCTGGTCTGATCGCTCCAGCTTCCCGGTGTTTGTCACCAATTTCGTGCGTTGGCTGGGCGTCGACCTCGGTGCCGTGTCCGAGCCGAACTGCCAGGTCGGCGTCCTCTGCCCGTTGCCGTCGCGCTTTTTGGGCGCGCGCATCGTCTCGCCCGACGGAGCCGAGCGCACTCTGATCAGCACCGCGGGAGTCGATTTCCTGGTGCCCGGCATGGAGCGTGGCTTCGCGCCCGAGCGCGCCGGCATCTATCGCGTCGTCACGCCCGATGAGACCCGTCTCATCACGGTCGCGGCCGCAACTACCGGCGAGACGTCTCTCGCCGCCTTCGAGGACTCCGCCACCGACGAAGTCGGCGCCGGCAGTTCGCTGCGCGTCTGGTGGTGGCTGCTGGCCGCCGCCCTCGTCATCCTGCTGGTAGAGACCTGGATCTCCGGCCGCGGCACCGAGCAGTTCCTGCGTCCCGAGGCCCTCGGCTCGTCGCGCGCGCTGTCGGGCCGCCGCCGCCTGCTGCTGGGCCTGCGCGTCGCCGGCATCGCCGTCCTGGTCGGCGCCTTGTCCGGTATGCCGCTGCCCTCGCGCGTGCCCGCCGAAGAGCTGGTGGTCGTCGTCGGTACCGACTTCGGCACCGACAAGCGCAACGTCGATCGTGATCGTTTGCTCGCCGAGATCGGCACGCGTCTCGCCGACCGCGGTGACGAAGCCAACGCCGGCGTCGTCGTCGCCGGGGCGCCGCCGCGCGTCGCCGTCGATATCGGCGCGGGTGGCGAGTGGCGCGAGGATCCGTTCCGCTCCGTCGCTCCCGGCACCAACCTCGAGCGCGCCACCAACCTCGCGTCGGCGATGCTGCGCGCCGACCGTCCGGGCCGCATTGTTCTCGCCACCGAAGGCAACGAGACCGCCGGTGAGATCGCCCGCGCGCTCCCCAGCCTGCGCGCGCGCGGCGTCGCCGTGGACGTGCGCCCGCTCACCGAGCTGCCGCCCGGCGAGGTGCTGGTCGAATCGGTGGGCGCGCCGGCCCGCGTCTATCGCGGCGACACGTTCCTGCTTGATGCCGTCATCTACGCCCAGGCGCCGCAGAAGGGCGTCTTCACCATCTACCGCGGCGGCGAGGCGGTGCTCGAGAACGAGGTCGATCTGCTCGCCGGACGCAACCGGGTCGAGACCGCGGTCAACGCCGGCGACGCCGGCACGCTCCTGCTCGAAGTGGCAGTGCAGGCGCCGCGCGACACGTTTGCCGAAAACAACAAGAACGGCGCCATCGTCACCATCGCCGCCAATCCCAACGTCGTCGTCATCACCCAGGACCTCATCGTCGGCGAGTACTTCCAGCGTGCCATCGCCGTGCAGGGCCTGACCGCCAAGGTCATCACGCCCACCCAGGCGCCCAAGAAGCTCGACGACTGGTTGCAGTACGACAGCGTCGTGCTGATGAACGTCCCGGCGCTGGCCCTCGACACCAGCCAGCAGGAGCAGATCGAGGAGCTCGTCTCGGTCCACGGCAAGGGCCTGTTCATTCTCGGCGGCGAGACCTCGTTCGGCCCGGGTGGCTACTTCGGCACTCCGTTCGAGCGCATGTCGCCCCTCTCCTCGCGAATCCCGCACGAGACGCCCAAAGTTGCGCTGGTGTTCGTGCTCGACCGCTCCGGCTCGATGTCGGCCGCCGCGGACGAGACCGGCCGCCTGACGCGCCTCGACGTCGCCAAGGAAGCGACGCTGACCGCGGTCAGCCTGCTCAACGATGACGCTCGCGTCGGCATCGTCGTGTTCGACGGCGAAGGCTACGTGCTGGTGCCGCTGCAGCAGCAAAAGGATGAGGCCGCCATCGATCGCGCCCTCGGGCCGCTCATCCCCGGCGGCGGCACGTTCATCTTCCCGGGTCTCGAACTTGGCGTCAGCATGATCGAGCGCGTCGATGCTTCAGCGAAGCACATCGTGGTGATGACCGACGGCCTGTCGCAGGAAGCGAACTTCGCCGCGCTGATCGCGCGCGCCAAAAACGCCAACATCTCGATCTCGGCGATCGCCATCTCCAGCGCTGCCGATCCGCGCCAGCCGCAGGCGATTGCCGAGGCGGCGGGCGGCCAGTTTTATCACACCGAAGACATGCGAGCCCTGCCCAGCATCCTCAGCCAAGAGACGCTGATGCTGTCGAGTTCGCCGGTGAAGAAGGTTGTCGCCCCGGTCAACTGGGAGAACCGCGACGCCGCGTTCCTTGCCGGCCTGCCCAATACCCTGCCGCCGGTGCACGCCTACATCCGCACCACCGCGCAGCCGCAGGCCGACCTGCACATGACCGTCACCGATGACAAGGGCGAGAAGGAGCCCTTGATGGCAAGCTGGCGCTACGGCAACGGCAAGGTGCTCGCGCTCGCCACCCACGGCGCCGGTCTCGGCACCGAGGCGTGGATCGATCTGCCCGAGTACCCGCTGATGTGGTCGCAGGCCATCCGTCACTTCCTGCCCGACGCCAAGGGCCCGGGCGTGCACGTCACCATCCAGCGCCAGGGCGACGATCTCCAGGTCGCGGCGGACCTGGTCGCCACCAACGGCACGCCCATCGTCAATCGCGCGGTCGTGGCCACCGGCCCGGACGGCGCCACCACGACTCTGCGCGAGGTCGGCGGCGGCCACTACGAGGGCATGTTCCCCTCGGTTTCGACTGGCGCTTGGCGCGTCGAGGTCAAGGCCGACGAGTTGGTCGGCGAGGCGCATACCTACATCGCCTATCCGGCGCGCTACGACTTCGCGCGCTCCGACTTCGACAAGCTGCGCGCGCTGGCCGGCATGAGCGGCGGCCGCCTGCTGCCCGGCGAGCAATCGGTGTTCTCCGATGCGATGCAATGGATCGCCGCCCCCGGCTGGCGATTCTGGGCCATCGTCGCGCTATTGTTGTTCCTGACGGACCTGACGATCCGCTACGCGCCGAACCTGTTCGGCCTGTTGCGGCGCTCGTCTGACAATCGTGCCGCCGCTGCGGCGTCGGCCTAACTTCACGAAATCCGGCCAAAGGAATCCAGCTAGGGTTTGGCTCAGGGGGAGCGAGGAAACAAGATGGCTACGATGCAAGGCAAGGCCGGCGGCGCCGGCGATATCGATACGGTGGCGCTGGAGCGCCTGCTCGAGCAGCTGCGCAAGGCGCGCGACGAGATGGCCCGCGCGGTCGTCGGCCAGAAGGACGTCGTCGAGCAGCTCCTCATCGCGCTGATCTGCGGCGGCCACGTACTGCTCGAAGGCTCGCCCGGCGTCGGCAAGACGCTGCTGGTGCGCACCCTCGGCGGCGTCGCGGGTCTGTCGTTCGCACGCGTGCAGTTCACGCCCGACCTGATGCCCGCGGACATCACCGGCTCTCTGGCGCTGATCCCGGACGAGACCGGCCGCACCAAGCTGCAGTTCCAGGCCGGACCGATCTTCACCCAGGTCCTGCTCACGGACGAAATCAACCGCGCCACGCCGAAGACCCAGTCGGCGCTCTTGGAGGCCATGGGCGAGCGCACGGTCACCGCGGCGGGCCGCTCGATGGAGCTGCCGAAGCCGTTCTTCGTGCTCGCGACGCAGAACCCGATCGAGCTTGAGGGCACCTACCGCTTGCCGGAAGCCCAGATCGACCGCTTCCTGTTCAAGAGCCTGGTGAACTATCCGTCGGAGAACGACCTCGTCGGCATCTTGGACCTCACCACCGGCGCCGATCAGGTGGTGCCGAAGCAGGTTCTCAACGCCAACGACATCCTGGCGTTGCAGCGCCTGGTGCGTCAGGTGCCGGTCGCCGCGCACGTTACGCGCGCCGTCGCCCGCTTCGCCCTCATCACCCAGCCGGACCGCAAGGATGGCCCGGCCGAGGTGGTGAAGTACCTGCGCTTCGGCATCAGCCCGCGCGGCGCGCAGTCGCTCATCCTGGCCGCCAAGGGCCACGCCCTGCTCGCCGGCCGCTACAACGTCGCCTTCGAGGACTTGAAGGCGATCCTGGCGCCGACGCTGCGCCACCGCTGCCAGCTCAACTACGAGGGCGAGGCCGAGGGCATCAACGCCGACGCGCTGCTCAACCGCTTGCTCGACACCGAGTCGAAGAAAGCCGCCTAGTCGTGAGCTACGCGCCGACGCCGAGTCTTCTCAGCCGACTGACGCGTTCCAAGCTGCTGCCGCGTTGGCAGGCGGCGTCGGTCGGCGTCGGCGAGCGGCGCTCGAAGCAGAAGGGCGCGGGCATGGAATTCGCGGATCACCGCGAGTACCAGCCCGGCGACGACTTCCGCTACCTCGATGTGCACGTGCATGCGCGTCTCGGTAAGAACTACATCAAGCAGTACGACATCTATCGGGCGCTGCCGATCAACATCATCGTCGATAGCAGCCGCTCGATGGATTACGGCGAGCCGAACAAGTTCAGGCACGCCATGCGCATCGCCGCGGCACTCGGCTTTATCGGCCTCGCCGGCGGCGATCGCGTCGAGATCGGCGTTGGCAATGGCGAGAAGCTCACCTGGTCGCCGCGCTTCCAAGGCGTCATGCGCAGCCAGGCGATGTTCGACTGGATCAATGAGCAGACGCCGTCGAACCGCGGCGCCTTCGCCGGCACCCTGCGCGGCTCGCTGCGCCACTTCACCGATCGCGGCTTGGTCATCGTGCTCAGCGACTGGTGGGGCGTCAACTTCAAGGACGAGGTCGCCCTGCTCGCGGCGACCGGCCAGGAAATCTGGGGCATGCATGTCGCGGCGCCGGAGGAGATCGACCCGGCCCTGATGGGCACCGGCGAGGTGCGCCTCACCGACGTCGAGACCGGCCAGGAAGTCGAGATCGCTCTCGATGCCGGCACCCAGGACCGCTACCGCAAGGGCTTCCACGCCTGGCGCGAGGAGATCGCAGAGCAGTTCGCCAACGTCCAGGGGCGCTATCTGCTGCTGCCCACCGACAAGCCGACCGACCGGCTCTACCTCTACGACTGGCGCTCGCTCGGCCTCATCGGCTAAGCCTCCGCGCGCCCTACGTGCGGCGCCGGAAGTACCAGTAGAAGGCCACCAGCAGGGCAACCCCCAGCAGGGTGCCGGGTGGCACCGCCTGCAGGAATGCCGTGGCGTTGCGCGACACTTCGGTGATGAACGCGCCGCTGCTCGCGCCCAGGATGATGCTCAGCAACAGACACAAGATGACGAGCAGGGCGGCGGCCTCGACGGCTAGCCATCCTGCTGTACGGATCCGCTCGACCATGGCGGTACCCTCGTTGGCGACGGTTTGATGGGGCGGGGTGTGAGCCCCGCCCCCGCTGTTGCGTCAGACGATCAGGACATCGACCGTTTGCTGAACAGCCACAGCACGATGCCGAGCGCGATCAGCCCGGCGAGGCCGCTCTGGCCCAGCTGAGTGACGATGTTGGTGATGTTGCCGACGATGTTGCCGAAGAATGGCAACGATCCGCTACTGACCAGAATCGAAGCGACGATACCAAGCGCCAGCAGCATCAGACCGACCTCGGTCAAGCCGCCGATCCAACCTTTGATGGTAGAGAGCGCGTCCATCGGGTCTCCCTCGTACACACAAGGCCTGCGCGGAGCAGTATACCTCCAACACAAGGAGTAGTATACCCCCCGTCACAGACCACATTTTGTAGGGCGCCGCGGGCAACAAAAGGCCCGGACGAACCGGGCCGCGGGCAGGCGGGGAGGGGGCTACTTCTGCTGCCGGCCGGGCTTGTCGCCCGCCGCGCGGCGGCGCCAGAACCGGCCCGACATCGACCACACGACGTCGTCCCCCGACAGAGCCTGGAAGGCGTCCACCACGGGCGGCATCAGGAACGGGTCGCCGTCCTGGTCGTAGCCGACGTGCGGGGCGCCGTGCATGCGATCGACTTCTTCGGCGGCCGCGGCGGAATACAACCGCCCCCGCCGCTCGACCTCGCCGAGCATCCATGCCGCAATCGCTTCTGGGGATCCGTTGGTCGCCACGGCTGCCCTCCGCGCCGCGATCTTACCCCGCCCGGGTCGCGCCCGCCTAGTTCCCGCGCGCGGCCATGTTTGAGGTGGGATCGGGCTCGTCGAGGAGGGCATCGATCACCGCGCGTACGCGCGCGGCGGCGTCCGCTGCCCGCAGGTCGGCGAGCCGCGGATCATAGAGCGTGCGCACGAACAGGATGTCGCCGGCGGTCGGCGTGGTGGCGCGCGCCAGCACCGAGGGCACGCGCTGGTCCGGGTGGCCGAAAATGCCGAACACGTGCATGAGTTCATGCCAAACGCACCGCTCGCGCTCTTTCGGATCAAGATCGTCGGGGATCGCCACCGTCGCGCGCAACAGCGCAGCGGAGTCGGCGCGGGACAGGCCCGTCGAGTAGCAGACCAGGTGCTCCTCGAGATACTGCCCGGCCTCGCCGCCACCGCCCATCTCCGCCACGCCGCGCGCGTACTCCACGCGCGGCATGCTCTCGATCAGCACGTTGAATCCCTGCTCGGGCGCAGACACCACCATGGTGTCGACCCCCGTCCACGCCGCAAACGACTCAGCCGCGCGTTCGACCAGCGGCCGCAGTTCGTCGGCCTGCTCGCCAATCACAAGCATGCGCACTTCGTTGCGCCAGGTGCGCAGGGGAAACGGATCCGCCGCCACGGCGATGCGCACGAACGTCTCGGTTAGCACTTCCGCGCTGGCCGGCTGCGAAGGCGGCTGCTGCGGCCGCGCCCACAGCGACGCGAGGCCCAGCGCCACGCCCATGGCGATCAGCGCACCGCCTGCCGCGCCCGCCGCCCGCCGTGTGAAATCGTGCATCGGCGGACGCTAGCACGCGACTCGCCCGCGCCACCCTCAGGCGAATCCCTGGCGAATTGCCGCGCTCGCACCCGTGGAATGCCGGGCGGCTAGCGCCCGCGGCCGACGTTGGCCACCAGCTCGCGCTCGCGCTGCTCGACGAACACCCGCTGCTGCTCGGTCAGCCCGGCGACGAGGCGGGCGCGCTCCGCCGCCCCTTGCGGGTGCCCTTGGCTGCCCGCGAATCCGTACCAGGCGGCGGCCTCGACGAGGTCGACGCGGATGCCGCGGCCGCGCTCGTGGAACGTCGCGACGATGTACTGTGCTTCGACGACGTACTGCAGCGCGGCGTTCTTGAACCAGTACAGGGCCTGATCCATCAGTACCCGTTCGGTATTGCCGGCGCGCGCGTCGATCTGCTTGGCGAGCTCGAACTGCGCCTCCGGCACGCCTTGGCCCGCGGCCTTGCCGTACCACTCCATCGCGAGGCCCTGGTCCGCCGGCACGCCCTGGCCCAGCCGATAGAGGTCGCCTAGCCCCTTCATCGAGCGCTTCTCGCCGGCGGTGGCGCCCTTCGTCCATTGCGCCAGCGCCGTCTCGTAGTTGGTGCGCTGATAGGCGGCGAGACCGTCGGCATACGGCTCGCCGGTCGCCCGGTACGGCGCTTCCGCGGGCGGCGACAGCACCACGCTCAACACGAAGATGACGCCGGCAATCGCCAGCACCAGCGCGCCGATCGTCGTGAGTACGCTCGGGTGCAGCCAGCCCGCCGACCTGCGTTCGCCAGAGCGTCGTTCGTAGCCGTCGCGTCGCTCGCTCATGGACGCGCCGCTTGGCCCCGCGCCCTTAGGGCATCGCCCGAACTTCGGGCGTGGCGGGCGCCGCTGCGGGCGCTGGAGTCGCCCCAACGGGCGCTCCCGCCGCCGGCTTGCGGCCGAACTGATCGATGTAGGCCTCGGCCTTGCGCTCCGCAGCAGCGGTCTGCTGCGGATTGAACGTCACGGCGAGGCGGCCGAGCGCCGCCTCGGCGCCGACCTGACCCTGCAGCGCCGCCAACGTCAGCCACGCGAACGCCTCGGTGAGATCGACCTGCACGCCGGCGCCGATCTGGTACATCACCGCGAGGTTGTATTGCGCCTGCGCCAAGCCCTGGCGCGCCGCCTGGATGTACCAGGTGGCGGCGATGGCGTCGTCCTTGGCCACGCCGACGCCGTTGCGATAGAGCAGGCCGAGGTTGTACTGGGCGTCCACGTGTCCTTGTTGGGCGGCGCGCCGGTACCAGTTGGCCGCCGCCGCCGGATCGGGCGCGACCCCTTCGCCGTTGCGGTACATGGCGCCGAGCGCGAACTGCGAGCGCGCGTCACCCGTCTCGGCGGCCGCCGTGAACTCCTTGATGGCCGCGGCAAAGTCGCCGCGCTGGCGCGCGACAAAGCCCTCGTCGTAGCCGGCCAGCGCCGGGTGGGCGGCGAGCGCCAGGGCAGCCACCAGGCTTCCGGCAAGGATTTGTTTACCAACCCGTGATTGGCTGTGCATTCGAAGCAAAAGGTTCATGGCTGAACGGTATCACTGTGGACGAGGGGCAACAAAGGCGCCCCGTAAGCCTGTGGAAAACTTGGCGATCATGATATCGTTGGGTTGGTAGGCGTTCGCAAATGGCATGTTGCGAGCGGCTCTTGGGGCGTGTGAACGGATGCGTACATTCAGCCTTCTGGCCCAGAAGGGCGGGGCCGGCAAGACGACCCTCGCCGTGCACCTGGCCGTACTGGCCGAATCCCTGGGCGAGCGTGTCGCCCTCATCGATACCGATCCGCAACGCTCGGCCGCCGATTGGTGGCGCGCCCGCAAGCTGCCGCAACCGGCGATGGCCGAATGCGCGCCTGAGAATCTCGCCAAGGCCATCGAAGGCGCCAAGCGCCGCGGCATCACCCTGTGCATCGTCGATACGCCGCCGCACGCCGGCCAGTTCGCCTACCTCGTCGCCGAGGCCGTCGACTTCAACCTGATTCCGTGCCGCCCGGCGCCGTTCGATTTGCGCGCCATCGGCAAGACCGTCGACATCATCGCGCAACTCAACGCGCCCGCCGGCATCGTCATCAACGCGGCGCCCGCCAACCGCGGCGACGTCGAGGTGCCGACCACCATCGAGGCCCGCAAGACGCTGGCGCGCTACAACCTGCCGGTATCGCCGGTGGCGATCATCGACCGCCCCGTCTACCAGCACCCGATGGACGACGGCCGCACCTACATCGAGCATTTTCCCACCGGCAAGCCGGCGACCGACATCGCCGCCCTATGGACGTGGGTGCAACAACAGATGGGGGTCGCGCCGCAGGCGCGCCAAGCAATCAGCGTCGCGCCGAAGGCCCAGCGTGTCCCGCAAGCCGCTGCCGCCGGCGCCAAGCGCCCACCCGCCGGTGTCGCGGCGCCGCAAGCCGGCCAGCGCTCGCGTCCGGTCGGCGTCGAGCAGCGTCAACCGGGACCGCCCCAGCGCCAGCAGCAGCCCGCGCCGCAGCGGTCTCGACCCGCGGAACAGTCCGCCCCGCCGGTCGCCGCGGCCGCGGCCCGCGGGGGGCGATAAGCCGCTCCGCTAGCCCGGCCTATTCGTGATCGGGCAGGCCACCGCCCGCTGACCGGAACGCGCGGAACTCGCGCATGGTCCGCGGCCCGTACGTCTCGAACGACGGCGACCGCGCGTCCGCATACGCCCGCTTCTGCACGCCGATGACGTCGGTCTCGGCGCGCTTCTTCGCCGCCACCGGATCGATGTTCCACAGCCGCGCCGCGTTCAGCCCGAACACCTTTGCTTTGAGCGCGGGCGTCAGCGCCGCGTAGCCGTTGCGCTCGACCAGCGCCGGCGCGATCTCGAACGCCCGGAACGCCTGGATCTGATCCTGCGGCGAGCCGTACCAGATCGAGTCCGTGCCCCACAGCACGTTGTCCGCGCCGACCGCGCCGATCAGCTTGCCGAGCGCATGCGTGGCGGCGGTCGGATCGCGCATCAAGCTGCGCCATGTCGAGCCGAGCTCGGCGTACACGTTGGCGTTGGGCGCGATGCCCGCCGCCTGCAGCGAGCGGACCAGAGTATCAATCCCGCGCCGATTGGCGCGCGCATCGAACGCCTGCTCGCGCGTGCCCGTCTCGAAGCCCGCGTGGTAGAGGACGAAGTTGATGTCCGGAAACAGCTTTGCCGCGGGACCGACGTCGTCGCACGTCGCGAACGCCGCATCCTGGCCGCCGAACGGCAGACCCTTGTGGATGCAGATGGTGCGCACGCCGAGCTTGCGCGCCCGCTCCAGCAAGGGGATGCCGATCGCCGGATCGTCCAATCGCCAGCCGCGCCCGCCGGGCCCATAGCCCGTGTATGCCTTCCATGCCGAAACCGGCCACTCCGCCGCCGCGCGATCCATCGAGTCGAGCTGCGCCGCGAACGGCGGATAGTTCGGCATCACCTTGAACTGCAGCAGCAGCCGCCCGGTGCCGTCGAGGCGCCGCACCAGCTCGCGCGCCCGCATCGCCTCCGCCATCGACAGCGGATTGTCGGCGGGCGGTGACGGCACGAAGCTCAGCACGCCGACCGCGGTGTCCGAATCGAGGAACACCTCTTTCAGGAAATGGTCGGCCGAATAGCACGCGATCGGGTCGGTCTCGCCACACGCCGCCTGTGGCCAGCCGCGCAGCGTCGCCACCCAGTTGGCGCTCTGCCCGGTGCGCCACGCGCCGTTTGGCTCCACCAGGTGCGTCTGCGCGTCGAGGATGAACTCGGTCCCGGCCAGCGTCTGCGCTGCCGCCTCGCCCTCGAACAGGCCCTCGCGCAGCACGTTGTAGCGACCACCGACATTGCCGCGCGCCGCGAACGCCTCGTTCAGGGTCCACAAGGTGGTGGCCGCGCCGCACAGCCCGGCGAGGAATCCGCGCCGCGATTGCCCGACGCGGCGCGCGTTCTCGACGATGCGAGTCGCCGCCAGCGCATTGGCGCGCTCCATCGTCGCGCCGATCGGCCGCGGCGCGTACTCACCGTTCGATGTCGCGTCGATCTTGACCGGCAACACGCTTGCCAGTGTAGCGCCAAGGAAATCCCTCCCCCATACCTTGGGGGAGGGGTACCGGAGCTTGCGAGCGCTCGCGAGCTAGCGCAGGTAGGGTGAGGAGAGGGCGACTCGCCCAGAGACGATCAGTTCGGATACAGCGCCGCCCGCGCCGCCGCCACGGCCGCGCCAGGCCGGGCGATCTTCATGCCGGCGCCCGGCAGCACGCTTTCCAGCGCCGCGAGGCACAGGGTGATGTGGTTGGTCGTGCTTGAGGAGCCCATCAGCCCGATGCGCCACACCTTGCCGGCGAGCGCGCCGAGGCCCGCGCCGATCTCCAGGTTGTAGTCGGCGAGCAGGCGCTTGCGCACCGCCGCCTCGTCCACGCCGGCCGGCACCTTGATGGCGTTGAGCTGCGGCAGGCGCTCGTTCTCCGGCACCAGCAGCTCGAGGCCCATCGCCTCCAGCCCGGCGCGCAGCGCCAGGTGATTCTTCTTATGCCGCTCCCACGACTTCTCCAGGCCCTCTTCCTGCAGGATGACCAGCGACTCGTGCAGGCCGTACAGCGCGTTGACCGGCGCGGTGTGGTGGTAGGTGCGCGCGCCGCCCTTGGCCTCCCAGTAGTTCATGATCAGCGACATATCCATGAACCAGCTCTGCACCTTGCGGTTCCGCCCCTTGATGACCTCCTCGGCGCGCGCCGAGAAGCTCACCGGCGACAAACCCGGCGCGCACGACAGGCACTTCTGCGAGCCCGAGTAGATCGCGTCGATGCCCCACGCATCGACCTCGAGCGGGATGCCGCCGAGCGACGTCACCGCGTCGACGATGGTCAGCATGCCGGCAGCCTTCGCCATCTTGCAGATGGCTTCCGCGTCCGAGCGTGCGCCCGTCGATGTCTCGGCATGCACGAACGCGATCACCTTGGCCTTCGGGTTGGCCTTGATGGCGTCGCGGACCTTGTTCAAGTCCACCGCACGGCCCCAGTCGTCGGTGACCATCACCGCGGTGGCGCCGCAGCGCTCGACGTTCTCCTTCATGCGCCCGCCGAACACGCCGTTCTGGCAGACGATGACCGTGTCGCCGGGTTCCACCAGATTGACGAAGCACGTCTCCATGCCCACCGAGCCCGGTCCCGACGCCGGCATGGTCAGCCGGTTCTTGGTGCGGAACGCATAGCGCAGCAGGTCCTTCATCTCTTCCATCAGCTGCTGGAAGACCGGATCGAGATGCCCGATGCACGGCCGCGCCATGGCGGCCAGCACGCGAGGATGAACATCGGACGGGCCCGGGCCCATCAGCACGCGCAACGGCGGATTGAACGACGGCATTAGCGTTGTAGTTCCCTTGGAGGTGTCGCGCGGTGGCGCGACCAGAGAAGCGGAGCGGCGGGAAGCTACCAAACCCGCCCCGCCAAGGCGAGCGCCGGCCCAAACGCGCCGTCCCCGAAGCGCCGCGCGGGTTAGCGCCTCCGCGCCGCCCTCCGTACCCCCTCCGCGACCGTACCGCCCGCGCCGCCGGTGCTTGTATGGGCCAAGCCCACCCCACTGGAGGTTGCCATGCGTCTTGCCCGCATCCTGGCGTCGCTGCTTCTCTTCGCCGTGTTCGTTCCCGGCCTCGCTGCCGCCCAGAACGCCCCCGATCCGTCCTACGTCACCCAGCGCTTGATCATGCTCTCGGCGCTCAGCGTCGATGCCGCCCGCATCGCCGCCGAGCGCGCCCAGAGCCGTGACGTGCGCGCATTCGCCGACGACGCCATCGATCGCTTCCGCGGCCTCACCAGCGACGCCCGCGAAATGGCCAACGATGCCGACCTGCCCGCCATCGCCACGCGCTACGAATTCGGCCGCGAGCAACTCGCCTTGCTCGACCGCATCAAGGACGCCGAAGGCCGCAACGTCGACCGCGCCTTCCTCGAGTTGCAGGACTACGTGACGCGCAACCTCATCAACCTCTACGAGGACGCCGCCGACGGCACCCGCAACGAGCGCGTCCGCCGCTTCGCCCAGAACCACCTCGCCCTCGTGCGCGACCACGCCCGCCAAACCGACCGCATCCGCGACGCCGCCATCCGCTAGCTCGAAATGAATCCCTCCCTCGCATCAGCGGGGGAGGGATGTCCGTAGCTTGGCGCAACGCGCCTAGCGGAGGCAGGGTGAGGGTGGGGTTGTTTGTTTTTCCGCCGCTGCCTCGCGCACCGTGCATAAAGAGGGCGTGAACGCCCCAACCGCCCCCACCGCCGCCATCATCGGCGCCGGCCCCGCCGGCCTGATGGCCGCCGAGGTCATCGCCACCGCCGGCGTCCCGGTCACGGTCTTCGACCGCATGCCCAGCCCCGGCCGCAAGTTCCTGATGGCCGGCCGCGGCGGCCTCAACCTCACGCACTCGGAACCATTCGATGCCTTCGCCGCCCGCTACGGCGCGGCTGCCGCCTGGATGGCCCCGCACCTCGCGGCGTTCCCGCCCGCCGCCGCCATCGCCTGGTCGGAGTCCCTCGGCCAGCCGACCTTCGTCGGGACAAGCGGCCGCGTCTTCCCGCGCTCCATGAAGGCGAGCCCGCTCTTGCGCGCCTGGCTCGCCCGTCTCGACGGCCTCGGCGTCCGTCTCGTCCCCCGCGCCCGCTGGACCGCCTGGGACGCCGCGGGCGCGCTCACATTCGCCAACGCCGCACCGGTCACCGCCACCGCCGTGGTGCTCGCCGTGGGCGGCGCCTCGTGGCCGCGCCTCGGCGCCGACGGCGCCTGGACCGCGCAGTTGCCGGACTCGGCCATCGCGCCTCTGCGTCCGGCCAACTGCGGCTTCACGGTCGCATGGTCCGAGCCCTTCCGCACCCGCCACGCCGGCGCACCGCTCAAGCGCATTTCGCTCTCCTTCGCCGGCCAGACCGTGCCCGGCGAAGCGGTCATCACCGCCGCCGGCATCGAAGGCGGCGCCGTCTACGCGCTGTCCGCGCCCCTGCGCGATGCAATCGCCCGCGATGGCTCGGCCACCCTGCACGTCGACCTGCGTCCCGACCTCTCCGCCGACGCGCTCGCCCGCCGCCTCGACCAGCCGCGCGGCCGCGCCTCGCTGTCGAACTTCCTGCGCAAGCAGGCGGCCCTCGCCCCCGCCGCCATCGGCCTGGTGCAGGAAGCGCTGCACGCAGGCAACCAAACGCCGCTTCCGGAACTGATCAAGGCGTTGCCGCTGCGCCTCGACGCGCCGTTCGCGCTCGCTCGCGCCATCTCCACCGCCGGCGGCCTCCGCCTCGGCGAGCTCGACGCCAACTTGATGTTCACGCAGCGCCCCGGCGTCTTCGCCGCCGGCGAGATGCTCGACTGGGAGGCGCCCACCGGCGGCTACCTCCTGCAAGCCTGCCTCGCCACCGGCACCGCGGCCGGCCGCGGCGTGCTGTCCTGGCTCGCCCGCCCTAAGGAAACCCCCTCCCCCGTTGCGGGGGAGGGATGGGGTGGGGGGTCGCTCGGCTCGCGGTCCTAGCGGACCTTCTTCGCCACCCAAATCCCCTGCGCGCCCGTCCCGCCGGGCCCGCGCCCGCCGTAATACAGGTACGCCTCGCCGTTCGGCATCTCGAGCACGGCCGGATCGCCCGGCTGCTGCCCCGCCGGCGTGTCCTCGATCGCCATCACCTGCTCGACGCCCCCGAACGTCAGCCCGTCCGCGGAGGTCGCCATGCAGATGCCCTGGCAGCCGCCGACCACCCAGAAGTAGAGCTTGATGCGCCCATCCGGCAGCACGTGCGCGTTGGGCCCGTCGATCGTGCGCTGCGTCGCCGGCACGCCCGCGTCGGCGAGGTCACCTGGATCGACCCGCACGCCCGCCTCGCGCGTCCACGTCAGCCCGTCGCGCGACACGGCCGATAGAATCACCATCTTGCCGCCGTTGAAGAACGCGGCGTCCGCGCGCGTGCCGCGGTAGTACATGCGCCAGGTGCCATCGCGCATCAGCACGGTGGTGGACGCGCCGACATTGTCGCGATCGTCGGCACCAAACAGCCCCTTCGGCACGCGCACCCCGCGCTCGTCCGCAAACGTCAGCCCGCCGTCGCGCGACAGCGCGCTCTGGATGACCTGCTCGCGCTGGAAGTACATGCGCATCTCACCATTCGGCAGCACCACCACGTCCGGGAACGCCGCGTTGCGCACGCGCACGCCGCGCTCTTGCGCCCACGTCACGCCGTCGCGCGACGCGAAGCTGACGATGGAGTGATCCGCCATCGCGCCGGCGTAGATGCGATAGCCGCCACCGGGCAGCGCGACGACCTCCGCGTCGGCGATGTCGTCCCGCCCGACCGCGACGAACTGCCCGCCCGCCTTCACGCTCTCCCACGCCTCGCTCGCCCGCGCGATCGGCACCACGCGCGAGCTGACCGGGTTCACCGCCATCCCCGCGATCGGCGGATCCATCGGCCGCCCGCCAACCCCGCCCGGTCCCTGCGGACCAGGCCCTCCCGGCGCCCCCTGGAAATGCGGTGCATTGCCGAGCGGCGGCGGCCCCATCGGTGTCGGCGGCTGCGCCCCGCCGGGAGTGCCGAGCGGGGGAGGGCCCATCGGGGTTGGTGGCACCTGAGCGAGCGCGGTGGCGCCCACCCCAACGAGAAGCGCCACCGCCCCCGCCGTCATTGCGAGCCGTCGCGCGGGCCGCGCGCATTCGGCGCGACGGCGAAGCAATCCAGGGGTTGTCTTTGGTTCCGAATGACTCCGCGCCCCATGCCGCATCTCGTTTCCTCCTGGGCTCTTGGCGCGCCTAGGCGGCTCGCGGGTGGACGTCGCGGTCGATCGCCGCGCCGGCCTCCCTGCGCGTCTTCGTCAGGTCGTGCGTCGCCTGCATCGTGATCCAGAACTCGGCGCTGGTGCCGAAGAACCGCGCCAGGCGCAGGGCGGTGTCCGCGCTCACGCCGCGCTCGCCCTTGACGATGGCGCCGATCCGGGTCGCCGGCACGCGAAGCGCCATCGCCAGCGCCTGCACCGACATTCCCAGGGGCGTCAGGAAATCCTCGCTCAGCACCTCGCCCGGGTGAGCGGTGACTCGATCGGGCGTCGCGGCCCCCTTGTTGGCCCCCCTAGTGATAGTCCGTGACTTCGACATCGGCCGGACCCTCCTTGGTCCCAAACAAAGGATATGCGCCAGCGGTCGTTGACGCGGATCGAATGCTGCCCGCACGCCCTCGTGAATACGAAATGTGTTGACTTGTCCGATACGGTATGTATAGTAGGGCCGCAACCCAACCCAGGTGCAACCGATGCCGTTCGCAATTGCCCCGTCTGTCCCGACCTTTTCCGGCGACGCGCGCCGCAGCTGGGTGCCGGTCGCCCAGGCCCGGTGAATCGCCCGTAGTTACGGTGTCTCGGGCGAGCCAAGCCAACGATGCGCCCGGCCGCGTCCGCGCTCCGCGCAATCCCGCGCATTTTGCGCGGGAGCCCTGCGCGGCGAGTCGACCCGCCGCCATATTCGCCCGCAATCGCCCGTACCCACCGTAGTTCAGAGAGGATTTTAGCAGCGGGCGAGGGGCTACCCCGCGGTGCTCGCCACCAGCCGCGGCGCGGGCGCGTCCACGCCGCGGATCTGCCACAGGTAGATCGTCGTGCCGTTCGGCCCCGGCTGGGTGGCGGTGGCGTTGTGGTCCACCACCGGCAGCTCGGTAACGACGCGCAGGTCGCCCTGCATGTTGAGGCCGGCGTCGAGTACCCACTGGCGCTGGGCGGTCGGCACGGTGTTGCCGCGCACCGTGATCTCCTCTTTGGTCTTCACGTACTGGATCTGCAGCACGCGGCTGTCGGTGCGCACAAAGGTGATGCCGGTCTGGCGATAGATGTTGCCCGACTTCTCGTAGTCCACTTGGAACGCGCCGTTGCCGAGGTACTCGAGCTCGCGGAAGCCGGGGTCGCGCTGCAGGTCGGCGGTCACGTTGCGCACCCGCTCCGCCAGCGCCGCCGCCGTGGGCCGGTCCGGCATCAGTCCGGGGGCCAGCGGCCCGTACGTCAGGATGCCGGTGTAGACCATGGTCCAGTCGCCGGCCGCGTTGACCGTGATCTGCGCGTTGAAGCGCGTCGGGATGTAGCACGCCGACAGCACCAGCAGCCCGAGCGCCGCCGTCAGCAGCACCCGTGCCAGAGGCCATCGCTCGCCGCGCACGTCTCTCACCGCTTCGCCCTGTTCCACGCAGTCCCCAGACGCTATATCCGCAACTATAGACCCGCCCGATGGCCGCACCACCGCTCACCGACCTCTCCGGCATCGCCCGCGTCTTCTCCAACCGTAACTACGCCATCTATTCGGCCGGTGCTTGGGTGTCGCTGGTCGGCCTGTGGGTCCAGCGCCTGGGCGTCGGCTGGCTGGCGTGGGAGCTCACCCACTCCGGCTTCTGGCTCGGCGCCGTCGCCTTCGCCGACCTCTTTCCGGTGCTGGTCGTCGGCCTGTTCGGCGGCGTGCTCGCCGATCGCTTCGACCGCCGCCGCATCCTCCTGGTCAACCAGTTCCTGCAGCTCGGCCAGGCCGTGGTGCTGTGGGGCATGACCTGGATGGGCGTCATCACCATCGGGTGGCTGTTCGCGCTCACGCTGTTCATCGGCGTCGTCGTCGCCCTCGGCCAGCCGGCGCGCCTGTCGCTGGTGCCCTCCCTGGTGCGCCCGGCGGATGTCGGCGGCGCCGTCGCCATCCACGCCGTCAACTTCAACCTGGCGCGCTTCGTCGGTCCCGCGGTGGCCGGCTACATGATCTCTGCCTACGACGTCAGCTGGGCGTTCCTGTTCAACGCCGTCACGTTCGTCGCCTTCATCGTCGCGCTTCTGCTGCTGCGCCTGCCGCGCCAGCGTCCGCGCGCCACTAATGGCGAGGGCGTGTTCCAGCAGGTGGGGCAGGGCATCGCCTACGCCGTCAACCACCCGGGCATCGCCGCTGTCCTGCTGCTCATGGCGGCGACGTCGTTCCTGGTGCGGCCGGTGTTCGAGCTGCTGCCGGGCTTCGCCGACCACGTCTTCTTAAGCGACGCCGCCGGCCTCGCCACGCTTACGTCAGCCGTGGGGTTGGGCGCGCTCGCCGGCGGCCTGTGGCTGGCCCAGCGCGCCACTGCCCTCGGCTCGGCGGCGATCGCCGTCGCCTGTTCGGGGATGCTGGCGGTCGCGGGGCTCGTCTTCGTCGCCACCGACCTCTTGTGGGTCGGCGCATTCGCCATGGTGTTTGGCGGCTTCGCTGCCGTGGCGATCAGCGTCAGCACGCAGACTCTCGTGCAGACCGGCGTGCCGTCGCACGTGCGCGGCCGCGTCCTCAGCATCTGGGGCATGCTGCTGCGCGGCGTGCCTGCCGCCGGCGCCCTCGCCATGGGCTCGGCCTCCGACTACGTCGGCCTCAAACCGCCGCTGCTGCTCGGCTCACTCCTATTGCTCGCCGGTGCGCTGGTGCTGGCCCGCCGGTCGCGCACCGAGATGCGCGCCCTCGAGACCGCCGAGGCACCTGCGCCGGCCGCGGCGACCTAGCCGAAGATGTTCTTGAATGCCGCCACTCCGGCGAAGCCGAGCGCGTACACCAGCCCGCCCGCCGCCACCGCCAGGACCAGCCCGACGATGGCCGCGACGCCGTCCCGGCGTGCCACTGCCAGGGCGATGACGGCGATGGCGATGCCGGGCAGCCAGTTGCCGGCCGGGATCGGCAGCACGAACAGCATCGACATGAGCAGCGTGACCACGCCCATGAAGCGCTGGCCGACCCCGGTGACCAGCACCAAGAGGCGCGGCTTCAGCATGCGCTCGACGGACCGCGAGCGCTGTGCCCACTCCGCCAGGCGCTCGACCTGGCCCCGCGCAATCTGCCGCTCGGCCAGGCGCTTGGGGATCCACGGCTCCGGGAACCCCCATGCCAGCTGCCACGACAGGAACAGCAGCGGCAGGCCGAGGATGGTCGACATGCCCGGCACGAAGGCCGGGATCAGGCTCAAGCCCGCCCAGACGAATAGCAGCACGCCGAACGAACGGCCGCCCAGGCCGTGGACGATGTCGTGGACGGTGATCGGCTCATCCGCGGGCCGCTCGAGGAGGGATCGGAGCGCCTCGGCCGGACTATCGACGGTCCGGGGTGGGCGGTTGCGGCGGTGGAATCGCATTGGCACGCGCACATATATGGGCGGCGCCCTCGCCGACGCAATTTAAAGCCGCAGGGGGCGTGGAAGGGCCGCCGCCGCCGCCGGCCGTCCCGCCTTGACGTTCATTTGGTGAACGGCCTAGTGTTCACGCCGCGAACACCCGGGGGGCTGGGGGGAGCGGACCAAGTTGGCCGTCGAAGCGACACGGCGGCGCCGCAGCCGCGATCAGGAGGCCGCGCCGGCCCCGTCGGCCGACGGTGACGCCATCACCCTCGGCGTCCTCGACGCAGTGCACGACAACGCGTCCATCTCGCAGCGCTCGCTGGCGTCCGAGCTCGGCATCGCCCTTGGCCTCACCAACGCCTACATCCGGCGCTGCGTGCGCCGCGGCCTCGTCAAAGTCTCGCAGGCCCCCGCCAACCGCTACGCCTACTACCTCACGCCCAAGGGCTTCGCCGAGAAGGGCCGCCTCACCGCGCGCTTCCTCACCTCCTCGTTCGGCCTTTACCGCCGTGCCCGCCAGCAATGCGATGAGCTGCTGGCCGCCGCCGTGGCGCGCCGCTGGCAACGCGTCGCGCTGTTCGGCGTCGGCGACGTCGCCGAGATCGCGCTGTTGTGCGCCATGGGCCAGCCGCTTGCCGTCGTCGGTGCGGTGTCGCCCAAGGCGGCGGGCCAGCGCTTCTTGCAGCTGCCCGTGCACGCCACCCTGGCGGAGCTCGCGCCCGTCGATGGAGTCCTGTTCGCCGAGCTGCAGCGCCCGCAGGCCGCCTACGACGCCCTGATCCGCGAGATCGCCGCCGAGCGCGTGCTGGTCCCGGCGTTGCTCAAGGTGCGCGCCGGCTCGCCGGCCCGCGCCGGTGTGGTGCAAGCGTAGCCGCGATGCAGTGGTACTGCGCCTATACCAAGACCGACGCCGAGGTGTGGGCCCGCTCCAACCTGTGGGAGCGCGGCTTCGAGGTCTACCTGCCGCGTTATCGCAAGCGCCGCCGCCACGCCCGCCGCACGACCTGGGTCGAGGCGCCGCTGTTCCCGCGCTACCTGTTCGTGCAGGCCGACGAGGGGCGCAGCTCGCGCGGCGTCGCCTTCGCCCCGGGCATCGTCAGCCTGGTGCGCTTCGGCGAGCAGCCCTCGGTGGTGCCGGACGCCGTCATCGCCGAACTCCGCGCCCGCGAAGGCGCCGATGGCCTCGTCGACCTCGACAACGGCAAGGGTGCCTCGTCGCGCTTCCAGCCCGGCCAGCGCGTCCGCATCGAGGACGGTGCCATGTGCGAGCAGGTCGGGCTGTTCCAGGCGCGCGTCGACGCCGAGCGCGTCATCATTTTGCTCACCCTGCTCGGCCGCGACGTGCGCGCCGTCGTCAACGCGCGGACGTTGCGCGCTGCCGACCGCTAGGCCGCGCCGATGAGTGCCCTCGTGCGGCGGTCGCGCGTCCTGCGCCGGCTGCTCGGCGACCGCATCGGCTTTGCCGGGTTCCTGCTCGCCCTCATGTTCCTGGCGGCGTTTGCCGAGACGGTCGGCGTCTCGATGGTGCTGCCGCTCATCTCGACGCTCGCCGGCATTCCGGTCGGCGCCGGCCGCTTCGCCGAGTGGCTCGAGGCCTTCCGCGGGTTGATGCCAGCCGGCTTCGAGATGGAGGCGATGCTGCTCATCCTGGCGGCAGCCTTCCTGGTCAAGGGTCTGTTGCTCACCGCCACGAACGCGCTCAGCGACTACTTCGCGCTCAGCCTGCGCGACGGCTGGTCGACGCGCATCTTCGAGCACTACATGACGACCCGCTTCGACGCCATGCAGCGCGAGAAGCAGGGCGCGCTCATCCACAACCTGACCAGCGAGCCCTACCGCGCCGCGCGCGGCATGGCGCTCCTGCTCGAGACCGTAAACCGCGCCATCATGGCGATGGTTCTGACAGGAGTGCTGCTGCTGACCAGCTGGGCCGCCACGCTCGGCGTGGCGTTCGGCGCAGGTGCGCTGTTCTACTTCTCGCGTCGCTGGAGCTTCCGCTACGCCATGCGTTTCGGCCATCTCCATCAGGAGCTGCACCGGGAGGTGAACGCGCTCGGCGCCGAAGCAATCGCCGGCGGCCTCGAGGTGCGCCTGTTCGGTGCCATGGCGCGCGTCCGCGACCAGCTTGGCCTGCGCCTGCGCCGCCACACCCGCGAAGAGGCGCTCTTCCGGGCCTCACGCGAGCTGCCGGTGCAGACGAGCGAGTTCATGGTGATCTTCGTGTTGGTCATCGCGCTCATCGCGCTCAAGAACGCCTTCGGCCTCGAGCCTGCGACGTTCGCCGCTTCGCTCGGTTTCTTCTTGTTCGTCAGCCAGCGCCTGATGAACAACTTCATGATGCTGCTCACCCAGCGCATGAAGCTGATCTCGTACCTGCCGGCGATGCAGCTCGTCGATGCGACCTTGCAGGATGCGCCGGTGCGCGAGCGCACGACCGGCGTGCGGTTCACCGGCCTCGACGGCGACATCGTCTTCCGCGGCGTCACGTTCGCATACGAGCCCGGCCGCGACGTGTTGCGCGGCCTCAACCTGACCATTCCGCGCGGCCGCATCACCGCGCTGATCGGCCCAAGCGGCAGCGGCAAGTCCACCATCGCCGACCTCCTGCTCGGCCTGCTCTCCCCGCAGGCGGGCAGCATCCGTCTCGGCTCGCACGCCATCGAGGAGTTCAGCCTTGCCTCGTTGCGCGCCGGCATCGGCTACGTCAGCCAGGACCCGATGATCTTCAACGCCAGCGTGCGCGACACCATTCGCTTCGGGGTTCCCGAGGCCGACGACACCGCTATCCAGGCAGCCGCCCGCGCCGCCCGCGCCGACGGATTCATCGAGCGCCTGCCGCAGGGCTACGACACCGTGGTCGGCGACCGTGGTGCAACGCTATCGGGCGGCGAGCGTCAGCGTCTGGCGCTGGCTCGCGTCATCCTGCGGCGGCCTTCCATCTACGTGTTCGACGAGGCGACCAGCGCCCTCGATCCGGAGTCCGAGGCGCTCGTGCGGGACTCGATCCGCGCGCTGGCGACCGAGGCGACCGTGCTCGTCATCGCGCATCGTCCCTCGGCGGTCGCCGACGCCCACGTCGTCTACCGGGTCAGCGCCGAGGGCGTTCGCCAGGTCGGCCTAGCCGGAGTCGGCACATGAGCCCGTCCGCCTTCGCCATCGCGGGGCGCGCCGTGGGCTCCGGCAAGGCGTTCCTGATCGCCGAGGTGGCGCAGTCTCACGACGGCTCGCTCGGACTCGCGCATGCGTTCATCGACGCAGCGCAGGCGGCGGGTGCTGACGCCATCAAGTTCCAGACTCACATCGCCGCCGCCGAGTCGACCCTCGACGAGCAGTTCCGCGTCAAGTTCAGCAAACAGGACGCCACCCGCTTCGACTACTGGAAGCGGATGGAGTTCACGTCCGAGCAATGGGCGGGCCTCGCCGCGCACGCGCAGGATCGCGGCATCGTCTTCCTGTCGTCGCCCTTCTCTCTTGCGGCCGTCGATCTCTTGCAGCGCATCGGCATGGCGGCGTGGAAGGTCGGATCGGGCGAAGTCCGCTCGCACGACCTCATCCGCACCATGGCGGCAACCGGCAAGCCGGTCCTGATCTCTAGTGGCATGAGCACCTACGCCGAGCTCGGCGCTGCCGCCGACCTCGTGCGCGCCGCGCGGGCGCCCCTCGCTGTGTTCCAGTGCACGACCAAGTACCCGACGCCGCTCGGCGAAGTCGGCCTCAACGTGCTCGACGAGCTGCGCCGGCGCTTCGCCTGTCCGGTCGGTCTGTCCGACCACTCGGGCAAGCCCTTCCCGTCGCTCGCCGCCATGGCGCGCGGCGCCGACCTGATCGAAGTGCACTTCGCCCTCGATCGCACCATGTTCGGGCCGGACGTGGTCGTCTCGCTGACCCCGGCCGAGATGCGTCTTTTGGCCGAAGCGCGCGACGCCTACGCCGAGATGGACTCCCATCCGGTCGACAACGATGCGGCCGCCGGAGCGCTCGCGCCGATGCGCGCGCTCTTCAACAAGAGCCTCGCGCCCAAGGCGGCTATCGCCAAGGGCGCGGTGCTCGCCGCCGAGATGCTGACCACCAAGAAGCCGGGCACGGGTATTCCTGCCCAAGAACTCGACAGCGTGCTGGGCCGCAGGCTCAAGCGTGACGTCGGCCCGGAACGCCTCTTACGCCGCGAGGATCTCGAATGACGCGTCGCCGACGCAAGATCTGCATCATCGTCAACAGCCGCGCCAACTACGGCCGCGTCAAATCGGTGATGCGTGCCGTCACCGAGCATCCCGATCTGCAGCTGCAGCTCATCATCGGCGCCTCGGCGTTGCTCTACCGCTTCGGCAACGTGCGCGACCACATCGCCTCGGACGGCTTCGAAGCCCAGGCGACCGTGCATTCCATTGTCGAGGGCGAGACGCCGACGACCATGGCCAAATCGACCGGCATGGCCATCATCGAGCTCGCCACGCAGTTCGAGAATCTGAAGCCCGATGTCGTGCTCACCGTCGCGGACCGTTTCGAGACGTTGGCCACCGCTGTCGCGGCGAGCTACATGAACATTCCGCTCGCCCACACGCAGGGTGGCGAGGTGACCGGCAGCATCGACGAGAGCGTGCGCCATGCCGTCACCAAGCTCGCTCACATCCACTTCCCGGCCACCCGCCAGGCCGCCGACTACTTGGTGCGCATGGGCGAAGATCCGAAGACCGTGCACTTCACCGGCTGCCCGAGCATCGACCTGATCGCGGGGCTCGACCTGACGCTGCCGGCCGACATCTTCACGCGCTACCACGGAGTTGGCGCGGCGCTCGATCCGGGCAAGCCATACCTGGTCGTCCTACAGCACCCGGTGACGACCGAGTACGGCCAGGGCTTTGCCCAGATCAACGAGACGTTGCGCGCCGTCGAGAAACTCGGCATGCAGACGGCGTGGCTGTGGCCGAACGTGGACGCAGGCTCCGACGACGTGTCGAAGGGACTGCGCATGTACCGCGAGCGGGAGCAGCCGTCGTGGCTGCATCTCTACCGCAACTTCCCGCCGGAGGACTATGTGCGCCTGATCAATCACGCCGCGTGCATCGTCGGCAACTCTTCCTCCGGCCTGCGTGAGGGCGCATTCATGGGCATTCCTGTCGTCAACGTCGGTACCCGCCAACAGGGCCGCGAGCACGGTCAGAACGTCGCATACGCCGGCTACGACGGGGCCGCGATCGAGGCCGCTATCCGCAAGCAGATCGCGCACGGGCGCTACCCGTCGTCGATCATGTTCGGCACCGGCGACGCCGGACGCAAGATCGCCGACATCCTGGCGACGGCGACGTTCCAGATCCAAAAGCGCCTGGCGTACGTCTGAACATGCGCCCCATCATCGCCTACCTGGGTGCGCCGGAAGGCTTCGAGGCGCTGACCGCCGCTGCTGCCGGCCGCGCCACCACCACCCACGTCACCGCCGACCCGGAGTCCCTTGCCAAGGCGCTCGCCGGCGCGTCCGGACTGCTCGACGCCTCCATGCGCGTGCCGGTGACCGCGGCCATGCTGGAGCACGCTCCCGAGCTTCGCATCATCAGCTGCGCCACGACCGGTTCCGACCATATCGCCCGCAGCGCGGCCGAGGCGCGTGGCGTGGTCATCCGCACGTTGCGCGAGGATGGTCCGCTCTTGCGCAACATTACCCCTGCCGCCGAGCTGTCGTGGACGCTGTTGATGGCGTGTGCCCGCCGCCTCCCGGCCGCCCTCGATCACGTCAAGGCCGGCAAGTGGGTGCGCGAGGAGTTCCCCGGCACCATGCTGCACGGCCGCAGGCTCGGCCTCATCGGCATGGGCCGCATTGGCGGCTGGATGGCGCGCTACGGGCGCGCGTTCGGCATGGACGTGGTGGGCAACGACCCGCATGTCGCGACACCGCCGCCGGACGTGCACATGGTTTCGCTGCCGGTGCTGTTCGAGACGTCGGACTTCATTTCGGTACACGTGCACCTCAACGACGACACGCGCGGCCTGGTGTCGGCGGCGCTGCTCCAGCAGGTGAAGCCGGGCGCCGTGCTCGTCAACACCTCGCGCGGCGCCATCGTTGACGAGGGGGCATTGCTCGCGGCGCTGCAAGGCGGCCGACTCGGCGGGGCCGGACTAGACGTGCTCGACGGCGAGCCGGCGATCGACGCGCATCCGCTCGTGCAGTACGCGCGCAAGCACACGAATCTGTTGATCACGCCGCACATCGGCGGCTTCAGCCCGGACGCCGTGCGCATCGTGTGCGGCCGCGCTGCGGACAAGATCCTGGAGCATCTCGCCCTGTGAGCGCCAACGAGGTCCTCGCCGACGGCATCGCCCGCGCCGGCGTCCATCACGCGTTCGGCGTGCCGGGTTCCGGCCCGACGCTGGAACTCATCACCGCGCTCGAGAAGCGTGGTGTGCGCTTCACGACCACCTACTTCGAGGGCACCGCGGCGCTGATGGCGGGTACCATCGGGCGCCTGTCCGGCAGGGCTGGGCTGGCGCTGTCGATCAAGGGGCCGGGTTTCGCCAACCTGGCCCAGGGTCTCGCTGCCAGCTGGTTCGAGGCATTCCCGGTCGTGGCGATGGTCGAGGGATTTCCGGCCAACGTCGACTGGCGCATCCGCCACAAGGGCATGGATCACGACGCGCTCGCGCGTGTCGTTGCCAAGGCGCGCGTGCCGGTAGGGTCGGCTCCGGACTTCGCCAAGCTCGCCGCCCTCGCGACCGCGGAGGTGCCTGGCCCCGTCGTCGCCGAGTTCGTCCCTGGCGACCCGGTGCTGCCGCCGCCGCCACCGGCCGTTCCTGCCGATCCGAAGGCCCTTGCCGCCATCGCGGCGGCCAAGCGTCCGGCGGTCATCGCCGGCACATTGGCGATCCGGCGCGGCTGGGGCACTCGTCTTGCGGCGCTGAAGGTGCCCGTCTTCTCCACGGCGTCCGCAAAGGGCGTCATCGACGAGACGCTGCCGCATGCGGCCGGCGTCTATACCGGTGTCGGATTGGAGCGCGCGCCGGAGGCGGCGCTGTTGCCCGATTGCGACCTGATCGTCGGCCTCGGATTGCGGCCCGGCGAGGTGCTAGCGACCAAGCCGTTCGCGTGCCCCGCCATCAACGTCGACGTTGTCCCCTCGGCAGGCGCGTTCGGTTTTTGGGCGACGACGTCGGACTCGGACCAAGTCTTCGCGGCGCTTGGCATCAAGGAGTGGGAGATCCCGCGCATCCAGCTCGCTGTCAGCAAGCTGCGCCTGCAGATGCAGTCTGGGCCCTATCAGCCCGCCCACATCTATGACGCCGTCGACCGGCACTTCCGCAGCCAAGTGCGGGCGGTGTTCGATACCGGCTACTTCTGCACCATCGGCGAGCACGCCTGGCGCGCGCGGCGCGCCGACTGGTGCCTGATGTCGGGCATGGGCCGCTACATGGGCACCGGCATCCCCATGGCGCTCGGAGCCGCGTTCCACGATGCGACCGTGCCGACGGTGGCGTTCCTCGGCGACGGCGGCATCGGCACCCATGTCGCCGAGATTCGCATCGCGGTGCGCAACCGGCTACCCATCCTGTTCGTCCTGGTCTCCGACGGCGGCTTCGGTTCGGTGCGCACTCGCGCCATCAAGGAAGGTCTCACCCAGGCGCCGCTGTGGATGGAAGACGCGTCCTGGCTCAAGGTCATGTCGGCGATGGGCCTGCCGGTGGCGCGCACCGAAGGCGTGCAGCAGTTCAGCGACGCGCTCACCGCGTGGCAGTGGCACGACGGTCCCGCCTACATCGAGGTGCCGTTCGAGCCCGAGGGCTACCAGCGCATGGTCGAGGGGCTGCGCTAGCCCATGGCCGCGCCGCACGTACTCATCGTCGGGGCCGGCTCCGTCGGCCGCCGTCACGCCAAGAACCTTGCCGCCGAGGGCTGCCGCATCTCCGCCGTCGATCCGCGCGGCGACCGCCTGCGCCAGATCTCCAAGGAGATGCGCGTCGAAGGATGCTTCGAGACCATCGAGCAGGGGCTGCACGTCGCGGCGCGCGATCTGCAGGGCGTCGTCATCGGCTCGCCGACCGCGTACCACGTGCCCCAGTGTATCCAGGCGCTCGAAGCCGGTGTTCCGGTCCTCCTTGAGAAGCCCGTCGCGCCGGACCTCGCCGCTACCCAGCAACTCGCGGCGGCCGTCAAACGCTGCAAGGCGCCGCTTCTGCTCGGCTACACGTGGCGCTGGTGGCCGCCGCTCGCGCAGGTGCGATCGCTGCTGACCGCGAACACCATCGGCACCGTGCGGCACGTGCGCTTCGTCATGGCGGCTCACCTCGCCGACTGGCACCCGTGGGAGCGCTACCAGGACTTCTTCATGGCGCATGCCGAGCAGGGCGGTGGAGCGCTGCTCGACGAGAGCCACTGGATCGATCTCGCCGTGTGGTTTTTCGGCATGCCGGAGACGGTGAGCGCACGCATCGAGCGTATCAGCGACCTCGACATTTCGAGCGACGACAATGTCGATATGCTGCTCGGCTACCCGCGCGGCCTGCGTGTCAGCCTGCACCTCGACCTCTTTGCGCGGCCGCACGAGCGCACCATCCGCTTCTCGGGCGAGAAGGGCACGATCCTGTGGACCGCCAACCCGAATCGGGTGGCGGTGGCCCACGACGCTGACGGGACCTGGCAAGAGACCAACCACACCTGCGAGCGCAACGACATGTTCGTCGCGACGGCGCGCGAGTTCCTCCGCGTCGCCCGCGGCGAGGTTCAGCCGTCCTGCACCATCGCCGACGGAGAGCGCGTGCTGCGCGTGATCGAAGCGGCGCGCGCCAGCCACACCACCGGCGCCGTCGTGCGGCTCGCCTAGCATGGGCTACGGCGGCCTCAGCGTGCTCGCGGTAGTGCCGGCGCGCGGCGGGTCGAAGGCGATCCCCGGCAAGAACCTGCGCGCGGTAGGCGGGGTGTCGCTGGTCGGCCGGGCCGCCGCGCTTGCCGCATCCATCGACTGGATCGACGAGGCGGTCATCTCGTCGGACGACGACGCCATCATCGCCGAGGCAATCAGTCACGGCGTCGATGCGCCGTTCGTGCGCCCGCCGGAGCTCGCCACCGACACCGCGACCTCCATCGACATGTGGCGCCACGCCTGGCTCGCATCCGAGCGGCACTATGGCCGCAGCTTCGACGTGTCCATCCTGCTCGAGCCGACCAGCCCGCTGCGCACGGCCGACGACATCGAGCGCACCGTGGCGGCGCTCACCGCCGGAAACCACGCCGCCGCAGCGACCGTCAGCCCCACGCCGGCCCACTTCACGCCGCACAAGACCCTGACGGTCGATGCGCAGGAGCGCATCGGCTTCTACCTGCAGGGCGGCCAACGCTTCGCCCTGCGCCAGGCGATCCCTCGTTACTTCCATCGCAACGGCCTGTGCTACGCGGTGCGGCGCAAGACGTTGGTGGAGGAGGGCACCATCCTCGAGAACGATTGCGTCGCTGTTGTCGTTGAGCGGCACGTGGTCAACATCGACGATGCCTTCGAGCTCGAGCTCGCCGAGTTCCTCCTGCGCCGCGAAGGCCGCGCATGAGCAACGTGCCCATCTTCCTCGGCGGCATGTTCAAGTCGGGTACCAGCCTCTTGCGCGCCATGCTGGGCCAGCACCGCACCATCGCCAGCGGCCTTGAGACCTACTGGTTCGAGGTCGATCCGCGCGGCGGAAAGGGCAGGGGCGGTGAGCCGATCGGCCCGTACCTGGCACGCCTTGCCGCCTACTTCGAGTTGCCGGTTGCCGAGGTCGAGGCCATAGCGCGCGCCAGCGCCGACGCCGAGGCGTTCCTCGATGCTTTCATGACCCGCGTCGCACGCGCCGCCGGCAAGCCGCGTTGGTCCGAGAAGACTCCCGGCAACATCGTCCACGCGCGGCGCATTCGGGCGCGCTGGCCCAAGGCGCCCGTGGTGCACATCGTGCGCGACCCGCGCGACATCTATGCGTCGCTGCTTGAGGCGGGCAAGTGGACCTCGGCCGAGGACTTCGGTTCGCGCTGGTGCACGATGTTCGCCGGTTGCGAGGACGGCATCCGGTCCGGCGCGCTCGCGCCGGCCGACTACATCGAGGTGCGGTACGAGTCCCTCGTGCTCGCGCCGGAGACGACGATGCGCAGCGTGGTCGCCTTCGTCGGCGAGGACTGGGATCCGGCCGCCGGGAGGTTTGCCGGCCGCGATGACGAGTTCAGGGTCGTGCTCGAGCAGACCGGCAAGGCCAGCACGACGCTGGCGCGCCTGCGCACGCCCCTCTCGGACGACCGCGTCGGCCTTTGGCGCAAGGTGGGCGCGCAGCAACTCGACCTTGTGCGCGCCTACGTCGCCGCGCAGGGCCTCGGTGCGCGCTACGACCGCATCGTCGCGGACACCGACGCAACCGTGCGGCGCGCGGGCCCGCCATCATGAGCGCGGCGCGTCTGCTTCTGGTCAACTACCACTACCTGCGCGATCCGTCGGCGGCGCCGTTTCCCGGCATCCATCCGATGGCGCTGGATGCGTTCGGTGCCCAGGTCGGCGATCTTGCTGGCCGCTTCCACGTCGCTACGCCCGACGAGGCCGAACGCTTCCTGCTCGGCAACGGCGCTCTGCCGCGCGACAGCGTTCTGTTCACCTTCGATGACGGATTGCGCGAGCAGGGCGTTGCCGCGCGCGACGTCCTCGACGGCCGCGACATCAAGGCGCTCTTCTTTGTCACTTCGCGGCCGCTCACCGAGCGGCGGCCGTTGATGGTGCACAAGGTGCACTGGCTGCGCGCCCACTCTGAGCCGCGCCAATTCACCGCGGAACTTGAGTCGCAGCTGCCGCCGGAATGGGCTGCCGACCGCATGGATACTGCGTCGCGCGAGCGGGCGCTAGAGCAGTACATCTACGACTCCCCGGCAGACGCGATCCTCAAGTACCGGCTCAACTTCGTTCTGCCGCACGACGTCGTCGACCGCGCCACGGCGACAATGCTGCGCACGCGCGGGATCGACGAGCGAGTCTTTTGCTCCGACCTATATCTCGACCGCGAGGAGCTGCGGGCGCTCGTCGCCAACGGCCACGCGGTTGGGGCGCACGGGCACAGCCACGCGCCGATGTCCGGCCTTGGGCCGGGCCTCGATGCGGACGTGAAGCGCAACGTCGATTGCCTTACCGCCTTGCTCGGAACGCGGCCGCGCTGGCTTTCGTATCCGTACGGCCGCAACTGGGCGATCCCCCGGGACGCGCGGGCGCTGTGCGCCCGGCACGGGTTCAGCCTCGCGGTGACGCTCTTCGTCGGATGGAACCTCGCCGGGGAAGATCCCGCGCTGATCAAGCGCATCAACCCCAACGAGGTCGCGAGCTTCGCTGGGGCCGCGTGACAGCGCTCGTGCCAGTGCACCCCATGGCGCGGGTGTTGCGTGCCGCGCGCCGCCGAGCCCTTACGCCGCTCATCACCCTGCTCGCCAAGCGCGGCAACGCGCGCGCGGTGGCGCGTCTGTTGCGCTGGGCGGTGGTCCCGCTCGATGAGGGCGGGCCGGGCGCGGCGACGGTGTTGATCCTGCCGAAGGAGGGCTTCACCGAGGACGCGATGGCGGCGCTCGGGCCCGATCCCCGCTTCCGCGTCCTCGGCCTGGCGCGCGACTATCCGAAGGCGGTGTGCGCCGCATTCCTGCCGGCTAGCATCGACGACAACACCTATGGTTCCGTGGGCCCCGAGTACGACGCGGCGAAGCAGCGCCTGCGCGCGTTTTGGTCGGCGGCGTGGAAGGAGCTCGCAGCCGCGCAGCCGGTCGACGCCGTCATGACAGGCAACTTCGGCTATTTCGCCGAGCAGGAGCTGGCTGCGGCCGTGCACGCGGCGGGCGTGCCGTTCATCGCGCTGCACAAGGAGGCGCTCAAGACGCCCGGGAGGATCGCACTCTTCGAGAAGCTGTATCGCGAGCGGCGTCAGCCGTTCGCTGGGTCGCGCGTCCTCGTCTACAATCGCTTGGAGCGGGACCTGCAGGTGCGCGCAGGCAGCATCGCCGCCGACCGTGTCACGGTATGCGGCATGCCGCGGCTCGACCGCATGCAAGCCTGGCGGCGAACGGCCGCCGGCAAGCCGGCCGGCGCCCGCCCGTGCGTGCTGATGTTCGCCTTCCACGACAAGACAGGCCTGCCCATCATTCCGCGCAAGGGCTCCTTCCACGAGACGACCGACGCGGCGACGGCGGCCTATGCCTGGACGCGCCTACAGCGCGAGGTCAACGAGGTCGGCGTCCGTATCGCGCGCGACAACCCGGACATCGACGTCGTGGTGAAGACCAAGTCAAGCCTGGAGCGCTCGTTGGCGCTGATCGGCGGCGAGCGCTACGACTTCGGCCGCCACGCCAACCTGACCGTTTTGGATGGCGGCGATCCGTTCGCGGCGATCGCCCGCGCCGACGTCGTGTGCGGGTTCATCACCACCGCGCTGTTCGAGAGCCTGGCGGCCGGCCGGGCGGTGGTCATGCCGCGCTTCGCCGAGGCCGCAGAGCCGTGGGCGGCCAGCTTCCTGCTCGACCTCGGAAGTGCGGTTACAGTTGCCACCTCCCGTGACCAACTCTACGAGATGCTGTGCGACGCCGCGCGCCGCCCGGCGCCGGTGCCCGCGATCTTGGGCGTGGACGCCGCGCGCGAGTTGGAAACGTGGACCGGCAACGCCGACGGCGGCGCCAGCGCGCGGGTCGCCACGGCGGTGTGGAGCGAAGTCGTGGCAAAACGCGGGAGTCCTTTGCAATGAGCGCCAAATCGCGCAGCCCGTTCGCCGCCGCGACCTACGCCGTCTCCGAGGCGTTGGCGCGCCGCAAGCTGATGGCGGTCGCCGGCGACGCTCTGCGGCGCATGTGGTCGGCGAGCGACGCGGACGCCCACCGGCCCAAGTACAGCGAGCTCGTCAATCTCTACCGCATCCTGCGCGAGCGCCGGCCCAAGGTAGTGTGGGAATTCGGCTCGGGCTGTTCGACCGCCATCATCGCCCAGGCGCTCACCGACAACGGCGGCGCCACGTTCTACTCGTTGGAGGCCGACGCGCGCTGGACCGAGCACACCCGCCGCTTCATCCCGGATTGGGTGCAGCTGCGCCACGCCCCGGTCACCCCCACCGACTTCGCGGGCACCCAGGTGTGGCGGCATTCCAACTTGCCGGGCGAGATGCCGGACCTGATCTATCTCGATGGCCCGTCGTTGACGCCAGAGCGGCGCGCCGCGGTCGATGTGCTGCTGCTGGAGGCACAGCTGCCCGAGCGCTTCCTGCTCATCGTCGACAACCGCGCCGCGCAGTCCGAACTGCTGCGCAAGCATCTACGGCGCCGGTACGAGTATTCGGAAGAGCGCGGCCTCTTGAGCCGCGCCTACTGCCAACGCCTGTTCGACTTCCGGTGAGCGGCGCCGTGGCTGCGTCGCGCTTCGATTCCGCCGCCGACATCGCCGCGTTCCTCGACATCTGGCTGCGAGAGCGGTCGCTCCTGCAGGGCGAAGCGGCGGTGACCTTCGATCGGTACTACCAGAGTTTCCGCCGCGCCTTCCCGGAGCGCATGCGGCGCTTCTATCGCGACCAGATCACCGAGGCCGCCGCGCTCGCGCAGCCCGGCACGCGGGTTCTCGAGGTCGGTTGCGGCCTTGGCACCGAGTCTCTGTGGCTAGCCCTCAAGGGCGCCCACGTCGTAGCCATCGACGTGCGCGAGGACCGCCTGGCCGCCGCCGAGGAACGGCGCGTCGTGCTTGAGCAGGCCATCGGCCGTGATCTCTTTTGCCACTTCGCGGCGCGTTCGGTGCTCGAGTTGCCCGAGCACGCAACCTTCGACCTGATCTGGATGGAGCAGACCTTCCACCATCTTGAGCCGCGCGCCGACGTGGTACGCAAGGTGGCGGCGCTGCTGGCGCCGGGCGGCCATATCGTCATCTCCGAGGCCAACGCGTGGAACTTGGCCTTGCAGTTGCAGCTCTTGCTCCGCCGCGGCATGCCGCGTGTCTCCACCATCCGGCGCAGCGACGGCAGCAGCGTTCCCTATGGCGTCGAGCGCATCACGACTCCCGGCCGTCTGCGCGATGCGTTCGCGCGCCAGGGCATCGAGTGCCTCTCGATGCGCTACTTCCGCATGTTTCCCAATCACCCGCTGTTCGACGTGCTCGGCGGCCTCGAAGCGGCGCCGTGGCTGCGCAACGCGGCGCCGTTGTTCACGCACTACAACTTCGTCGGCGTGAAGCGATGAGGCCGAAGCGCCTGTTGTTTCTTCTCAACGACGCGCCGTTCTTCGTCACCCATCGATTGGCGGTGGCGACCGCGGCGCGCGCGGTGGGGTTCGAGGTTCACGTCGCTGTTCCGTTCGAGGCGCGCGCCGCGGCGACGATCCGCGCGGCCGGCATTCACCTGCACGACATCCCGCTGCGGCGTGGCGCCCGCGCCATTGTCGGTGAGCTGCGCCTGATCGCTGCCTATTGGCACGTGATCGGCACCCTGCAGCCGGACATCGTCCATGCCGTCACGATGAAGCCGGTGCTGTACGGCGGGCTCGTGGCGCGCTTGCGGCGCGTGCCGGCTGTGGTCCACGCGATCACGGGGCTCGGCTACATCTTTCTCATCGGCGGGCCGTTGGCCTGGCTGCAGCGCCAGCTCGTGCTTGGCCTCTATCGCTTGTCGCTTGGCCACCCGAATGCACGCGCCATCTTTCAGAATCCGGACGACCGCGACCTGTTCGTGCGCCGCGGCGTCGTTCGCCCGGAGATCGTGGTGATGATCCGCGGCTGCGGCGTCGACACGCGCGAGTTCCCCTACACGCCCGAACCCCCCGGCCCGCCGCTCGTCTTGTTTCCGGCGCGCATCATCGGCGATAAGGGCGTGCGGGAGTTCGTGAGCGCCGCCCGCATCCTCAAGGACGTTGGAGTGAAGGCCGCCTTCCGCTTGCTCGGCCGTACCGATCCCGATAATCCCACCAACGTTCCTGAGGCCGAGGTGCGCGCCTGGGAGGCGGAAGGCGCCATCGAATGGCGCGGCTTCTCCACCGAGATGCCCATCGAACTCGCCTTGAGCCACATCGTCTGCATGCCGTCCTACCGCGAAGGGCTGCCGCGCGTGCTCATCGAGGCGGCATCGGTGGGCCGGCCGATCGTCACCACCGACGTGCCGGGCTGTCGCGAAGTCGTGCGTGACGGCGACAACGGCGTGCTCGTGCCGGTGCGCGACGCCGTCGCCCTGGCCAAGGCGCTGCGGCGCCTGCTCGAAGACAAAAGGCTGCGCGCCGACATGGGTGCGCGGGGCCGCGCTCGCGTCATGGCCGAGTTTTCGGTTGAGAGCTTTGTTGCCGATTCGCTCGCGGTGTACGGGGCGGTGCTGCAGGATGATGTCGCCGAGGCAACGCCCGCCCGGTCATGAAGGTCCTGATCGGTCAGACGCTTACCTTCGCGGGATTCACCGCGCTGCCGCTTTCCATTGTCGGCCACAAGGGCGAGGTCGTGCTGCTCGCCGGCGTCGCGTTGGTTCTCTTGTATGCGGCGATTCGCGACGGCCAATGGCTGGCAATCCTGCGCCAACGCTTCGGGTGGCTGCTGTTCGCGGTCGTCGCCTATGGCCTGGCCACGTCACCGTGGGCGGTGGTGCCGGAGGACGCCTGGCGCCTGGCGGGTTCGCTGTTCGGGTTGTTCCTGGCAACCGCCGTCGTCATCGCCGCGGCAGGCCGCATGGACGACCCCATGCGCAAGGGCTTCGCGGCGACCGCCGGCGCCGGTTTCGCGTTCGGCAGCCTCCTGCTGCTGGTCGAGTTCTTCGGCGGCATGCCGATCACCTATTTCGTCCTGTACCAGGGCGGCAAGGGACCGGTGCTCGATCCCAACCTGCTCAACCCAGCGCTCAGCGTGCTCGCCATCATCGTCTGGCCCTTCGCGGCGGCGGCGCAACGGTTCCTCAGCGTCATTGCCCTCATGGTGGCGACCTTGATCGTCTTGAGCGGTGAAATGGTCACCGCGCAGATCGCCATCGCGGTCGCGGCCGTCGTGTGGATTCTGACCCAAGCGTTCGGCCGCTACCTAGTGAAGCTGCTCGGCACCCTGGCGGTGCTGTTCATCGTGTCGGCGCCGTTCCTCATCCAATTGCCGCTGGTCGAGGAGTGGCGCCCTCGCATCGACGCCATGGAATGGACCTCGGTGCCGCACCGCGTGTGCATCTGGGAGTTCGTCAGCGCCCGCATTCTCGAGAAGCCGCTGCTCGGCTGGGGACTCGACTCCTCCCGCAGCATCCCGGGCGGCGAGGTCGATTGTATCGAGGATGGCCCAAGCATCGCGCTCCACCCCCACAACGTGGCGCTGCAGGTATGGCTGGAACTTGGTCTGTTCGGCGCCTTCGCGCTTGCCGCACTGGTCGCGATGGCATTTCGGGTCGTGGCAACCCTGCCGCCCGGCATGCCGATCGCTGGCGGCGCGGCGGCGCTCGTCGCGGCCCTCACGACCGCGGCACTGTCGTACGGCATCTGGCAGAACTGGTGGGTCGCCGTACTGGCGCTGATGGCGATGACGGTGCGCTCCGCCCTGCCGGTGCCCGCCCCACCGCCGCAGAAGAAGAAACCGGCGCCGAAAGGTGCGCAGCAAAAGAGCGCACCGGCAGCCGGGCAGCCGCTTGCCAAGATTCCCACCGCCCAGGTTCCCGCGGCGCTCGCCAAGAAATGAGCGTGCCGGCATGACTGCGTTCAACTGGCTCGGGCTGCTCACTGCGCTGGCCGTCGTCGCCACCTGGATCGGCACCGGCGCCGCGATATGGCTGCTGCGCCGCGTCGGCGCTGTTGCTTCGCCCAACGAGCGCTCCAGCCATGTGCTGCCGACGCCCAACGGCGGTGGCGTCGCCGCCATCGCCGTCGTGCTGGCGCTGTGGTGGTGGTCCGACGCCGCACTGAGCGCTTCTTGGGGCGTCATCGCCTGGGGCATCAGCCCTGTGCTCGGGGCCGCCGCAGCGCTGGCCGTCCTCTCGCTCCTCGACGACGTGCGTGGCGGTCTGTCTCCGTTCGTGCGTCTGCTGGCGCAGGCTCTTGCGGCGATCGCGGGATTGCTCACCCTGCCGGGGCCGGTGTTCTACGGGTTGCCGCACTGGGCGGACGCCGCGCTCACCATCCTCGCGTGGGTGTGGTTCATAAACCTGTTCAACTTTATGGATGGCATCGATGGTCTCGCCGGCGTCGAGATCGCGGCCATTGCCGTTGGGCTCGCGCTGACCGCGACCCTCGGGGGCATGCCGCCGATCGTCGCGCTCTACGGCATGACCGTCGCGGCCGCGGCGATGGGGTTCCTCCTGTGGAACTGGCAGCCGGCACGCGTCTTCCTCGGCGATGTCGGCAGCATTCCGTTCGGCTTTCTGCTCGGCTGGCTGCTGCTCGTCATGGCGGCGCGCGGGTTCTGGGTGCCGGCCCTGTTGCTGCCGCTGTATTTCGTCGCCGACGCGACGCTCACGCTGGTGCGCCGCATCGCGCGGCGCGAGAAGCTGTGGGTTGCCCACCGCACCCACGCCTACCAACGCGCCGCGCTGGCGCTCGGCAGTCACGCGGCGGTCTCGCTGCGCGTGGCCGCGCTCAACGTCGCGTTGCTGGCCCTGGCGATGATGGCAGTGCGCTACCCCGACAAGGACTGGCTGCCCCTTCTGGCTGGGTTGGCCCTGACTGCCGCGTTGTTGTGGTACTTTGAGCGCGTCGCCGCCACGCCAAAGGCCCGCGGCGAGGCAACCGGCGCGCCACCCAGAACATGACGGCTCCCGCGTTCAACCGCCGCATCGCCACCGTCGCCGCCCATGACCTGTTCATGGCAGCGCTGAGCTTCGAGCTCGCCGTCAAGGCGCGCTACTGGTTCACGGGGGCGCCGCAGGAGTGGGGCTTCCTGTGGCATGGCACGGCGCTGTTCACCCTGGTCTGTGCCGTCGTGTTCTGGCGCTTCGGGCTTTATCGAGGCATCTGGTACTACGCGTCGGTCCGCGACCTCGGCGCGATCCTGCGCGCTGTGACGACTGCGGTCCTGCTGCTCGTCCCGGTGCTGTTCGTCCTGACGCGTCTGGAGGACTACCCGCGCTCCGCCCTGCCGCTCTTGTGGGGTTTTCTCATCGTCCTGCTGACGGTGCCGCGCTTCGCCTACCGCGCTCTGAAGGACGGCAATCTGCGCGCCGCGTTCGGAAACCACGAGCCGGCGCGCGTACCGGTGCTGCTGGTCGGCGCCGGTGACGCGGCGGACGCCTTCATCCGCGAGATGACGCGCTCGCGCTCCGCTCCGTACGAGGTCGTCGGCATTGTCGATGACCGGCCCGGCCGCATTGGCCGCGACATTCGCGGCGTGCGTGTCATGGGTGCCATCGACGACATCCCGGCGGCGCTCGCGCAGCTGGTTCGCAAGGATCGCCGGCCGCACCGCCTGGTGCTGGCGGGCGAGTTCGAGGGGCCGCTGGTGCGCAAGCTGGTCGATCTCGCCGAGAAGAGCGGCATGAGCGTCGGTCGCATCCCGCGCCTCGCTGATTTGCGCGAGGGCCAGGTCGAGGTGCGCACGGTGGATGTCGAAGACCTGCTCGGACGCGCCCAGAAGGTGCTCGACCGCGACGCCATGCGCCGCCTCATCGCCGGCCGCCGCGTGCTGGTGACCGGCGCCGGCGGCACCATCGGTTCGGAGCTGGTGCGGCAAGTTGCGGAATTCGGACCGGCGCGCATCGCTCTGGTCGAGAACAGCGAGTTCAATCTCTACGTCATCGACCGCGATCTGTCCGAGCGCTGGGCGAGCCTGCCGCGCTCGGCGATCCTGGCCGACGTACGCGACCCCAGGCGCTTGGCGGGAGTGTTCACCCGCGAGCGGCCCGAGATCGTCTTTCACGCGGCCGCGTTCAAGCATGTGCCGCTCTCGGAGCTAAACCCCGAGGAGGCGATCCTCACCAACACCATCGGTACCCGCAACGTCGCCGAGGCCTGCCGCGCCGCCGGGACCGACGCCATGGTGCTGATCTCGACCGACAAGGCGGTCAACGCCTCGAGCGTGATGGGCGCTTCCAAGCGCGCCGCCGAGCTCGCCTGCCAGGCGCTGGCGCGCGGCGAAGGGCCAACCCGATTCGTCACCGTGCGCTTCGGCAACGTGCTGGGCTCGACCGGCTCGGTCATCCCGCTGTTCGAGCACCAGCTCGCCGCAGGCCTGCCCCTGACGGTCACGCACCCCGATGTGACGCGCTACTTCATGACGGTGAAGGAGGCTGTCGAGCTCGTGCTCCTTGCCACCGCCATCCCTGCCGACGAGGCGGGGCGCGATGCCATCTTCATCCTCGACATGGGCGAGCCCGTCCGCATCCAGGATCTGGCGCGCCAAATGGTGCGCCTATCGGGCAAGAAGGCCGGCGACTCGGACATCGTCTTCACCGGGCTGCGACCTGGCGAGAAACTGGCCGAGGAGCTCGCGCATGCTGCTGAGGGCCTACGGGCTTCGCGCTACGAAGGAATACGGATAGGCCTCGGCCGCGCCATGGACTACGAGCTTCTCAAGCCCAGGCTGGAACGTCTGGAACGCGCCGCCCGCGAGCGCCGCACCAACGAGACATTGGGCGTGCTGGCGGAGCTGGTGCCCGAATACCGTGCGGCCACACCAACGTCGGCGACCGCAGGCTGATCATTCACGGGAGGCGGCAGATGAACGTGCGCACCTTGATCTTCCTCTTGGCGGCGCTGCTCGCTGCCGCGCCGGTGGCCGCGCAGGAACGCGACGGCGCCGTCACGGTGATCGGCGGACACCTCTTTGCGGTCGGCGACGACGTACGCACGACGGCAGGTGCCGAGGACGACGCCTTTCTCGCCGGTGGTCGCATCACGGCCATTGGCACGTTCCAGCAGGGGCTCTTCGCGGGCGGCCGCGACGTGCGAGTCGGTGGCACGGTCGGCGACGATCTGTTCGCTGCCGGTCAGACGATCGTCGTCGAAGGCGCGGTCACGGACGACCTGTTCGCGACGGGTCAGCGCGTCGAGCTGCGCGAGGGCGCCCGCGTCGGCGGGGACGCATTCCTTGCCGGCCAGACCATTGAGCTGTTCGGCGAGGTCGGGGGCGGCGCCTACGTCGGCGCCACCACGCTCGTCATCACTGGCACCATCAACGGCGACGTGCAAGCGCGCGTCGACCGGCTGGTGATCGGGCCGCGCGCCCGCATCAACGGCGCGCTCGAGTATCGCGCCAACAGCACGGACATCAGTTCGACCGCTGTAATCGCCGGCGGAACGCGCGTGCGCGAGGCCCAACCTGCCGAGCGCGAGAGCTTCGAAGACGAGATCGCCGAGAGTGCGGGCTGGTCGATCGGCACCATCGTCGGTCTGACGATCATGGCGGCACTCTTGCAGCTGGTGATCCCCGGCGTGCTCAACGACGCCTCCGACGTCGTCAGCGCGCGTCCCTTGCCGGCGTTCGGTTGGGGCCTTGCGGCGCTGGTCGGTTTGCCGCTCCTCGGCATCTTGCTGCTCATCACCATCCTCGGCATCCCCCTCGGGCTCCTGCTGTGGCTGGTGTTCGCCGTGCTGATGGGGGCCGCGACGGTTTCGAGCGCCTACTGGCTGGGCTTGCGCATCCGCGGCCTGTTCGATTCGACGCTCGAGGACCCGGAGTTCGGCGGCCGCGTGTTGTGGAGCGTGGTGGGCCTCGTCGCCCTTGCCGTCATCCTGTGGGTGCCGATCCTCGGTCCGCTGTTCGTGTGGCTGCTGTGGGTCGCGGCGCTCGGGGCGCTCGTCATGACGATCGGCGCGCGCTTCCGTGCGCCACGCCCCGTCTCCGCGAGCATCTAGGGGATCAGGACCATCGCGCCGGTGCTTTGGCGCGATTCCAGCAGGCGGTGCGCTTTCGCCGCATCCTTGAGTGCGAATCGCCGCGACACCTCGGGCCGGATCTTGCCGTCGCGATAGGCGGCGAAGGTGCGCGCCGCCATCTGCTCCAGGCGGCCGCGGTCCGCGGTGTAGTGGAACAGAACGGGGCGTGACACGGTTAGCGAACCGGCGGACAGCTTGCCGAGGTCGAACGGCTCGACTGCGCCCGACGACGCTCCGAAGCAAACCACGTGGCCGAGCGTCGTTAGCGCGTCGAGCGACTTCATGAATGTCGCCTTGCCGACGCCATCGTAGACCACCTGCGCGCCGCGCCCGCCGGTCAGTGCCTTGACGCGCACGGCGAAGTCCTCCTCGGTATAGAGGATGACCTCGTCAGCGCCGTGACGGCGCGCGAGCGCCGCCTTCGCGGATGTAGACGTGGTCCCGATGACGCGTGCGCCCAACGCATGCGCCCACTCGCACAGCAACAGCCCGGTGCCGCCCGCCGCGGCATGCACGAGAACTGTGTCGCCGGCTTGCACCGCGTACGAGCGATGCAGGAGGTACTCCGCCGTCATGCCCTTGAGCATCAGGATCGCGGCAACCTCGTCCGGAACGTCATCGGGCAGGGGGACCGTCATGGCCGCCGGCACGACGCGGTGCTCCGCATACGCGCCGGGCGCCCGCATAGCGTAGCCAACACGTTGGCCGCGCTTCAGCGTGGTGACGCCGGCGCCCACCGCCTCGACGACGCCGACGCCCTCGGAGCCGATGCTGGACGGGTAGGACGCCACCGGGTAGCGCCCGAGACGCTGATACACGTCGATGAAGTTGACGCCGATCGCCGTGTGCCGCACCAGGACTTCGCCGGGGTCGATGGCGGGCAGGGCGCGATCTTCCCACCGCATCACTTCGGGGCCGCCCGGCTCGTGGATGACGATCGCCTTCACAATGCGCGTTCCGTTTCCTTGTCGCTGCCGCCTGGCTCCTATATAGCCCGGAGAACGCCGCCCGCGATCCAGCCATCGCCCTAGCCCATGCGCCTGATCCGCTCCCTCGAGACGCCGCCGGCCGATGCGCGCGGGGCCGCGGTTGCCCTCGGCAACTTCGACGGCGTCCACCGCGGCCACCAGGCGGTACTGGATGCAGCGCGCACCGCGGGGCGGCAAACGGGCGCGCCGCTGGGCGTGCTCACGTTCGAGCCGCACTCGCGGCAATTCTTCCGGCCGGCCGATCCGCCGTTCCGCCTGACGCCGCTGCGCGCCAAGGTGTTGCGCCTGCGCAGCCTGGGCGTGGACGTTCTCTACGTCGCGCATTTCGACCAGCGGTTTGCCCAGCGCACGGCGGAGTCGTTCGTGCAAGACGTGCTGGTGCGCGGCCTCGGTGTGCGTCACGTCGCGGTGGGGGAGGACTTCGTGTTCGGGCACCAGCGCCGCGGCTCCGCCGCGCTATTGCGGGACGCCGGCGCCCGGCAAGGCTTCGGCGTCACCATCGTCGGCACGGTCGGCGCCACCGCGACGGTGAAGTCGAGCCGGGTGCGCGCGCTCCTCGCGGAGGGACAGCCGCTGCCCGCGGCGGAGGTCCTCGGCGCCTGGTGGCGCGTCACCGGGGTGGTGCGCCATGGCGACGCGCGCGGCCGCCAGCTCGGCTACCCCACCGCCAACCTGGCGATGGACGATCTCGCGCGGCCCCGCTTCGGCATCTACGCGGCGCGCGTTCAGGTCGAAGGCGAGACCGCGCCGCGGCCGGCGGTCGCCAGCATCGGCATCCGCCCGACCTTCGGCGGCGGCCGGCCCTTGTTCGAAGTCCACTTGTTCGGCTTCGAGGGCGACCTGTACGGCAAGCATCTCTGCGTCGACGTGGTCGAGTTCCTGCGGCCCGAACTCAAGTTCACCGACATCGACGAGTTGAAGCGGGCGATGGCCGCCGATTCGGCGCGGGCGCGGGCCGTCCTGGCCGATCCGGCCTATGCGGCGGACCGCTTTCGTCTCGGGCCCGCCTAGGGTACAACCGGCCCGCATGGCGCTTCTCGGCACAGGTGCGACGCGAATTACCAGCCCGGCCCTTTAGCGGGGCCGGAGACGGCGAGCGTTTTCCTGCGTTGCTGAGACAATAGGTCAGCCATGTCCGACGCCACCAAGCCTGGCGACTACAAGTCCACCGTATTCCTGCCGAAGACCGGCTTCGCCATGAAGGCGGGGCTGCCCGAGCGCGAGCCGCAGATGTTGGCGCGCTGGGCGAAGATGGACCTCTACGCGCGTATCCGCGCCGAATCCAAGGGCAAGCCGAAGTTCGTGCTGCACGACGGGCCGCCGTACGCCAACGGCCACACCCACATCGGCCACGCCCTGAACAAGATCCTCAAGGACGTCATCAACCGCTCCCAGCAGATGATGGGCTTGGACGCGCCCTACGTGCCGGGCTGGGACTGCCACGGCCTCCCCATCGAGCAGGAGATCGAGAAGGAGTATCGCAAGGCCGGCAAAGACAAGGATAAGGCGGTGTTGGAGTTCCGCGCCGATTGTCGCCGCTTTGCCGAGAAGTGGATCGGCATCCAGCGCGAGGAGTTCAAGCGCCTCGGCGTCGCCGCCGAGTGGGATCGCCCGTACACCACCATGGCGTTCGCGTCCGAAGCGAGCATCGCCGCCGAGCTGCACAAGTTCCTCATGAATGGCGGCCTCTATCGCGGCACCAAGCCGGTGATGTGGTCGCCGGTCGAGAAGACCGCGCTCGCCGACGCCGAAGTCGAGTACATGGACCATAAGTCCACGACGGTGTTCGTGCGCTTCCCGGTGCAGCTAGGGCCTGCTCCTGCAAAGGGCGCGGCCATAGTCATCTGGACGACGACTCCCTGGACTCTGCCCGGCAACCGCGCGGTCGCGGTCGCGCCGACGCACGACTACGTGCGCGTGCGCGTCACGGCCGTCGGCGAAAAGAGCCTCGGCCGGGTCGGCGAGGAATTCATCGTCGCCGAACCGCTACTGGAGTCCGTCAAGAAAGAGACTCGCACCGAGCTCGAGGTCGTCGCGCGCGTGCGCGGCAAGGACCTCGCCGGCGCCAAACTCGCGCACCCTCTGCGCGGCCAGGGCTACGACTTCGAGGTGCCGGTGCTGCCGGCCGACTTCGTCGACATGGAAACCGGCACCGGCTTCGTCCACATTGCGCCGGGCCACGGCGAGGACGACTTCTATTTGGGCCAGGCCCACCAGATCGAAGTGCCGCAGACCGTCGGCGAGGACGGGCGCTTCTACGCGAGCGTGCCGCTGTTCGCCGGCAAGCACGTCTATGACGTCGCCGATGAAGTGTGCGCCGCGCTGCAGGGGCAGGGCGCCCTCCTGGGGCGCGGCACGCTCGTGCACTCCTATCCGCATTCCTGGCGCGCCAAGACGCCGCTGATCTTCCGCACCACGCCGCAGTGGTTCATCAGCATGGACACCAACGACCTGCGCGCCAAGGCGCTGCGCGCCATCGAGCAGGTGCGCTGGGTGCCGCCGCAGGGCCGCAACCGCATCTACGCCATGGTCGAGTCGCGTCCCGCCTGGGTGGTTTCGCGCCAGCGCACGTGGGGCGTGCCGCTCGCCGTCTTCATGCATAAGGACTCCGGCGAGCCGTTGCGCGATCCCGAGGTCAACGCCCGTATCATCGCCGCGTTCGAGAAGGAAGGCGGCGACGCCTGGTGGGCGCACCCGCCGCAGTTCTTCCTTGGACCCAAGCACGATGCAGCCAAGTTCGACCAGTCGATGGATACCCTCGACGTGTGGTTCGACTCAGGCTCGACGCACGCATTCGTGCTGGAGCGCAATCCGGAGCTCAAGTGGCCGGCGTCCCTGTATCTCGAGGGCTCCGACCAGCACCGCGGCTGGTTCCACACCTCGCTCCTGGAAGCCTGCGGCACCCGCGGCCGCGCGCCCTATGAGGCGGTGCTGACGCACGGCTTCGTCATGGACGGCGAGGGCCGCAAGATGTCGAAGTCGCTCGGCAACGTCGTCGCGCCGCAAGACGTCATGAGCAAGCTCGGCGCCGACATCCTGCGCCTGTGGGTAGTGTCCTCGGACTACTCCGAAGACCTTAAGATCGATCAGAACATCCTCCAGGCCCAGGTCGACTCGTATCGCAAGCTGCGCAACACGCTGCGCTACGTCTTGGGCTCCCTCGATGGTTTCACCGCCGTCGAGAAGGTCGAGGCGAAGGACATGCCCGAGCTCGAGCGCTGGGTGCTGCATCGTCTTGCCGAGATGGACCAAGTCGTGCGCCAGAGCTGCAACGACTTCGACTTCCACCGCCTGTTCATCGAGCTGTACACCTTCTGCACCAACGACCTCTCGTCGTTCTACTTCGACGTGCGCAAGGATGCGCTCTATTGCGACGCCCCGGCCGCACTGCGCCGCAAAGCGGCACGCACGACCCTCGACCACATCTATTCGTGCCTGACGGCGTGGCTCGCGCCGGTGCTGTGCTTCACGGCCGAGGAAGCGTGGCTCGATCGCAATCCGGGCGAGCAGGAGAGCGTGCACCTGCGCCAATTCCCGTCCGTGCCGGCGTCCTGGCGCGACGCAGCTCTGGCGGCGCGCTGGGACAAGGTGCGCACCCTGCGCCGGGTGGTCACCGGCGCCCTCGAAGTCGAGCGGCGTGAGAAGCGCATCGGCGCGTCCCTGCAGGCGCACCCGGAGGTGTTTGGCGTCGCGGCCTATCGCGACGCGCTCAAAGACATCGACTTCGCCGAGATCTGCATCACGTCCGGAATCACCCTGCACGATGCCTCTCCGCCCGAGGGCGCCTTTACCGATCCAGAGGTCGCGGGCGTCGGTGTGCGCGCGGGACTTGCTGGCGGTGACAAGTGCCAGCGCTGCTGGCGCGTGCTTGCCGAAGTCGGCAAGGATCACGACGATCTTTGCCATCGCTGTACCGCCGCGGTCGCGACGGCCTAGGCGGTGCTGCGTCTCGGGCTCCTCGTCGCGGTCGTTACGTTGGCGCTCGATCAGGCGAGCAAGTGGTACGTCAAGGACGTGCTCGGCGTCGAAGCCGGGGGCGAACTGGTGCCGATACTCCCGTTCCTCGATCTCGTTGGTGTACGCAACACGGGGATCAGCTTCGGCATGCTGCAAAGCGGCTCCACCGTTACGGTCTGGTTGCTGATCGGGTTCGCCGTTGTCGTCACCGCCGGCCTAGTGGTGTGGATAGCCCGGGCGCGCTCGGCGTTGCTCGCAGTTGCCCTCGGGCTCGCCGTGGGTGGCGCCATCGGCAACGTCATCGACCGACTTCGGTGGGGGTGGGTGTACGACTTCCTCTTTGTCCACCTCGGCGCCTTCGACTGGTGGCCCGTTTTTAATGTTGCCGACGCGGCCATCGTGGCGGGGTTCATCGGCATCATCCTCGACGGCTTGTTCGCCCGGCGGCGGCAGGCTATCTAGGCGGGTATGACGGACTTCCTTCCTCGGTTCGGCGCGGCCGCCGCGGTTCTTGCCGCGGCATTGGCCTTGGGCGGTTGCGGCAACGTGCGCGAGAGCCTCGGCCTCGTGCGCCAGTCTCCCGACGAATTCACCGTGGTCGCCAAGCCGCCGCTGGTGCTGCCGCCCGACTTCGGCCTGCGTCCTCCGATCCCGGGCGCGCCGCCCATCACCCAGGCCGCCGATCCCCAGGCGCAGGCGCTCGCCGCGCTCACCGCGGCGGGCGGCCGCGAAGGCAACGGCCGCCAAGTTGAGGCTCGCCCCGGCCTGACCCCAGGAGAGAATGCTCTGCTCGGTGCGGCAGGGACGGCGGTTGCAGAACCCGGCATCCGCGCCCGTGTCGATCTCGAGGCGCGCCAGTTGGCCGAGCGCGATCGCAGCGCCATCGAGGCGCTGCTGTTCTGGCAGAACCCGCAGACCAACCCGGCGCTCGATCCCGTCGCCGAGGCGGCGCGCCTGCGCGCCCAAGGCCAGCCAACGACCGGCGTCGCGGGCGCGCCGACCGCACGCCGCGTCGGCACGGGACTGTTCAACTAGCTCTCGCGCTCAAGCAGGCGTGTTCGCTGGCGGCCAGCGCTCGTTTGTAAGCCCGCTGCCGCTGGCCTATTCTGGATACCTCGCGCGACGCTCGCCGGGCGCACCCGCCCTCGCCATATCCTTGGGACGACATGAACCACCGTGCGCTCCAATCGCTCGTCGCTGCGCTGGCGTTCCTCGCTGCTCCGGCGGCGGCCTTCCTGGCCGCTTCCGCGGCAATGGCGGCCGACTTCAAGGTTTCGACGGCCCAGCTCGACAACGGCCTGTTCGTGGCAGTGGTCGAAGACCATCGCGCGCCGGTCGTCACCCAGATGCTCTACTACCGTGCCGGCTCTGCGGACGAGCTGCCGCACCAGCGCGGCATCGCGCACTTCCTGGAACACATGATGTTCCAGGGCACCAGCACGACGCCGGGGCCTGAGTTCCGTGGCGTCATTGCGCGCTTCGGTGGGCGCGAGAACGCCACCACCAGCCAAGACACCACGACGTACTTCCAGACGGTGGGCAATGAGGCGCTTGAGCTCGTAATCCGGCTTGAGGCCGACCGGATGCAGAATCTCACCATCAACGAGCGCGCCTTCAATTCGGAGAAGGAAGTCGTCAAGGAGGAGCGCCGGGGCCGCTACGAGAACGAGCCCGGCGGCGCGTTCGCCGAGCAGTACTCGGCGGCGCAGTACCTCGTGCACCCCTACGGCAACCCGATCATCGGCCACATGCATGAGATCGAGGCGCTGACCCTGCAGGATGCCCTCGACTGGTACAAGAAGTGGTACGTGCCGAACAACGCGACCCTGGTGATCGCCGGCGACACGACCATGGACGAGGTGCTGCCGCTGGCAAAGAAGTACTACGGCGCCATCCCGCGCGGCGCCGAGCCGGTGCGCTTCCGCCCCAAAGAGCCGCCCCAGCTCGCCGAGCGCCGCGTCATCATGTACGACCCCCGCGTGCGCACGCCTTCGCTGTCGCGTAGCTATCTGGCGCCGAGCCAGACGGCGCGCGACGGCACCGCCGAGGCGCTCACCATCCTGGCCAGCGCCCTGTCGGGCAGCACCGGCCGCTTCTATCAGAAGCTCGTCGTCGAGCAGGGCGTCGCGTCCGGCGCCGGCGCCGGCTATGGCGGCGCCGCCCTCAACGACACGACCTTCGGCGTGTCCGTCTCGCCGCGCCGCGGCACCGACATCGCCGTGGCCGAACGCGCCCTCGACGCGGAGATCGAGCGCTTGCTGCGCGACGGCATCACGGCCGAGGAGGTCGAACTCGCCAAGTCCGGCATCGTCGATGGTCTCATCTTTGCCCGCGACAACGTCATGGGTCTGGCGCGCCGCGTCGGCAACGGGCTCTCCATCGGGATGACGGTCGAGGAGGTCACTTCGTTGTCCGATCGCATGAAGGCCGTCACCGTCGAGCGCGTCAACGAGGCCGCCCGGCGCGTCTTCGACAAGCGCCGCTCGGTCACCGGCATGCTGCTGCCGTCGCCGGTGACGCCGACGCCGCCTGCCACCGTTACGCCGGCCACGGCGGTGACTCGATGATGCGCGTCCTGGTCGTCGCGCTCGTCGCCCTCATCGGCGTGGCACTGGCGCCGCGCGACGGCGCCGCCATGGACATCCAGCGCATGACGACGCCGATCGGCATCGATCTGTGGTACGTGCGCGAGCCGTCGCTGCCCATCATCGCGGCCAACATCGTCTTCACCGAAGCGGGCGCCGCCACGGTGCCGGCCGAAAAGTTGGGCATCGGCTACTTCGTCCAGGTGTTGCTCGACGAAGGCGCCGGCGACCTCACCGCGCTGCAGTTCCAGCGCAAGCTCGACGAATTATCCCTCGACATGAACTTCGACGTCGGTACCGACACATTCGGCGCGACGTTGCGCGTCCTTACCGAACGCCGCGAAGAAGGGTTCAGGCTCTTTGGCCTCGCCCTGGCCAAGCCGCGCTTCGACGAAGAGCCGGTGCAGCGCATGCGCGCCTCGCTCAACGCCGACCTCACCAACCGCATGGACGACCCCGACGACATCATCAACCGCGCCTTCGTCGAGCGCATGTTCCCCGGCCACGGCTACGGGCGCTCGGTGCGCGGCACACCGGATATCCTGGAGACCCTGACCCGCGCCGATCTCGTCGATTTCGTGCAGACCCGCTTCACCCGCGACCGCGTGGTGGTGGGCGCGGTGGGCGACGTCCCGATCGAGGAGATGGCGCGGCTCATCGACCTCGCCGTCGGCGGCCTTCCCGCCACCGGTCCGAAACTGACGATCCCCGAGGTGACCCCCGTCATCGCCGAGGAAGTGCACGTCATCCGCCGCGAGATGCCGCAGAGCACCGTGCTGATGGGCTCCTACGGCATCAAGCGCGAGGACCCCGACTACTACGCCGCCGCCGTGCTCAACGCTACACTCGGCGGCACCAGCTTCATGTCGCGCCTGTGGGACGAGCTGCGCGAGGAGCGCGGGCTGGTCTACTCGGTATCGACCTCCAACGCCGTACTCCAGCACACCGCCTACTTTGTCGGCTACGCCGCCACCAACAACGAGCGGGTCGCCGAGTCGATCGACCTGATGCGTGCCGAGATCGAGCGCGTCCTGCGCGACGGCATCACCCAGGCCGAGCTGGACGCGGCGCGCACGTATCTGCTCGGCTCGTTCGCCCTCTCGCTCGACACGAATGCGCGCATCGCCCGCACCCTCGTCTCGATGCAGGTCTCCAACCTCGGCGTCGAGTACATGGACCAGCGCGCGGCGCTGTATGGCGCTGTGACGCTCGACGACATCAAGCGGGTGGCACGTCGGATGTTCCTCGGCGATGCCAACGCACAAGGTCCGGCCAAGCTCAGCATCGTCGTCATCGGCAATCCCGCGCGGGTCGGCAAAGCCGGCTAGAGCGCGCTCTTCGGGGGTCTTTGGGTTGCCGATTCGCAGGCTGCCGGACGAGCTGATTAGCCGCATCGCCGCAGGCGAGGTCATCGAGCGGCCTGCCGCCGCCGTCAAGGAGCTGGTCGAAAACGCGCTCGACGCCGGCGCCCGGCGCATCGACGTGACGCTCGCGGGCGGCGGCCAGCGCTCCCTCATCGTCAGCGACGACGGCCACGGCATGAGCCGCAGCGAGCTATTGCTCGCGGTCGAGCGCCACGCCACCTCCAAGCTGCCCGAAGACGACCTCGTCCACATTCGCAGCCTCGGCTTCCGCGGCGAGGCGCTGCCCTCCATCGGCGCGGTGTCGCGCCTGCGCCTGCAAAGCCGGGCGCGCGGCGCCGCCGAGGCGTGGGCGCTCGTCGTGGATGCGGGCACCGTCGGCTCGCCCGCGCCGGCCGCACAGCCGGGCGGCACCCGCGTCGAGGTGCACGACCTCTTCTATCCGGTGCCGGCGCGTCTCAAGTTCCTGAAGAATGCCCGCACCGAGTCCGGCCACGCCGCCGATGCCATCAAGCGCCTGGCCATGGCGCACCCGGCCGTTGCGTTCAGTCTCGTGGACGACGAACGCACGGTGCTGACCCTGCCGACCACTCTCGGGGATGTGGCCGAGCAGCGCCTGGAGCGGTTGGGCCGCGTGCTCGGCCGTGACTTCGCCGACAACGCCCTGCGTGTCGATGCGGAGCGTCCTGGCGTCCGCCTGTCGGGCTTCATCGGCCTGCCAACGCTCAATCGCGCCGGCGCCCAGTGGCAGTACCTGTTCGTCAACGGCCGCCCGGTGCGCGACCGCCTGCTGCTCGGCGCGGTGCGCGGCGCCTACCAGGATTTGTTGGCGCGTGATCGCCATCCGATGGTGGCGCTGTTCCTCGACATCGAGCCCGCTGACGTGGATGTCAACGTTCACCCCACCAAGGCCGAGGTGCGCTTCCGCGATGGCGCGCTGGTGCGCGGCCTGATCGTCAGCGCGCTGCGCCACACCCTGGCCGAAGCCGGTCACCGGGCCTCGACCACCGTTGGCATCGCCACCGTCGAAGCGGTGCGGCCCGCGTTCTTCCACCCCGGCGGCAATGCTGGCGGCTCGCAGCCTCGCCTTGCCGACGCCATGCGCTTCCAGGCGCCCTCCGGTATGTCGGCGGGGCCGCAAGCCGGCTATGACGCTCCGGCGAGCCGTCCGGAGGCAGCCACACCGGTCAACGGCAGCTCCTATCCCCTGGGTGGGAACTATCCGGTTGACGTACCAGACCCTCAGGGGTAGCTAGGGGCCGTTGCGAACGTCGCGGACGTAGCAGCCCTCCCTTTGGTAAGCCACCTGATCTCAGCAAGCTCACCATGAAGCAGCTTGCCACCAAGGCGCTATCGGAACATTTCCGAAACGGTGCAACGGCAAACGAGCTGTTGGAGCTTTTTCACAAGGTGTGGGGCCGCAACGACGT
>CAMEYM010000006.1 GCA_945947575.1 Rhizobium sp. Q54
GTCCCCGCAACCACCTTAACTTGCTCGGCCAAACGGCCGCTTCCCACCCGGGAGGCGGCCGTTCCTTTTTGCGCCGACGCCAACTGCAGAACGTGACCTGAGCCCCTGAATCTCCACCAGGTTTGGGTAGAGTCCGTCGCCGAGAAGGAGACGGACGATGAAGGCGAGCCGGTTCAACGAGGAACAGATCATCGGCATCCTGCGCGAGCAGGAAGCCGGGACGGCAACGGCGGAGGTGTGCCGCAAGCACGGCATCAGCAGCGCGACGTTCTACAAGTGGAAGGCGAAGCACGGCGGCCTGGATGTCTCGGACGCGCGCCGGCTGAAGGCGCTCGAGGACGAGAACCGGCGGCTGAAGAAGCTGCTGGCCGAGGCGATGCTGGACAACGCGATGTTGAAGGACGTCGCCTCAAAAAAATGGTGGCGCCCGCTGCCAGACGGGAGGCCGCGGCGCACCTTTGCCAGAGCTTTGAGGTGAGCCAGCGGCGGGCGTGCAACGCAATCGAGGCTGACCGCAGCGCGGTGCGCTAGACGAACGCAAACCTGCACCCAAGCGTAAGGACCACGATTGGGACGGTCGTGACGACCGCTGTCCCAATCAGGGCCTGCAGGAACCTCTGTCAGCGATTTGCGGCCGGGCAAATCATCGGGAACCTACGTGAAGTTGAGGTGCTGGTGGCGAAGGGGGCGTCGCCGCGCCTGCCGGCCAGCTTGGCCTGTCCAGTGCTTGGGGCTAACATTGCACCTGGATCACCGAGAGCAGGCAGTTCGCTGCCGTTGTCGATCCCTCGGGGGTTCAAGGGGAGCTTATGACGCGATCCGTTCGCCTGGCGCTCGTCCTCGTGCTGGCGCTCGGCGCGTCGCGCGCCACCGTCGCGGCGCCGCTTGACGACGCCTTCGCCGCTTACGACAAGGGCGACTACGCCATTGCATTGCCGATCATCCGCGGACTCGCCGAGGGCGGCGACGCGGCCGCCCAATGGGCACTTGGGCTGATGTACCAGCGCGGCACCGGCGTCGGGCAGAACTTCGATGCTGCCGCTGAGTGGTACCGCAGGTCGGCGGAGCAGGGCTACGCCCTAGGACAGAACAACCTCGGCATCCTCTACATGGAGGGCATGGGCGTCTTCCAGGACAACGCCGAAGCGGCGATCTGGTTCCGCCGCGCCGCCGATCAGGGCTTCGTCGGTGCGCAAACGGCGCTCGGTCACTTCTACGAGATCGGACGCGGCGTGCCGCAAGACTTCGCCGAAGCGCTGGCGTGGTACACGCGCGCCGCCGACCAGGGCAGCCCCGTCGGCTACGTGCAGATCGGCAAGCTGTACGCCAATGGGCGCGGCGTACCGCTCGACGAGGCCAAGGCCGTCGGCCTCTTCCGCATGGCGGCGGACAAAGGCTTCGCCGACGGAGCGCTACAACTGGGCGCCATGTATGGCGGGGGCCGCGGCGCCGTGCGTGACTACGTGCAGGCCTACATGTGGTTCGAGGTGGCGCGCCGCGATCCCAATTATGTCGGCGCCGCCGTCGCCAATCGCGAGATCACCGCCGTGCTGATGACGCCGGAGCAGATCACCGAAGCGCAACGCCTCGCGCGCCTTTGGAAGCCGAATTAGGTGGCCCCCACCGCAACACATCGCACGTCTTCGGAGTGCGCCACCATTCCTCTAATCTGACTGGGGGGATCCGTCGATGCATTCCCGCCGCAAGTGGCTCCTCGCTGGGCTCGGAACGGCGGTCGTCGTGCTTGCCCTAGTTGGTGGCGTTTTCCTCTTCTCCGGTGAGCGTGGCGAGTCCGTGCAGGGCCACGCCAAGGTGCCCACCGGCGAGGTGGTGCAAGTCACCGGCGTGCTCGAGGTCGGCGATCACCTCGTGCACCTCGTGGGCTTGGTTGGGCCGCGCGAGGAACCGGATTGCCGCTTGGTCGGCGGCGCGGTCGTGCAGTGCACGGTGATCTCGGCCGCCAAGCTGGCCGAGATCGTCGCGGGCAAGTCCCTCCGCTGCGACATCTATCGCTTTGGCAAGGACGACCGCAATTGGGGCGTCTGTCGCGCGACGGACGTGCGCGGCGACAAGCTCGAGGACACCGTCAATGGTCAGCTGCTGTTGGCGGGATGGGCGCTGCCCAACAAGCAGCAAGGGGCGGGCTTCCAAGCCCTCGGCGATCGCGCGCGCGACGCGCAGGTCGGCATGTGGGCGGGGCCGTTCGCGGTGCATCGCGTCGTCACCGGCAACCTGTTCGGCAATCCCGAGATCAACGACGCCAACACGGTGGAGATCGAGGAAACACGCATCCGCCTGCTCGGCATCGACGCGCCGGATCTCGACCAGCAATGCAAGCTCAACGGCCTCCCCTACGCGTGCGGCCTGCAGGCCTACCTGCAGCTCATAACGATCGTCACCGGCAAGGGTAGGATTCTATGCGTCGTCACGCAGGCGGCGGGCGACGATCGTGGCTGGGGCAAGTGCGGCATCCCCAACGAGCAGCGCCCTTCCGAATTTCGCGCCGGCGTTCCGTCCTTCAACGAGCTGATGGTGCGTTCGGGCTGGGCGCTCGCCGACCGCGCCCGCAGTACCGACTATGTCGCCGCCGAGGACGAGGCGCGCGCGGCCAAGCGCGGTCTGTGGGCTGGCGAATTCATCCGCCCGGCGGAATGGCGCAATGGCAAGCGTTAGACGCGGCCTGCGCGCCGGGCTGGCGGCGCTTGCGCTGCTCGCCGGTGCGTCGGCGCAGACCGCCCGCGCCCAGGCCGCCGGCGACAGCGTGGTCGGCGAGATTCGCGCGCGCAGCGCCGGTGTTGTGCAGGTGCTCAACCAGTGGTTCCACCTGTTGGGAGCGGCCTCTTTCGAGCGCGATGAGGTTTGCCACCTGGGCCAGGTGCCGTACCAGTGCGGCCTGATTGCGCAGGGCCAGCTCGCCGAGCTCGCCGCGGGCGCGCGCTACACCTGCGCCTTGCGCGAGTTCCCCGGCGATGCGCGCCGCTACGGCACCTGCGTTTCCGACCGTGGTGAGGATCTCGCCGCCGCGTGGGTGCGCTCGGGCTGGGCGTTCGCCCATCGTTTGCACAGCGATGCCCTTGTCGCCGACGAGGCAGCGGCGCGCGCCGCTAAGCGAGGTCTGTGGGCCGGTGCCAGCCCGCCGGTGGATGCCGCGGCGCCAGCGACTGTATCGGGCCCGGCGTTCATCCTCGACGGCAACACCCTGCGCATCGGCGGTGTCCTGGTGCGCCTCGCCGGCACGGACGCGCCCGAGGGGCCGCAGTCTTGCAGCGCTGGGACGGGGCGGGGATCCTACACCTGCGGCATATTCGTGCGCGGCATGCTCTCCAACATGAGCATGGGCAAGCGCATCTTCTGCACCATCGAGCGCCGCGCCGGCGATGACCGCAATTTCGGCGTTTGCGGCGAAGCGGACCCTGGCGGCACGGCAATGCGCACGGACGTGCCGACGTTGAACGAGCAAATGCTGGCGGCCGGTTGGGCGGTCGCCGACCGCGCCTATCCGCGCCCCGGCTACCTCGATCTGCAGACCAAGGCCAACCGCGACAACGTCGGCCTGTGGCAAGGGAACTTTCTGTTGCCGGAGGATTGGCGCCGCGGGTATCGCTGATGGCGCAGTCCATGGGGCTCGGGCGCGTGTGCTACCCTGCGCGCCGCGCGCGCACACGTAGGGGGTGTAGGTGACGTCAGCTCGATGGTTGTTGGGTGCCGCCCGACGCCTATGCTGGGCCGCGGCGGTTGCAGTAGTGGTCGGGTCGCCCGTGCAGGCGCAGCCGGTGCGTACGCCTACGCCGCAAGCAGACAGGGACACGCTCACTCCGCGCCTTTCGCCCGAAATCATTCAGCAGCTGTTCCCGGGAACAAACAAGCTCGTCCCGACGCAAGGCCGGCCGCTGGCCCTCGAGGCATGGGTCGGCGACGAACTCAAGGGCTACATCTTCTCCACGCTCGATGTCGTCAACGCCACCGGCTACTCGGGCATGCCGTTCGATTTCATCGCCGGCATGACGCTGGACGGCAAGATCACGGGGGCGGTGCTCAAGCGGCACGCGGAGACCATCATCGGGCGCGGCGTGCCGCTGGAACGCCTCGAGCAATTCGTTGCGGGCTTTGCCTCGGCGAGCCTGGACTCCTGGCGTGCGGTCAATCCCGACCTATTGCGCGGCGCCTCCGTCAGCGGCCGCCTGCTGAAGGATGGCATGCAACGCGCCGCGGAGCGCGTGTACGTGAGCCACGTCAAGGGCGAAGTCTTCCAGGTGGTGACCGAGCCGATGCTAGACCGCGGCGGCTTCGTCGCCCTTACCGGCGAGGAATTGCTCGCCAAAGGCTCGGTCGCGGAGATAAAGCTCACTATTCGCGACGTCGTCAGGCTGCTCGAGAGCCAGGGCGGCAAAGGCTCGCGGCCGTCGCAGTCACTGCAAATGGCGCGTTCGCTGGACGAGGTCTTCGTCCATTTCGCCGTCGCGCTGGCGACGCCGGCGTCAATCGGCAGCAACCTGTTTGGCCCTGGCTTCAGCACTGTCGCGACACGCCAGGGCGACGGCCTTGCCATCTTCATGGGCGGCGACGGCCACTTCTCGATCGTGACCAACAGCCACTTCAATCGCGCTGGCGGCTACCTGTTCGACCAGCTCAAGGTGCTGCAGGACGGTAAGGAGTTTCGCTTCACGCGCGACGATTACCAGCGCATGCCGGTTGGCGGCGCGGTGAAAGGCATGCCGCGGCGCGACACCTTGGTGTTCCACTTGCCCGCGGCCGCCGGCCTCGATCCGCTCAGGCCGTGGACTGCAGTCTTGACGATTCCGGGCACCGACGCCGCCGGTGCGGAGATGACCCTTGAGGTGCCGCTCCCCTACACCTTGCCGGACATCCACATGTTGCTGCCGCCGGCGCCACCGCAGCCCGTGTGGGTTGGCATCTGGGAGCAGAAGCAGCTCGACGTCTACATCCTGCTTGGGCTGTTAGCCGCGGTGACGCTGGTGTTCGTGTTGCAGGAGGTGATCGCCCGCCACCGCATCGTCTACAACGTGGTGCGCGTCGGCATCCTGGCCTTTACGCTCGGGTGGCTGGGGTGGTGGGTCGGCGCACAGTTCTCCATCATCAACATCCTTGCATACCTGCACGCGCCGTTCAGCGACGCGCCGCTCGACGCGTTCTTGCTCGATCCGCTGTTCTTCATCCTTGGCATCTACATCGCGCTGACGCTGTTCCTGCTGGGCCGTGGCGTGTTCTGCGGCTGGTTGTGCCCGTTCGGCGCGCTGCAGGAGCTGTCCAACAAGCTCGCGGTCCTGCTGCGCGTGCCGCAGATCAAGGTGCCGCGCGCCGTGCAGGAGCGTCTGTGGGCGGTGAAATACATCATGGCCGTCGGCATCCTGGGCGTCGGCCTCTACTCGGTCGACATGGCCAATCAGATGGAAGAGGTCGAGCCATTCAAGACCGCCATCAACGTCCACTTCATGCGCGAGCTGCCGTTCGTGTTGTACGCGGTGGCGTTGCTGGCGGCGGGGCTGTTCATCGAACGCTTCTACTGCCGCTTCCTGTGCCCGCTGGGCGGCACGCTGGCCGTGCTCGGCAAGCTGCACATGTTCGAATGGCTGAAGCGCAAGCCGCAGTGCGGCACGCAATGCCGCATCTGCGAGGCAGACTGCCCGGTCGGAGCGGTCGAGCCGTCGGGCCGGATCAACATGAACGAGTGCCTGCAGTGTCTCGACTGCCAGGTCGACTACTACGACGACAATAAGTGCCCGCCGCTCATCGCGCGTAAGAAGCGCAAGGATGCGCGCAGCGAAGCGGGCATCGGCATCGGACTTCCGAGTCCCGTGCCGGCGGAGTAGTCCGTGTCTAGTTGCCGCGTACGAACGCGGCGGCCGCGGCGAGCCGCTCTCGCGTCTGGTTTGCCAGTGCCTGGTTTTCGCCAAGCGCGTTGGGATACGCAGCGATGTTCTCAGCGCGTGTGACCCGGGCGTAGCGCACGATCGCCGGGTCGACCGGGTCGCCGACGTCGACCGGAAATTCGCCCGGGACCTCGAGCAGGAGCCTCGCTACCGCCGGTAGGCCGAGCAAGCGCCCTGCCTCCACGACCGGATTGGTCACCGACGCCATGAAACTGGCAGCCCGCCGGTATGAGTTGGCGGCGCCATCACGGTCGCCGGCGGTTCGCGCCGCGTCGCCATCGGCCAGCTCCGCCAGTACTTGCCCCAAGGGCACACGCAGCCTGACGAACTGCTCGCCTGCCTTTGCCGCGTCAGCTGCAGCCGTCGGCGCGGAGGTCTCCGCGAGAGCGAGTGTCGCGCGCGCCTCACCCAGGGCGTCGCGCGTCTCGCGAAACTTCGTCTGCGCGGTCGCAAGGTGTGTCGCAGCTGCCGGCGTGTCGCCCGCTCGCGCGGCGAGACGGCCTGCGGTCAGGGCAGCAGCGGCCTCGCCGCGTGCGTCGCGGTGCATCCGGTAGAGCTGGAGCGCTACTTCGGCCTCGCGCCGCGCCAAGTCGATCTCGCCGAGTGTCGCCACGACTTCGGCGAGCCTGAGCCGGACATCCGCTTCCTCCGGGTGCCGCGCCGCGGCCAGAGCTGCCAGCGCCCCCTCGTACTCGCTGCGTGCGGCTGGCAGGACACCCTGCATGCGCTCGATGTCGCCGCGACGCCAGCGCACGCGGGCCTGGCCGAGTGCGTCGTCGCCGATCAGGGCCTCGGCGGCGTACAGGATCTCCTTGGCGCCGATGTTGTAGCCGCGAAAGGCCTCGGTGGTGGCGACTCGCAGCGTTGCCTCGATCTGCTTGTCTCGCGCGCCGGTGCTCTCGAAATGGCCGCGCGCAGTTTCGAAGCCTGCGTGCGCGGCCGCGACGTTGTCGAGGTTCCACGCCAGCTGCCCGACTAGCATGGCTATGTCGCCGCGGCCCTCCCGGTCGTTAATGCTGTCGAATATCTTGTCCGCTTGCTCGATCATGGCCCGAGCGCGGAGCTCGCCGTTTGGCATCAGCGGCGCGCGATCGACGTTGAGGAGAGTGTGGGTGTCGCTCTTCGGCTCGGGGGCGCGCGCCCACATGGCCATCCCGGCGTGATAGTGCTGCGCCGCCTCGCGCGGATGGAAGGTGTCCTTTTCCAGGTCGCCGAGCGCAACGAGGACGCGCGCGTGAGCCGCAAGCGCGCCGACTTGTTGGAAGAGCCTGGCCGCGTCGGCGTAGGCAGCGCGAGCGGCGTCGCTCTGCCCATTCTGATGCTCCAGGATGCCGAGGCCCAGCGCTGCGGCCGCCTCGCCGGCCACGTCACTCTGTGCACGGTACTGCGCGCGCACGCGGACGTAGAGGTTGCGAGCGGCGGCGGTGTCGCCGATGTTGAACAGCCGTTGCGCCTCGGCAAGCTGGGCCGGCCCGTTGTCGGGGACGACCGGGGCCGGCATCGGCGCGGTGGCCTTCGGTGCGGCCGCGACGCGCACCGGCGCCGAATCGGGTTGCTCTGCAGGCCGCAGGAGGAAGAACACGGCCGCCATCGCCAGTGCGGTGAATAGGACAATGCCGCCGACGAGTGCGCGCATCAGGGGTGCGTGCCCGGGTTAGTAGTCACGGCGCGAAGATCGGTCGATCATTTCGCTCCCGCCATTCGTACGGCTTTATGAACGTGATCCCGGTTTGCCAAAGGCCCTTCTTGGCCGCTCTTGCCTCGGCCTCGGCGGCTTCGTACTGGTCGCTTTGCGGGAGGAAGGAGACGGCCCAGCCCTGACGCACCAGCTCTAAGCCGATGTCCTCGCCGCGAATCGTACAAATCATGTAGGGGACGTCGAGCCAATTGCGCTCGCCCGTGTCAGCGCACGTGGCCGGGCCGAGATCGACCAGGATTTGCAGCGCGCGCTTGGCGTTCGAGAAGCAACCGTAGAAGACATTGCCGGCCCTGCACTGACGATCCTGGTCTGCATCCGGCGCATCGATGCCGTACAGGGAAATCAGCTTGCCGCCGATCGCAATTTGATCGCCCTGGACAGCGCCTGCGGGGCCGCTGACAGTGACGGGCTGGGCGCCGGCGCTTGCCACCGCCAGCGACGCCACAGATGCCAACATTGCGCGGCCAAGCAAACGCATTCGGCGATCCCTCATCCCGGGCAATCCGGTATGCCACAGCCGCCCGGGAGCCGTCAAAAGAGGCGCTAGTCCCGCGAAACGCGACTGCTAATGCGACGATTTGACACATTTCCCAAATGAAGGCACGCTTGTCGTTGCGGGTTCAGCTAACCCGCATCCCTAGGCGTGACTGGGCTTCTCGGCCCGGCCACGCTTGGGTCTGCTTCACGAGGGGAGGCACTTCATGAATGCCATGAAACGCGCGGGCGCAATTGCCGCGGCTTTGGCGGGGACGGCACTTGCCGGTCTCGCTACGCCGGCAGCGGCGCAAGGAGTATCGTATCAACGCCTGTTGAACGCCGACGCCGAGCCGCACAATTGGCTAATGGTCGACGGCAACTACAGCCAGCACCGCAACTCGGGGCTGACGCAAATCAACAAGACCAACGTCAGCAAGATGCAGGTGATGTTCGCAGTCGATATCTGCGGCTGGTCGTGCACGCCCAACCTGTTCAAGCCAACCGGCCGCTCGGCCGGCGGCGGCCACGGGAAGGAGGAGGCGATTCCGCTGGTGGCGGACGGCTTCTTGTACGTCGAGGACAGCCTGAGCAAGGTGTCCAAGATCGACGTGCGCAGCGGCAAAAGGGGTGAGTGGGTCTGGCGCTACGATCCGAAGGTCACCCAATACCGCAACCGCAAGGGCGTCGCGCTTATGAACGACAAGGTCTATGTGTGCGCGGGTGAGCCGCGCGCCATCGCCCTTGACGCGATGACGGGAGAGCCGGTCTACGAGACCAGCTTGATGGCTCCTCCACAGCCCGGCAATACGGCGATGGCTGCCATGCCGCAGCAAGGCGCGACCGCTCCGCCAAACGTTATGCGGACCGCCGGCGGCAAGAATGTCCACATTTGCGGCCGTGGTGGCGTGCATGCCGGCAACCATTCGATCGATGCCGTCGACGCCGACACCGGCAAGCTCCTGTGGCGCCGCTACTCGACACCCGCCCCGGGCGAGCCTGGTCATCAGACTTGGCAGAACGCAGCGTGGATGACCAACAGCTCAGGCTTCTGGTCCCACAACGCGTTCGACCCGATCACCAACGTCATCCTCGCCGGCACCGGTGACGCGTGGCCGTCGTACGACCCCGAGTACCGTCCGGGCGACAACCTGTTCGCCGGCTCGACGATGGCGATCGACGTCGATACGGGCGCCGTCAAGTGGTACTTCCAGTACATTCAGAACGAGGCGTACGACAACGACTCGGTCAACAACATTCACCTCTGGACCGACCGGAACGGCAGGCGCGTGGCATCGACCTTCGCTCGTGCCGGCTTCTGGTACGTCTTTGACCTGGACGAGGGCATCAAGACCGGCCGCGCCAATCCGCAAGCCGGCGGCACCAACATGCCCAACATCGGCGCGTTCGTCCGTGCTCACCAGTACGTTGACGAGGTGACCTGGACCAAGGGTATCGACCCGAAGACCGGCTTGGCGGTGGAATACGATCCCAACAAGGCCCACCAAGTCTATCTCGACTACGCCAACAACGCCGGACGCCGCGCCAACGTCGGCAAGCCGATGTACCACTGCCCGGACTGGGGCAGCCAGAGCGTAGCTATGTCGCCGTCGGTGCTCGATATCGAGCGGCGCATTGCCTACACCGTCACCAACGACAGCTGCACGACCGGAAACTACGTCACCGCCGTGCGCGAGACAGCGGTGCCGATCATGGGCGCCTTCCAGGGCAACCCCATGCCGGCGATGACGGCCACGGCCGGCGATAACATCCCGCGCGGCTTCGGCATCGTCGGGCTCAATCTCGAAACCGGCGCCAAGCGGAAGATCTTCAAGGATGCCTCTACCGTGCTGGACAACGAGTCTGGCTTGCTCGGCACGGCGGGTGGCCTGTTGATGTCCGCGTGGTCGAACGGCGAAGTCGCGGTCTACGACAAGGACACCGGCACGAAGCTGTGGAACTTCTTCACCGGCACGAACATCGCGGCCGCGCCAATCACCTATTCGGTGGATGGCAGGCAGTACTTCGCCATCGTCGCCGGTGGCGGCCGCGGCGACGTCAGTGCGGCTCCCGCACCGGGCGCTCAGCTCGGCGGCACTCCAAATCTGTGGGTGTTCGGCCTGCGTGAGTAGTTGAACGGTTCGTACAAGAGGGGACTGGGGGAGCCCAAATCTTGGGCTCCCCCTTTTCTTTGCGCCGCCGGTGCACCATGATCCGGCCGATGTGCTTCCTCGCCCGCACCGCGTTGGTCGTGGCCCTTCTCGGCGGCGTCACCGCCGTTGCGCTGGCGCAGACTCCGGAGCGGGCTCCGAGCATCCGCGCGGTAAAGATTTGGGACATTGCGCTGGGAACTCCCGCGTCGGCGCTGCCGCCGGCGTTCGCGATCACGGCCTGCGGCACCAACGGCGGCCCCCCGTCGATCCCCCTGCAGGGTTTCCACGAGTTCGCCAAATGCCGCCCCGAGGCGGGGACCGGCCTGCACGAGGTGTGGTTCAGCTACGACGACGAGTTCGAGTATTGGCTGCGAGCTGCGCGCGCGCCCACGCATCAGATCATGACCAACCGCGCCAACCAGCTGTTCGACTTGCTGGTCGTGTTTTCACTTCTGTTCGACGACCTGGGCCGCGTTCAAGGGTATCGGATCGCTTCGGACCCGCGCGAAGATCCCTTGGTGCGCTTCGATGCCGACATGCTGGAATCCCTCGCCGCTTTTGCCTTCGGCATCGACGGCTGGACCTGTGACGAGCTTCCCAGGGCGCCGGGAGAGGAGCCGATCGGTGGCACGTTCATCAAGAGGGTGTGCGGGAAGGTCGATGGTGGCCGCTCGATCACCATCCGCGTGCATCGGTTCTTGAAGCCCGGCCAGATGGCGGACAGAGCAGGCGGCACTCCGGGTCCGAACGAATTCGAGATCGGTGTCTGGGCCGAGGTGATCGCCGTCGATCTCGCCGGCAAGACCGTGCCGGCACGTTAGCGTGAGAGCAAGGCGTGCCCGTTACCGCCCGACCGAGTTGTCCGGCATGGTCGCGCCGAGGAAGATGGTCCCCGCGGTGTCGGCCTCGAAGAGGTTGGCACCGACCAGATAGGATCGAGACAAGTCCGCTCCCGCCAGGTTCGCGCGCGTGAAGTTGGCGCTCGCCAGGTTCGACAGGATCAGGACCGCACCCCTCAAGTTGGCCGATAAGAGGTCCGCATGGTTGAAGTAGGCTTGCTGACCCTTGGCGCCGGACAGGTCGACACGGTTCATGCTGGCGCCTTGGAAGAAGGCGCCGTTCAGGTTCGTGCCGGAGAGAATTGCATTGTTCAGCACCGCGTTCTCGAAGTCCGCCAGCGTTAAGTCGGCATTCTGGAGGCGTGTCGCGATCATGCGGGAGTGCATGGCGCGGACCTCGGTCAGCTTGGCGCCGGTGAGGTTGGCGCCGCTCAGGTCCGCTTCATAAAGGAACGATCCGTGCAGGTTGGCGCCGCTCAAGTTGGCGCGGCGCAAGATCGACTTGTTGAGGTTGGCCTCGTCGATGGTGGCGCCCGACAGGTCGGCGCCCTCCAGGTTGGTGCGGTGGAAGACGACGCCGGTGAGGATGGCGCCGGAGAGATCCGCGCCCGCCAGGTTGCGCATCTTTAGGTCTGCGTCGGTGAGGTCGCAGCGCGGGCAACTGAGAGTCTGGCCGGCGAGGAACGCCTCCGCCGTCTGCGCCGACGCCGCTGCGGTCCAGCACGCGGCCGCGAGGGTCATTGCGGCAAGCATCCGAGACGACATCCGGGCCATGGCTGCGCACCTCCCACCAATGACTCTACCACCGATCATTGCTGCTCCAGGAATTCCCGGGCGCGCACGAACGCGGCCGACGAGCTTCTGTAACACCCCTCGAGGTCACCCGCCTCCAGCGCGGCCGCGGCTGCGTCGATCAAGACTTGCACCTCCTGGCGCTCGAAGTCGCGGCGCAGTCGCGTCAGCTGCGAGATGGTTCCGACGAGCCCGTTGGCGCAGGCGACCTCTTCGGTGTGGGGCGCGAACGAGTACCCCAACGCCGCGAATGCGCCGCTGAGGGAACGCAGGCAATCGCCCGGTTCGCCTGTCCGATAGGCCGCCAACGCGGTGTCAACTTCTGCGCGCCGCGCATTGCGTTCGGCCGCCGAGCCGCGGAACGCATTCGCCCTTGTCTGCAAGAGGACGATTCCCTCGGCGCAGTTGGCCAGTTGCAGCTTGCGCGCGGTGGCGCCCGCTGCCTCGGCTGCGGCTGCGACCTCGGCTTCTGCAGCGGCGGCGTTGGTCGCTGCGGGAGGCTGCGGCGTGGCTTCACGCTCCCGGACCACCATGGGACCAGGACGATCCTCAGGCCTGGTCTCGGCCGCCGCCCGCTCCTTGTCGCTGCCATCGCACGCCGACACAGCCCAGGCCAGCGCCAGGCCGACGACGACACGTGTTATGGATGGACGCAGCAATGACATGGAGCGCCATTCTACGCCCCCGGCGCGGGTCTCAATAGGTAGTGGCGCCGGCCCGGAGCGTTACCGTCGCGGCGGTGACGGTACGAGGGCCGTCGTGTATCGTGTACTTTGCCAAGAACGGCCTGGGCTGGGCCGTCTGGGGGGGCCGGGGCACCCCTCGTTCGTGGTTGTGCTTAGCCCCAAGGAGGGCAAGGTGAAACAGGAACTCGCCAACAAACACCCGTCCGTCCGCGCCCGGGCCTACGTCCGTCCGGCGCTCATCGGCCTTGTCGCTGCGGCGCTCATGACGCTGGCGACGCCAAGCGAGGCCCAGGAAGCCGGCGCGGTAGCGTGGGGCAAGGGCGGATGCTTCGCCTGTCACGGCGGCCTTGCTCAGGGTGGTGGCGGCGGCGAGATGCCAGCGGGTCCGAACATTCGCCGGACACGGCTTTCTCCGGCCGATATCAAGGAAATCGTTGCTTGCGGGCGCGGCGACATGCCGTTCCACCAAGAGGGCGCCTACACGACGGTCGCGTGTTACGGCATTCCCATCCCCGGGCCGGCCGGCGCCAACCAGGGTTCGCCGCTTACCTCGGCGGAGATCGATTCCCTGGTCGATTTCCTCGTCAAGAACGTGGTCGGTGTTGTCAACATCACGCGCGCGGCGTGTGCGGCGTTCTACAGCGGCAACACCAACGCACCGGCGTGCGCCCAGTTCCGGTAGGCGCCCGTCCCCGTCGCCCGGCCAGGGATAGGCGCGCCACCACCTGACCGCATGAGCCGATGAGCGCGCAAGAAGCGCGGCCCGGCGAGACGGTCGCGGCGGGCGCGGATGTCGTCGATGGCGCGCCCACGGGTGCGACGCGCTCGTGCGGCACCTGCACCCTGTGCTGCAAGCTGTTCGACATCCGTGCGCTGAACAAGCCGCAGCTCGAGTGGTGCAAGCACTGCGCCATCGGTCAGGGGTGCCGCATCTACGAGCAGCGCCCGGACGAGTGCCGCGAGTTCAACTGCGCCTGGCTGATGGACGAAAGCATCGGCGAGGAGTGGAAGCCGTCGCGCTCGCGCATGGTGCTGACGTCCGAGGGCGGCGTCATCGGCGTCCACGTCGATCCAAGCCGGCCGGACGCGTGGCGCAAGGATCCCTATCACGCCCAGATTCGCGCTTGGGCCTCGCGCGCGGCACAGACCGGCGAGGGCAGGGTGATCGTCTGGGAGGGTGCCAACGCGATCGTCCTGCTGCCGCGCGGTGACAAGTCCCTCGGCAAGGTGCCGGCGGATCACCAGATCGCGTTCCGCTCCCTGCGCGACCCGGTCGGCAACGCCGTGCTGGACGCTGTCGTGGTCGCACCCGGTGATTCCGGTTGGACCGATGCGGCCCAGCTCACCGGGCGTAGCGACAAGGATGTCGCCGACGCGCACCTCAGCCGCGGCCTGGCGGCCGCCGCCCAGGGCGACCACGTGCGCGCGGTCGCCGAGTTCTCCCAGGCGACGGCCAAGGATGCGAAGCTGTTCGCCGCGCATGACGCGCGCGCCTTGTCGTTGATGCAGCTCGGCCGCATCGACGAGGCGGCCGAGGATGCGCGGCGCGCCGCCCAGTTGGCTCCGTCCGAGCCCGACGTGCTCAACAACCACGCGCTCATTCTGTGCGCCGCCGGGCGTCATGCCGAGGGAATGGCGGTGTTCGAGACCGCTTTGCGCCTCGACCCGAAAAACGCGCGCGCCTACTTCAACCGCGGCATGGCGCGCGGCCGTGCCGGCGACGCGGCGGGTGCGCGCGCCGACGTCGGTCGCGCTCTCGAACTCGACGACAGGTATCTGGCTGCGCGCGCCGAGCGCGGCGTGCTCAACTTCTCCAGCGCTATGTTCGCCGAGGCCGCCGCGGATTTCGAACACGCCGCGCGGCTCGATCCCAACGGGCCCTGGCAGCTGTGGCGCTACGTTGCGCAGCTACGCGCGGGCGGTTCCAACGTGCCGCTGCCGGCTGGCAGAGCTACCGGACCTTGGCCGGCGCACCTTGCCGCCATGTTCCGCGGCGAGATTGACGCCGCGAAGGCGATCGCAGCTGCGCCGCCCGGCGATCGCGACGGCGCCTTCTTCGCAGGAGAGTTTCACCTCTTGCGGGGCGACCGTGACTCGGCCGCGGCAAGCTTCCGGCGCGTCGTGGCCGACGGCAACAATTGGTCCTATGCCTACGATTGCGCGCTCGCCGAACTTCGCCGCCTCGGCGCGCCGGCCCTGTCGTGACACTCCATCGTTGCGGCGCAAGGAGCGTTTAGGATTGCCACTCGTCCAGCGCCCCGAAATTCCGTGGACCGATTCCGGCAACATTCATTGACTGGGCGGTCCGGCAAGCACTGTTGAGGCTGAATTTTGCAGAGATTCAGCGGCACTTGGACGCCTTGGGTTAGCTGCAAGTTGAGACAGTTGCGGATGCTGGCAAGCTACGGATGCCGAAATCGCGTTCGGTATAGGTTGATGCGGGTCCCCGCAACCAAATCGCCCGCTAAGACCTGAGCCCCTGAATCTCCTCCAGGTTTGGGTAGAGTCCGTCGCCGAGAAGGCGACGGACGATGCGCCCCGGAGTACCGCTGCCGATAGTCAAGGGGCGCGACGATAGGGAGGCACACCCTGGTGCGCGAACTGGAAGCCTTGGTGCGCTAGGGCAGTGGGCCGGAATCGGTCCGCACGGTGCCAACGGGGATCCACGCCTCCACCGCGAGATGGCGCGGTGCTATCATTCTCCGGTGACGCGGAAGGTTCTTAACGCCCTCTTGGTTGCGCTGACCTTGATCGGTCTGAGCGCTGGGCCGGCCGATTCGATTGCTGCGATGGGAATGCCGCCCGGCACCGCCTCAATGGGGATGATGTCGGATGTGGATTGTCCTGACGCGGCCAATATGGCGGTGGACGAGACTGAGATGCCCTGTTGCGGCGCTCCGGTGGGCGGAGCCGCATGCCCCCTGATGAGCATCTGCATGCTCGCTTCGGCGCAGCTGTTGGTCGATGCTCCCACCATTCCGGGCCCCGTCGGCGAGCTCATCGCCCTGACCTGGGCGGACGCTCGCGTCACTTCCCTCGCCCACCGACCTCCACCGCGACCTCCCAAAGCCTAAGACGCAGCGGCGCCTTCTGGCGCCGACGGCCTCACTGAGCGCCGCCGCTTGCGTGCTGCGCCGGGGAGCGTTGCTTTGCCGACTAGGCGGTAGGAAATGAACATTGCAATCAAGGGGATGCTTTTGTGCGTCCTGTGGACGTTCGCGCTTGTCGCTTCGCTGGCTGACGCGGCCATCGCCGACTACGGCTTTGAATTGTTGCAGCCAGAATTTCGGGAAGGTGACGACGTCATAATAGCCGTGCGCTTAGTGAACAAGCGCACTGGTCAGGCCGTGCCCGACGCGGTGATCTTCGCGATACGCATCGACATGGCGCCCGATGGCATGCCGACGATGGACGCGCCGCTCGAGCCGATGCCGTCGCCAGAGCCGGGCGTCTATCGATTTGCCACCGCGCTCATGATGGCGGGTGGATGGGAGCTGTCGCTCGCCGCCAAGGTACAGAGCGAGGAAGGGACGGTGGTCGCTCGGCTGCTCGTCAAGGCCGTGCCATGAACCGTATCGCGAGCACGGTGTTGACCGTCCTTCTAGTGTTCGGCGCGGCCCTCGTTGGCTACTGGGCTGCTGAGAGCGACGTGGTGTCGCGCCTTGCTGCGCGCGACGGCGAGATGCCGACGGACGAAGGCACTGGGCCGGTCATTTACTACCGCGACCCCGATGGGCGTCCGTTCTACTCCCTTGGGCCGAAGGACACGCCGGACGGCCGCCCCTACCGGGCCGTTCGTGCGAGCGAAGATGTCGCGCTCGGGCCGCAGGCGGCCGCCGCCGAGGTCGCGCCTGTCCCTGTGGCGGCGTCGAGCAAGCGCGTCCTCTACTACCGCAACCCGATGGGTCTACCGGACATATCGCCGACGCCGAAGAAGGACGCCATGGGGATGGACTACATCCCCGTCTACGAGGGGCATGCGACTGCTGACGGCACAGTCACCATCAGTCCCGGCAAGCTGCAGTTGATCGGCATGCGCTCTGAGGCGGGCGAGATGCGGACGTTTGTTCAGCCCGTGCGCGCGCCGGGCACGATTCAGCTCGACGAGCGGCGCGTCAGCGTCGTCGCCCTGCGGTCTGAGGCGTTCATCGAGCGGGTAGAGAACGTCACGGTCGGAGACGAAGTCATTGCGGGCCAACCATTGTTGCGCGTCTACAGCCCGGCTGTCGCGTCGGCGGCCGCCGTGGTGCAAACACGGAATCGGGCTGGAAGAAGGGCTAGGTGCCGACGCGAGGAGCGCCGCAACGGCGCGGCGTACTGCCGCGCCCTTCGTTCGGCGCTGGGCCGCCGACGGCGGGCGTGAACAAGACGGGCCTCGTGGTCACGGACCACACCGACGAGGCCTTCCCCCTCCGCCATCCGTATCTTCCTCCGCCATCCGTATTTTCCAAGGAAAGCAGCGGCCTAGGCTTGACGACGGCGGGCAGTCCTCGTTGACATAGGCGAGGGCGCCCCCCTATATCGCCTCGTCACATGCCACGCGGCCCCCACGGTTCGGGGCCGGCAGCAGCACCAAGGCCCGCCAGCAGAGCGCCCGCGGGCTTTTGCTTTGCCCTGTGACGCCGCCCGCGGGCTGATTGGGAACGCCGCCATGCTGAGTATCGACAACGTCACCGTCCGCATCGCTGGGCGCGAGATCCTCGCGGGCGCAACAGCCAACCTGCCGGTTGGACGCCGCGTCGGGCTGGTGGGGCGCAACGGCGCCGGCAAGTCGACGCTGCTAAAGGCGATCCTCGGCGAACTGCAGCCCGACGACGGCGAGCTGTCCTGGCCGCGCGACTGGAAGGTCGGCGCGGTCGCCCAGGAGGCGCCCGGCACTGCGGTCAGCCTGCTCGACACCGTGCTGGCCGCGGATCGCGAGCGCACTGACCTGCTCGCTGCCGCCGAGCACGAGACCGATCCGGACGAGCTTGGCGAGATCTATACGCGCCTCGCCGCGATCGATGCCTACACCGCGCCGTCGCGCGCCGCCGCCATCCTTTCCGGTCTCGGCTTTTCGGCCGAGGAGCAGCTGCGTCCGTGCTCCGAGTTCTCAGGCGGCTGGCGCATGCGCGTCGCGCTCGCTGCCATCCTGTTCTCGAACCCGGATCTACTGCTGCTCGACGAGCCGACCAACTACCTCGATCTCGAGGGCGTGATGTGGCTGCAGGACTTCCTGCGCCGCTGCCGCGGCACTGTGCTGATCGTCAGCCACGACCGCGACCTGTTGAACACGGCGGCCGAGTTCATCCTGCATCTCGAGCACGGCAAGCTCACTTTATATACGGGCAACTACGACACCTTCGCGACGACGCGCGCGGCGCAGCGCGCCCTCGACACGGCCTTTGCCAAGAAGCAGGAAGCGGCGCGCGCCCATCTGCAGGCGTTCGTCGATCGTTTCAAGGCCAAAGCCTCGAAGGCGCGCCAGGCGCAGAGCCGCATGAAGATGCTCGCCAGGATGCAGACCATCGAGGTGCCGGTCGACGAGCACGTCGCGCCGATCCGCATTCCGGCGCCGCAAGAGTCGAGCCCGCCGCTGATCTCCATGCACCATGCGGCGGTGGGCTACGAGCCCGGCAAGCCGATCCTCAGCAACATGTCGGTGCGGCTCGATCCGGATGATCGCATCGCCCTGCTGGGCAAGAACGGCAACGGCAAGTCGACCCTGGCGAAGCTCCTGGCCAACCGCCTGCCGCTGATGAGCGGCGAGATGACTCGCGCGCGCAAACTGGTGCCGGGCTACTTCGCGCAGCATCAGCTCGATGAGCTCGACGGCTCGCTGACGCCGATCGAGACGCTGGCGCGGCTGCGTCCGCTGCTGACACAGGAGATGGTGCGCTCGCAGCTCGGTGGTTTCGGCTTTTCGGCGCACAAGGCGCTGACCAAGGTCGACAGCCTGTCGGGCGGCGAACGGGCGCGGCTCATGTTGGCGCTCGCGACGCTGGACAAGCCCAACATGCTGATCCTCGACGAGCCGACCAACCATCTCGACATCGACGCGCGCGCCGAACTCTTGAAGGCGCTCAACGACTTCGAGGGCGCCGTCATCCTGGTCAGCCACGACCGGCGTCTACTCGAGGCGACGGCCGATCGCTTCCTGCTCGTCGCCGACGGCCGCGTCGAGCCATTCGCGGGCGACCTCGACGAGTATCATCGCTTCCTGCTGTCGGGCGAGAACACGCCGACCCGCCGGCCGGCAGCGAAGGCGCGCGCGGCGTAGGCCATGCAGTTCCAGAAGGGCGACATGGTCGATCTCGCCGCCAGCGACGTGGAGAAGGCCTCCGGCCGTTTCGAGGTCCTGAGCGTCACCGGCGACCAGGTGAAGATCCGCGACCGCGCGTCGAAGAAGATGGGCGTAGCGCCTGCCGCGGACCTTCGCCTCTACGTGCGGTTCGGCGGACCCGTCGCGTCCTAGCTCGTCCGGACCGCGGTCCAGATCACGTGCCGCGACCCGCCGCCCGTAGCGGCGCGCACGCGATGCTCTTCCGCCGCGAAGCCGACCTTGCGCAGGCGCGGCGCGAAGTTGGTGTTCGGTCCTGGCGACCACACCGCGAAGACGCCGCCAATGCGCAGCGCGGCGTGCGCCGCCCGCAACCCAGGCTCCTTGAATAGGTGATCCGTGGCGCCGTGCGGGCGATCCTCGGGACCGTCGTCCACGTCGAGAAGAATGGCGTCATAGGTCGAGCGCGCCGACGCGATCAGGTCGGCGACGTCTCCTTCGACGAGGTCTACCCGCGCATCCGTCAGCGCATGGCCGGATAGTCCGGCGAGCGGCCCGCGGTTCCAGGCGATCACGGCGGGCACCAACTCCGCGATCGTGAAGCGAGCCTGCGGCCCGAGCAGATCGAGCGCGGCGCGCAGCGTGTAGCCCATGCCCAATCCGGCAACGAGACAGCGCGGGGAGGGGCGCCCCGCGATCTTGGCGCACGCCAGCGCCGCCAGCTGCTCCTCGGAGCTGTGCGCCCGGCTGTTCATGAGCTCGATATTGCCGAGCCGGATCGAGAAGTCGGCGCCGCGTTGCAGCAGCCGCATCTCTTCGCCGCTGCCGGGCACGCGCGTCGATTCGACGAGGGTCCAGGGGGTTACGCCCATTCCCCTCAGTACCGCGAAGCGCCCGGAATGGAAATGCGCGCTCCGCTGGGCCATGGCCCAGCGGAGCGGCGCAGCGGCCTACTTGGCGGGAATGGTGCCCGGCGGGTCGACGACGAGAGCGGCGCCTGCCGGAATGCCGTTGAGCTTCAGGATGTGCGCCATGATGACCACGTACGTGTCTTTCGCGAGCCCACCCGGATCGTCGTACGGCATGTTGCCCGAGATGAACTCGAACAGTTGGATCGCCGGCTTGCCGCGCCACGCTTGGTCGAACTTGGCGCCGACCAGAGCCGGTCCTTGGCCGCCGGTGGCGCCGCCGCCGTGGCACTTGGAACAGGCGCCGGCAAACTCCTGAGAGCCGCGCAGCGCCTGGTTATCCGTGTAGGTAACGTTCTGGGCCAGCGCCTCGCCTGCCGCGAAACTAGTCACCAGCACCGTCGCCGCCAGCGCGCGGCTCATCCATCCGTTCGGCATCTCACCCCCCCGTTGTGCGGCACCGGGGGTGCCGCGAGACCCAGAACCTAGACTCGCAGCCCGCCGCCGTCTCATCACCGCGTCTTGATGCGCCGGTTATATCGATGTGTGTCGATATTCCAGCGGCTGGTAGTGAAACACGCGAAAAAAACGTGTGTTGCTCCGAGTGGGACGCCTTCCCTACCATCCGCACGGGGGGACGGCTCAGTTCGACGTTCGGCGTGCTCGCTGGGAACCGCGACGGTGCTGTCTGCCTAGCTGCCGGGGGGAACTCCGGTGGACTCTCACAATCTGAGACCCGGGAGGCCTCATTACGATGAATAGAACGTGGAATCTCACGACCTCCGCGCTGGCGTTCGCCGCCGTCGCGGGTGCGTCGGGCACCGCACTCGGCAATGCCGACGTGCTTGCCAAGTCGCGCGATGCGGCCAACGTCGTGATGCCGAGCATCACGTACAACGGCTGGAACTATTCGACCCTCGACCAGATCACGCCCGCCAACGTCAAGAACCTGGCGGTCGCCTGGACGATGCAGATCGGCATTCTCGATCAGCACGAAGCTTCGCCGCTGGTCATCGGCGACACGATGTACATCGCGTCCCCGAAGCCGAACTACGTCTACGCGCTCGACCTGACCAAGGACGGCGTCATCAAGTGGGAATTCCGTCCCACCATGGACGTCGCTCTCGCGACGTCGCAGACCTGCTGCGGCGCGCAGACCCGTGGTCTGTATTACGCCGAAGGCAAGATCTTCTACTCGACCCTCGACGGCCAGAACATCGGTCTGGACGCGAAGTCGGGCGAGCAGCTGTGGCGCACGGTTGGCACGGACATCACCCGCTATGAGGGCATGGCCGGCAACAACATCGTCGCTGGCAAGCTGTTCATCGGCGGCAACGAAGGTGGTGAAGGCGGCGCCCGCGGTAAGGTGCAGGCCTACAACATCGACACCGGCCGTCAGCAGTGGGTCATGTACAACATGGGCCCGAACAACGAGGTCGGCATCGGCCCGAAGTTCAAGCCCTTCTACGCCGACGACAAGAAGCCCAACCCGGCGCTTGAGAGCTGGTTCGGTGATTCTTGGAAGCGCGGCGGTGGCACCAGCTGGGGCTACTTCACCTTCGATCCCGAGCTGAACATGTTCTACTACGCGACCGGCAACTGCGGTCCGTGGAACCCGGACTATCGCCGCGAGTGGGGCAAGTTCGATCTTGACGCCAACGGCGGCCTCGCCGACTGGCGCTCGAACTACTGCGCTTCGCAGATGGCCCGTGACGCCACCACCGGCGAGTTGATCTGGGCGTACAACTACACGCCGCAGGATCATTGGGACATCGACGAGCCGCTGATCACGCCGCTGCTGGAACTCGGTGGCAAGAAGATCGCCATCAAGGCCGCCCGCAACGGCCTGTTCTACCAGTTCGATCGCGTGACCGGCGAGATCCTGAACGACCCGTTCATGCACACCTACCAGGACATGTTCAAGAAGGACGCCCAGGGCAAGTGGGTCAACCGCACCACGGGCCGTCCGAACTACAACATCAACGTCGCCTACTGGTCGGACCTTGCCGACCAGCAGAAGTACCTGCCCAACCGGGCGGGCACTCAGTTCCCCTCCACCTTTGCCGGCTACACGGGCACCGAGAATTGCTACTACCCCGGCACCAACGCCCGTAACTGGGACAACGACGCGTACTCGCCGAAGACCGGGATGCTGTACTTCTCCAACAGCCTCAACGGTGGTTGCCAGCGCATGATCAAGGGCGACTACGTTCCGGGCCAGGGTTACACCCTGCGCACGTCGCTCAACCTGCCGGGCGGTCTGCCCAACAAGCTGGTTGACGGCACCAACACCCCGAACGAAAGCCAGTTCGTCGCCATCGACGTTGCTGGCAACAAGACGGCATGGACCCGCAATTTCCGCTACTCGAACCAGGTTCCGGTCATGGCCACCGCCACCGACCTCCTGTTCAGCTGCGGCAATGACTCGGGTGTGTTCCGCGCGATGGACGCCAAGACCGGCAACGATCTGTGGACGTTCAAGTGGGGTTCCCGCTGCCGTCAGTCGCCGATCACCTACTCGTTCGGTGGGAAGCAGTTCGTCGCCGTGATCGCGTCCTCTGCCTCGGCCAACACGGCCGTTGCGGCGAATGCGGCCCCGGATGACGCGAACCGCTATCGCCGTTCGGGCTCGACCCTGTACGTCTTCAAGCTGCCCGGCTAAGCAGCTCTGACGACAAGCCGCGCCCGTCGGTTCCACTGCGGGCTAGGCGCTAAATAAGGATGGGGGAAGGCGGTGCCTTCCCCCATTTCTTTTTGGTCCGCCGTATGCTGGCTTCGATGAGCGAAGCCCGTCTCCGAACCGAGCTGTGGGTGCAGGCGCAGATTCGCATTTGCGACCTGGCGGTCCTGCCGATCGTCGTGCGCCGCCGCGGCGATCCCGACGCCGGCGCTGTATTGCTGCGCCTGTGGCGCGACCGGGATCTGTCCTTACTGCTCAAACGCACCACCACTGCCGGCGGCGGCCTGGGCTGGATGGTGGTCGGCGGCAAGGCGGAAGTGGATGCACCCGTAGCTGACGCCTACGTCGCGCGCGAAATTTCCCGCGACGACGATCTGTGGGTGGTCGAGATCGAGGATCCGCGCGGCCAATATCAGACCGACGGGCCCATGGTGACTTAGTTGGTCTTGCCACCGCCGGCCGGGCCTCTTAGGAAGGCTGGGCGCGCGGGTAGGGTGGCGTAGGGACAGGAAGAGTCCATTCCATGAAAGTGACCATCGTCGGGGCAGGCTCGGCGGGGCTGGGAACGGCCATTGCGGTGCGCAGCGTCTTCAAGGACGCCGAGGTGACGATTCTCGAGCGCGCCAAGGAAAGCGAGGCGCCTGGTCTCGGCGTCGCGCTGCTGCCGTACGCGATCCAGATGATCAACGTGCAGGGCTTTCCCGCCTACAAGGACAGCTTCGTGCCGATCAGCCGAGTCATCGACGTGTTCGCCGGCCCGACCAAGACCGGCGAGGTGCTGCGCGACACGCGCGTCCAGGACGTCGTCTACTCGGGCGTCAAGCGCGCGACCCTGCTCACCTTCCTCCGCGAAGCGGCCCACCGGTCGGGCGCGCGCATCGAGTACGAAGTGGACATCGGCGAGGAGCGCGTGCGCCGCGAGCAGGAGTCGGTCGACCTGCTGGTCGGCGCGGACGGCGCCGGCAGCGTCGTGCGCGGGGTGTTCGCCGACAAATTCAGTCCGCGCGGCCGTGACGCCAAGTCGCGCTTCGCGTGGCTCGAGCTCACGGGCGCGCCGCTCGACCGGTTCGTGTTCGGGTATATGTACGTCGGTGCGCGCGGCCTGATTCGCGTCACGGCGTACCCGTACGGCCGCCAGCAGGCGACGGCGATCGTCACGCACAGCATGGGCTGGGAGAAGCACCTCGACGAGCCGGAAATGCTGGACGCCGAGGGCTACATTTCCGACCACGGCATGGCGGAATTGAATGAGGTGTTTGCCGTGGGCCTGGCCGGCCGCCGACTCACCGGCAAGTCGCGCTGGCGGCGCTTCAAGGCGACCCACTGCGAGCACGCGGCGTTCGACAACGTCGCCTTGGTCGGCGATGCCTACGCGACGCTGCACTACGAGACGGGCTGGGGCACCTCGGTCGCCATCCAGGAATCGAGCATCCTCGGTCACGCTTTGGCGCGCGGCAAAGGCCTGCGAGACAGCCTCGATACCTACGACACCAAGTGCACGGCCTTGTCGCACGGTGCGGTGAAGGCCACCGCCAAGGCAGTGCGCGAGATCGACGGCCAGAGCGCCAAGTTCTTCCAGATGGGCGCCGCCAAGTTCCTCAAGCTCGGCACGGCATAGCCGGCGGCGTGGGTCGTCAACTGACGGGTTCCCTGATTGATGCGGCGGAGCAGCGCACCCGCGCTGTGCTACGCACGGCGCGCGCCGCTGCAGACCCCATGCCTCCATTCGTGGAGTTGATGGACACGATTGCCGCTCTGCTCGACGACGCACGCGCCGCGGCGCCACCGCACCAACGCGATCTGTACAGCCGCATCGAATGCCGCAAGGGCTGCACGGCGTGCTGCTACATCCCGCTCGCTGTTACGGCGGTGGAGGCGATCGCGGCGACGGCCATGCTCCTGCGAGACGAGGCCGCCGTTGCGCGTATCCGGACGGCGCGCGCGCAGCCGAATGGCGCCGAGCGGTGGCGGCGCCGCATTCCCTGCATGCTTCTGCACGACGGCGCGTGCGCCATCTACGCGCAGCGGCCGCTGCCGTGCCGTGCTTACGTGTCGCTCAGCGCCGTACGCTGTGACGAGGCGCTGGCGTCTGGCGACAGCGGCGAGCTGCTCGCCGTACCGACCCTCGACCTTCCGCACGAGCACGCAACCGAACTGCGCGCCGGCATCCGAGCCGCGTGTTCGGCGGAAGGACTGCAGGATGCCCATGTAGAACTCGGGTCGTGGGGCTGGCCAATCTTCAGTAACGCAATCGCTATCGCACATCGGAACGAGGGGGCTACGGCATGAATCCGTTGAAGTCGCTGGAGAGCCTTGGCCAATCGGTGTGGCTCGATTTCATTCGCCGCAAGATCATCGGGCCGGAACTCGACGCGCTCATCAAGGACGACGGCCTGCGCGGGATCACCTCGAACCCGGCGATCTTCGAGAACGCCATCGGTCATTCCGACGACTACGACGCCCAACTCGATGGCCTGATGCGCCGCAGCGACCTCGGCGCCATGGCGCTCTACGAGGAACTCGCCATCCAGGACATCCAGATGGCGGCGGACAAGCTGCGGCCCATCTATGACAAGACCCAGAAGCGCGACGGCTACGTCAGCCTGGAAGTCTCACCGTACCTGGCGCGCGACACCGAGGCGTCCGTCGCCGAGGCACGGCGCCTGTGGGCCCGCGTCGATCGCCCCAACCTGATGGTCAAGGTGCCCGGCACCAAGGAAGGCGTGCCTGCCATCGACACGCTGATCGGCGAGGGCATCAACATCAACGTCACGCTACTTTTCTCCCAGGACGCGTACATCGACGTCGCCAACGCCTACATCAACGGCCTCGAGCGCTACGCCAAGAAGGGCAACGCCGACGTCGGCAAGATCGCCTCGGTGGCGAGCTTCTTCATCAGCCGCATCGACGGTGCGGTGGATGCGCAGCTCGATGCGAAGATCAAAGGCGGCGCCAAAGGGATCGAGTCCATCAAGGGCAAGGTCGCGGTCGCGAATGCGCGGCTTGCCTATCAGCGCTACAAGGAGCTGTTCTCGTCCGCCCGGTGGAAGGCGCTCGCCGCCAAGGGCGCGCAGACGCAACGCCTGTTGTGGGCATCCACCGGTACCAAGAACCCGGCGTACAGCGACGTCTACTACGTCGAGACGCTGATCGGCGCCGACACCGTCAACACCATGCCGCCGGCGACGATGGCGGCGTTCCGCGATCACGGCAAGGCCAAGCTCGCCATCGAGGACGACATCCCGGGTGCCAAGAAGACGATGGCGGATCTCGATGCCGCCGGGGTTTCGATCAAGGCAATCACCGACAAGCTCGTCGTTGACGCGGTGCAGCTGTTCGCCGACGCGGCGGACAAGCTCTTGGAGGTTGTCGAGGGCAAGCGCCGCGCCATGGAAGGCGAGCGCCAGACCAAACTCACTGCGGCGCTGCCCGCCGACGTCCAAAAAGCGGTCGATGCCGAACTCGATTCGTGGCGCGCCCAGGGCCGCATCCGCCGCCTGTGGGCAAAGGACGCGACGCTGTGGACCGGCGGCGATGAGGGCAAGTGGGTGAACTGGCTCGACATCGCCGGCCGCGAGCTCGCCAAGGCCGATCAGTACAAGAAGCTCGCTGAGCTTGCCGCCAAGTTCGACCATGTCCTGCTCCTCGGCATGGGCGGCTCCAGCCTTGGGCCGGAGGTGTTCGCCGAAACATTCGGCCGCATCGCCGGCAGGCCGCAGCTACACGTGCTCGACTCGACCGACCCCGCCCAGGTGCGCGCGACCCAAGCCAAGATCGACGTGAAGAAGACTCTCTTCATCGTCGCGTCGAAGTCGGGCAGCACCCTCGAGCCCAACATCTTCAAGCAATACTTCTACGACCAGGCGGTGAAGGCGCTCGGTCCCAAGGAAGCGCCGAAGCGCTTCGTCGCCGTCACTGACCCCGGCTCCAAGGTGCAGAAGATCGCCGAGTCCGAGGGCTTCGCGCAGATCCACCATGGCGATCCGATGATCGGCGGCCGCTACTCCGTCCTGTCCGCATTCGGTCTCGTGCCGGCCGCGGCGATGGGCGTGGACGTCGAGCGCTTCCTGCGTGCCGCGTTGCTCACCGTGCGTTCTTCCGGCCCCGATGTGCCGCCCAAGATCAATCCGGGCGTACAGCTCGGCGCCATCCTCGGCGCCGCTGGCAAGATGGGCCGCGACAAGGTCACCGTGCTGAGCGGCCCGGGCCTCGAGGATTTCGGTGCGTGGGCGGAGCAGCTCATCGCGGAATCGACGGGCAAGGGCGGCAAGGGACTCATTCCCATCGACGGGGAGACAGTCGGTGCGCCCGCGGTCTACGGCAAGGACCGCGTCTTCGTGCACTTGTCGATCACCAATCGGCCCGACCCGCAGGCGGCGAAGCTTGCGGCACTCGAAGCGGCGGGCCATCCGGTGGTGCGCATCACCATGGCCAACCCGTACCAGCTCGGTCAGGAGTTCTTCCGCTGGGAGCTGGCGACCGCGGTCGCCGGCGCCATCCTTGGCATCCATCCGTTCGACCAGCCCGACGTCGAGGCGAGCAAGATCGCGACGCGCGGCCTCACCGATGCCTACGAGAAGTCCGGCAGCCTGCCCGGTGAGACGCCCATCCTGGTGGACGGCGGAGTCAAGCTGTTCGCCGACGCGAAGAACGCCGCAGCGCTCGCCCAGGCGGCCAAGGGCAAGACCCTCGACGCATACCTGAAGGCGCACTTCGCGCGCCTGTCGCCCGGCGACTACGCGGCGCTGCTCGCCTACATCCCGCGCGACGCGAAGACCATCGCCGTGCTGCAAGAGGCGCGCCTTGCCATCCGCGACGCGCGCCAGGTGGCGACGGTTTCCGAATTCGGCCCGCGCTTCCTGCACTCGACCGGCCAGGCCTACAAGGGCGGGCCCAACAGCGGCGTGTTCCTGCAGATCACCTGCGATGACGCCGAGGACTTGGCAGTGCCCGGCCAGACGTACACGTTCGGCACCGTCAAGGCCGCGCAGGCGCGCGGCGACTTCGACGTACTGGCCGAGCGCGGCCGGCGCGCGCTGCGCGTCCACATCGGCTCGAATTTGACCGCGGAGCTCGACAAGCTCAGCAAAGCCATCCGTCGCGCGGTGGCGTAGGACACCGTTCGCGACTGCACAGGGGGAACGCGCCATGCAAATCGGAATGATCGGTCTCGGCCGCATGGGCGGCAACATCGTGCGGCGATTGGCGACCAAGAACCATTCGTGCGTCGTCTACGACCGTGCCCAGGACGCCATCGACGCGCTGGTGAAGGAAGGCAGCAAGCCGGCCAAGTCGCCCGAGGACATGGTCAAGCAGCTGCCCAAGCCGCGCGTCGTGTGGGTGATGCTCCCCTCCGGCAAGATTACCGACGACACCGTGACGCTGCTCGGCTCCGTCATGGAGAAGGGCGACATCATCATCGACGGCGGCAACTCGTTCTGGCAGGACGACATCCGCCGCGCCAAGGCGCTCGCCGCCAAGGGCATCCACTACGTCGATATAGGCACGTCCGGCGGCGTGTGGGGCAAGGACCGCGGCTACTGCATGATGATCGGCGGCTCCAAGGAAGCGGTGACGCACCTCGATCCGATCCTCGACACGCTGGCGCCCGGCATCGGCACCATCGATCGCACGCGCGGCCGCTCCAAGAGCGCCGACAGCCGGGTCGAGCGCGGCTATATGCACTGCGGCCCATCCGGCGCCGGCCACTTCGTCAAGATGGTCCACAACGGCATCGAGTACGGCATGATGCAGGCCTACGCCGAGGGCTTCGACATCATGAAGAACGCCGCCTCGGACAAACTGCCCGTCGATCACCGCATTGACCTCAACGTTGGCGACATCGCCGAGGTTTGGCGGCGCGGCAGCGTCGTCGCGTCATGGCTCCTCGATCTCACCGCCATCGCGCTCGCCGAGGATCCCAAGCTCGACAGCTTCACCGGCTCGGTCGAAGACTCCGGCGAAGGCCGCTGGACGGTGCAGGCGGCCATCGACGAGGCGGTGCCCGCCGACGTGCTGACCGCGGCGCTGTTCGTGCGCTTCCGCTCGCGCCAGAATCACACCTACGCCGAGAAGCTGCTCTCCGCCATGCGCAAGCAGTTCGGCGGCCACGTCGAGAAGAAGTAGCCGCCATGAACGATTCCGCCATGCGCGGCGCTCGCGAAAGCGACCTCGCCAACGCCGACGCCAAGCCGCCGGCGGCGCCGCCGTGTGCGGTGGTGATCTTCGGGGCCGGCGGCGACCTCACCAAGCGGCTGCTGGTGCCGGCGCTCTACAACCTCGCGCGCGTCGGCATCCTGCCGCCCAAGTTCCGCCTGATCGGCGTCGATCATCGCGAGCGCACGATCGAGGACTTCCGCGCCGGCCTGCGCGAGTCGGTGCAGCAGTTCGCCAAGACGCGGGGCGCCGAGGCCGGCGAGTTCGACGCCGCCGCCTGGGCGCGCGTCGAGAACGCGGTCGACTACGTCCAGGCGGACTTCAACGATCCGGCCGGCTACAAGCGCCTCAGCGACCACATGTCCACGGTGGATCGCGACCACGGCACCCTCGGCAACATCGTGTTCTACCTGGCGGTGGCGTCGCGCTTCTTCGGGCCCATCACCCTGGCGCTGGCGGCGGCCGGTCTCATGCAAGAGGAGCGCGACGGCACGCCCTGGCGGCGCATCATCATCGAGAAGCCGTTTGGCACCGACTACGCCTCGGCGCGCGCGCTCAACGAACAGATCCTCGGCGCATTGCGCGAGCGGCAGGTCTACCGCATCGATCACTATCTCGGCAAAGAGACCGTCCAGAACATGATGGTGCTGCGCTTTGCCAACGGCATCTTCGAGCCGTTGTGGAATCGCAACCACATCGACCACGTCCAGATCACAGTGGCCGAGACCGTCGGCGTCGAGCAACGCGGCGGCTACTACGACAAGTCGGGCGCGCTCAAGGACATGGTGCCCAACCACCTGTTCCAGCTGCTCTCGCTCACCGCGATGGAGCCGCCCAACGATTTCTCGGCGGACTCGGTGCGCACCGAGAAGGTCAAGGTGCTCGACGCGTTACGCTTCTCCGATCCGAAGAAGCCCGGCGAAAGCGCGGTACGCGGCCAGTACATCGCCGGCTCGGTGCAGGGCAAGCCGTACAAGACCTATCGCGACGAGGTGGACGTCGAGAAGGGCTCGATGACCGAGACCTACGTCGCGATGAAGATGACGATCGATAACTGGCGCTGGCACGGCATGCCGTTCTACCTGCGCACCGGCAAGGCGATGACCAAGCGCCTCTCCGAGATCTCGATCCAGTTCAAGCACCCGCCCCAGGTCATGTTCCGCGATACCGACATCGATCGCATGATCGGCAATCGCCTGGTGATCCACGTGCAGCCCGACGAGGGCGTTTCGCTGCGCTTCGGCGCCAAGGTTCCGGGCCCCGCGTTGAAGCTCGGCCGGGTGTGGATGAACTTCCACTACTTCGACTACTTCGACGCCGCGCCCAGCACCGGCTACGAAACGCTCATCTACGACTGCATGATGGGCGACGCGACTCGCTTCCAGCGCGCCGACTCGGTGGAATCCGGCTGGCGCGCGGTCGAGCCGCTGCTGCAGGCCTGGCAGCTCGATCCCTACCGCAACTTCCAGAACTACGCGGCCGGCACTGCCGGCCCGCAGATCGCCGACGAGATGCTTGCCCGGGACGGCCGCGCCTGGAACCGTATGACCTGGAAGCCGACGGACGAGAAACGGTCCTGAGCGAAGTTCAAACCGAGATCGCCACCGACGCGGAGGACTTGGCGCACCGCGCAGCGGTGTTCGTCTGTTCGGTGATTGCCGCCGTCGGCGATCACGAGCCGCGCATTTGCCTTGCCGGCGGCTCGACGCCCAAGCGGCTCTACGAGCTGCTGTCGGCCTCTCCGCTCGTCTTCGATGTGCCCTGGCACAAGGTGCACTGGTTCTTCGGCGACGAGCGCTTCGTGCCGCACAGCCACGAGAACTCGAACGCCCGCATGGTAACCGAGGCAATGTTCGCCAAGGTGCCGATCGGCGCCTCCCACCAGCACCTCGTGCCGACCAACGCGAGCACGCCGGAGAAGGCCGCCGCGGCCTACGAGGCGGAACTGCAGAAGATCTACGGTGCCAAGGAGCTCGATCCGAAGCGCCCGTTGTTCGACCTGACGCTGCTCGGCATCGGTGACGACGGCCACACCGCGTCGCTCTTCCCGGGCACCGCCGCGCTGAAGGAGTCCAAGCGCTGGACCGCGTCGGTCATCGGCGCCAAGCCGGAACCGCGCATCACGCTCACCTATCCCGCCCTGAATTCGTCGCGTCACGTGGCGATCCTGGCGGCGGGCGCGGGCAAGGCAGCGGTGGTGAAGCGCATTCAGAAGGGCGATCCGCTCCCGGCGACCGGCATCAAGCCGTCGGGCCAGCTGCACTGGTTCCTCGACAAGGCAGCCGCCGGCGTCTCCTAGCGCGCGCCCGGCGCCAGGCTCCGGTACAGCTCGACGTACCTCTTCGCCGAGCGCTCCCATCCGAAGTCGGCAGCCATGGCGCGGCGGCGCAGGCCGTCCCACACCGCGGGTTGCCCGTACAGCTCGAAGGTGCGCGCCAAGGCACTGCGCAGCGCGTCCGCGGTGGTCGGCGCGAACTGAATGCCGGTCGCGACGCTGTCATTGAGCGCCGCTTCATTGGCGTCGATGGAGGCCGCTCTCAGGGAGCGTGCGGATCAAAGGTTGCCCCGTCGTCCGCTGCCGGCCCCATCGGCCAATACATGACGGCCGCGGCGCCGCCCGCGACGAGCAGCACCGCCAGCACAACCCAGAAGATGGTCTTCGATTGCATGGTCCCCTCCGTGACTTGCTACATCTCGTGCCCGGGCACCTCGACCACGAACCACGCGTCATCGACGCCTTGTCCGTTGGCCTGCCCCGGTGCGGTGTCCTTGCTGCTGCGATAGAGCGGCTTGCCCTCGTACGCCCACTGTAGCTGCCCGTCCTCGCGGGCGAAGATCGAGAACGACTCGAAGCCGCGGTCGCCGGTGCCGGCGAGCATCGGTGGCCATTGCTCGGCACACGCGCCGGTGCAGGTCACCTTCTCGATCGGATCCTTGGCGTAAAAGTAGAGAATAAGCCCGTCCGGCGTCGCTAATCCCATCTTGCCGTTGAGCACCAGGAACAGCCGGAACGCACCGACGTTGCCGTCGGCCATCAGCTCGACCGCGGCATGCGCCGGCGCCGTGAGCAGGGTGGCTGCGGCGAGCGCTGCGACGATCCGGAACTTCACGGGACGGCCCTCCAAGCCTAAGCGACGCGACTGTGCTGTTTCCAATTGCGCTAGATCGTGACCCCAAGGCGGGGAAGGATCATCAGGGCCGCGAAGTACAACGCGATTGTTGACGCGATGCCAGTGAGCATGGCCCCCCAGAACGGCACGCCCGCGCGCAGCAGGTACGCCACCAGCAGGAACGGCGGCAAGGTTGGCAGCACCAGCCAGAAGGTTGAGTGGACGTGGGCGGCAACCCGCGCCGGGTCGCCAGTGTCCCGCCATAGCCAGATCATCGTGAGGATGGACACCAGGGGGAGCGAGACGACCAGCGCCCCGAGCGCCGGGCTGCGACGCGCGACCTCGGACGCGATTGCGACGACGAACCCGGAGATCGCCGCCTTCACAGCCAGATAGAATTGCGTTCCTCTTGGCTTCGGCGCCTCGATCTTCACCAGCGGCGGCTGGTGCATGGCGACGGACCTAGGCGAGGATAGGGGCGCCGCGATCAAGTCGCCAGAGCGCGGGATTCCTGCGCGGGAAGGTTGCGGCGCTTCGTTGACAGGTCCCGCCGCGCACCCATACTTGGTGGTGAGCGCTGCCGCCTCGGAGCGGCGGCAACGGACAACGAGGTCGAATTCCATGCTGAGGTCTGTCACGACTGCCGCGTTCGTCGCGGCGATGGGCGCCGCATCGGCGGCGCTGGCGATGAACCACCTGATGCCCGATGACTTCGTTGGCAAGTTCAAGGTCATGGGCAGCGCCGAGGCGCCGTTTCTTGCCAGCGAGAAAGGCATGACGCTGTACACGTTCGAGAAGGACGTCGGCGGCAAGCCGGCTTGCACCGCCGCGTGCGCCGAGCAGTTCCCGCCGGTGCTGGTCGTCGAAGGCGACATGGCGGTGATGCCGTTCTCGTTCGTGACCCGCGAGGACGGCAAGCGCCAGTGGGCGATCGAAGATCATCCGCTCTACCTCAATGCCAAGGACGCCGCACCCGGCGACACCAATGGCAAAGACGTCGAGGGCTGGAAACTGGTGGCGGTCGCCGCCCACGAGATGTGACGCCATTGCGCCGAGACCTCGGCGCAATGTCGCCGCACGCGGGCCACGCCTCGCGTGAAACGCTGCGCTGCTGCATCGTCTTCCTCGCGCTGCTGACCGGATGCGCGTCACCGGCGCTGGACCGCGGCGCGGGCCCGACGGCGCGCGCCGCGGACGCCGCCGCGCCGGTGCCGGTGCTCGCCTATCAGCCGCTCGTCACCACCGACTTTGCGCCCGTCGGTCCGCTCGACTGGACGGAACGCAACCAAGCCGTCGCGCCCCCGCCATGATGCGCGCGCCGTTGTTTGCGGCGGTGCTTGGACTCGCTGCCTGCGCGCAGGTCGCGGCGCCCGTCGATGCCGTCTCGGTCGCGGCGCGCGTGGCCGACATGATCGGCGTCGCCACCACCGTCATTGCGACCGAAGCTGAAGCGGACGCGGTGCGCGAGCGTGTGAGGGCGGCGCTCGTGCGGCCGCTCACCGCAGAAACCGCGGTCCAAGTCGCCGTGCTCAACAACCGCACCCTGCAGGCGGAGTTCCTTGCCGCCGCGGAAGAATTCGCGGCGATGGAAGCGGCGGTCGCGCTCGTCGCCGCGACACGCCGGGCGTACTTCGAGGCGGTGGCCGCGCAGCAGGTCGCCGGCTACCTGGAGCAAGCGCTTGCATCCGCCGAAGCGACCGCGGAGCTCACCCGGCGACTCGCCCAGGCCGGCGGCGCCAACCGCCTCGATCAGGTGCGGGCAGCGGAGCTCTATGTAGAAGTAGCGAACGATCTGCGCCGTGGCCGCCGCGAGGCGACGCTGGCGCGCGAAGCGCTGACGCGCGCGCTTGGGCTGTGGGGCGCGGACGCCGCCTATGCGCTGCCCGCGACGCTGCCGGCTCTGCCGGCGGCACTCTCGGTGCCCGCCGGCGCCGAGGCCGAGGCCATCCGCCGGCGCGTAGACCTCGCCGCCGCGCGTCACGCCGTCGAGCACGAGGGTGCCGCCGCGGCCCATCGTCTCGAGGCGCTCGCCATCGACGTGCGCTCCGAGGTGCGCGCGGCGTACGCCACCTTGCAGTCGTCCTACGAGATTGCCCGCGCCTACCGCGACGAAGTCGTACCTCTGCGGCGCGCCATCGATGACGAGATCGTCTACCGCTACAACGGCATGCTGGTGGACGTATTCACCGTGCTGTCCACGGTGCGCGCCAGCCTCGCCGCCAATGTCGCGGCGATCGAGGCCCTGCGAGATTTCCATCTCGCCGAGGCGGAGTTCCGGGCCGCTCTGATCGGCGGCGGCGTGGTCCGTTCCGGTGCTACCGTGGTGCCCCATGCCGAGGAGCAGGCCGGTGGACACTAAGAAGAGAGACGAGCCCGCGCCCGTTTCGCGCCGCGACCTGCTGGCAGGCGGCGTGCTGATCGGCGCCGCGGCCGTCAGCGGCCACGTTCAGGCCCAAGCCATTCCGGAGGCGCCGCACATGGCGCATCCGACCATGCAGCCGCCGCTGTTCCCGACCAGCGGCCCGGACTACCGGCCGGTGGTGACGCTCAACGGCTGGACGCTGCCGTTCCGCCGCAACGGCGAGTGGAAGGAGTTCCACCTCGTCGCCGAGCCCGTCGTGCGCGAGATGGCGCCCGGCATGCGCGCCCATCTGTGGGGCTACAACGGCCAGAGCCCCGGCCCGACCATCGAGGCGGTCGAGGGCGACAAGGTGCGCATCTTCGTCACCAACAAGCTGCCGGAGCACACCACCATCCATTGGCACGGCATGCGCCTGCCCAACGGCATGGACGGAGTCGGCGGCCTTACGCAGCCGCAGATCAGGCCCGGCAAGACGTTCGTCTACGAATTCGAGCTGCGCCGCTCCGGTACCTTCATGTACCACCCGCATGCCGACGAGATGGTGCAGATGGCGATGGGCATGATGGGCGCCTTCATCGTGCACCCGCGCGATCCCGCCTTCCAACGCGCCGATCGTGACTACGTCTTCTTGCTGGCCTCTTACGACATCGAGCCGGGCGCTGCGGTGCCGCGCGTCAGCGAGATGACCGACTTCAACCTGTGGACGTTCAACAGCCGCGTCTTCCCCGGTATCGACCACTTGGTCGCGCGCAAGGGTGAGCGCGTGCGTATTCGCGTCGGCAACCTGACGATGACCAACCATCCGATCCACCTGCACGGCCACGAGTTCGCGGTGACCGGCACCGACGGTGGCTGGGTGCCGCCCGAGCGCCGCTGGCCGGAAGTCACTGCCGACGTACCGGTCGGCGCCATGCGCGCGGTCGAGTTCGAAGCGACGGAGGAGGGCGACTGGGCCCTGCATTGCCACAAGTCGCACCACACGATGAACGCCATGGGCCACGGCCTCGCCAACTTCATCGGCGTGCCCAAGCGTGACCTTGAGCCCAAGATCCAGCGCCTGGTGCCGGACTACATGGCTATGGGCAACGCCGGCATGGCCGACATGGGCGAGATGGAGATGCTGCTGCCCGACAACACCCTGCCCATGATGAGCGGCCAGGGCCAGTACGGGCCCCTGGAAATGGGCGGCATGTTCACCGTCCTAAAGGTACGGGAAGGCATGGCGGCCAACGACTATCGCGATCCAGGCTGGTATCGTCACCCTCCAGGAACGGTCGCCTACGAATGGACCGGAGGCGCGCCGACGCCGCCGCGGGCCGAGGGGCCAGCGGGCCAGGACGCGGCGGTCGAGGTGCAGGTCGTGCGCCGGCAACACATGAGCGGGAATCACTGAGATGGAACGCGAGATTCAAGAGAAGCCACTGAGTCGCGGAATGATCTTCGCGGGCGTTGCGGCCGTCATTGTCACCGTCGGCGGAATGATCTTCTTCATGGAGCAGGCCCGCCAAGTGGAAGTCGTCGAGAAGGACGTGATTGCAGCGTTGCCCAATCGCGGCGAAGCTCGCAATCGCCCCGAGAACGCAACGGGCGTGGCGATCGGAGGGGCCGCGGCAATGCAGGTCACGGCGCCGGGCGCGCCGGCGCCCGCGCCGGCGGTGGAGTTCCGCCCGGACGAGAACCAACAGCGCGCATATGCCGCGATGGCTGGGCAGGGCAACGCGACGACGCCACCGCAGGCGCCAACGCAACCCGCGCCCTTCGATCCCGTTCCGGGGTTCAATGTCGGCGGTGGGGTCGCGGCAGCGCAACAAGCTCCTACACCGACTCCCCCAGTCGGTGCTGCGCCGGCACCCGCGCCAGCTGCGGCGCCCCCTGCGGCTGCCGCGCCGCGCCAGACCGCGGCGGTCGAGACAGCGTGGGGTCGTGCCGGCGATCCGCGCGCCAACATGCGCGTCTTCGAGATCGACATTCGTGAACTGCACGACGGCCGCATGTGGTTCGACCCGTACGTGCTGAACATTCGCCTCGGCGAGCAAGTCCGCATCGTTGTTCGCAACACAGGGGACTTCCCGCACAGTGTCGTCATCGCGACGGAGGAGGAAGTCCTGCGCGTCGTCGCCGAGGTCAAGACGAACCCGCAATACTGGAAGAGCGACGCGAACTGGGTCTACGTCTTGCCGACCGAGAAGGGGGAGATCGTTTGGCAGTTCACGCGCGCCGGTCAGTTCGAGTTTGTGGACGTAGGCCCGGGCCGCCGCGAGGCTGGGCTGATCGGCCGCATCGTGGTGCGCTAGGTAGCTCGTCAGGAGGATTTCAATGCGCGGAGTCGTAGCCTTCGTGATCGCCGTCGCCTTTGCCGGTGCGGCACATGCCCAGATGCCGATGCCAATGCCGATGGGCGACATGCCGATGGGCCAGGCGCCCGCGCCCGGTCAGGTGCTCGGCCCGGCGGTGGGCAAGGGCGAAGTGACTCGTATCGACGAGGCGACCGGCCGCCTCGGCATTCGCCACGAACCAATCCCGGCGCTCAACATGGCGACGAACATGAACATGCTGTTCCGTCTCGCCGATCCGGCGATGCTGACCCAAGTGAAGGTGGGCGATCAGGTCACGTTCGAAGCGCAGCGCGAGGGCGCGCAGGTCACCATCATCAAGCTGCAGAAGGCGGCGCCGTAACCTTTAGGGATGCCCGTGGTGCTGATGCACCACGGCGTGACCGCGCCCGCGCGCGATCAGCCAGCGGTTGACCGGATACGCGGCGACGCCGGCGATGGCCAGCGCGATGGCAAGGCTGAACCAGAAGAACGGATTGGTCAGGTGCGCATCCATTGCGCCCGGGATCAGCAGCAGTACGGCATTGTCGACGATCTCCATTACGGTGATCGACGCGGTGTCTGATGCCAGCGCCAGTCCCGCCGCAGCCTTGAGCTGCATGCCGCTGCGCACCAGCGGCACCATCGTGAAGGCGTAGCCGAAGACGAAGGCTAGCGCGACGGCGAGCACGATCGTCGCCCAATTGCTCCAACCAAGCGCCGTGCCGACGATCATGCCGAGCACCTCGCCGGTCGCGCACCCCGTCAGGCAGTGCAACGTCGCCATCAGCGCCAGCCGGTTGAGGCTGGTCGCCGGAGCAGGGGCGTGATGATGCTCGTGTGACACGGACGCGACGCTAGCCGATCTTGGCGAAACGCGGCACCGCACGTCCGTCGATGACGACGTTCTCTTCGAACATCGCCTTGGGCCGCACCCACAGCCCGCGCTCGCCGTACAGCGGCCGGTAAACGACCAGCTTCTCGCCCGTCTCGCTGTGGGTGGCGTCGCCGACCACTTCGTACTCGTTGCCCTTGTAGTGCCGGTAGCGGCCCGGTTCGGCCATGGGAGTCTCCTGCTGCACGGCGCTGGCTTAGACTGGCCCCGCACCCATGACAACTCCCGCACCAGTGCTGCTGTTCCTGCCGGGCGCCGGCGCCGATGCCGTGCGCGACGCTCCGTTCGACCGGCGCCCCGATGTGCGCAGAGAGTTCCCGCAAGGCGCAGACCATCTCGCATGATGCGCGCTCTCACTCTCCTCACGCTCCTGCTGCTCGCCGGGCCGGCATACCCGCAGGAAGCACACCCGGGCCTTGCCTTGTGGAAGGCGTTCGGCTGTCCCGATTGCCACGGCGCGCTCGGCCAAGGCGGCGCCAGCGTCGAGTTCCCCAAGGGGCCCAATCTCCGGCGCGGATACCAAGACCGCGCCTTCCTGACCGAGATGGTCTCCTGCGGCCGCCCCGGTACGCCGATGCCGGCGTTTCTCGACGTCGCGTATACGCAGCGCATGTGCGCCGGCTGGCTGCGCCCGAACGAGCCCGTCCCGCCCGAGGTCAATCGCCTCGGCGTCTTCACCGCCGCCGAGGTCGCCGCCGTCGTCCAGTACGTGCTCGATCGCATTCAAGGCATGGGCGAGATCTCGCCATCCGAATGCGCCGCCTTCTACGGCGACGCCGGCCATCCCGACTGCGCGCGGCGCTGAGTCGCCCGTCATGTCTCCGCAAACATAGCGCGCGCCAGAAGGCCGCTATTCCTGCGGGAATACACTGCTTTTGGGGACGGGTTTTCGGTGGCGGTGGTTGTCGCCTGTCCAGCGGTTTATTCGGGTCGTTCGCGGACCCGTGAAGTTCTCGCCGCAACTGCCAAGCGGCGGATTCCGTGGTCCTTCGACGCCCGTCTATGCGGCCCTGTGTCGCCGCCGCGGTTGCGCCTGCGACATTCCGACGCGTACCCTGCTTTCAGCAGAGGCAACTGCCTAGGCGGCGTTTCGCGCGCGACTGACCCTCTGTCTGCACGCGGGACGCTCATTGAGGAGAGGGAGGGAGCACAGAAATGGCTCTTACACTGAACGTCAACGGGACGTCCCACACTGTGGACGTCGAAGCGGAGACCCCGCTGCTGTGGGTTCTCCGTGACACGATCGGTTTGACCGGCACGAAGTATGGCTGCGGCATCGCGCGTTGCGGTGCGTGCACCGTGCACCTCGACGGCCAGCCGGTGAAGTCCTGCAACACGAAGGTCTCGGCCGCGGTCGGCGCTCGCGTCACCACGATCGAGGGCTTGTCCGCCAACTCGAACCATCCGGTGCAAGTGGCCTGGACGGAAATCGGCGTGCCGCAGTGCGGCTACTGCCAGTCCGGCCAGATCATGGCGGCGGCTGCGCTCCTGTCAAAGCGCGCCCGTCCGACCGACGCCGAGATCGACGAGGCGATGCTCGACAACCTCTGCCGTTGCGGCACTTACCTCCGTATTCGGGCCGCGATTCATCGCGCTGCCGAACTCGGCGCTCGCTAGGGGAGGCAGACATGACTCATCTCAACGTCACTCGCCGCCAATTCAATGTCACCACGGCCGCGCTGGCCGGCGGCGGCATGATGCTTGGCTTCCACATGCCCGCCCACGGCGCCGCGATCAACAAGTCGCCGTGGCTCCTGCCCACCGAGAAGGAAGGCACCGAGATCAACGCCTGGATCGCCATCGATCCGGACGGCGGCGTCACCATGCGCGTTCCGCACACCGAGCAGGGCCAGGGCGCTCTGACGTCGGTGCCGATGATGTTGGCCGAAGAGCTGCACGTCGACTGGAAGTCGGTGCGTGCAACGTTCGCCGACGCGAACCGTCACGTCCGCAACAACAACCAATACGTCACGATGAGCACGTCCGGCTCGAACGTCGTTCGCAGCCGTCACCCGCACATCATGGCGGCAGGCGCCTCCGCTCGTGAGCGCCTGAAGGAAGCTGCGGCCAAGGCCTGGAACGTGGCCCGCACCGAAGTCACCGCGAAGGATGGCGTACTGACCGCTGGCACGCGCCGCGGCACGTTCGCCGAGTTCGCGACGGCGGCGGCGGCGATCCGCCTCGAGGCCGAGCCGAAGATCAAGACGCCGGACCAGTGGTGGTTGCTCGGGACAAGCGTGCAGCGCCTCGACATCCCGCACAAGGTCAACGGTGCTGCGCAGTACTCGATCGACACTCGCCTGCCCAACATGGTCTACGCGAGCGTCGTTTGCTGCCCGGTTCCTTGGGGCAAGCTGAAGTCCTTCGATTTCGCCGCGATCAAGGGACGCCCCGGCGTCATTGGCGCGTACGAAATGAAGATGGGCAACGGCCGTGGCGGCGCCGACATGCAGTCGGGCGTGGCCGTGGTCGCCGACAGCTGGTACCGCGCCAAGACCGCGCTCGAGCTGATCCCGATCGAGTGGGACTTCGGAGCGTCCGGCGCCGTGACCGACAAGACGTTGGCCGCGGACGTGCAGCGCTTCATGGGCATGCCTGGTGAGGCGACCGGCGACAACGCCGGCGGCGACGTGTTCGCCATGATCGCCACCCCTGGCACCGCCAAGGTCGTCAAGGCCGAGTACTACCGTCCCTACGAGACCCACTTCCGCATGGAGCCCATCAACGCGACCGCCAGCGTCACCGCTGACCGCGTCGACGTGTGGACTCCGAGCCAGGACCAGTCGGCTGCTCTGCAGCTGGCCGCATCCCAGTCGGGCGTGGATCCGAAGAACGTCTTCCCGCGCACCACCTTCATCGGTGGCGCGTTCGGCGGCGGCGGCGGCGGCAACACTGCCGTTACCCGTCAGGCCGTCGAGCTGTCCAAGCAGCTTGGCCGTCCGGTCAAGGTCGTTTGGACCCGCGAGGAAGACGTCCGTCACGACAAGCAGCGCAGCCCGCACACCACGCAGTTCACTGCGTTGATCGGGGCGAACGGCTATCCGACCGCGTTCTTCTCGCGTTCGGTGGGCACGGAAACGCGCGTCACGTCCGGCATTGCCGACATGCCGTACAAGATCGCCAACCGCCGTCACGAGCGTTCGCTGCAGCCCTCGCACATCCCGACCGCGAGTCACCGCGCGCCGGGCACGAACTCCAACGGCTTCATCATGGAAGGGTTCGTGGACGAGATGGCCCAGGCCGGCGGGATCAACCCGCTGGATTGGCGCCTGAAGATGACCGAGGGCGACGAGGACTGGCAAGCCGTCCTGCGCGTCATGAAGGAAAAGTCCGGCTTCCGGACCGACCTGCCGCGCGGCGAAGGCATGGGCGTCGCCATCATGGAAGACCACGCGTCCATCTGCGGCGCGTGCGCAACCGTGACGGTGTCCCGTCGTGGCGTCCTCACCGTCGAGAAGGTGCAGGTCGTTATCAACAGCCAGCACATCATCAACCCGTTGAACTGCACGGAGCAGCTCGAGGGTGCGGCTTGCTGGGAGTTGGGCACCGCTTGGACCGCTGGCCTGATCCTCGATAAGGGTCAGTTCCAGAACACCAACATCGACACCTACCAGCTGATGCGCATCAACCAGATGCCCCCGGTCGAAGTGCACTTCGCACTGACCAAGGGCGGCACCTGGGGTGGCATGGGCGAGCCCGCGGGCCCGCCGACCCCGGCTGCGGTTGCCAACGCGATCTTCTACGCGACCGGCAAGCGCATCCGTTCGACTCCGTTCAAGAACCACGACCTGAGCTGGGCGTAGTTCGAACCCTGCCGCTGGGATTTCCCAGTGGCGGCCTGAACGAAACGGCGGCCGGGAGGGAAACCTCCCGGCCGCTTCGTTTTCGACGGCGAACAACCCGTCAACTCATGCTGAGCCTGTCGAAGCAGGAGCTTGCGCCGCCCGCCAAGTTTATCCCCAACCTCGACGGTCCCCGCGGCGCAGTGGTGAGCTCGTCGGTGTCGGGCGGGTGCATCATCTCGGGCGCCTACGTGCACCACTCGTTCCTTCACCGGCGTGCACGTCAATTCGTACGCGCATTTGGAAAGCGCGGTGGTACTGCCGCACGCGCGCATCGGTCGCGGCGTCAAGCTCTCAAGGGTCATCGTTGACTCGGGCGTGCAGATCCCCGAGGGCATGGTCGCGGGCTTCGACGCCGAGTACGACGCGAAGCACTTCCGCCGCACCGACCGGGGCGTGTGCATCGTCACCCAGGCGATGGTCGACAAACTGGGCGCGTAAGACCTGCGGCGGTTATGCCGGTTGACACCGTCCCCGCGATGCGAGAAGACCCACCAAGTGACGCGGTGGTTGTTAGGCCTGCCTCGACTTCCCGCTGATCTCTGGCGATTCCCGCGACCGGCGATCCTGTTGCTGACGCGAGCACCTTAGGACGCAAATTTCCCGTCTCGCCCCCCCGCCCCATCTTGGAAGACCAACGTGATGACGCAGAACGCACACGCCAATGCGGTTCTCGCTGATTTGAGCGAGTCGGAGGCGACGCGGATCAGAAAGTCGATCGAGGATCGACTGTTGTTCTCTGTCGGCAAGACCCCCTCCGGAGCCAGCAGCCACGACTGGATGATGGCGCTGTGCCAGGTGGTTCGTGACCGCTTCGTCGAGCGCTGGATGGAAACCGCGGAGCGGATGTACGCCGAGGATGGCAGGCGCGTGTACTACCTCTCGTTCGAATTCCTACCTGGCCGCTTGCTGACGAACCATCTGCTCGCGCTGGGGGCGTACGAGGACTTCAAGACTGCGGTGAAGGCCGCGGGGCTTGACATCGAAGAGCTTGCGGCGCTTGAGCCCGAGCCGGCGCTCGGCAATGGCGGGCTCGGTCGGCTCGCCGCGTGCTTCATGGATTCGTTTGCGACCCTAGGCCTTCCGGCAATGGGGTACGGACTTCGCTACGAGTACGGCATGTTTGCCCAGCGCATTCGCGACGGCTACCAGTTGGAGGAGCCCGACCACTGGCTTGCGACCGGCGACCCGTGGGAGTTTGCCCGCCCTGAGGCGATCTACCCGATCCGCTTTGGCGGAACCGTGTCCTCCGGCGCAGGGGACAAGCGTACATGGGTAGAAGCCGAGCGGGTCATGGCTACGGCTTACGACACGCCCGTCCCGGGCTTTGGCGTCGGCGCTGTACTGACGCTGCGCCTGTGGGCGGCGCGGGCGGCTGAGGAGTTTGAGCTCCGCGCATTCAACCAGGGCGAGTACACGCGCGCGGTGGAGAAAAAGAACCGTTCCGAGAACGTCACGCGCGTCCTTTACCCCGACGACAGCACGCAACACGGGCGCGACCTTCGGCTGCGCCAGGGATACTTTTATGTAAGCGCCTCGCTGCAGGACATCCTGCGGCGGCACCTTCAAACACATCGCTCCTTGGACTCCCTTCCGGACAAGATTGCGATACACCTCAACGACACCCACCCAGCGCTCGCAATCCCGGAGTTGATGCGACTTTTGGTCGATGAGCACGGGCTCGACTGGGAGCGCGCCTGGAGCATGTGCACAAGAATATTCTCGTACACGAACCACACCCTCTTGCCCGAAGCGCTGGAGACATGGCCTGTGGACGCCCTCGGCGCGCTGCTGCCGCGCCACCTCGAAATCATCCTTGAGATCAACAAGGGGCATCTGGCACGCGTGCGCGAGCAGCATGGTCACGACGACGAGTTGGCTCGGCGCATGTCCCTCATCGACGAGCGCGGCGAGCGGCGCGTTCGGATGGCGCACCTGTCGGTCGTTGCAAGTCACAAGATCAACGGTGTCTCTCAGATACATAGCGACCTGATGCGGCAGACCATCTTCGCCGACTTCGCGCGCCAGCGCCCCGACCACTTCGTGAACCGGACCAACGGCGTAACGCAGCGTCGCTGGCTCGGTCAGGCCAATCCGTTGTTGGCGCGCCTTCTTGACGACAGGATCGGCCCCGATTGGCGCACGAATCTTCGGCTGCTGGGCTCGTTGCGTCCCCTGGCCGAAGACGCCGATTTCCGTCGCGCGTTCCGCGCCACGAAGGCGAGCAACAAACGACACCTCGCGACGTTCGTTGCAGCTGAGACTGGCATTGCGCTCGATCCAGACATGCTGTTCGACGTCCACATCAAGCGCATCCACGAGTACAAGCGACAACTGCTGAACGTCCTGCACGTCGTAACGCGCTACAATCGCATTGTCGCAACTCCCAACAAAGATTGGATCCGCCGCGCTGTTCTGTTTGCCGGCAAGGCGGCACCCGCATATTCGCTCGCCAAGCTGATCATCCAGCTGATCGGCGATGTTGGGCGCACGATCGCCGCGGACCGGCGGGCCAGCCAGGCGCTCGTGGTCGCGTTTGTGCCTAACTACAGCGTGTCGGTTGCAGAGCGCATCATTCCCGCTGCAGACCTGTCGCAGCAGATATCGACGGCGGGATTCGAGGCCTCCGGCACTGGCAACATGAAGCTGGCCCTCAACGGCGCGCTCACCATCGGCACTAAGGACGGCGCCAACATTGAGATTCGCGACGAGGTCGGCGCGGGGAACATGTTCCTGTTTGGACTCGATGCCGCTGAGGTGCAGACCCTTCGCAAAGGCTACGACCCAGCCGGCTACTATGACGCCGATGCTGAGTTGCGCTTGGTGCTCGACCAGATCGGCTCAGGGTACTTTTCTCCGGAACAGCCGGACCGCTATCGGCCGATCGTCAACGCACTGCTGGTCGGCGACCGCTACATGCTGTGTGCCGACTACCGCAGCTACATCGAGTGCCAAGAGCATGTCGATCTTTTGCACGGCCGTGCAGACGAATGGACTCGGCGGGCGATCCTGAACGTCGCTGGAATGGGCCGGTTTTCCAGCGACGAGACCGTTCTTGGATACGCGGACAGAATCTGGAACGTAGGGCCTCTAACGGGAGACACGGGGCGCGGCTGAGCGATTGCAGGCTGGGTCTTGCGCTGTCCAGCGTTCCGGAAGCGACGCGCACTAACGTGAGCGAGCGGGATGTAGGCCTCGCAGGCCTCTCGCTGAGCATGCAGCGAGTTGAACTCCTGCTGGAACCGCTCCTCCATCTACCTGGGGACAAGACAAAAAACCCCGCTGACCCATAGGGTTAGCTGGGCGGCACGGGTAACCGCAAACGCGATGCCTTGACAGATACGATACGAATGCTACATATAGTATCAGGCATCCAGCCCAAGGTGACCGCTCATGTCTGACGATTCCGTCCGAATGCCGACCGCGCAGCCTGCACCCGCCAATACGCGACGTAACGCGGGCGGAAACGCGGCGATTACGCGGGGCCGCCCCTTCGCCAAGGGCAACCCCGGACGCCCCAAAGGCGCGAAAAACAAGGCGACTCGCCTGGTCGAGGCCGTCGCCAACGGCGATGTCAGCGGCATCTTGCTGGCGGCCGTGCGCCGCGCGGCACAGGGCGACGTCCGTGCGCAGAAGTTGTGCCTCGATCGCCTCGTGCCCCTGCGCCGCGAACGCGGCGTCGCGCTCGACTTGCCCGTGCTCGCCACGCCCGGCGCCGCGGCACACGCCGCCACGGTGCTGGTCGAGCAGGTGGCTGCCGGTCAAGTGACGCCGGGCGAGGGCAAGAAGGTCCTGGAAATGATCGTCACCCAACGTCGCCTGGTCGAGGCGGGCGAGCTCGCGCGCCGCATCGAGAGCCTGGAAGCCGTCATCGAGGTGCTGCGCCAGGACCTCGCCTGCGTCCTCGGCCGCGAGGACCTGGTCGTCCGTCCGTCCGCGGAGCCCTCGCCGTGATCGCCTCGCGCCGCTTGGTCCTCGATACGGCCGCGTTGCAAACGCGCGTCGCCGATCTCGAGAACGCCGTGCGGTACATGCGCGATCAGCTCGATTGCTTTCGCCGCGGCGAATACGCTTGGGCGCCCGTGGCCCAAGCGCCTGCGATGGACGCAACCGCGGGCCCACGGCTCGTCGTGTCCAACGAGACGCCCGGCCCCGCATCGGCGGGCGGGCACCCGGGCAGAGACGGCGAGGCACCCGCGACGGCGGGCCATGCGTAGAGCGGCCCCCCCAACTAGACGGGTTGTGATCCTGGCGCCGGCCGGGGAGGGCGCTACACTTCCGCCGATGCTTGACCAAGCCTGCGCCTGCTCATGGACTTGGTGACCACGGCCGCATTGTCCGGCTGGGGGATAGCTGCCGCATTGACCATGGTTGCGGCGGTGGCGGGCGGCCTCTTGTTGCGCGGCCGCAGGAGCGTGGCGACCTTCCTGGTGGGCGCCGCCGTCGCTGCGGGCCTTTCCGCCGTTGCCACCACGCGCGCGGTGCCGCGCGTCGCGGCCATCGAGTTGCGCTTCGCCGCCGAGACCGGCCTCGGTCTCGCGGCACGCGAGCTCAACGCCGGCTACAACGTCGAGGCGGCCGCCGCGCTCGACCGCGCCGAGGTCCAGTTCCGCGATCTCGGCCGGCTCGCCGGCGATGCCCCGCGCCAATCGCGCGAGGGTCTGGCGCGGATCGAACTTGCGCGCGGCGACGTCGAGCGCGTCCAAGGCCGGTTGCCCGAGGCCAAGGCGCGTTACGCCACTGCTGCGATGCGCCTCAACACCCTCGGCCATCCCGACACCGCCTGGGCGCTGTTGCGTCTCGGCCACGTCGAACTCGCTCTCAATGACGCCGAGGCCGCGCGCCGTTCCTACGGCCAGGCCATCCCGCTGTTCATCCGCTTCGGCATGGCGCGCGGCGAAGCCGAGGCGCGTCTCGCCGCCGGCGCGCTGGCGCGCCAAAGCGGGTCGTTCGGCGAGGCCGTGACCAATCTCGAGGCGGCGATGCGTCTGTTCGATGATCCGTTGGGCCAGGGCCGCGCCATGGTCGAGCTCGCATGGGTCAGTCAGGCGTTGCGCCACACGGCGGTGGCGCTCGCCCAGGCGAGCAACGCCGAGGATCTCTTCCGTGCCGCCAATGCGCCGTTCGGATTGGTCCTGGCCCCATTCGTCGGCGCCGAGATCGCCATCGAGGACGAAGAGGGCGAGGTTGCACACGCCCACCTCGACCGCGCCCAGGCCGCGCTCGAGTCCATGGACGACGCGCTCGCCGGCGCCGCGCGCTACCTCGGGCTCGCGGCCACGTCGCAGCTGCGCACGCGTGCTTCGAGCAATGCTACTGTCGCGTACCCGGACCATCACGCCGAAGCACGCATGCTGCTCGACACCGTCACCTTCCTGATCGGCCGCGGACGCAATCAAGCCGATGCGGTCCAGTAGTCTTCTTGCTGCATCGGCGCTGCTGGCGGTGAGCCTCGCTGCATGCGGCGACAGTGGCGACCAGCAAGCCGAGCAAGCCGTCACGGCCGCGACCCAGCCCGCCGGCGCCGCCAAGGGTGCCGCCGGCAATCCCCAGGCCGAGGGCTTGCTCGCCCAGGCCGAGCAGGCCGCCAACACCGGCCGCGATGCCCAGGCGAACGACCTCTACCAGCGCGCCGTCGCGCTCTACCAGCAGGCCGGCGACCTGGCCGGGCAGGGCAGGGCTCTCCTTGGTCTCGCCACGCACACCCGCTACACCGGACAGGGCGAGGTGGCGCGCGACATCTACGTGCGCGCCAAGTCCGCGTTCGCCCAGGCCGGCGACGCCTTGGGCCAGGCACGCGTGACGTTCGCGGTCGCCGAGCTCGAGCGCGCTCGCTTCAACAACGATGCGGCGCTGGCCGGCTTCCGCGATGCCGCCGCGGCGTTCCACGCCCACGGCCAACTCGGCCTCGAGGGCCAGGCGCTGCTCGGCATCGCCGACAGCGAGCGGCGTCTCGGCCGCATCGTCGCCGCGTTCGGCACCGTCGATCGCGCCCGCGCCATCTTCGAGATCACCAACGATCGCGCCGGCCAGCAGGTCGCCGACCGCACCCGCGACGAGCTCGTCACCTACATCGACGAGAACGACGAGACTCGCCTCAAGCTCGCCTACGACATCAACTACGCCGACCAGGGTGGCAGCCGCCTCCTCGAAGGCCTCGGCAACCTGGGCATGGGGCGTCTCGAGGTGACCGCCGGGCGGCCGGCGCTCGCGCGCCGCTTCTTCGCCGAGGCGCGCACCATCTTCACCGAGATGAAGCTGCCCAACGGCGAGTTCGATGCGCTCGCGGCGGTCGGGGATCTCGAACGGCGTCTCGGCGCCGCCGACGCGGCACGCGACGCCTTCGAGCGCGCCGTGCCGCTGCTGGACCGGGCGCGCGCCAGCCAATCGACGGAAGTGCGCGCGTTCGAGGATGCCGCGACCGTGCCGCTCGCCGAGCGCGGTGCGCTGATGCTCCTCGCCTACGCCGACGTCGCGCCACCCGCCGATGCCGCCCGTCATCTGGACGCCGCGCGCGCATTGGTGCCGCCGGGCACAGCACGCATCGACGGCGCGCTTCTGCTGGCGCGCGGCCGCGCCGAGCAGCGTGCCGGCCGGCTTGACGCCGCCGCCAGCGCCTTCGAGGAAGCGGCGGCGACGCTGGTCGATCCCGCCCACGCTCTTGGCCGCGCCCAGGCATTGCTGGCGCGTGCGGACCTCGAGCGCGAGCGCGCGAACGCTCCCGCGGCCATCGACCTGTACGGCCGCGCACTCGAAGCCTTCCTCGCGGTGCGCGACCGCATCGGCGAAGGCGACGCGCGCTACGGCCTGGCGCGCATATTGGCGGCGACCGACCGCACCGAAGCGAACATCCAGTACCGCATCGCCGCCCGCGCCTTCGACGAGCTCGGGCTGACCCAGCGCGCGCAAGCGGCGGCCGCCACCGCCCGGACCCTCAACTGAGCGCGCGATTCCGTCCGAAGTATCTGAATTCGGCCGATTTTGAAGCCCCGGGGGGAGCGTCGACCCAGCGGCGGGCCGGACCTATCATGTGGGCGTGTATCCCCTGTTGCGCAATTTCTCGCTGCTGAGCGGTGCCGCCTTGTTCGTCGCCGGCGGAGCGCTGTTGCTGATCTTCCTCTCGGTCGAGGCGGGCGAGCGCGAAGCGTTGGAGGGGATGGCCGGCGTCGAGGAGGCCGGCGAACACGTCGGCATGAGCATGCGCATCGTCGCTGCGTCGTTGGTGGTGCTGTTCGGCGGCTTGTACCTCGCGCTGTTCTTCGTCGTCGCCCATGGCGACCGCATCCTGCGGGCTCAGTTCGCCGACCTCGAGACCGAGATCGCCGGCCGCAAGCGCGCCCAGACCGAGCTCGCGGACGCCCAGAGCTTGGCGGCGTTGGGACGTATCATGCCGGTCGTCAGTCACGAGTTGCGCAATCCACTGGGGGCGATGCGCTCGGCGATCTTCCTCGTGCGCAATCACTTGCGGCCCGATCAAGAAGACGCGGCGCGCGCTGTCAGCAGTCTCGATCGCAGCGTCACGCGCTGCGATCGTATTCTCGACCGCCTGACGACCTTCACCAAGGTCGGTGACCTGCGTCCGCATGTCACCGTCGTCGACCCGTGGCTCAAGGAAATCCTCGATGCCCAGCAGCCCGGCGCCGGCATTCGCCTGGAGCAACAGCTCGGTCTCGGCAGTGTGGCCGTCGCGTTCGATGCCGAGCACCTGCGGCGCGCCGTCGAGGCCGTCGTCGAGAACGCACTGCAGGCGGCCGCCGACGCGCTCCGCGCCGGACGCGCTGGCGCGAACGTGCGTGTCGTGACGCGGGCGCGCAGCGATCGCATCGAGATCCAAGTGGTCGACGACGGTCCGGGTATCCCACCCGACGTCATGCCGCGCATCTTCGAGCCGATGTTCAGTACGCGGGGCTTTGGCATCGGTCTTGGCCTGACCGTTGCCCAGCGCGTCATGCAGCAACACAACGGCGGCGTTGACGTGCGCTCGGTAGCGGAGCGCGGCACCGAAGTGACGCTGTGGTTGCCGCTCTCGGTGCCGGCCGTGATGGGAGCTGCCTGACGTGCACGCCGAGGCTCAAGAAGAAACTCTGCTCTTGGTGCCGGTCACCCGGCGCGTCCTCATCGTCGACGATGATCAGGATTTCGCCCAGAACCTCGCTCTCGTCCTCAAGATGCGCGACTATGTCGTCTCGGTGGCCTTCGACGTCGAGGGAGCCGTCGCGCGCGTCGCCGAACAAGCGCCCGACGTCGCCATCTTGGATATCCGTCTGGGCTCGGCCAGCGGCATCGATCTGATCCCGATCCTGCGTGCCCGCGCGCCAGGCATCGTGTGCATCATGGCCACTGCCTACGCCGAGGCCGACACCGCCATCCAGGCGCTGCGCTTCGGCGCCGACGACTACCTGAAGAAGCCCTTCGCCCCCGAAGAGATGCTGGCGGTGCTGGATCGCAGCTACGCCCGGCTGATGGCACGCGACGACAACGCCGGCAGCGTCGCGCATGACCGCGCCGCCCTGCGCGCCATCCAGGCGAGCAACGAGCGCGTCATGGCGTTCGTGAAGGAGGAGATGCGCACTCCCCTGGCCGAGGTCGGTTCGACGCTCCTGGCGATGGACCGCGAGATCGGTGCGCGCATGCCGCCGTCCACACTCAGCCTGATGCGCGGTGCCTACAGACAGATCGAGCGCATGGTGCAGAGGCTCGCCAACGTCGTCAGCCCCGGAGCCGAGGCGCCGGCGCCCGCGCGCGACCGGGTTGCCGAGGTGATCCTGGACGCGACCCAGGACAGCTCGCCGGCCGTTTCCAAAGCCGGCTCCCGCCTATCGGTGGATTGTCCCGCCGACGTCGCCGCCCTTCCGATCGAGGGGCGCGTCGGCCGGCGCGTGCTGGCGACCGTGCTGAGCAGCGCGGCACGGCTGACGCCGCATGGCCGCATCAGCGTCTTCATCGCAGCGAGCGGCGGCGGCGCTACGGGCCGCAAGGTCACCTTCCGCGTCAAGGACAGCGGCGCCGGCATCGATGCCACCGCGATCGCCAGCACCCTGGCGGTCAGTGGCTCCGGCACGCGCGAGGGCGACCTGGCGCCCGAGAAGGCCCTCTCCGAGGCGGGCGCCCTGTGCCGCACCCACGGCGGCAGCTTCGTGGTGCAAAGCAGCATCGGCGAAGGCACTACCGTGAGCTTCGCCTTGCCCGTGCGAGGCACCGTGCTCGGGTCCTAGATTCGGCCCTGGGGAATCGAGTCTTCTCGCCACCCGTCCGGTCGTGCTAATTCCTGGGTTGTAACGAAACCGTAATCCACGGAGCCTTTGCGCACCGAACCGCCGCCGGAATTGGCGGCGTTTCTGCGCCCGGGGGTGCTCTTGTTCACACAGGCACGATGACGCAAACAGCACGCAAGCTGTTCTTGCCGGCTGCCGTCTTCACGGCATTCGTATCGATCTTCGCGTTCGGCAACGACGCGCTGCGCGAGTTCTCGGGCCGCGCGTTGGGGCGCACGTTCGACTACCTGCCGTACTTCCTCGGCATCGGTGCATGGGTGTCGGCGGCGTTCTTCGCCAACCGCGTCGTCAACGTCTTCCTATGGCAGACGGTGTTCCAGCGCATGACCGGCGCCCAGGCGCCGCGTCTGCTCACCCAGATCACCGGTGCGGCGATCTTCTTTCTCGCGGCCCTCGGCATCATCGGCATCGTCTTCAACCAGTCCCTGACCGGCGTGCTGGCGGCGTCCGGCGCCGTCGGCTTGGTGCTCGGCCTGGCGTTGCAGACGATGATCCGCGACGTGTTCTCCGGCATCGCCATCAACATCGAGCGCCCGTTCCAGCTCGGCGACTACATCTCGGTCACCGAACGCAGCCTCGTCCACGGCGGCGGGCGTGTCGAAGAGGTCAATTGGCGCAGCACGCGCCTGCTCACCTCCGAGGGCAGCCTGCAGGTCATTCCGAACAGCGTGCTCGGCATGGCGGTCATCACCAACTTCTCGCGCCCGACCAACACCTCGGAGTTCGAGCTCGTCGTCGTTCTCGATTTCTCGGTGGAATCCGGTCGCGTGCTGCGCATCCTCGACGCCGCGTTGAAGGAAGCCGTGCTGACCGGCGGCCCGCTGGCCGACCCCGCGCCCAAGGCGCGCATTGCCGGTCTCGATGAGAAGGGCGTGCGTTACAAGCTCAAGTACCACATCGATCCGCGCCGCGGCGGCCCCGGCAAGATGCGCCACCAGGTGCTCGACCACGTCCTGCATCACCTGCAGAAGGCCGGCCTCACCCCCGCCTATCCGAAGCAGGACACGTTCTCCGCGCCGATGCCCGAGCGCATGCTCGACGCGTTCTCCCACGGCGCCCAGCTGCTCGCCCGCGTCAGCCTGTTCCGCAGCCTGACCGACGAGGAGCGCGAAGGGCTGGCCACCAACATGATGCCGCGCCAGTTCCGCGCCGGCGACATCGTCATCCGCGCCGGCGACGCCGGCCGCTCCATGTTCGTCCTCGTCGAGGGCGTGCTCGAGGTATCGGTGCCGTCGAAGGACAGCGATGCCCTCGTCAAGGTCGGCCGCGTGCGCCCCGGCGAGTTCTTCGGCGAGATGTCGCTGCTCACCGGCGACCCTCGCTCGGCGACCGTCGCTGCCGCCAGCGCCGCGTTCGCCTTCGAGATCGACAAGGAGCAACTCGCGCCGATCCTGGACTCGCGCCCCTCGCTCGCCGAGGCGATCAGTAACGTCGTGGCCGAGCGCCAGGTCGCGATGGCCAATCCGGCGGCCGGCCCCGAGGCAGTGCCGGATGCCCGCGAGCTCAAGTCGGTATCCGACCGCATCCTCGGCGGCATTCGCCGCTTCTTCGGCCTGGCGCTGAAGCCCGCCGCCTAGCGGCGCGCTCGCGGAATCCCGAGGGCTTCGGCCGCATTGCGGCCACCCAAGGCGCCTGAATCCCGCGTACAATCGGGCCGCTTTCGCGAGCGCGCCCGCCGGGTGCCCGCCCACATCGGACGCCCGCCATGACCGACACCAACGCCAACGTCGCAACCAAGCCGAAGCGCGGCGTCGTCCGCTCCATCTGGCGTCTCACGTGGCCGTACTTCTACTCGGAGCAGAAGTGGAGCGCGCGCGGACTAGCGGTCGCCGTCATCGCCCTCGCGGTCTTTTCTGTGTTCATCGACGTCAAGATCAACGCCTGGTACGGCCGCTTCTATAACGCCCTGCAGGAATACGATTGGGCGACCTTCTGGTGGGAGATTCTCGTCTTCACCGGCTGGGCGTTTGCCGGTCTCGCCGGCGCGGTGCTGCAGCTGTACCTGCGCCTCTTGCTGTTGATGCGCTGGCGCATTTGGCTGACCGCCCGCTATCTCACCGACTGGCTGCGTGACCGCGCCTACTACACGCTGCAGATGCGCGGCTCGCACACCGACAACCCGGACCAGCGCATCGCCGAGGACGTGGACGCCTACATCGGCCAGACGGAGCTTCTCGTCCTTGGGCTGCTCGACTCCGTCATGACCATCGTGTCGTTCAGCATCATCTTGTGGACGCTGTCCGGACCCCTGGCGGTTCCTCTGTTCGGCACCGAAGTCACCGTGCACGGCTACATGTTCTGGATCGCCGTGGTCTATGCGATCGGCGGCAGCTTCCTGATCCACTGGATCGGCCGCCCGCTCATCGGCTTGAACTTCCAGCAGCAGCGCCTCGAAGCCAACTTCCGCTACGCGATGGTGCGTCTGCGCGAGAACGCGGAGCCGGTCGCGCTCTATGGCGCCGAGGCGGACGAGCGCAAGATCTTCGACAATCGCTTCGCCCTGGTGATCCAGAACTTCTGGGCGATCATCATACGCCAGGTGAAGATCGTCACCTTCAGCAACATCTATGGCCAGGCCTCGGTGATCGTGCCGTTCCTCGCCGCCGCACCGACGTACTTCATCACGCGCACCTTCCAGCTCGGCGGCCTGATGCAGACGGTCTCGGCGTTCGGCCGCGTGCAAAGCGCCCTGTCATGGTTCATCAACGCGTACATCTCGATCGCCAACTGGCGTGCCACGGTCGACCGTCTCACCACCTTCACGGATGCGCTCGAGGAAGCGCACGCGACCGACCAGGCGCCGGGCGGCGTCGCCGTGGCGACGGCGGCGGACGACCGGCTGCAGGTGCGCGACGTGCGCCTTGGCCTGCCGGACGGCACGACACTGACGCAGGGCATCGACTTCACTCTGGGCCGGCGCGAGTCGGTGCTGGTGCGCGGCCCATCGGGTGTCGGCAAGTCGACGCTGTTCCGTACCATCGCCGGGCTGTGGAAGTTCGGCAGCGGCGCGATCGATATTCCCAGCAGCAAGCGCGTGCTCTTCCTGCCGCAGCGTCCCTATCTGCCGATCGGCACCCTGCGCATGGCGACTGCCTATCCGGCGCGGCCCGACGGCAACAGCGACGCCGAGATCGCCGCCGCCTTGCGCTCTGTCGGCCTCCCGCATCTCGTCGATCGCCTCGATGAGGACCGCAACTGGGCGCAGACGCTCTCCCAGGGCGAGCAGCAGCGGGTCGCGTTCGCCCGCACACTACTCAACCAGCCGGACTGGCTGTTCATGGACGAGGCGACGGCCGCGCTCGATGAGAAGAGCGAGGCGGCGCTGTACCGCATGCTGCGCACGCGGCTGCCGAACGTCGCCATCGTCAGCATCGGCCACCGTCCGTCATTGGCCGAGTTCCACGATCGCACGGTAGACATCCGCCCCGCTTCCGAACCGCAGCCGCTCGCGGCCGAATAGGCCGCCGAACGACAAAGGCCCCGTGAAAACCGGGGCCTTGTTCTCGAGGAGGAGAAGAAGCCCGAGAGCGTCGCGGACTACACGGGCACCTCAATAGCGGGCGCCTTCGGCTAGACCCGCCCGGCGACCGCGGAGGAAATTGCAGCGTCCAGATCCTCGCCGACGTATGGCTTCATCAAGTGCAGAAGCCGGGGTTCCTTGTCTTTGGGCAGCTCGGCATATCCGGTGGCGACGATAATCGGCAGGTTCGGCCACTTGGAGCGGATCTCGGCCGCGAGCTGGGTCCCGGTCATGCCCGGCATGGCCTGGTCGGTCAGGACCACATCGACCGGCGTGCCGGCGTGCAGAATCTCGAGCGCCTTGCGCGGGGAGGGTGCCTCCAGCACCTGATGGCCGAGGCTCTCCAGCACGTCCAGCGTCGACATGCTGATCAGCGCGTCGTCTTCGACGAGCAGCACCCGGCATGGCGCCGCGTGCCGCGCCCGCTCGACGGTCTCCAGCTTTTCCATGAATGTCCTCCCGACGCGCTGCCACTGCCCGGCAGGGTCAAAAGCTCGCTCCACGCGGCAACCTACGCTGCTAGCCAAAGCCGAGCAGTCGCGCTTTCGCGGTGGTCGCCTATCTCCACTGGGGGAGCAGCATCAGCGTGTGACGGGCGAACAAACCGGGCTTCGCGCCGATTGACGGCGGCACGATTCCGACGACGGCGGCTACAGGATAGTGGACGCGCGCGGCCGTCCTTGGCACGCTGGTGCCAATGCCCTCGGCCACCATCACGCCTCTGGTAACCGGCGATGCCGCTGCCGGCGAGGTCGTGACACGCGTCCGCTCGCAGCTGCTGCCAATCGCGCAGCGCTGCGTCGGCCAGTCGACCGCCCTCCGCCAGCAGTTCGCCGACGCCAAGGCCGCGACCCAGCTGCTTGCCGTCGCCGACCGCACCATCACCGCCTCGCGCTCCTTGGAACGCCTGGTGTCCGCCTCGCTGGAGCCGCGCGCCGAGGCAGCCCTCGCCACCCCGGCGGCCCAGCGCCGCCTACGTCACGACCTGCGCAACCCGATCGCCGCCGTGCGTGGCTTTGTCGAAATCCTCGCGGAAGACGCCGAAGGTGCCGGCTTCGGCTACCTCGCTCCGGACGTCCAGGCGCTGCTGGCCACCGCCGACGAGACCCTCGTCGTCATCGATGGCATCCTCGACGCGGTGGCCGTGCCGGTGGTGCCGGTGCCCGGCGAGCGCGGCTACACGCCACCGGGCCGGGTGCTGGTCGTCGACGACGACGACTCGATGCGCGCCTTGCTGGTCCAGCAGTTGCGCCGGGACGGCCACGAGGTGATCGCTTCGGCGAGCGGCGAGGAGGCCTTGCAGCTCATGCGCGGCGACGAGTTCGATGCAGTCCTCGTCGACCTCAACATGCCCGGCCTCAGTGGCTACGACGTGCTGACCCGCATCGTCGCCGATCCAGAATTGCGGGAAACCGGCGTCATCATCGTCTCCAGCGCCGGCCAGGACGACCGCATCGTGCGCTGCATCGAGGCGGGCGCCATCGACTACCTGGTCAAGCCGGTCAAGCCCGTGCTGCTGCGCGCGCGCCTGGCGGCGACGCTCGCCCGCAAGCGCCTGCGCGATACCGAGCGTGAGCACCGCGCCCGCCTGGAGCTGGAGAAGGGCAAGTCCGACGCGCTGCTGCTCAACATCCTGCCGCGCCAGATGGTGGTGCGCCTGTCGGCGGGCGAGGACGTCATTGCCGACGCCTTCGACAACGTCACGGTGCTGTTCACGGACTTCGTTGGCTTTACGCGCTTCGCCGCGCGGCTCTCGCCGCGCCAGGTGGTCGAGACGCTCAACCGCGTGTTCTCGGCGTTCGACAACCTCGTGCTCCGCCTCAACGTCGAGAAGATCAAGATGATCGGCGACGCCTATATGGCGGTGGCGGGCCTGCCCACGCCGCGCGTTGACCACGCCGAGCAGATCGCCGAGCTCGCTCTCGGGATGCAGATGACGCTCGCCCAGATCAATCCGGAGCTGAGCGAGCCCCTGGACATGCGCATCGGCATCGCGACGGGGCCGGTGGTGGCAGGGGTCATCGGCACCCACAAGTTCGCGTTCGACGTGTGGGGCCACACCGTCAACATGGCAGCCCGCCACGAGTCTTACTGTGAGTCCGGCAAGATCCACGTCGCCAAGGAGACGGAGCCGCTGCTGCGCGAGCGCTATGTGCTGCAGTCACGCGGCATCCTCAACATCCGCGGCCGCGGCGAGGTCGAGACGTTCTACTTGTTGGGACGCAAGCCGCGCTGACTCTGTTCCGTCACGGCCGGGCTTGACCCGCCACCTGCGCCGCAGGCGCGCTACTTCAGTTCGACAATGCTCCCGCCGATGGCGGTGAGGTACTGCGGGTCACGCTGGCAGATGAACTGCGTGACGTTGTCTTCCAGGCGCGCCAGCACGGTTGCGCCGCGCTTCTTGTTCAGCGAGTCGTACTTGAACAAGCCCTTCGAGACGATGGTGCGGAAGTCGCCGCTGGACTTCATCAGTTGCGCGGCGACGCGCGGGAATACGAAGCCCGGCACGAACCCCTGCAGCTCGCGCACGTCGGCGTCTTCGAGGCCGCCGCAGCGGCCCAGGTAATCGCATAGCAGGGCGGAAAAGGCAGCGGCCGCAGCGAGGTCGTCCTGCGCCTTCATCTTGCCGGCGCGCTCCGCCTCCTTGACGACCCGCTCCAGGATGTAGCGGGCGACGCCTTCGATCTCCGCGTACCGCTCGGTCTTACTGGCGCGGCGGTTCGGCGCGATCTTGAAGGTCTCGATGACCTTCGGAAATTCCATTTCGAATTTGTGCAGGGAAAGGTTGTCGCGAAGGTCCTTTTCCTGCTTCTTCGAGCCAAATAGGCCGAACATCTATGTAGAATCCCCGCCGTGGCGAGCCACGTTTGCCCCAGGTGTGCCGGGGCGGACCCCTCGACCCAGCGTTCAGGGCACACTAGCGCATTCCTCCCGCGGCCGCGAGGCGCATCGGCTGCCGCTGTGGCAATCAAACGAAGAAGGCCGGAGCGGTGTCCCGCCCCGGCCTTCTTCGTTTGCCGTGTGCCGGTGTTACTCGGCCAGGCTGATGCTCACCGCTTCGCGGCCCTTGGGCGTCTCGACGACGCGCATGGAGACTTTCTGCGATTCGTTCACGCCCGTGAGGCCGGCCTTCTCGAGGACCGAGACGTGCACGAACACGTCCTTGGCGCCGTCGCCGGTGGCGACGAAGCCGTAACCCTTGTCGGGGCTGAACCACTTGACCGTGCCGCTCACCTCGGTGGCGGTGGACATGTCGATCTGGGCGCGCGCCGGACGCGGTCCGCGCGGTCCGGCCGGACGGGTCGTTTGGGTCGCGGTGCTCTCGTCGACCTCGATCACGCTCACGACCTGCGGGCCCTTCTGACCCGTGCCGACCGTGACCTTCATCTTGGCGCCGGGCGAGACGCTGTCGCGCCCGGAATTGTGCAGGACACCGATGTGCAGGAATGCATCGCCAGAGCCGTTGCCGAGCTCAACGAATCCGAAGCCCTTCTCGGGATTGAACCACTTCACGACCGCGTCGGTAGGAGGGCCGCCGGGAGGACCTTCGCGCTGGAAGGAACTGCCGCCGCCGCCCATGCTGCTGCCGCCGCCACTGCTGCTACTGCTGCTGCCACCACCCAGGCCCATCGGGGGTCCGGAGGGGGGGCCGCGTCGGTTGCCACCCTTGTCGCGCGGTGTGAAATCGTCGTCGTCGAAACCGCGGCGCCGGGGGCCGCGATGGTCGTAGTCTCTGCTCATAGTCTCCTGCTCAAAATTTCCCCCCACACCGTGACCGCGGCGCCGCAAAACACAGAAGCACCGGCCGGCGGGGACTTCGCTCTTGGCTGGCCATACCTCGCCAGAAAGAGTTGTCGCATGGAAATCGCCAAGGTCGCAACCGCCGCGCCGACAACCGGCCCTTGCAAAACATGGCTCTGGGCCGGGAGTTTCCACATGGTTGAGGGCCGCAGGAACCCTGGTAGAAGCACAGCCCGAGTACGCGCAATCGGCGAGTGGGCTGCGTCCAGCCACGGCCGCTAGGCCGCCACTGCGGCGCGCAAATCCTAGCGGCTACGCGAAAATGCTTTGGCCGCCGCTGCGGCTCCGCGCCGCGAGACGGAGGCCCACGCCGCCAACACAGTACGGGCCCCCGCCTTGGCCCAGATCCGCAGTGGATCGAGGCGATGCCGCGATGCCTCGTCGGGCTCGACCTCCAGGCCGACCTGGGCGATGACGCCGCCGATGACCTCGCGCACGATCAGCTCGACCTTGCCGATGCGCAGGCGCCTGCCGCGCCGGAGCTTGCCCGGGATGTAGGTGGCCAGGAATGCCCCGACGGCGCCGTCGCGATCGATGGCGGGCACGCGAAACCCATACGAATCGGCGATGGCGCTAAGGTTGGCGTCCGCCGGGAACACGAACTCGCCGAGCAGAAGCGCATCGACGCGGGAGTCGGCGGTATCCGGCTTGCCGCCGAACAGGAAGTCGAGCGCCGGCAGCTGCTCCGCCGCCGCCACCAACAACACGTAATCGCCAGGCGAGAGGCGCTCCAGGCTCGCCACGGGGCGGATGGCGCCGTCGCGCACCACCGAGACGATGCCCGCGCCCTGGGGTAGCGGCAGGCGCGCGATCGGCCGGCGCAGCACCAGGCTGGTCGGCTGCACCGTGTATGCCGCCATGTCCGCGCCGACCGCGCCCGGCAGGTCGATGTCCACCCGCGCCGGCGCATCCGGCCGCGGCGGCAGCACCACGCCGAGCCGGCGCCCTGCAAGAGCGATCGTCCAGCCCTGCACGGCGAGCGAGGCAATGACGACCGCGAACACGACGGTGAAGAACACGTCGGCGCCGATGACGCCCGTCAGCACGGGAATCGTGCCGAGGTAGATCGGCACCGCACCGCGCAGTCCGACCCAAGAGATGAATCCGATCTCGCGCGCGTCGAAACGCTGCCCGCCAAAGCGCATCGGCGCCAGGCACGCGAACACAGCAAGCGGCCGCGCCACGAAGATGAGCGCTGCGGCGACGCCGAGGGACGCGACGAGGGTGGGCACGAGCTCGCTCGGATCGACCAGCAACCCGAGGATCAGGAACATGACGATCTGCGCCAGCCAGGCGAGCCCGTCGTGGAAGCGATGGATGATCTGGGTGGCGCGGTGACGCCGGCTGCCAACGACGTACCCGGCCAGGTACACCGCCAGGAACCCGCTCGCTCCGACCTGCTGAGCGCCGGCGAACAGAGTGAGCGCGCCGGCCACCGCCAGCACCGGATAGAGACCCTGGGCGATGCCGATGCGATTGATGACAAACAGCAGAGCGAGGCCGCCGCCGAGCCCGGCCAGGATGCCGCCCGCCGTCTCCAGCGCGAATCGCCCGACCAGCACCTGCACGTCGGTGGTCCACGCCGCCCCCGTCTGCATCGTCAGCAACTCGACGCACGTGATGGTGAGAAAGATCGCCATGGGGTCGTTGAGGCCGGCCTCGACCTCGAGGGTGGCGCGCACGCGGTCGCGCAGGCGCAGGCCGCGCTGATGCAGCAGGAAGAACACCGCGGCCGCGTCGGTGCTCGCCACCAGCGATCCCACCAGGAACCCCTCGAGCCAGGCGACGTCGAGCAGCCACATGGCGGCGAGTCCGGTGACTCCCGCGGTCACCACGACGCCTACCGTTGCGAGCGCCGCGGACGGTGCCAGCGCCAAGCGCATGTCGGCACGGCTGGTACGCAAGCCGCCGTCGAACAGGATGATGGCCAGCGCGATGCTGCCGACCAGGTAGGACGCGCCGAAATCGTCGAAGTCGATGCCGCCCGGCCCGTCTTCGCCGGCCAGCATGCCCAAGCCCAGGAACACGAGCAGCAGGGGGGCGCCGAAGCGCGTCGAGACCAGTCCGGCAAGGATCGACAGCACGATCATGCCGGCGCCCAGGAGGATCAGGTCATGGGCGAATTCCACGCTGGAACACTAGCGCAAGAGCGGCTGTCCCTGTGGACAAGCGATCAACGCCGCGGGCGTTGTGACGGCCCGTACATTGACTCTTAACCAGCCCGACCCTATCTGGGAGGGGCAACCGATCCGTGGCCTCTGGCCGCCGCGCCCCCCAGGTCTCTTGTACCGGGGCCTCCGACGAGACATCCCACAATCGAGATTGTCGAGACCGTGCGATCGTCGCCGGCTGCGTATGTTTTGATACCGCGCCCCATTGGGGCGCACCTTGAGAAAGCTAGAACGACAATGGCTACAGGCACTGTGAAGTGGTTCAACTCCCAGAAGGGCTTCGGCTTCATCCAGCCGGCCGACGGTGGCAAGGACGTGTTCGTCCACGTCACCGCGGTCGAGCGCGCCGGCCTGCCGGGTCTGACCGAAGGTCAGAAGGTCAACTATGAGGTTGGCACGGAGCGCGGCAAGGCCGCCGCGATCAACCTTTCGGCCGCCTAAGCGACGACCGACAAGAACCGCTCCTAATCGAGCCTTGGAAGCCCCGGAGGGAACTCCGGGGCTTCTTGTTTTTCAGGGATCGACCGGATTGCGCGTCTGCCCACCGCAAGACCAAACAATCGCCTGCGTCCTCCTTGCGGCCTGGTCGCCCTTTCGACGGCGCTGGGATCTGCGCCAAAGCTCTCGAGGAGCGCCTCAGGAGACTTCGGGGCTTCTCGTTTTTGGCGGCGTTGTTGCCCTTTCGAGGTGTCCTGGAAATTGCTTTGACTTATGGGGTCGTGGCGGGTCTTCTTGGCCCGCAATCACTGTGGCCATCTGGCCGCCGCGCCCGCCTTTGGCGGGCCTCCGACAAGACTCCCCCATTGCGATTGTCGAGACCGCGCGATTGTCGCACGGGAGCGTTACACGACTGCGCTGCAAAGCGCACACCTAGAGAAAGACACTACGATGGCTAAAGGCACCGTGAAGTGGTTCAACTCCCAAAAGGGCTTCGGCTTCATTCAGCCCGACGACGGTTCGAAGGACGTGTTCGTCCACATCACCGCCGTTGAGCGCGCCGGCATGTCCGGCCTGAACGAGGGCCAGAAGGTCACTTATGATGTGGCCACGGAGCGCGGCAAGTCGGCGGCAGTCAATCTGCAGAACGCCTAACTAGCCACGCTGCTCCAACGGAGCTCTGAAGCCCCGGCGGCAACGCCGGGGCTTCTTGTATTTCGGGCGCCCGTTGGCGCCGTGCTGAACGGAGTATCTCCGGAAACACATCGAATACTGTGCGGTCTGGGACGGGCCGGGGGCGCGCGTGTCCGCTAGCGTGCGTTCCGTTGAACACCCGTTCCGGAGATTGCACCGTGGCAAACGTCTTTCGCGATCTCGTCCGCGCTCCCCGCACGCTCATGCTCGCGTCGACTTTGGCCGCATCCCTAGGTGGATGCAGCACCATGGGCGAGCGGGAGATGGTAGCCGCCGCCCCAGCGCCCGGTGGCGCGCTCACCCAGGCCGGCACCGACGCGCCCACCGCCCGCAGGTCCGATCCGGACGGTCAGTGCTTGGCGTGCTTTCCGGGCCTTCTCCAGATGCCGCTGTTCGGGCTGCGCTAAGCCCCACGGCAACGCGAGCGCTGTCCGGCGCGCCAGCCGCTATACTCTTTCCACACCGGGAGGGGCGAAGATGCGTGCTCTGCGTGCACTGGCGGCAGCCTTGCCGCTGCTGATGGGTTCGGCCGGTGCGGCCGTGGCCAACGAAGACGTCCTCAAGCTGTCGCGCGATCCGGCCAACGTCGTGATGCCGAGCATCACGTACCAGGGTTGGAACTACAGCGCGCTCGACCAGATCACCCCGGCCAACGCCAAGCTCCTGTCGCTGCAATGGACATTGCAGATCGGACTGCTCGAATCCCACGAGGCGTCGCCGATCGTCATCGGCTCGACGATGTACCTGATTTCGCCGCGGCAGAACTTCCTGGTCGCGTTCGACCTCTCCACCGACGGCGTGTTCCGGTGGGAGTTCCGCCCGACCCTCGAGTCGGTGCCCGCCAACCTGAACACCTGCTGCGGCTCGCCGCCGCGCGGCCTGTACTACGCCGAGGGCAAGGTGTTCTTCACCGCCGCCGATGGCCACGTCTTCGCCGTCGACGCGCGCTCGGGCGAACAGGTGTGGCGCTCGGCCGCCGGCGACGCCCAGAAGGGCGAAACGAGCGCCGGCAACGGCCTCGTCGTCGGCCGCAACTTCCTCACCGCCACCGACGGCTATGGCGGCCGCGGCAAGGTGCTGGCGGCGGACCTCAACACCGGCCGCATCGCCTGGAGCCGCACCAACATCGGCCCCAACGCCGACGTCGGCATCGGCGCGCGGTTCCAGAAGAACTATCCGTACCTCGCCGGCGCCAACCCGGCGCAGGACTCGTGGTTCGGCGACTCGTGGCAGCGCGGCGGCGGCAACGCCTCCGGGTTCTTCACCTACGACCCCGACATCAACCTGTTCTTCTACGCGGCCGGCGTCTGCCGTCCCGCCAACGCCGACTACCGGCGCGAGCGCGGCAAGGTCGATCTCAACGCCGCCGGCCAGCTGGCGACGTTCCACAACAACTTTTGCGCGGCGCAGATGGCGCGCGACGCCACCACCGGCGACCTGGTGTGGGCCTACACGCTGACGCCCCAGGACATGTGGAGCCTGGACGAGCAGGGCATCACGCCGCTCCTCGACCTCGACGCCGGCAAGGCGGCGCTGCGCGCCTCCGCCAACGGTCTGGTCTACGCGTGGGACCGCGCCACCGGAAAGCTGCTGGCCCAGCCCTGGGCGCACTCCTTCCAGGACATCATCAAGAGCATCGACCTGCAGACCGGCCTGCCGGCCTACGACATCGATAAGCTCGCGTTCACCGCGGTCGCCGATCGCCGCCGCGTCACCCAGGCCGACCCCGCCGCCGCCGCCCGCCCCGCCGACTACACCGGTACCGAAGTCGTCGCGTGCCCGACCGGTGGCACGCGCAAGTGGGAAGCCGAGGCGTATTCGCCGCGCACCAAGTTCGTCTACGCGCACACCAACAACACGTGCGCCGCGACCGTTGCGATCGCCGGCGACTACAAGGAAGGCGAGCCATACGTCCTGCTGCGTCGTGCTGCCGTCGCCAACGTGCCGCGCAAGGACGTGGCCGGCCAGGCGACGACCACCCTGTCGGAGCTCAAGGCCCTTGACCCGGTCAGCCGCAAGGTGGCGTGGTCGCGCCCGATGGGCGACGAGACGCGCACCGCCCAGCTCGTTACCGCCGGCGACGTCCTCTTCAAGGGCAACAACGCCAGCGGCCTCGTCGAGGCCTACGACGCGCGCAGCGGCGAGCCGTTGTGGTCGTTCCGTTCTGGCTCCGGCTTTAGCCAGTCTCCGATCACGTACCTCTGGGAGAACCGCCAGTACGTCGCCATCGTCGCGAGCTCCGCCGCGCCCAATGTCGGCGTCGGCTTCAACACCGCAGCCGATGCCGCCGCCCGCCAGCGCCGCGGCGGCACGACCCTCTACGTCTTCGCCCTGCCGCAGACATAGCGTCGCGATGGGGCAGGGGGCCCGCTGGGTCGTCGTCGACGACCGCATGCAGCGCGGCTATCGCTACCGGATCACCGCTCCGGCCGGCCGTGCGTTCGATGCGGGCTTCCATCCCGATCTGACACCTGCCGAGATGCTTCGTCTCGGCGTGTTCGGCGGCAAGTACATGACCGACTGCCGCACCGAGTTCCCGGCGAGCTGGTTTCGGCGCGCGCGCCTGGCCGACGGCCCGCGCGATCCAGCGCTCAACTGCTTCGGCGTCGATGCCAGCCAGCCGCTGTCCGTCTGGCGCGCGAAAGGCTGGATTCACCCGGCCGACCCGCGCGGCTGGTTTCAGTGGTACTGCCGCTATTACCTCGGCCGGCGCTTGCCGGACGAGGACCAGCGACAAATCCGCCGCTGGAAGGCGATGCGCCGCCACGTCGTGCAACTCCAGCACGCCTGCGAGCCGGGCGACATCTGGTGCCGGCCACGCCAGCGCCAGGCGCTGCTGCAATGGGCCTACGACAGCCGCGCGCTGTGAACCCCGCGGGGACGCTAGTCCGACTCCGCTCCTCACCCGGCGCACCGCCGAGCGGACGGCGCCTGGGCGGGTGCCCATCACCTACCCCTGGGACCGCAGCCAGTTCGGTGCCGACGCTGCCTCGGTTCGCCCTGCCGCAGATGTAGGCGCGCGGCTCGCAGCCGAGCTAGACTGATTCTGGCGAGCGGTCGCTGTGGCGCTCGCGGTCATCTGGGAGGATGCACATGACTGGCAAGCGCGAACGTGGACTGATCGAGCTCTACCGGGACGATCCCGAACGGGCCGACGCTGTCGTTTTTGGACGCCGCACCGGTATCGAGCGGCGCGGCTTCCTAAAGGGCGCCGGTCTGGGCGCGATGGCTGCCGCGGTCGGTGGAGCGATTCCGTTCGCCGCCAACATGCCCGCGGGCCTGATCCCTGCGGCACTTGCCCAAGGCGCGCCGGCGGCGACGCCGCCCGCCGCGGCCCCAGCCGCCGCCGCGCCAGCGGCGCCTAAGCCCCTGCAGATGACCGGCAAGGCCGAGATCCTCGTGCTGCAGGAGCGCCCGCTCAACGCCGAGACGCCGCAGCACCTGCTCGACGACGATGTGACGCCGACCGCCAAGTACTTCATCCGCAACAACGGCCTGCCGCCCGACGCGTTGGGCGCACCGGCGAGCTGGCGCGTCACGGTGGACGGCGAGGTCAACACGCCGCTGACGCTGACCGTCGCCGAGCTGCAGCAGCGATTCACACCCGTGACCATGAAGCTGCAGATGGAGTGCGGCGGCAACGGCCGATCGTTCTTCACGCCCGAGGCACGCGGCAACCAGTGGGGCAACGGCGCCGCCGGTTGCGCCGAATGGACCGGCGTGCGCCTGCGCGACGTGCTCGCTGCGGCCGGGGTCAAGGCGAGTGCCGTCTACACCGGCCACTTCGGCGCCGACAAGAACCTCGCCGGCACCGACGCACAGGTCATCTCGCGCGGCGTGCGCCTCGCCAAGGCGATGGATGAGGATACGCTCCTTGCCTTCCGCATGAACGGCGAGGCGCTGCCCAACATCCATGGCGGACCCGTGCGTCTCATCGTGCCGGGGTGGCCCGGCTCCGCGTCGCAGAAATGGCTTACACGCATCTGGCTGCGCGACAAGGAGCATGACGGCACCGGCATGACCGGCTTCTCGTACCGCACCATGAAGACGCCGATCCCGCCCGGTGGCACGGCGGCCGAGGCCGACACCCAGATCCTCGAGTCGATGCCGGTGCGCTCCATCATCACCAGTCCGGCGCACGGCGCGCGTCTCCCTGCCAACACGCGCCAGCTCGCGTTGCGCGGCGCCGCCTGGGCCGGCGACAAGACGGTGCAGGCAGTGCACGTCTCGACCGACTTCGGCACCACCTGGACGGCGACGCAGCTTGCCGCGCCCGCCAACCGCCACGCCTGGCAGCGCTGGACGGCGAACGTCACGCTGCCGAGCGCCGGCTACTTCGAGGTGTGGTCGCGCGCCACCGACCAGGACGGCAAGATGCAGCCGCACGCCGCCGGCAACTGGAACCCGCAGGGCTACGGCGGCAATCCCATCAACCGGGTCGCCGTCCTGGTAGCGTGATCCGCTTTATGTTCGTGCTCGCGGCGGTGGGCATCGTGCTTACCGCCGCAGCCGCGCAAGAGGCCCTGGTGGAGACGCCCGACGTCCTGCCGGCCGGCCTGGGCCGCGACGAGACCTTCTACGTCTGCACCGCATGTCACGGCAGCGCCATCGTGCGCCAGCAGGGCATGACCCGCGAGTCGTGGGAGCAGACGATCGACCTGATGATTCAGCGCCAGCAGATGGCACCGCTCGAGGCGCCGTTGCGCGCACTCATTGCCGACTATTTGGCGGCGAACTTCCCGCCCCGCCGCCGCGCGCCGGCCAATCCGTTCGCGCCCTAGGCGGCCGCTGGCGCTAGTGCGCCGCCGGCTGGAACAGCTCCACGACGTTGCCGGACGGGTCGTCGAGCAGGATCTGGTTGCCGCCCTTGCCCTCGACGATGTCGTTGCGGAATTTCAGTCCCGCCTTCTTCAGCCGCTCCACCTCGGCCTTGAGGTCTGTGACATGGATCTGAAAGCGCGACCAGCCGCCCGGCGTCTGCTTGCGCCCGTCGGGCATTTCCTTGGCGCCCGCGCTGGTCTTGTTGCTGAGCAGCAGCCGCATCGGCCCGCGATCGATCGCCGCGAAGGCCGGCGAGGTGTCCTGGTGGACGGTGAAGCCGAAGTGCTGGGTATAGAACTTCAGCGCCGCCGGAACGTCATCGACGATGTAGCGCACGACCACTGCGGGCTTGTCCATCTCTGTTACCCCAAGAATCCGATGTGGTGGATGATCGCCGAGGATACGCGCCGCACCAGCTCGAAGTGCTCGCGCAGCGGCCGGAACACCTGCGCGTGCTCCGCTTCGTAGGTGAGCTGATCCTCGCTGCGATAGTTGGCGGTTTCGCCGAAGTCCTCGGCCTGAGTCGCCGTCTGCAGCGAGAAGATGCGCTCCAGAACATCGACCGCGCCGTTGATGTCGAGATGCAGCAGCCGCAGGATGGTGCGGTCACGCGTCGTGCCCATCTGCGGACCGAAGTCCGGCACGCGCGTCGCCAGATCATAGAGCTGCAGCACCAACGCGACGCGCAGCGCATGCAGGATCGACAGCGCCGCGATGCTCTCGCTCTCGACCAGCTTGCCGCCGGAGAGCCCGCCGTTCTCGCGGGCGATTTCCTCCAGCCCAGCGCGCGCCGCCAGCACGTCCGTGTACAGCCGCCGCACGACGCGTTCCTGGGCGCCGTGCAGGTTGGCGCGCTCCAGCATCGCCGCCACCGCCGAAAGGCGCTCGCCCCAAGACGCATCGGTGGCGGCGCCGGCGCGCAGCAGCCACAGGTTCGGATCGTGGGTCTCGACGTAGGCGCGCAGCGCGTCGAAGCTGCCCACTGACAGGGCGTACTCGGCAATGCCCATCAGCGTGCGCAGGCGCGGGCTGTTGCGGTAGAGCTCGGCGAAGCGTTGCGGGTCGCGCCGGATCGCGGCGCCAAGGCCGCCGGCCGAATTCGCCAGCACGCCGAGCTGCTGCAGCGCGGCGTTCTGCGGAATCGCGCGCAGCTCCGCGGCGTAGGCGACCGTCTTCGCCTCGCCGTCGTCGCGCTGGCGCACCATGTTGCGGCTGCCCGACGGGTAGATGAAGTTGGTCGCGAACGCGCCCAGCAGCGCGCCGAAGTCCGGGTCGGCCATCAGCTCGACCTGGAACTGGGTGATGCCCGTGAACAGCTCGGAGATATAGTCCGTCTCGCGGTAGTACGGGTCGTTCGCCGCGGACGCCGGCGGCTCGACGACGTGCTCCAGGATGCGCGTCAGTGCGGCGAGCGCCGAGGCCGGGTTCATGTAGTAGAGGTAACCGTCGCCGCCCTGGAAGCTCACTTCTTCCTTGTGGCGTACGCCCGAGCGCGCGAGGGCCTCGCGCGCGGCCGGCGTATTGGCATAGTGGAGCGCCTCGGTCAGGTTGATCGGGTGGCCGCCGCGGCCGACCGACTCGCCGTGGGTGTCGAACACCACGAGCTCGATGCCGGCCATGCCCTGGTCTTTGAGGACTTTGGCGAGCTTCAGCTTGAACTTCTCGATCGCCGCCGCCGCCGGCATCTGGCCGAGGTAGCGGCCGGCGTCCGAGTACCCGGTCTGCACGGCGATGCGGCCGCGCCGCTGCACGTAGGCGCGATAACCCGGCACCGATAGCAGCTCGTTGATGATGCGGTGGCCGGCTTCGAGCGCCTTCTGGGTCTCGAACAGCGGTGAGATGTCGATGCGGTCATCGATGCCGAACAGGCGCGCGTAGTACAGCGCCGACAGCACCGTAAACGCCGTCTCCGTCTCCGCGATCAGGAAGCGCACCGGCGTGCGGTTATCGACGTACTTCAGCATCTGCGCCGTGACCATGAACAGGCGCCGCGCCGAAGCACGCTCGGCCATCACCGAGCCGAAGTTGATGGTCGCCGCCTCGACCTTTTCCAGCAGCCCGCCGATGCGCGCCATGTAGCTGGCGCGGAAGCGCGGATCATCCGGCGCGCCTTCCAGCCCCATGGTGCGGCGGATGGCGTTGTGCAGCTGGCTCGCATTGATGCGCACGTGCACGTGCGACAGGCCGAGGCCTGTGTTGGCGAGCTCGGCGCGCAGCACCAGCAGGCGCCGCGCGATAGTCGATGACTTGGCGACGTCGAGCGCGCCCTGCAGCACCTCGATGAGGGTGCGCGAGTCCGTCAGGCGATGCGGCAAGCCCTCGACGATGCGCTTGGAGATGGTGCTGATGCGCACCCGCATTTCTGAGGGCGCCGCCTCGGTCTGCCCGAACGCGGCGATCTCCGCCGTCACCTCGTCGAGCGCCGAGCGCAGCCGCGCCGCGATGCCGTCGAGCGCCGCCGCCAGCGCCTCGCCGTTCTGCTTCTCCTGGTGCAGCGCCGAGGCGCGGATCGAGGTGACCTCCTGCAACGCCAGCTTCAGGCGCTGGGCATGACCGCGCAGGTGCATCTGCAGCGTATCGGTCCAACCGATGTCGGACCGCCCGTCGAGGTCGTAGCCCACCCAGCTGGCGATGGTGACGAGCCGCGGCGTCAGCGCGCGCCATTGCTGCGGATAGAGCTCCTCGGCGATCTCCAGCACCGCGGTGTGCGCCCGCCGCAGCGCCTGGTGCAGGTTGATGATGACGTCTTGGCTCAGCTCGTGCTCGCGCACGAGAGTCATCGAATCCGGCCGGTGGTGTCCGGTGCGCGCCAGGCCGAGCAGCTTCTCGCGCGCGTCGTCGTCGAGCGGCCCGCCGTCGGCGCCGCGGTTGGTGGCGAGGTCCACCAGGGCGTGCATCAGCTCGCCCGAGATGTTGAAGGTCGGATGGGCGGTGAACACCACGCCAAACAGCTCGCGCTCGACGCGCCGCTGGTATTCCTCGAACGCGACCGGGTTCCCTTCCGCGTCCAGCGTCAGGCTGCGCGCCAAGCGCTTCAGCGTGTCGGTGTTCTTGCGCGGGTCGGTCTCGCCCAGGTAGCGCGCCAGGCGCCGCGCCCGCGCCAGGAACGCCTGCACGGTAAGGGTCTGCAGCACGCTTTCGAGTGTCGCCAGTGACACCTCACCGGCCGCCATGCGCCGCGACAGGTGATGCGCCAGCATCAGAATCGGGTTGCGGAACGGGTCGCCCTCGGCTCCCTCGGACAAACGGCTGAACTCGGCGCGCAGCTCGGTCAGCAGGCGGCTGGGGTCGGTCATGGGGCCGGGGGTGAATCCCTCCGGTGCGACCTTGGAGGCCGCCTCGCTCATGACTTTGCTTCGCGGAGCCAGCGCTGCCACGGGTTCGAACTCGCTGTTGGGCCTAGGCAGCCAGTGCCTTAGCACGCCGCCTTGGCCCCGCGAAAGGATGCTCGCCGCCGCGCACTCCGTGGCCCCCCTTTTGGCGGCCGGGTTGGGTGGGCAAGAATCAGGCAGCGGCAGCGGGTTCAGCGCTTCCTTGCTTCCTTCGCCAGCAGCGCCCGCTTGCGCTCGACGCCCCAGCGGTACCCCGCCGTCGCCCCGTCGCTGCGGATCACGCGATGGCACGGCACCGCCACCGCCAGCGGATTGCTCGCCACCGCCCGCGCCACGGCACGCGCCGCCGTCGGCAGCCTGAGCTTCTTGGCGATCGCCGCGTACGTCGTCGTCGCGCCCGCCGGAATCGCGCGCAGCGCCGCCCACACCCGTTGCTGGAACGCCGTGCCGCGCACGTCGAGCGGCAAGGCAAATGCCTGCGCCGGATCGTCCACCATCGTCACCACGGCAGCGACCGACTTGCGGAACGCCGCGTCGTCCGCCAGCGCCGCGTTGGCGAATCGCCGCCGCAGGTCGCGCACCAGCGCCTCGCCGTCGTCCCCCAGCGCAATGGCGCACACGCCGCCGTCGCTCGCCGCGACCAGCACGACGCCAAGGCTGCTCGCAGCGATGCCGTAGCGGATGCGCTCGCCGCTTCCGCCAGCGCGATAGCTCCGCACCGTCATGCCGAGGTCGGCGCGCGCCGACTCATAGAATCTCGCGCTCGAGCCGAACCCGGCCTCAAACAGCGCGCGGGTCGTCGTGCCGCGCGCCATTAGCGCGCTTTGGACGCGCTGCCGCCGCTCCGCCAGGAAGTAGGCGCGCGGCGTTACGCCGGTCGCCGCCTTGAACACGCGGTGGAAGTGGAACGGCGACAAACCCGCCGCCGCCGCCAGGTCGGCCAACCGCGGCGGTGCCTCCGCCGCGGCGACGGTGCGGCACGCCGCCGCGATCGCTGTATCGTGGCTCGCCTCCGGCTGGTTCGGCCGGCAGCGCTTGCACGCACGAAACCCCGCGCCCTCGGCGTCGGCACACGATGTATGGAACTGCACGTTGTCGCGCAACGGCCGCCGCGCACCGCAATCGGGCCGGCAGTACACACCGGTCGTCCACACCGAATAGAGGAACGCACCGGCGGCCGACCGGTCGCGCGCGGTGACCGCGCGCCAGCGCTGGGTATCGGTCCGGAAAGCAGAAGCGGTGGTCATGGCCTCCAACTCTAGTGGCCCGCGCGCCGAAGCACCCGGCGGCTTGCCGTCGAATTCGGCGCTCGGAGCGCGCCGCCAACAAGAAGCCTACCCGCGCACCGCGGCCGCCGCGCTGAAGCCTGCCCAGGCCCCCACCAGGCACAGCACCACCGAGCCGACGACGTAGGCAGCCGCGCGGCCCCACTCGCCGGCCTGCGCCAACGCCACGGTTTGCATGCTGAAGGCCGAGAACGTGGTGAAGCCGCCCAGCACGCCGACGACCACGAATAGATGGGCAGCGGTCATCGCCCGCGTCGGCGGCGTCAGCGCGAACCACACGCCGATCGCCACGGATCCGATCAGGTTGATCGCCAGCGTCCCCCACGGGAACCCGGCGCCCGCCAGCCGGGTGATCCAGGCGTCCGTCCCGTAGCGCGCCACGGCGCCCAAGGCGCCGCCGACCGCCACCCACACCGCGTTCATGCCGCCTCCGCGCGCTCGAAGGGGCACTGTGGCACAGTGGGACAAGTCCCGCGATGACCTCCCCGCCGCCCCCCGCCACCGCGGAAGCCAGCATCGGCTTGCGCTTCGCCGCCACCCTCGTCGCGGTCGCATCGGTCTTCTTCCTGATGGACTTCATGCTGCGCGGCATCGCGCTGGCGCCGCCGCGGGCCATGCTGGGCATGCTGCCGATGGTGCCGATCGCGCTCCTGCACGCCGTCGCCCTCGTAGCCTCGGCCTGGTGGCCGCAGCCGCCGCGCGCCGCCGCGCTCGTGCTCACCGGTATCGTGCTGTTCGTCGGCATGCTGGTGGTCGCGGGCGGCGCCGATGCCGCTGCCGTGCAGGGCCGCAGCGCCGTCGCTGGCATGACCTCCTCGGGCTATCACCTCGCGGTCGGAGCGCTGGTCGCAGTGCAGGGCGCCTTCGGCGTCGTGCTCATCTGGTCGCGGCGCGCCGCCGTCGCGCGCTGGGACTCACCCAAGCGCCGCAAACGCGGACCCATGGGCCTCCGCCGCCACGACGACGACTAGGCTACGCCCAGCAGCCGAGCGATGCGATCGCGCGTCGGCGGATGCGTGCGCAGCAACGCCGGTACTTCGACCGCGCGCCACATGCGCCGCAGGACCGTGTGCTGGTCCGTCTCGATGCGCTGCAGCGCCGAGGCGAGTCCGATCGGATCGCCGGTCAGCTTCGCCGCCGCGCGGTCAGCATCGAACTCGCGGTTGCGCGACAGCGCCAGGTGGATGAGCGACACGCCGAGCGGCGCCGCCGCCACGAGGAACAGCGCGCGCATGCTCACGGCGCCCGCGCCGGACAGCACGAGCAGGAACGCAAGAGCAAGCCCGAGGAACGCCAGCGTCCGCACCATGCGTCCGATGACGTTCGCCACCGCCAGCAGCGTCATGTCGCCGGCGGCGATGTGCGACATCTCGTGCGCCAGAATGCCGGCGATCTCGCGCTGCGACAGCTTGTGCAGCAGCCGGTGCGAGATGCCGATCGCCGAGTCCTGCGGCGCGCCGACCGAGAACGCCGTCAGCGCCGGATTGTGGACCACCCAGAGCGCGCGCGGGCGGCTGCGCCAGTCCCGCGCGCGCGGCCAGCGACGAGACTTCCGCGTAGAGCGCATGCGCGCGCACCGGATCGAGCGGCTGGGCGCGGAAGAATCGGCGCAGCATTGCCGGCGTCGCGCGCGGCGCCAGCAGCAGTCCAGCCGCCAGCATCACCGCCACCACGACCACCGCCGTCGGTCCGGCCAGCGTGCGTGCCGAATACAGGAGCACCCCCGCCATGGCGGCCATCAGCAGGACGGCTTGCCAGCGGGAGCCTCGTATCTGGAGAAGGAAGGAGGGACGCGACATGCCTGGGAAATGTGGTGCGTCGCAGCCAAGCGCGCCACTCCATCCAATGCGCTGCCCGTCTGCCAGCAATCGCGGCCGGTGCCCGCGCTGTCTTGCGCGCCTAGGCGCCGGCGTCCGCCGGCGCCTTCACCAACCCCAGCTCATGCAGCTGATCGGCCTGAGCAAGGATGGCACCCTGGGCGCCGTCCACCTCCCGGTAGGAGGGTGGCGCCAGGTCCTGCATCGCCTCCTGCAGCAGACGCGCCGTCGTCTGCGCGACGTTGCGGAATACGTGCGCGCGCACGGCCGCGCTTGCGCCGGTCAGCGCCAGGGCAAGGCGGTCCTGCTCGATCGTGCGGAGCAGGGCCAGGGTGGAGCGGGGGTCCAGCCGAGCCAGGTCGTCAAACGTCCGAAAGACCGCGCGCATCCTCGCCCTCGCCCCCGCACAATACCCAAAACAACCGCCTCACCCTGAGTCCGTCGCAGTGTGAGCCCTTCGTTTCCGCTCCCCGCGGCGCGCGGGCCTTGGCTGGGACGGGAGGGGGCAGGTTGAGGGACCCGTCCTCCTCGCGTCGTGACCACGGAGACATCGGAGCACCGGCTGTTCGTCTGGCTCCCGAGGTTGGTCGGCTAGGTCCGGCAGCGCGGCGCTCGCGCGCTGCGGCCTTTCGGTCGGAGGAGCGGGAGGCGCTGCACCACTCGGCGCCAACAGCGCCAGCTACTAGGGGGTGCAGACGTCGCTGGCGTCGCAACCGCAGCATCCTCGCATCTCCATTGACACGAAACGCATCGTACTCTATATACGAACCGTGACAACAGCATTCGGTCTGCCGGCGCCCGCGGTGCGCGAACGGATACGCAAAACAACGCGACGGGTACGCGGTGAGTTACGCGGGTTCGCGCGCGTGGCGACGGCGGCGGCAACCCCACCGCGTCCAAGGGCCGCGCAATCCCGCGTTCTTTACGCGGCCGGGTCGCCCCCCGCGGGGACGATTTCCGGATAACGCCCGTAAGGAACCGTTTGCAGCGGCGAACGCGCTCAGTTGATGGGGTAGGCGCGGCTGACCAGCTGGATTTCGCGCGGGCTGATGATGGCCGCGCTGGCGACGCGCACCGAGTGGATCCTGCCCTCGATCTGCGTCTCCCAGAAATCGAGGAACTTCTGCAGGACCGGGAACTTCGGCGCGAGATCGAGCTCCTGCCAGATGAATTGCTGCAGGAACGCTGGATGATCGGGGCGGTGGTAGACGATCTCGGCGGTCGTCAGCCGATAGCCTTCGAGCTGGCGAATGAAGGCGGGCGAAGCGGACTCAACGGATGCCATGCGCGTCCTCCGACTACGGTCTCCGTCCCAACTGGCGGAACAGAGCCACCTGTCATGGTTCCGCTAGGGCCTGTGCGTGTCAAGAACATAACAATTTCCGTACGTTAGCAGCAGTCTCGGGCGATTGCTGCCATGCCCTAGCACTCGCCGGTGGCGGCTGCCAAATTCTTTGGCAGTCGCGCCTTGCGTCTGCTAAGACGAGGCATATATCCCAAGAGCCAATCGCGCCTTCGACGCCGCGCTTCTGCGTGGCCGTTGGGCGAGGGCCAAAACTGGGTTCGCGAGAAGCACGAAAGTTCTGGAGGAAAAGACTGCATGTTCCGACCGCTGCAAGACCGCGTTCTGGTCCGCCGCATCGAAAGCGAAGCGAAGACCACCGGGGGAATCATCATTCCCGACACCGCGAAGGAGAAGCCGTCCGAGGGTGAGGTCGTCTCCGTCGGCCCGGGCGCCCGCGATGAGAGCGGCAAGATCGTGCCCCTCGAGGTCAAGGTCGGCGACCGGGTGCTGTTCGGCAAGTGGACCGGCACCGAGGTCAAGCTCGACGGCGAAGAGCTGATGATCGTCAAGGAATCCGATCTGTTCGGCATCATCGAAAACGACAGCGCTGCCGCGACCAAGAAGTCGCGCAAAGCCGCTTAAGGGGAGACCAGTCACATGGCAGCCAAGGAAATCCGCTATCACGGCGAAGCACGCGCCGACCTGTTGAGGGGCGTCGAGATGCTCGCGAACGCGGTGCGCGTCACGCTCGGCCCCAAGGGCCGCAACGTCGTCATCCACAAGAGCTACGGCGCTCCGCGCATCACCAAGGACGGCGTCACCGTCGCCAAGGAAGTCGAGCTTCACAGCAAGTTCGAGAATCTCGGCGCCCAGATGGTGCGCGAGGTTGCCTCCCGCACCAACGACAACGCGGGTGACGGCACCACCACCGCCACCGTGCTCGCGGCCGAGATCGTCCGCCAGGGCATGAAGTCGGTCGCCGCCGGCATGAACCCGATGGATCTGAAGCGCGGCATCGACCTCGCGGTCACCGCCGTCGTCGCCGACCTCAAGAAGCGCTCCAAGAAGGTCACCGGCAACGCCGAGATCGCCCAGGTCGCCACCATCTCCGCCAACGGCGAAGTCGCCATCGGCAAGATCATCGCCGAGGCGATGGAGAAGGTCGGCAAGGAAGGCGTCATCACCGTCGAGGAAGCCAAGGGCTTCGACACCGAGCTTGAGACGGTCGAGGGCATGCAGTTCGACCGCGGCTATGCCTCGCCGTATTTCGTCACCAACGCCGAGAAGATGGTCGCCGAGCTCGACGACCCGTACATCCTCCTCAACGACAAGAAGCTTTCGTCGTTGCAGCCGTTGCTGCCGGTGCTTGAGAAGGTCGTCCAATCCGGCCGTCCGCTGCTCATCATCGCCGACGACATCGAGGGCGAGGCGCTTGCCACCCTCGTCGTCAACAAGCTGCGCGGTGGCCTCAAGATCGCCGCCGTCAAGGCGCCGGGCTTCGGTGATCGCCGCAAGGCCATGATGGACGACATCGCCATCCTGACCGGCGGCACCGTCATTGCCGAAGAGCTCGGCATCAAGCTCGAGAATGTCACCATGGACATGCTCGGCCGCGCCAAGAAGGTGCTCATCAACAAGGAAACCACCACCATCGTCGATGGTGGCGGCAAGAAGCAGCAAATCGCGGCCCGCATCGACCAGCTGCGCAAGCAGATCCCGGAGACCGAGGGCGAATACGACAAGGAGAAGCTCCAGGAGCGCCTGGCGAAGCTCACCGGCGGCGTGGCCGTCATCCATGTCGGCGGCGCCACCGAGGTCGAGGTGAAGGAGAAGAAGGACCGCGTCGACGACGCCCTGCACGCTACTCGTGCGGCCGTCGAAGAGGGCATCGTGCCCGGCGGCGGTACCGCACTTCTCTACGCGACCAAGGTGCTCGAGAAGCTCGCGGTCGCCAACGAGGACCAGCGCGTCGGCGTCGACATCGTGCGCCGCGCCCTGCAGGCCCCCGTCCGTCAGATCGCCGAGAACGCGGGCTACGACGGCGCCGTCATCGCGGGCAAGTTGCTCGAGAGCAAGGACCCCGACTGGGGCTTCGACGCGCAGAAGGGCGAGTACTGCAACCTCGTGAAGGCCGGCATCATCGACCCGACCAAGGTCGTCCGCCACGCGCTGCAGGACTCCTCCTCCATCGCCGGCCTGATGATCACGACCGAAGCGACCGTGGTCGAGAAGCAAAAGGACGAGGGCTCCGACGCCCACGCCGGCCACGACCACTAGACACTAACCACTTGCCCGAGGACCCTCCCCCTGACCAGGGGGAGGGCAGGGTGAGGGTGAAGAAGACTTGAGGGGTCCGGTTCACACCGGACCCCTTTCGCTTTGTGAGGACCGAATGCCGCTATTTCGGCAACGCCTTCAGCGCCTCTCCGACCGTGACCGACATCGGCGTCGTCGCCCGGCCGATCAGCTTGGACAGCTGCTTGCGGTCCTCGAACAGCGCGTCCTTCGCCGCCAGCGCGTCCCATCCGGCGATCGCCTTCGACAAGCCCGCGGGCAGCCCGAACCCCGCCAGCGCCGTGGCGTACTGATCCTGCGGCATGTCCTTGTACGCAATCGTCTTGCCGGTCTGGCGCGACACTTCGCGGGCGAGATCGCCGACGGTGAACGCATTGTCTCCGGCGAGTTCGTAGGTCTTCCCATCGTGCCCCGGTGTCGTCAGCACCACCACGGCGGCATCGGCGTAGTCGCGCCGGTCGGCGCCCGACACCTTGCCGTTGCCGGCGCTGCCGATGAATGCACCGCCTGCCAGCGCGCCGCCGATCGAGCCCGTGTAGTTCTCGGTGTACCAGCCGTTGCGCAGGATGGTCAGCGGAATGCCCGACGCCTTGAGGTCGGCTTCGGTGGCGCGATGCTCGGCGGCGAGGTCGATGGCCGACGTGTCGGCGCGCAGGATGCTCGTGTAGACGATGCGCTTCACGCCCGCCTGCTTGGCGGCCGCGATGATGTTGCGATGCTGCGTCGCGCGCTTGCCGATCTCGCTCGCCGAGATCAACAGCAGCGTGTCCACGCCCGCCAGCGCGGGTTTCAGGGTCTCCGGCTTCTCATAGTCGGCGACGCGCACCGCTACCCCCAGGCTGACGGCCTTCTCGGCCGAGCGGGCGAGCGCGACGATGCTGGCGGGTGGCACCTTGGTCTTGAGCTTCTCGACGACGAGGCGGCCCAGCTGGCCGGTCGCTCCGGTGATGGCGATGGTCATGACGTTCGATCCTTGTTTGATCTGACTGTCCGGACCATATAGGGTCTTACTTACATTCCGTAAGTACCTACAAAAAAGTAAGTATGAAGAAGGCCAACACCCCATCGCGACGGCGCGGCGACCTGATGTCGCCGGCGTGCCCCTCGCGCGACGTGCTGAAGCACCTGACCAGCCGCTGGGGCATCCTCGCCGTTGTGGCGCTGCAGGGCGGCAGCACCCTGCGCTTCGGCGAGTTGCGGCGCGCCATCGGCGGCGTCAGCGAACGCATGCTGGCGCACACGCTGCAGTTGCTCGAAGGCGATGGCATGGTCGAGCGCATCGCCCATCCGGTCGTGCCTCCCCACGTCGAGTACCGGCTCACGCCCCTCGGGCGCGAGGCCGCCACGCGTCTGCGCGGTCTGGCCGAGTGGATCGAAGGCAGCCTGCCGCGCTTCCAGAAGGTCTGGAAGGAGCAGGGCAGCGCGGATAGGTTGGCGCGATGACGGACGATATGGACACCCGCTGCGCCGAGATGGTGAAGAGCATCGAGACCGATGCGACCGCCACCGCCAGCCACACCGGCCGCGAGAAGTTTTCCGATCGCGTGCTCGCCGCCGTGCGCAAGACTCCGCGCCATCTGTTCGTGCGCGAAGGGGACCAGGCGCGCGCCTATGCCAACGGACCGCTGCCGATCGGCCAGGGCCAGACCATCTCGCAGCCCTACATCGTCGCGTTGATGACCGATCTGCTCGACCTCGCCGGCTCCGAGCGCGTGCTCGAGATCGGCATGGGTTCGGGATATCAGACCGCGATCCTCGCCGGCCTCGCCGCGCACGTATACTGCGTCGAGATTCTGCCCGACCTCGCCAAGTCCGCCGAGGCGCGCGTGCGGTCTCTCGGCCACCAGAACCTTTCGGTGCGCGTCGGCGACGGCCACGCCGGCTGGCCCGAGCACGCGCCCTCCGACGCCATCCTGGTTGCCGCCGGTGCCTCGGCGATGCCCGACGCGTTGCTCGCGCAACTCAAGCCCGGCGGCCGCATGGTCATTCCGGTCGGCCGGGGGCGCACCACGCAGGAACTGCTCGTCGTCACCAAGGACGCGAACGGCAAGGTAAGCCAGCGCTCAGCGCTGCCGGTCGCGTTCGTGCCGTTGGTGAAGGGCTAGGGCCCGATGGGCCTGTGGACAAAAAGCAAACCCGCCAGCGGGCCGCTAGCGGGTTTGCCTAGAAGCCTCCGGAAGCGGTTCGCGACGGGCCGGGGAGGATCGGAGTCGGCCTTCGTTCGCGTCCAGCTCCGGTGCCAGACTGGACCGGCGATGCGCCGGGTGCCCACGGCCATGGCGTGGCCGTACTCTTTGTGTACTCCTATGGTCCCCAAGGGTCAGTGATGGTTGTCACACGCTCGCGTGTAGTTTGTAGCCGGAGTCACATGGAAACCGCGGCCTACGCTTATTTGACTTTCCACAGCTATCCCGGTTTCCTTCTCTAGTGGGGATCGGGGACAGGCAGCAGGCAGCGCTCGCGGAGCTGCCCGAGGAGCGTTCGCTCGCGGGCATCCATGTGCTTTCCGTGCTTCCGCCGGAAGCGCTGCGGGAAGTCGAGCGCGTGTGCCAGTTCGAATCCTACCGCCCCGGCTCGTGGCTGTTCGAGCGCGGCCAGGAAACCAACCACGTCTTCTTCGTCCTGCGCGGCATCATTCGGGTGTTGAACTATTCTGCGACGGGAAGGGTGGTGCGCTTCGCCTCCGTCGGGCCCGGCGGCGTGTTCGGTGAGCTCGCCGCCATCGACAGCCTGCCGCGTTCGGCGACCGTGGTGGCCGACCAGCCGTGCGTGGTCGCCAAGCTCGCCGCCAAGGATTTCCAGAGCCTGATCTCGAGCTCGCCGTCGTTCGCCATGGCCATGGTGCGCCGCCTCGCCCAAGTGGTGCGGGCCTGCGACGAGCAGATCATGGACCTCGCCGAGCTCAACGCCTCGCAGCGCGTCTGCCTGCAGCTGTTGCGCCTGGCCGAGCCCGATCCGATCGTGACGACCAGCTGGGTCGTATATCCGCTGCCCACTCAGGCGACCCTCGCCGGCGACGCCGGCACCACCCGCGAGACCGTGGCCCGCGTGCTGGGCCGGCTGCAGGCCCAGGGCATCGTCCAACGCAAGGGCCGGTCCCTCTACATCCGTGACCGGAATCGCCTCGAAAGCCTTGCGGTCCGAGACCATCCCGACAGCTAGCCGCTTGCTCCTTGGATCAGTCGTGTTTGTGCGGACTGCGTTCGGCGGTGGCCGGGTGACCGCCTCGGCCCCAAGTTCCCCAAACCGTCGCGGATGAGCATTCCCGACTTCAACTGGAGCCAGCGGCGCATTCTCGTCGTCGAGGATGACGCCGAGACGCTCGAGCGCATTCGCGCCATCTTCGCTCCCGTGCGCTTGGCCGGTCTCGAAGTTTTGCGCGACGGCGCCAAGATCGCCGAGATGCTCGGGCGCTTCGCCGCCGACATCGTCCTGATGGAAGCCAATCCGGTCGGCACCGACGGCCTCGACGTGCTGCGCGCCATCCGTAGCCGCGAGAGTCCCAATCGCGACGTCATCGTCGCGGTCATGGTGGCGATGGCCGACGCCGAGCGCCTGCGCCGCATGTGTGGGATCGGCATCGAGAGCTTCATCCGCAAGCCGGTCACCGGCGAGGTGCTGCTGGCGCGCGTCGCCGGCGCCCTGCAGAATCCGCGCCGCTTCGTGAGCTCGCTGACCTACTTCGGGCCCGACCGCCGCAAGGCGCGCCCCGCCAACGAGCCCTACCTCGGGCCTGAGAAGCGCCGCATCGTCAAGGTCAAGGAACCGGCGCCGCCGCCGCGCGCGGTGACCCCGCCACCGGCCGCCCGCGTCACTCCGGCGCGTCCCGACGATGGCGACAAGTCGGCCTGGTTCGAGGCCGCGCCGACGCCGAAGAAGCCCGAGCTCAGCGAGAACTTCTCGCTCGTCGACCCGGTCGAGCCCAAGAAGCCGCAGGCGCCCGAGAAGATCGAGGTGCTGGAGAGGCCCAAGAAGAAGGACACCTCCGAGGATTGGGCGAGCGAGATGGCGCCCAAGGAGAAGAAGGTCGAGGAGGACACCAGCTTCGACGTTGCCGCCATGCTGGCCGGCCACTCCGAGTGGCTGCAGTCGGGCGGCGCCAACGGCACCAAGGCGGTGCTGGGGGGGGCCAGGATTTGTCCGGCGCCGACATGCCGGGCGTCAACCTGTCGGGCGCCACCCTGCGCAACGTCATCCTTTCGACCGCGAACCTGCGCGCCGCCATTCTGCAGAGCGTCGACCTGCGCGGCTCGGTCCTGTCCGGCGCCGACCTCACCGACGGTGACCTGACCAGCAGCAACCTGCGCCGCGCCGACCTCTCCACGGCCAAGCTGACGAACACCAGGCTCGCCGGTACCGACCTCGCCGGTGCCTCGCTGCGTGGCGCCGCCATGGAGGGGACCGACTTGCGCGGCGCCAACCTTCTCGACGCCGACATCGCCTCCACCGACCTCAGCATGACCACCGGCCTGATCCAGTCCCAGGTCAACAAGGCCCGCCCCAACGTCCACACCCTCCTGCCGCCCGGTATCCGCCGCCCGGCGATCGAGTAGGTATTTAACGCCAGATGTTGTGTACAATAAGCTGGCGCAAAGCCAGGGGCCTCGGCTTCCTTTGGTCCAGTTCTACGGATACGAACTGGTAATTGGAAAATTCCACAGGAAACTTTACTTAGATCAGTGGATGGCCGACACTTGTGGCGGGGAGAGGCCCGCTACGGGCTGGGTTTCGGCGTTTGCACCGCCGGAGGGCATCGCATTGGATCAACTGCCGATCTGGCTGTCGCTGCGCGAGCGCAGCGTCCTGGTCGTTGGCGGCGGCGAGAAAGCCGCCGCCAAGATCCGCCTGGCGCTTGCCGCTGGCGCCTTGGTCACCGTCGTCGCGCCGCGTCTCGGTACCGAGGCCGTTGAGCTGGTCCGCGCCCAGCGCGTCCGTCACCTCGCGCGCCCTTTCGCCGACGACGACACCGCAGGCCACGCCGTCGTCTACGGCGCAACGGGCATCGACGCGGTAGATGCCCAAGTCTCCGCCGCCGCCAAAGCGCGCGGCGTGCTCGTCAACGTCGTCGACCGTCCCGCGCTGTCTGACTTCTCGATGCCCGCCATCGTCGATCGCAGCCCTGTCGTCGTCGGCATTTCCACCGGCGGCGCCGTCCCGGCCCTGGCGGCTGCCGTGCGCGCCCGCATCGAGGCTGCCTTGCCGGTGCGCCTCGGCCGCCTCGCGGCGTTCGCTGAATCGTTCCGCTCGGCCATCCGCGCCAAGATCGCCGAGGGGCCGGTGCGCCTGCGCTTCTGGCAGGGTGTCGTTGCCGGCCCCATCGCCGAGCAGGTGCTCGCGGGCGCCGAGGCACGAGCCCATGCGGCGGTGCTGCAGGCGCTCAACGGCGGCGACATGGAGCGCTCGACCGGCACCGTCTATCTGGTGGGCGCCGGCCCGGGCGACCCCGAGCTCCTGACCCTGCGCGCCGTGCGCCTGCTGCAGACCGCCGACGTCATCGTCTATGACCGCCTCGTTGGCGAGGACGTGCTCATGTTCGCTCGCCGTGACGCCGAGCGCGTGTTTGTCGGCAAGGAGCCGACCCGCCATCCCGTCTCGCAGAGCGAGATCAACGCGCTCCTAGTTGCGCGCGCCCAGGCCGGGCTTCAGGTCGTGCGCCTGAAGGGCGGCGACCCCTTCATCTTCGGCCGTGGCGGCGAGGAGGCGGACCACCTGCGTGCCGCTGGCGTCGCCGTAGAGATCGTGCCCGGCATCACGGCGGCGCTGGCATGCGCGGCGGCGGCCGGCGTGCCCCTGACACACCGCGATCACGCCATGGAAGTCACCTTCGTCACCGGGCATGGCCGCGAGGAGGGCGACAGCGCGCCCGATTGGGCGGCGCTCGCCCGCGCCCGCCACACCCTCGTCGTCTACATGGGCGTCGGTCACGCCGAGGACATAGCAGCCCAGCTCGTCGGCCACGGCCTGGCCGCATCGACGCCGGTGGCGATCGTTCAGAGCGGCTCGTTGCCGAGCCAGCGTGTCGTCGCCGCGACGTTGGGGGGCCTTGCTCTGAGCATCGCCGAGCAGGGCGTCACCAATCCGGCAGTCTTCATCATCGGCGACGTGGCACGGGCAGCGCAGTCCGATTCCGCCGTCGCCGCAACCCTCGTACGCGCGGTGGCCAGTTAATGGACGGAACGCCCAAGAAGGCTGCCGAGGCCACAAAGGCCCCCAAGGCGAGCCGGCAGGTGATGACCGCTTATCGTCTCGAAGACGGGCATGTCATCTACCTCGCGGCCGACGGCAGCTGGAGCGAGTGGATCGAAGAGGCGCGCATCGCCACCACCAAGGAGGAGGCCGACGCGCTCACTGCCGCGGCCAAGGTGGCGACGGATGCCAACCAGATCTTCGAGACCTATCTCATCGACGTGACCACGGAAGGGCGGACGTGGCCGGTGACCATGCGCGAGGTCATGCGCGCCCAGGGTCCGACGATCCACCCGCACTTCGGCAAGCAGGCCGAGCGCGGCGAGCGCGTCTCCGCGGTTGCGAACGCCGCCGCCGGCAAACGTACCGAGCGCGGCGAGCGCCGCGAAAATCGAGAAGGCTAGGTCGCGCCGTAGGCGCGCAACCCTACAAAAAGGCAGACGCAGGCAATGTACCGCTACGATGAGTTCGATCAGGTAGTCGTCAAGGAACGCGTCGAGCAGTTCCGCGGCCAAGTGGCGCGCCGTCTCAGCGGCGAGCTCACGACGGACGAATTCCGCCCGCTGCGCCTGATGAACGGCCTATATGCCCAGCTGCATGCCTACATGCTGCGGGTCGCCATCCCGTACGGCACACTGTCGACGCGCCAGATGCACATGCTGGCGCACATCGCGCGCAAGTACGACCGCGACTACGGCCATTTCACGACGCGCCAGAACATCCAGTACAACTGGCCGCGGCTCGTCGACGTTCCCGACATCCTCGCCGACCTAGCGTCGGTCGAGATGCATGCCATCCAGACGTCGGGCAACTGCATCCGCAACGTCACATCGGATCAGTACGCCGGGGTGTCGGCCGACGAGATCATCGACAGCCGCATCTACTCCGAGATCCTGCGCCAGTGGTCGACGTTCCATCCGGAGTTCTCGTTCCTGCCGCGCAAGTTCAAGATCGCCGTGACGGCCGCCGCCGACGACCGTGCCGCCGTGCGCTTTCACGACATCGGCGTCATTGTTCACAAGAATGACGCGGGCGAGATCGGCTTCGAGATCATGGCCGGCGGCGGCATGGGCCGCACCCCGGCGGTGGCGCCGACATTGAACAAGTTCGTGCCGGAGCGCGACCTGCTCGCCTACTGCGAGGCGATCCTGCGCGTCTACAACATGCTCGGGCGGCGCGACAACCTGTTCAAGGCGCGCATCAAGATCCTGGTGATGTCGACCGGCGTCGAGGCCTTCACCAAGATGGTCGAGGACGAGTTCGCGCTGATCAAGGACTCGGCGTTGAAGCTGCCCGAAGAGGAGATCGCGCGCATCCGCGCCTACTTCGCTCCGCCGGGCTATGAGGACCTGCCGGTGCAATCGAAGGCCCTCGACGCCCACCTGCTCAAGGACAAGGCCTTCGCCGACTGGCACAGCGTCAACGCCGCCGCCCACAAACAGCCGGGGTATGTGATTGCCACGGCGTCGCTGAAGCCGACCAGCGGCGTGCCGGGGGACTGCTCGTCGGACCAGATGGATGCCATCGCGGACCTCGCCGAGAAGTTCAGCCTGGGCGAAGTGCGCGTCACCCACGAGCAGAACCTAGTCTTTCCGTATGTGCGCAAGGACGACCTCTACCCGCTGTGGCAGCAGTTCGTGCGCCTCGGCATCGCGACGCCGAACCTCGACCTGATCTCCGACATCATCTCGTGCCCGGGCCTGGACTACTGCGGCCTCGCCACGGCGCGCTCGATCCCGGTGGCGCAGCAACTCTCCGAGCGCTTCTCCGACCTCAAGCGGCAGAAGGATATCGGCGAGCTACGCCTCAACATCTCTGGCTGTATCAACGCCTGCGGGCACCACCATGCCGGCAACATCGGCATCCTCGGCGTCGACAAGCAGAACCAGGAGTTCTACCAGGTGACGCTCGGCGGCCATGACGGCGCCGACGCCAGCATTGGCGACATCACCGGTCCGTCGTTCCCGGCCGACAAGATCGTCGATGCCGTCGAGACCGTCGTCGACGTCTACATGGCACAACGCCAGGGCAAGGAACGCTTCATCGACACCTATCGCCGCGTCGGCATGAAGCCGTTCAAGGAGAAGCTCTATGCCGCTCATTAGGGATGGCAACTTGGCCCTGGACCAGTGGGTCCACCGCGGTGACGACGAGCCGCTTGCGGACGGTCCCACCATCGTCAGCCTCGATCGCTGGAAGCGCGACCGCGCCACGCTGCTGACGCGCAACGCGCCGCTCGGACTGCGCCTGAAGAGCGACCAGGCGCCGGCGCAAGTTGCCACTGATCTCGGCCTTTTCGGCGTCGTCGCGCTCGAGTTCCCGACCTTCAAGGACGGCCGGCCGTTCTCCTATGCCAAGCTCCTGCGCGACCGCTACGGATACAAGGGCGAGGTCCGTGCGTTCGGGCACATCCTGCGCGACCAATATCTGTTTCTCGACCGCCTCGGCGTGAACTCGATCGAGGTCAAGGATGAGAAGCAGTTGAAGGAGTTCAAGACGGCTTTGGCGGAGTTCTCGGTCTTTTACCAACCCGGCGTCGATGCACGCCGTCCCGCCATGGCGCTGCGCCGCCAGGTGGCAAGTGCGCTGAAGCCATCCCGTCCGGACTTCGATGATCTGACGCGAGTGGAAGACGTGCCGCCGCCGGCGGACGCTCCGCCGGCCCCCAGCTCGGCGCGCATCGCCGTGTCCGACGCGAAGGTGCGCGCGTTCTCTCACAAGTACGGCCACTTGTCGGCGCCCAAGCTGATCGCGGCGATGATCGACGTCGAGTTCAAGGGCAGCATCGCCCTGGTCTCCTCGTTCGGCACCGAAGCTGCCGTGCTGTTGCACATGGTCTCCGAGATCGACCGCAACCTGCCGGTGCTGTTCCTCGATACCCAGAAGCTGTTCGGCGAGACTCTGCGCTACCGCGACCAGCTCGTCGGCCAACTGCGCCTCACCAACGTGCAGACGATCCGGCCGGACCCGGAGCGGGTGAAGGACCTCGACCCGAACGGCATGCTGTTCAGCCGCCGCGCCAACCTGTGCTGCCAGATCCGCAAGGTCGAGCCGCTGGCGAAGGCCCTGCACGGCTACGACGCGTGGATCACCGGCCGCAAGCGCTATCAGGGCCGCCGCCGCGCTGTCCTGCCGGTGATCGAGGCCGCCGAGGGGCGCGTGAAGATCAATCCTCTCGCGGGCTGGAGCAAGGACCTGCTCGACGAGTATTTCGCCGAACACGGCCTGCCGCACCATCCGCTCGAGTCGGAGGGCTTCCTGTCGATCGGCTGCATGCCCTGCACCGACCGCGTTGCCCCCGGCGAGGACATGCGCGCCGGCCGCTGGCGCGGCCAGGACAAGGACGAGTGCGGCATCCACGAGACGCCGGCGGCGCAGTCTCTGACCAGCTCCGGGCTCTAGGCTCGGGCGCGGTCGGCGACGTCCTCGATCGCCTGGATGAGGGCAGGGCGGATGCCCGGCTCGGGCAAGGCGTGGCCCGCCATCTCGATAAGGCGCAGGTCGCACCCGGGCCACGCCTGCGTCAGGGCATACGCGGCCTGCGGGGGGCACAGCAGGTCGTAGCGGCCCTGCACCAGCGCTGCGGGGATGCCGGCAAGGCGGTCCGCCTCCCCGAGCAGCTGGCCCTGCCGCAGGAAGCAGTCGTGCTCGTAGTAGTGCGCCTCGATGTACGGGGTGGCCGGGATGGTGCGTCCGCCGGTCGGGGTAGTGAGGGAGGCGGGCAGAGGCACGGCCTTGTCGGGCCGGATCTCCGACAACGTCCGCTCGTAGTCGCCCCACACGAAGGCGGCGGGGACGTGCACCGCAGCGTCGGTATCCCGCAACCTGCGCGCCAACGACGCCATCAGATCGCCGCGCTCCGCCTCGGGCAGCAGGGTCAGGGCGGCAGCAAACAGCTCCGGCCGGAAGATGCGCGGCGCGTCGACGAACGCCCAGCGCCATTCCTCGTGGGTGCCCAGGAACACCCCGCGCAGCGCCACGCCGGCGACCCGGTCGGGGTGCGCTTCCGCGTAGGCGATCGCCAGGGTCGCCCCCCACGAGCCGCCGACCACCAGCCAACGCTCGATGCCCAGCAGCGTACGAATCCGCTCGATGTCGGCGATCAGGTGCTGGGTGGTGTTGGCCTCGCGTCCGTATTTCGGGGTGCTGCGGCCGGCGCCGCGCTGGTCGAACAGCACGGCCCGGAAGCGATGGGGGTCGAAGAGCTGGCGGTGCATGGGCTGGCAACCGCTGCCGGGCCCGCCGTGCAGGAACACCACGGGTGTCCCGCCGGGATTGCCGACCTGCTCGACATAGAGCGTATGCCCATCGCCCACCGCCACCGTGCGGGTGTCAAATGGGGCGACCTCCGGGTACGGTTCCCGTGTCGGACGAGAGGGTGACTCCATGGCGGCACCGAAGATACTCGCTTTCGCAGGCTCCCTGCGCACGGACTCCTACAACAAGAAAGTCCTCAAGATTGCGGTGCGCGGCGCGCGCGAGGCAGGCGGCGAGGTCACCGAGATCGACCTGCGCGAGCTGGCGATGCCGATCTACGACGCCGATCTGCAGGCTAGCGATGGCTTCCCCGCCAACGCCAAGAAGTTCAAGGAGCTGTTCGCAGCCCACGCCGGCCTTCTGATCGCCTCGCCCGAATACAATTTCGGCATGTCGGGCGCGCTCAAGAATGCGCTCGATTGGGCTTCGCGCGGCGAAGGCAAGGAGCCGGCTTACACCGCCACCCAGGGCAAGTTTGCCGTGATGATGTCGGCCTCTCCCGGCATCTACGGCGGAGTGCGGGGGTTGATTCAGCTGCGCACGGTACTGGCCGGCATGCGCATCACCGCGCTCGCCTCCCAGGTCGCTGTCACCAGCGCCAAGGAAAGCTTCAACGCCGACGGCACGCTCAAGTCGCCCGAGATCACCGCCGAGGTCGTCGCCCTTGGCGCCAACTTGGTGAAGTTCTTGGGGAAGGTTACTTCCTGACCGACGGCGTCTCGATGGGCAGGCCGCGGCCCCGCCAGGTGACGTAGAGCTCGAGGGCGAGGTACTCGGGCGAGCCGAGCGGGTAGGGCTCGGCGCGCATCGAGGTGTTGCACCACTCGAACATGCGGTGGGTCGAGCTGATGGTGTGCCAGATCAGGCGGTACATCGGATGACCGTTGGTCTGGCCCTGGCTGATGGTGTCGCCACGCAGCAGCATACCGGGGCGGTCGTCGTGGCACATGGCGCACGAGATATCGATCTGGCCGCGCCGGGTGTTCCAGAATTCCTTGCCCTGCTCGAAGAACGGCGCCGCCGGGCCGGTGATGTCCACCGCCTTGGGCAGGCCGCGCGACTGGTGCGAGACGTAGGACGTGATCGCCAGCAGTTCGGGCGACTCGTAGGCCAGGGCAGGGGCACCCATCTTCTCGACGCGCTCGCGGTTGATGACGAGCTCGAGGTTGAGGATACCGCTCGATTTGGCGTCGTAGGCGGGATAGCGCGTCGCGACGCCCTTCATGGTCTCGGCGGCGTTCTGGTGGCACGAGGCGCAGCTGCGGCCCTGGGTGCCCTCCACGCGACGCCACATGGCGGCGCCCGCATCCACGGCGAACATGCCGGGGTTCTGGAAGTCGTCGTCCTGCAGTAGGCGCGTCTGCTGGCCAAGGTAGAAGTAGCCGGAGTTGCGGCCCTCGACCGAATAGCGCGACAGGGGCCAACCCTGGGCGTGCGCCGCCGTGGCGGCCAGCAGCGTGGCGCAGGCAACCAACAGGAGACCAAGGGCGCGCATCACTTGATGGTCAGCAAGAACGCGATGGCGTCCTCGATGTCCTGGGCGCTGTAGATGGTACGGCCCACGTACTGAGGCTGTACGCGGGTCAGCCCCTCGGTGCGGTAGTACGCCGGCATCATGGTGTCGGGCGTGATCAGCTTCGCATTCACTAGGCGCAAGCGCAGCTCGGCCGCGGTGTAGCGAGTGCCGAGGCCCTCTAGGGGCGGCGCGATCTTGCCCTGGTCGGGGAACTCGGCCAATGCCGGCACCTCGTGACAGATCAGGCAGGTCGAGTTGGACGCGTCGGCGATTACTCGCCTGCCGCGCACGGCGTCGCCGGGCTGCGCGGTCAGCGGTTGCGGAATGGTATTGCCGACGATCTCGTACTTCGCCAGCGGCGGGATCGGACCGGTCAGGTGCGCCTGCAACGGCACCCGCTCCGGCGCCACGGCCTGCGCAAGCGCGGCTCCGGCGGCCAACACGACGACCAAGCTGACGAGAGAGAAGCGCACGCGCGGGACTCTAACACGAGCACACCCCCGGCAGCTTCCGCTGACGGGGGTGTGATTGGTTCAGGCGCCGGAGCTTAGCCCCAGATTTCGTTGGCCATGCTCGCGTACCAGCCGCGCGCGTAATCCGCTTCCTGCTTGCGGAATTCCGGCGTGGCCATGGCCGGGCTGTTACCGCCCGAGCCCGGCACAGCGATGATGGTGCCGTCGTCGCCGATGCGATGGACGCTGGCGACGGAGATGCCGTAGTCCGGATTGATCAGGCTGTAGCAGACGTTGATCATCGACGGCGCCGTCGGCTGCTGGCCGCGCAGCAGCGCTGCGATGGCGGCGGCGGTCACCTTGCCCTGGTTCGAGGCCGAGAAGCCCGACTTCGGCATGGCGCCGGCGACGCACGCGTCACCGATGACGTGGACGTTCGGCACCGAGCGCGACTCGAAGGTCTGCGGATTGACCTGGCAGAAGTCGCCGGTGGCGAGGTTGGCGAGGTCGACGACGCGGCCCGCGCGCTGCGGCGGGATGACGTTGACGACGTTGCCCTTGTGCTGACCGAAGTCGGTGTAGACGGTCATGGTGTTGGTGTCGACGCGGCTGACGTTGCCGCCCTGGCTGAACGACACCCACTCGATCATGCCCGGGTAGAGCGCCTGCCAGGCGCCTTGGAACAATGCCTGCTTGGAGAAGGTGTCCTTGGCGTCGAGCAGAACGAGCTTCGAGCGCGGCTTCTGTGTCTTCAGGTAGTGGGCGATGAGCGAAGCGCGCTCGTACGGCCCCGGTGGGCAACGGAACGGGTTGTTCGGGATCGCCATGATGACGACGCCCCCGTCGTCCATCGCAACCAACTGACGGCGCAGCAGCTCTGTCTGCGGACCGGCCTTCCAGGCGTGCGGCATCTTCTCGCTGGCCGCCTCGTCGTACCCCTGGATCGAGCCGGTGCCGCTGAACTTGAAGTCGATGCCGGGCGAGACGACTAGGCGGTCGTAGGCGATCGGCGTCGTGTTGCCCTGCACGGTGACGCGCTTTGCGGTGGCGTCGATGCCGGTGACCGTGCCGTTGATGACGGTGACGCCGGCGCGGCGGAGGCCGTCCCAGCTGTGGGTGACTTGGGCCATCTCGCCGAAGCCGCCGAGCACGGCGTTCGAGAACGGGCAGGTGATGAAGTTGGCGCCCGCGTCGATCAGGGTCACGTTGACCCCGGCGCGGCGCAGGTACTTCGCGGTGGTGGCTCCACCGAAGCCGCCGCCGATGACGACGACGTTGCCGGCCGCCTGGGCGAAGCTCTTGCCCGACGGAGCCAGGCTGGCGAAGGTCGCGGCGCTGGCGAGCTTGAGAACGTCGCGGCGCGAGTTGTTGTTCTTCAACATTGGGTCTCTCCCTCCCGGCGCGCTAGCGGATGGCCGCGAAATGGGCGGCGATCGAATCGATCTCCGGGTCCGTGTAGCCCTTGGCCAGGCGGTTCATGATCGTGACCGTCACCTGATCGGCCTTGAAGGCCTTCAAGACCGTCACGAGCTCCACCGCCGGGCGCCCGTTGATGGCGGGCACCTTGCTGTTGGCGAGGCCCTTGCCATCGACGCCGTGGCAGGAGTTGCAGGAATTGGCGAGCACCGCAGGTGCCGCCGCGGCCATCGCCGGCACCGCAGCCGGTGCAGGCTGAGCAGGTGCGTTCTGCGCCACGGCGGCGCCAGAGAACGCGAGCATCGTCAATGCGGTCGCAGCGACTGTTCGCAACATCATGTGGCAAGTCCTTCCCATGCCGGGATTTTTGGAACATGCCGCCGCCCCTCGGGGAGGCGGCACGTCCGGCCGAATCCTTGGCCGCAATATACATCGGTTGGCCTGTTGCTGCGCGTGGTTCGCAGTTCCCGCGGCGCGGGCGGACGGGCAGGCGGGAAGATCGGCTCACGGCCCCGTGAAGGCCTGAGAGCCGCGGCGGGCCTATTCGGGCAGGGTGCGGACGACCCGGAAGCCGATGTCGTTGATGCGCAGGCTTTCCGGCGTTGCCTGGCGGAAGCCGCCCAGGAAGGCGCGCTCGTGGTGCCAGCTGCCGCCCCGCACGACGCGGCGGCCGCAGTCGCCGTCGTACCAGGCGGTGCCGTCCTTGGGCGCGTTGGCGAGCGAGGGATTGAAGCAGTCCTCGACCCACTCGGCGGCGTTGCCGGGCATGTCGAACAGGCCGAACCTGTTGGGCTCGTACTTGCCTACGGGGAACGTAAACAGCCAGTCCTCACGGCCCATCGTGTCGATGCCGGGGCAGTCGGCGCAGTTGGCCATCTCGAAGCGCGGCGTGTTGGCCGTGGTCCACCAGGCGGCGTCGTTCGGGCTGCCGGCACGCGCGGCATACTCCCATTCTGCCTCGGTGGGCAGGCGGTAGACCTCGCCGGTCCTGTCGCGCAGCCATGCGACATAGGCTTGGGCGTCCTCGTGACTGACACACACGACGGGCTCGTTATCCGCCTGCACGTGCACGGCCGGGTCGAACGCCTCGTTGAAGTCCTTGTCGGGTTGGGGGCGCGCGCCGACCAGCGAGAACCATGCGCAGCCTTTGGCGACGTGACCGGTCGCCTTGGCGAAGACGGCGAACTCCGCCCACGTCACCTCGTTCTTGGCGATGGCGAAAGGGCGGCGGAACTCGACGGGAAACTCGGGCGCGCCGAACTTGTCGCTGCGCGTCATCCTGCCGGCGGGGACCACGACCATCGCCGGGCATTCGGCGCAGTCCTTGATCTCGCGCTCTTGTGCGCGCGGAGCAGCGGGCCCAAGCACGACGACCAGGGCGATACCTCCCAGGATAGCCGCGCCGCGCGCCATCTTCCCCTGTCCTCCTGCTACCGCAGGCCCGCGTCGATGACCCGGCCGTTCCGCATGGTGCACTGGTAGTTGAACGTCGAGTTGCGGCCGGCGTCGTTGAGGCGGGTGAGACGGCCGCCGATGAGGAGATTGGCGCCGGCGATCTCGTGCCAGATGGTGTTCTGGAGGAAGCGCAGGTCGTCGGCTTCCTGCATGTCCTCGGTGATCGTCTCGTGGCATTCGGCGAGCTCGGCGGTGTAGGGGCCCGCTCCCGCGCGCACGCTCGAACCGAACATCGCGTTGTAGCCAAACCACGCGCCAACGCCCACGGCGACCGCGAGCGCGGCGCCGACAACCAGATTCCTACGTCGCATGATGCCGGTCGCGATCCTGCCGATCAGGCCGTGACGGTGATCTCGCGGCTGCGCTTGTAGACGCTGCCGTCGTCATCCAGCCACGTGAACTCAAGCTTGCCGGTCTCCGTCGCAGTCGTAAAGAACGCCAGGTACGGGTTCTCGGCGGTGCCCGGCTGCAAGTTCGAGCGGAACACCTCGACACCATTATAGGTGACGAAGAATGTGTTGATGATGTGCCGCGGGATGATCTGGCCGTCGCGATCGTAGCTGTAGCCGTTGTGCATCACGTGGTTGATCAACGTGCGGATCTCGATGACGTCGCCCTTCTTGGCGGTCTCGGGCACGGAGATTCTCGGCTCAGGGATTTCCATCGGGCTGCTCCCTATTCGTTGCCGCGCACGCGCTGGCGCTTGAGGAATTCGGCGGCGTGGAACGCATCAACCTCTTCGACGCAGGCGCCGAACGTCACGTTGAGCGGCACCGAGGTGCCCCAGCGGCGGCCGTCGGCCATCAGCGCGACCGCATAGACGGTCTGCGTCTTGGCCATGCGAATACGGCTCGAGACCTCGGCTTTGCCGGCGCGCACGCCCATGATGTAGTCGGCGACGGTTGCCTCCGGGTTCTCGGGGGCGAAGACCAGTATGCGTTTGACGTGGTCGTCCTCGGTCATCTTGGTGGCGACCCGCAGGGTCACCGGCACCGAGAAGCCGGACTCGGCGATGATCGGCAGCTCCATCATCAGATCGCCAAAGTGATAGTCACCCGGCCCGACGTTCTGATCGAGGATCTCGACGATGCGCTTTGGGAAGGCCATCGGCCCGTCGGCCAGGGCCCGTTGCGGTGCCGCCGTGATCATACCCACCACACCCATTCCAGCGCCGATCAGGAAGGTGCGGCGGTTGGGCGTGCGGAAACGATTTTCAGCCTGCATGGAATACCCCAGGACTCGAGGTTCACTTAGAGGGGAATCTATCTTTGCCGGGCCAAATTGCAATGGCGCCTGTGTGCAAAGCGGCCGATCGCGGGGGAAACCGCCCTCAAGAAGCAGTGACGGCCGGGGTGGTTTCCCATCCCGGCCGTCCTGTAGTGCCTGACCCCGAGGGGTCAGCCTGTTTGGAAGCTTACGTCCAGGACAGGTCGGCCTGGTTGATGATCACGTCACGGACGCGCTTGCCCGTGGCGGCGAAGATCGCGTTGCCCAGAGCGGGCGCGGCCGGCGGAGTCGCAGGCTCACCCATGCCGCCCCACTTGTCGCCACCCGCGAGAGCGAAGTGGACGTCAACGACCGGCATCTGGCTGATCTTCAACAGCGGGTAGGTGTCGAAGTTGCCTTCGACGACCGCGCCCTTGTCGATGGTCAGCTCGCGATAGATCGCATCCGTGATGCCGTAGACGATGCCCGACTGCATCTGGTGGGCGGCGATTGCCGGGGTCACCAGGTTGCCGCAGTCGACGACCACGTCGTACTTCTCGACGGTGAGCTGGCCACGGCGAGAGACCGAGACCTTGGCGCACATCGCGATGATCGAGCCGAACGACTCGCCGATGGCGACGCCCATGCCCTCACCCTTCGGCAGATCGCGGCGATAGCCGGACTTCTGCTTCAGCGTGTTCAGCACGAGCTGCCAGTCGGGCAGGTCCTTCGTCAGATCGATGCGCAACTGAAGCGGATCCTTGCCACCAGCCAGCGCGACCTCATCCATGAACTGCTCCATGTGCCACAGGTTGTGCTCGTAACCCGGGGCGCGATAGGCCTGGATGTTCTGGTTGGTGTTGCGGATGTGGCCTTCGATGAGGGTGTTCGCGATCTTGTAGCGGTGATCGCGAATGCCGTTCATGGTGCCGGAGTCGAGCCCGTTGGCGACCGCCGTCGGGTTCGCCTGAGCCGCCGCCGAGTGACCGGCAAAGCGGCCGTAGAACGCGATGGGCATGCCCTGCGCGTCCAGACCCATCTTGAGGTGAGACATGGCGGCCGGACGGCCGCGTGCCTGACGCTCATTCTCTTCGCGGGTCCACAGCATCTTCACCGGACGATTGCCGACCTGGCGGGCGATTTCGGCCGCCTGGCGGACTTCGTGGTTACGGCTGCGGAGACCGAAGCCACCGCCGAGGAACGTGGTGTGCGAGTACACGTCCACCGGCTGCTTGCCGAGGTGCTCGGCCACAACGGCCAAGGCGCCCGGCGGGTTCTGGAAGCCGCCCCAGACATCGACGCGATCAGCGGTGATCGAGACGGTGCAGGACATCGGCTCCATGCAGGTGTGGCTGTCGTAGCCCGTGAAGTAGTGGCCTTCGACGGTCTTGGCGGCGGTCTTCATCGCGGCGATGGTGTCGCCGTCATTGCGGCCAACGGCGCCCGGAAGCTTCACGGCTTCCGTGAGACGGGCCTTGTACTCCCGGCTGTTGATCGCGACGTCCGGACCCAAGTCCCACACGACGGGCATCAGGTTGAGCGCGGTCAGAGCGCGATAGTACGTGTCGGCGACAACCGCCACGCCTTCGTCGATACGGGTAGCAAACGGCTGCTCACCGACCGGCTTCAGGGCGTAGGCGCCGATGATGCCGGGACGGCCCTTGATGGCGTTGAAGTCGAACGACGTCAGCTTGCCACCGCGAACCGGGACGACCTTCACTGCGGCATAGACCATGCCGGGCAGCTTGACGTCGAAGCCGAACGTGGCGGTGCCGTTGACCTTCAGCGGCGTGTCGAGACGAGCGAGCGTCGTGCCGAGCAGAGAGAACTGGCCCGACTGCTTGATCGCCGGCTCCTGCGCGAGCTGGACCTGCGAAGCGCGGGTCGCAAACTCGGCGTAGGTGCCACGGCGGTTGCCCGCCGTCAGAACGCTGTCCTTGGCCACGACCTGGTCGCGCGGAACGGACCAGGCAACGGCCGCGGCTTCACGCAGACGCTCGCGCGCGGAGGCGCCAGCCTGCTGCAGGAACACGCGGCTGTTACGAACGGCGCCTGAGCCGCCCGTGGACATGCGCTGGTAGAGGTTGTTGTTGCGGACGTGACGGTTCGAGTCGGCGTATTCGACCTTCACCATCTTCCAGTCAACATGCAGCTCTTCGGCGACCAGCATGGGCATGGCGGTGAAAACGCCCTGGCCCATTTCGGACTGGCCGACGCGAATGGTCGTGGTGCCATCCGGGTCAACGACGATCCAGGCGTTGATTTCCTGGCCTTCCTTGGCGGTGGCGCGCTCCCACGGGTTCGGCATCATGCCGGCCGCGGCCTGCGCCGGGCCAGACATGGCGATACCGATCATGAGGCCACCGCCGGCCGCAGCCGTGGTGACGATGAAGCTACGGCGAGTGATTTCGAGATGCGTCATTGTTTCCTCCCTCGCCTTAGCGTGCGCCGCCGGCAATGGCCGCAGCGCGATGAATCGCGGCGCGGATGCCTTGGTACGTGCCGCAACGGCACAGGTTCAGTTCCATCTCGGCGTCGATGTCGCCGTCGGTCGGACGCGGACGCTTCGCGAGCAGCGCTGCAGCGGCCATGATCTGGCCGGACTGGCAGTAGCCGCACTGCGGAACGTCGAGTTCGGTCCAAGCGACCTGAACCGGATGGGTAGAATTCGGCGAGAGGCCTTCGATGGTGGTGACCGTCTTGCCGACCGCGGCCGCAGCCTGAGTTGCGCAAGAGCGGGCAACCTGGCCATCGATGTGCACGGTGCACGCGCCGCAGCGAGCGATGCCGCAGCCGTACTTGGTGCCAACGAGGCCCATGTTGTCGCGGAGGACCCAGAGCAACGGCGTCTCTGGTTCAACATCCACAGTGTAGTTTCTGCCGTTGACGGAAAGCGTCAGTGCCATGGTGAGCTACCTCCCTCAAGGTACATGCGGGGTGTGTGCGTCACGGGCTGCCCCGGCAATACAGGGTATTGCCAAGAACTCCCGCAGCCGTGCGAAAGCACGCTCCGCCGTGCCGTCCCGTATAAGCCCGAGGGGGTCTGAAAACAACAGAAAACGGTCCGAATGCGCGTGGAATTCCGCCCCTTTCGGAGTATCCACAGGCCGCCGCGATCCGGCCAAATCCGCAACAAAAATGCGGATTCACGAGGCACCCCGGCAACCGCGGCCGGGCCTACTCCCTACCTTGCATACGGAAATATCGACGGTGTTCGAACGGCCGCGCCGGCCATCAACAAACGGTGGGCGACCCCTTGGGGCCGGTTGCCGCGCGGGAAGGTTGCACCCTAAACGGCGACGCCGCCACCCCGGAGGGGTGACGGCGTCGAACCGAAGTGATGGCGGCCCTAGTGCGCGGCGGGCGCGCGCACCGCAGCGATGTCGCCCTTCAGGTCGGGCCACGGCTCACGCGTCGTGAACTGTGCCCGCATGAACAGCAGGATCGCCTCGAGGTCCTCGTCCCGGATCGTGAGCGGAGGCATCGAGCGATCCCGCGAGCCGGGCGGCGGCCGGATGCCTTCGATGGAGATGCGCGCGACGTTGCGTGCATCCGGCATATTGATGGTGGTCGTCATGCCAAGCGGCAACGGCTGGCCGTTGATCTTGTGACAGTTGGCGCACAGCCGGCCGAACTCCGTCGCGCCCTTCGCCAGCGCCGGGTCCGTCGGCTTCGGCGGTGAGTCCGGATTCCATTCGCGCGCGCGCGCGAATGCAATGACCTCATCGACCTTCGCCTGCTCGACCGGGCGCTGGAAGGTGGCGAGGTACTCGGCCATCGCGTAGACGTCGTCCTCTTTCTGGTCGTACAGGTGGCGAATGATCGGCGTCATCGGACCCGCCGTGATGCCGTGCTGCTTGTCCCAGCCGTCGAAGAGGTAGTTGACGAGGGCGTTGGCGCTCCACGGGATCGGAGCGAGCGACGCGGTGTTGAGCGGCGGCACGTACCAGCCCTCGGCCTGACCGCCCGCGAACTTCGAAGCACCGCCCTTCTCGCCGCCGATGATGTTGAGCGGAGAGTGGCAGGAGCCGCAGTGGCCGAGGCCCTCCACGAGGTACGCGCCGCGGTTCCAGTCCTCGTCCTTGGTTGTGTCGGGCTCGAACGGACCCTTCTTGAGGAACAGGAAGTTCCAGCCTGCCAGGCTCAGGCGGATGTTGAACGGGAACGGCAGCTTGGTCTCGGGTGCCTGGTAGTTCACCGGCCGGACGCCCGCCATCAGGTAGGCGTAGATCGCCGCGATGTCTTCGTCGGTGGTCAGCGTGTAGTGGATGTACGGGAAGGCAGGGTAGAGGTACTGGCCTTCGCGATCGACGCCTTCGCGCATGGCGCGTGTGAACGCTTCGAGCGACCAGCCGCCGATGCCGGTAGCGACGTCGGGCGTAATGTTGGTCGTGTAAATGGTGCCGAACGGAGTCGGCAACGCCAAGCCGCCGGAGAATGGTTCGCCGCCCGGACGGGTGTGGCAGACCTCGCAGTCGCCCATGCCGGTCATCAGCTTGCCGTGCTCGAGGACGGCGCGGCTGAAGGTGTTGGCAGCCGGTGCAGCTGCCAGCGCCGGGATCGCGTCGTAGCGCATGGCCCATGCCAACGCGCCGACCAACACGACCAAACCGAGCACTACGATTCCCAGTAGAAAGCGCATACCTGGAGATCTCCCGTCTGGATGGACCGCGCCGCAAGCGACGACGCGAAAACGCAACGCCCGGCGGCGCCTACCTGAGTCGCGGCCGGGCGCGCACCATAATATGGCCGTCTAGGCCGCGCTAGCCGAACCGTAAGGGTTAGAGCGAGGCAAACAGCCGCATCGCGCGGCGTTGCCGGCGTGGAAGCGTGCGTGCGCGCGCCCTTGCTACAGGGACGACCGCAGCCGTCCCATCGCACCGAGAACTTGGAAGTGGCTGAGTAGCACCGCGCTGCGGCCGCTGACGACTCCGCCGGCCGCCTGGAAGAGCTGGTCCTCGACACCGAGCAGATCGAGCAGCTTGGCATCGCCCGCCTCGAAACGGTCGTCGAACGAGAGGCGGCCGTCCTCGGCCGACTTGAGCGCGTCCTCGAGCGACGGCATGCGTGCCAGCGCGACCTCGTGCGCGTTGAAGGAGACTCGCACGCCCTGCTCGAGCAGGCGGCCCGACTCATCCTGGCGCAGGCGCGCTTCGTTGAGCAGCGCGCGCGACGCCTCGAGCTGCGCCTTGTCGGCGCCGTCGTCGATCTGGATGTCGGTGCGCGGCACGGTCACCGTCTGCGCGCCCGGAGGAGCGAACGGACCCGGCTGCGATACCTGCGGTGTCTCGGTGATGCGGATGGTCAGGTTGCCCTGGGCGATGGCGACCTCATCGACGCGCACGTTGGCGCCCATGACGATGACGCCGTTCTGCTCGTCGATGACGATGCGGGCGATCTGGTCCGGCTCGACGGTCAGCTGCTCGATGTCGGTGAGGAAGCCGACCAGGTCCTGCTGATAGGGCAGCGGCACGTTAAGGCGTACGGTCGAGGCGTCCAGCGCCTGCGAGACGGGACCCCGCATGAAGCTGTTGATGGCCTGGCTGATGCGGCGCGACGTGGTCAGGTCCGGATTGCGCAGCGTCAGGTTGAGGGAGGTCATCGCGGCGAACTCGAACGGCACTTCGCGCTCGACGATGGCGCCGTTGGACATGCGGCCCGAAGTCGGCACACCGCGGGTCACGGTCTGCGCCGCGCCGCCGGCGGTGAAGCCGCCGACCGTCACCGAGCCCTGGGCCACGGCGTAGATCTCGCCGTCCGCGCCGAGCAGCGGGGTGACGAGGAGGGTGCCGCCCAGCAGGCTGCTCGCGTCGCCGAGGGTAGAAACGGTGACGTCGATACGCGTGCCCTGGCGGGCGAAGGGGGGCAGGTTGGCCGTCACCATCACGGCGGCGACGTTCTGGGTGTTCAAGGTGGCGTCGCGGGTGTTGACGCCCAGGCGCTCGAGCATGGCGATCAAGCTCTGGCGCGTGAACGGGGCGTTGCGGAGCGAATCGCCCGAGCCGTTCAAACCGACCACCAGGCCGTAGCCGACCAGCATGTTGTCGCGCATGCCCTCGAAATCGCTGATGTCCTTGATGCGCGGGGCGGCGCCGGCGGGCGCAACGGGCGCCAGCGCAAGGGTGGCGGCGAGGACGAGATGGAGGAAACGGGACAAAGGAATACGCATGAACCAACCTTCCGGCCGCCTATCCAGAGCGAATCTTGTGCCACGGGGCGCGGCCTGTCCCATTGAAATCCTTGGGAATTTTTGCCTCCAAACCGCCGGTCGGGGCGGCCGCGCAGGCAATTCCTGCCGCGCTCGGCAGCTTTGCACAGGGGGCTAGTACGCTTCGGCGGTGCGGCCGTGGTATGGCATGCGTCACCGGGCGGTCGCGGAGCCTGGGCTAGACTGTACGTAGCTCTTGCCGCCGTCTGTTTACCGTGCGTTAACCCTGTTCGGGGCACGCTACGGAGTGCGAGGTACCTCGGGGAATAGGGCGTCCGCCGCGTGAAGATCGTCGGGTCCGGACCAATCCATACGGCTGAAGCGGCGCGCGTGCGCCGCAAGCAGGCCAAGGACACGAGCTTCGCCAAGGAGCTCGAGGGAGGCGCTGGCGAAACCACGCGCCTCGCCGAGCAGTCGCGCGTCCAGACGCTCGACTCTCTGCTCGCCCTTCAGGAAGTGCCCGACGCGAACCAGCGCCGCTCTGCCGGCGTACGCCGCGGCTTCGATTTGTTGGATCGTCTCGATGAGATTCGCATGGGCCTGCTGCAAGGTGCCATTCCTGCCGACCGGCTGACCAACCTGGTGCGCCTCGTGCGCGCGCGTCGCGACGGCGTCATGGATCCGAGCCTGAACGCCATTCTCGACGATATCGAACTGCGGGCGATGGTCGAGCTCGCCAAGCTCGGCCAGTACTAGAGCGTGGCTGGCGCCGACCGACGTTCACGGTCGCGTGCGCGGGCGGCGCCGCCCAGGGCGGCTCCGTCGGCACCCAAGACTGCCAAAGCGTCACCCTCTCGTAACAAGAAACGGCCAGTAGATCGCTCTACCGGCCGTTCTCGGGTCACTCCCGCTGTTGCGGGAGCAAAGGGCGATTCATATACTCCGCGCCCGATTGAGAAGGCCAAGCGCGCCGCCGCATCTGCGGCCGCGGCGCCCGCCAAGAAAGACAAGTCCGAGGAGTCCCGTGTGAACATGACCGTGCGTCTGCCGAAAGGGTATCGCCCCTCGGAAGACGAGCCCTTCATGAACAAGAAGCAGCGCGAGTATTTCCGCCGCAAGCTTCTGGCATGGCGGGAAGAGCTGCTGAAGGAATCGACCGAGACCCTGCAGCACCTGCAGGAGGAAAGCGCTGCGGCTCCCGACATGACCGACCGTGCGTCGGCCGAGACGGAGCGCTCGCTGGAACTGCGCACGCGCGACCGCGAGCGCAAGCTGATCGGCAAGATCGACGCCGCGCTGCGCCGCATCGATGACGGCTCCTACGGCTACTGCGAGGAGACCGGCGAGCCCATCGGCCTGCCGCGCCTCGAAGCCCGCCCGATCGCCACGCTCAGCATCGAGGCGCAGGAACGCCACGAACGCCGTGAGAAGAGCTACCGGGACGAGTAGCCGCCGACCAAGGATTCAACAGCAGAAAGGCCGGTCCAAGGGACCGGCCTTCTTGTGTCTGAGCGGTTGTCCTCGAGGGACGCCTCGGCCCAGAGCGGGGAGGGGGGAGGGCCTCCCGTTGGAACGGCGCGATGATGTTGCGTCGGTTCCTGCGGAACCTCGCTGCATCTCTGCTTTCCTAGAAGGGCGCGATGATGTCCAACAGCTGCTGCCCGTAGCGCGGCTGCTGCACGTCGGTGATCTGGCCGCGGCCGCCGTACGAGATGCGCGCCTCGGCGATCTGCGTGTGGGCGATCGTGTTGGTGGCAGTGATGTCTTCCGGACGCACGATGCCGGCGACGGTCAGCTCGCGCACTTCGAAGTTCACGCGCACTTCCTGACGGCCCTGGATCACCAGGTTACCGTTGGGCAGGACCTGCACGATCATCGCGGCGACGGTGAGACTGATGGTTTCCTCGCGCTCCACCGCGCCCTCGCCCTGGAAGTTGCCGCCGCCGTTGACGCCGACCAGTGCGGTCGGATCGATGCCTTGGGGCAGCACCTTGCCGAGCTGGGTCTCGAGGCCGAACAGGCCCGGGATGCCCAACGTCTCTTCGGTGGTGCGCGCCCGCGTGGTCGTGTTGTTGACGGTTGCCGTGTCGGCAATTTGGACGTTCACGGTCAGGATGTCGCCGACGCGTGCGGCGCGCTGGTCGCGGAAGAACGCCTTGGCACCCGGCCGCCACAACGAGTTGGCCATCCTTGGCGCCGGATCCGGCGCCGGCAGCGGCGTCGTGATCGGCCGGTAGTCGGGCTTCTCGGTCGGGTTGGCGACCGCCGCCATGGCGGGTGGCTCGCCGATCTGAGCAATGCGGTCGACGGTATTGGCGCAGCCGCCCGCCGCGAGCAGAAGGGCGCCGGCGGCGACGGAGTGCGAAAGCTTCTTGGCTCGGATCATGGGGGCCTGTTCTTGCGAGCTCTGTCTAGCGGACGGCGACGTCTTGAACGGGACGGCGCGCGACGACACGCACGCGGCCCGGCCCTTCGACGATGCCTTCGACGGTGGTCTTAGTCTGGGCGTTCATCACCTGCACGATTTCGCCGTAGCCGGCGTTGCCCAGGGCGCGTCCGGCCGCGGTCAGCTGCAGGCCGGGTCTCTCGACGATCATCGTTACGGTCGAGTTCTTGGCGACGACGATTGGCGTCTGCACGTCGCTCATACGCACCGGTTCGTTGACGCGCAGGACGCGGCGGGGAGACTGGCCGACCAACTGATCGGTTTGCGTGGCGACGCCCTGGCCCATGCGATCGGCGCGCACGTCGATCCAGGCCACGTCGGTCTGCCGGATGACGCCGCCGGCGGCGACGACATTGACCAGCACCGGTACCTGCAGCATCTCGACGGCGCGGCCGCGCACTACGGTGCGCTGGGCATCGGCACCGGTGGCCGGAGCCACGATCGTCGCGGCGAAGGTGCCGCGCGCTGCGTCGTAATCGAGGTTCTCGACCCGCACGGTAAGCGGCGCGGTACGCGCGACTTGCAAGGTGAAGTTGGCATTGAGGATGTCGGCGACCAGGGTACGGCCGGGCGCCCGCGTTGCGAGCTCATAGTTGATTGCTTCGAGCACGACGTCCCGCGGCACCACCGCGGCGCTGCGTTCGACGGTGACGCCACGCAAGCCGCGGGGGTCCCAGGTGACGCCGTGTTCCTTTGCCAGCGCGGCTACTTCCGCGATGTTGAGCATGGCGCGCTCGCCCGGGGCAGGCGAGGGGGCGACCCGGACGGCTGCGGCGATGCCGCGCGTGCCGGTGATTTCGCCGAGCGTTACCCACGGTCCGTCGACCACGACGACGCCGGCGGCAGTCTGCGCGGCCGCAGGGGTTGCCAGCAAGCTGGCCGACAGGACGAATGCGCCGAACGTCTTCCCAAGGGTCTTCATCGCCGTGTTCATGTGTGCCTACCGATCGCGGTTAGCGGAGGGTGGTCACGGTGCGCATCATCTCGTCGGATGCGGTGATGACCTTGGAGTTCATCTCGTAGGCTCGCTGGGCGGTGATCAGGGACGTGATCTCGGATACCGGGTTCACGTTCGAGGTCTCGAGGAAGCCCTGGCGCACGGTGCCGTAGCCCGGCGAACCCGGCGTGGCGACGTTGGCGGCGCCCGACGCCGGCGTCTCGAGGAGCAGGTTGTTGCCGATCGATTCCAGGCCCGCGTCATTGGCGAACACCGCCAGTTCGAGCTGGCCGAGGTTGGTCAGGTCGGTCTGGCCGGCGAGCTTCACCAGCACTTCGCCGGTCTGGTTGACGACGATGTCGATGGCTTCCTGCGGGATGGTGACACCAGGCTGCACGACGAAGCCGTCGCCGGTCACCAGCTGGCCGGTGGGCGAGCGCTGGAAGGAGCCGGCGCGCGTGAACGCGTCCTGGCCGTCCGGCAGCTGCACGCGGAAATAGCCGTTGCCTTCGACCGCGACGTCGAGCGGGTTCTCGGTCGCCGTCATGTCACCCTGGGTGTTGATCCGATAGACGCCGGATACCTTCACGCCGACGCCGATCTGAATGCCGGTCGGCACGATGGTGCCGGCGTCCGACGACGGAGCGCCGACGCGCCGCAGATCCTGGTAGAGGAGATCCTGGAACTCCGCCTTCTGGCGCTTGTGCGCCGTCGTGTTCATGTTGGCGATGTTGTTCGAGATCACTTCGACGTTGGTCTGCTGAGCCAGCATTCCCGTCGCTGCGATACTGAGGGATCTCATGGTCGTTTCCCCTTGTCTGAAATCGGTTCGTTGGTGGCCAATTAGCGCAGCTGCGGCAGGCGGTCCGCCATCTTGCGCTGCAGTTCGTGCTCGGTTTCCATCAGCTTGTTCGAGTGCTGGTAGGCGCGGCTGGTCTCGATCATCGCGGCGAGTTCGAGGACCGGCTCGACGTTGGACCGTTCGATCATTCCTTGGATGACGCGCGTGCCGGCGCTGGGCCGCTCGGGCGCGTCAGTGACGAAGTAGCCGGCGCCACGGCGCCGCAGCTGCTGCGGATTGTCGAACTCGACCATCAACAGGCGGACCGGTCGGGCGTCGTCCACCGCAACCGTGCCGTCGGGATTGATCATGACGTTGCCGAGAGCGGGGTCGGCGACGATGATCGGGCGGCGGTTCTCGTCGAGGATCGCGTCGCCCTGCTCAGTGGACAGTTCGCCGCGCTGGTTCACGGTCAGATGGCCGGCGCGCGTGTAGGCAACTCCGTTGGCCGTCTGGGCGACGAGGAAGCCGGGTCCCTGAATGGCAAGGTCGAGCTGGTTGCCGGTGCTCTCGAGTTGGCCTTCGCGGAAATTGATGAGGACGCCGAAGTCCTGGACATAGGCGATCTTCTTGTTGTTGCCGCCGTCCATCAGGAACGTCTCGAACAACGTCGTATCGCTCTTGTAGGCGCCGGTGTTGGCGTTCGCGATGTTGTGGGCGATGACTTCCATCTGACGCTGCAGCACCATCTGGTGCGAGAGCGCGACGTAGCCGCTGTTGTCCATCGTCATGGCGTTTCGCCTTGGCTAATGGAGCCGTTGTCAGGGTAAACGCGCATATCCGACAGCCAGCCCCCGAAATCCGTGGCCGCAGCGGTGCACGTCGCGTGCCATCGTTAAGACGGGCGGATTTGCTCGGGTTTGCGGGGCTCGTGCGAATGGGCAGGGGGTTCCGCGGTCTGCGGCGGCCCGGCAGGACCTGCCCACAGCACCCATCACAGCAAACGTCTTCTTAACGAACGGGGCTTAGGGTCCTCGTGTAGGATTCGTGCCGGAAGCTTCGCTTTGGGTGCGCAGGGACAGGTCGATGGCTGACGACGAAGAAGACGACAACAAGAAGAAGGGCGGCGGCGACGAAGGGGGCGACTCCGGCGGCGAAGGTGGCGAAGGCGGTGGTGGAGGCGGACGCAGTTTCAGTCCCCTCAAGATCATCCTGTTCGTCGGCCTGCCCGTGCTGTTGCTCGTCGGCGCTGGCGTCACCGCGTACTTCATGGGCTGGCTCGGCTTCCTAGGCGGCGGCGAAGACGTCGTCGAGGAGGAGCACGTCGAGCGACCCGTCACCGCAGCTGCGTTCGTCGACTTGCCGCGCTTCACCGTCAATCTCTCGAGCACCGGCAACCAGCGCGCTCTGCTGCAGCTCACGATGTCGATCGAGCTCGCCAATGAGGCTATGAAGCCTGCGGTCGAAGCGGTGCTGCCGCGCGTCATCGATTCGTTCCAGGTGTTCCTGCGCGATCTGCGCGTCGAGGACCTCGCCGGCACGCGCGGCACCTATCGCCTGAAGGAAGAGATGCTCAATCGCGCCAACGCTGCGCTGGCGCCGATCAAGGTCGAAGACGTCTTGTTCCGCGAAATGCTGGTTCAGTAGCTCCACGCTTGGTTTGAGTCCGTGCCGCTCTGCGGCGCTCTGGTTTGAGTAGGCCGCTCCGCGGCCGGGGATTGGTAGACATGGCCGACGAACCGCAAACGCCCGCGACTCCATCCGACGACCAGATGGCGGAAGAGTGGGCTCAGATGGCCAAGGGCGGCGCCAATAGCCCGTCCGGTGGCGACGCCGGCAGCGGCGGCGGCCCCGACCCAACCTCGTCGCGCGTCCTTGACCAGGCCGAGATCGACAGCCTGCTTGGCTTCGGCGGCGCTGCCGGCTCGATGCCGGAACAGTCCGGCATCCGCGCCATCGTCAACTCGGCGCTCGTCTCCTACGAACGTCTGCCGATGCTCGAGGTCGTCTTCGACCGCCTCGTCCGCCTGATGTCCACCAGCTTGCGCAACTTCACGTCGGACAACGTCGAAGTCTCGCTCGATACCATCACGTCGATCCGCTTCGGCGACTACCTGAACTCGATTCCGCTGCCGGCCATCCTCAGCGTGTTCCGCGCGCTGGAGTGGGACAGCTTCGGGCTGATCACGGTCGACAGCTCCCTCATCTATTCGATCGTCGATGTGCTCCTCGGCGGCCGCCGCGGCACGGCGACGATGCGCATCGAGGGCCGTCCCTACACGACGATCGAGCGTAACCTGGTCGAGCGAATGGTCAGCGTCGTGCTCGAAGACCTTTCGACCGCGTTCGAGCCGCTGTCGCCCGTGACCTTCAGCTACGACCGTCTCGAGACCAACCCGCGCTTCGCCACCATCGCGCGCCCGGCCAACGCCGCCATCTTGGTCAAGCTGCGCGTCGATATGGAAGACCGCGGCGGACGGTTCGAAATTCTTCTGCCCTACGCGACCCTAGAGCCGGTCCGCGAGCTCTTGCTGCAGCAGTTCATGGGCGAGAAGTTCGGCCGCGACACGATTTGGGAATCGCACTTGGCCAACGAGCTGTGGAGCACCGAGGTCGACATCCAAGCGATCCTCGATGAGCAGACGATGTCGCTGAGCGACGTCATGGAGTTCAAGATCGGCGAGACGTTGCTGCTGAACGCTCACCCCGACTCGGTGGTGCGTCTATCGTGCGGCGGCGTGCCGTTGATGCGCGGCAAGATGGGTCGCGTCGGCGACCACGTCGCTATTCGCATCATCCAGGGTCTGCGTCGGCCGCAGGCAGACCAATAAATCGCGCGCGCTGGTAACCAAACGTCAGGGATCTATCCGTACAGTCTGCGTCGAGCTTGGTAAGCGGCCGGCGTTCACCGGCCGATTTGGGTAAAGGGTAGCGCGATGAATTTCGATCCCGCCGTAGGCGTGTTCCTGGATGGCTTGATTGCGGTGCTGCTGCTGGCGACCATCGCCACGGGCGTGTTCCTGAATCGGCGCATCGCCAGCCTGCGCCGTTCGACCAAGGACATCAATCAGCTGGTGGGTGGCTTCGACAAGGCGACCGCACGGGCGCGCGCCGGTATCGAGACCCTGCGCAACACGCTCAAGGATTCGGGCGAGCAGCTCCAGGATCAGATCAACACCGCCCGCGGCCTGCGCGACGACCTCAAGCAGATGGCGATCGCCGGCGGCCGTCTGACCATGCCGGAGAGCCGCGAGCCGGCGCGTCCGGCCAAGCCCAAGCAATTCGCCAAGGCCGAACCCCGTGGAATGCCTGCCGGCATGCCGCGCGCCGAGCCGCCGTGGGCCGAGCCCGCCCAGGTGATGCCGCTCACTGGCCGCATGGCCGAGGCGGCAGCGGCTTCCGAGGCCAAGCGCCCGGCCGTCCGCCGCCCTGAAAAGGCCGGGATTCCCGGCCAGCGTCCGGCAGCGGCGGCGGGCGTGACCCGCAAGACCGCGGCCGCCATGGCCGCCCAGGCAACCGAGAACGCCTCTGAGGTCGAGCGCGAGTTGCGCGAGTTGCTCCGTCACGTTCGCTAAAGGCGGCTCGGCAGTAAGATAAGGAGCGGTGGCGCAGGACGCGCTGTCGTAGGCGAGGGGATCACGATGACCATCCGTCTCATTCCGGCGACCGTCGGATTCGCGGCGCTGCTGTTCGCGGTCAAAGCGGTCGACGTGTGGCAAGGATCCGCATCGTTCTTCCCGGCCGATCTCGTCGCCCAGGTAACCGTCGCGCCGGCCAAGGCCCAGCAGCCACCGCCCGCCGCACCCGCGGCGCCCGCGGGCAATGCGACGGCGCAGGCGGGGCAGATCGTCTTCACGCCCGCCGAGCTCGACATGCTGCAGAACCTCAAGACGCGCCGCGAGGAACTTGATGAGCGCGAGCGCGAGATCGATCTGCGCAACAACCTGCTCGCCGTGTCGGAGCGCCGCGTCCAGGAGCGTATTGCCGAGCTGAAGGTCGTCGAGGAGACCATTCGCGGCCTGCTCGTCCAGTACGACAAGCAGCAGGAAGAGCAGCTTGCCGCCGTGGTGCGCATCTACGAGGCGATGAAGCCCAAGGATGCCGCCAACATCTTCAACCGGCTGCGAATGCCGGTGCTGCTCGAGGTCGCCGAGCGCATCAAGGAGCGCACCATGGCGCCGATTCTCGCCGAGATGGATCCGGTCATCGCCAACGCCCTGACCATCGAGATGGCGACCCGTCGCGCCCTGCCGTTGACCGGCCGGCCGACCCCGTAGGGGTGGTCATGCCCGCGTCGCTGTCAGCGTCGCCACCCGGGTTGGTATCTGGTATTGGCGCGCGTCCCGCGCGACGCGCGCTTTACCCTGTCTCGCAAACGGACTACGTAAGGTGTTGATGGCGGGCATTTCATGGCCGTTGGCGTCGTGGTTGCGCGCTGGTGCGCTGGCCGCAGGGCTTTGCGCGCTGAGCGGGATCGCTGTGGCGGACCCCGTCACCATCCGCACCTCGCCCAATCCGGGCTATGGCCGCATCACCTTCGCGTGGCCCGCGCCGGTGGGTCATACCGCGACCCTGACCAGCGGCGTGCTCACGATGGTCTTCGAGCGCCCCGTCGAGGCGAATGTCGCGCGCCTGCCTGCCGACTTCCCGGGCTACGTCGAATCGGCACGGCTGTCGCCGGACGGGCGCACCCTGACGCTCGGACTCACCAAGCACTATTTGTTCCGCGCCTACACCAGCGGCGCCGAGGTGCGCGTCGATCTGCTCGGCGAGGGCATCGAGGTTGCGGCGCAACCCGCCGTGCCCCAACTTGCTCCCCAAGTCACGCCCCAGGCCGCACCAACTCCGGTCGCCCCGCCTGCCGCGCGCCCACCGGCGACCGCGCAAGCGGCACGACCGCCTGCCGCCACACCCGCCCAGCCTGCTGCCGTCGCGCCGCCCGCGGCCATCACCGCGGTGCAGGGACCGGCGCGCGTCGGCGCCGCACCCGTACCGGTGCGCGTCGGGGCGCACGACGGCTATGACCGTATCGTCTTCGATTGGACCATCGACGTCGCCTACACGGCGGAGAGCGGACCCGGACGCATCACCCTCGACTTCGCCCGGCCCGACGGCACCGACTTGACGCCGCTCATGCGCGCTGGTCTGGAGAACGTGGACGGCGCCACCGCGTCGGTCGCCAACGGCCGTACCCTGGTCGTGCTCCAGGTTCCGGAGGGCGCGCGCCTGCGTCACTTCAAGAGCGGCACCAAGGTCGTGGTGGACGTGCTTGCCGGCACCGGTGTCGCCGCGGCCGCACCGGCCGCGACCCC
>CAMEYM010000007.1 GCA_945947575.1 Rhizobium sp. Q54
CAGGTGCTGGTGCACCTGCCCGACGCTACGAAACGCGAATTATTGGGACGGTGTGGGGCTACGCGTGACGCACGCGACGGTAGCCGAACAGCGCGCCAAGGCCGGTGAGGAGCAACAGGATCGCCGGCGGAACCGGGACTGGACTGAGCGCGGATAGGCCCAGGACGATGTCATAGCGCCCCACGTTGGTGGCCTCGGCGTCGGCCTTGAGGTTGCCGGTCACACGCAGCATGTACTTGTGGGCAGGATCAATGTCGCCGAGCATAATTTGGCCGCCGGCGCCCGACAACTGAGCGAACGGTCCGCCGCCGCCGACCCAGTTGCCGTCTTCATCGGCCTCGTACAGGGCGAAGTTGACGTTTGCGATGCCGGTGTCGTAGCCTTTGACGATGGTCAGGGTCGTGTCGGCCATCGAGGTCGAGGCCCCGCCCATGGTGGTCGGATCGACCTTGAACCAATACTTGTCATTCAGCAGGTCGGCCGTGCTTGTGTTGCCATCGCCGAGGAACGTGCGGTCGATGTGAATGGAGTAGTTGTTCGGAATACCGCCGGGCAGCGTGGCCGCGCCGTTGTAGTCATTGTACGTGATCGTGGCGTCGGCGATCGTATCCTTCACGCCACCGAGGTCGGCCTGCATCATGTAGGTGTTGTTGGTCCAGCGACCATACTCGATGGCGCCCAACGAGGCAGCGGACGCGACTTGCGCGCCGGCGGCGAATGCGCCGACCGCGACCACGGCTGCGAGAGTGTTCTGAAGTGCCTTCACTTTTCTTCTCCTTATTGCACACGCAGCAAGCAAGTCGGCTCAGGCCCAGCTCGCTGTGACAAGGCACTCTAGGTTCAGCGCTGCCGTTCTCGCACGCGATCCTCGGGGATACCTCGGTGCGAAGATTCGCTACCCAGGAAATCGCCTGTACCTGGCGTACCTGCAAACGGGAGCAACGGAATGGATATCCCGGTTGCTCCGCGGAGTGCCGGCAATCGTTAGGGTGCAGCCGCCCTTCGAGAGTTGTCGGCGTTGGTGAAGAGGGATCGTGCAGCAACGGAAATCGCGGTCGCGCCGTAGAAGAACAGAATAGGGTAGACCGCGAGGTAGTAGCGATCCTGCGCAGGTCCGAGCAGGAAAGGAAGGCAGTATAGGGCAATGAGCACCTTGATTCGCGCAGGCGCCAACACGAACAGCGCTAGCAGGCCCGGGAACAGCACCAGCCCACCAGCTGCGCGCGCAAGAACTAACAGGTCGCTGGTCGCGCCGTATGAGGCGCGCAGTCCGGTGAAGTAGAGGGCCTTCGCCACCACGAGCGACAGCGCGGATAGCGGCACGTCGAGCCACGCGGGCAGGCCATAGATGCCCGCCAAGTATTCGGCTGGAGTATGACCGAAGTACGTCAGGACTCTACCGGCGCGGGCCATCTCCGTCAGGAAGTAGGGGTAGAGGTAGAGGGCGCTGGCGATCAGCAGGAAGCTTGTCCCGATCACGCGCGCCACAGTGACAGGCCTGCGCCGGATGATCGCCCATGCGGTCTCTGCCGCGACAAAGAGCAGGATGGAAAATGAGTTTGGACGCGTCAGCACCATCAAGGTCAAGGACAACGTCCAGATTGCGCGGGTTGCGCGCGTTTGCTTTGCCGCAAAGTACGCGAGGAAGAATGAGGCAAACTCGGCCGCGAACAGGAGATCCGGACTCACAATCAGCATGAACCAGATCGGCTGAGGCAAGACCGCAAAGACAAGTAACCAACCGGCGTGCATCCCCTGGCGGCGGAGCCAGTAGATCCATGCCGCTGCGAGAAGCCCGCTTGCAGCCAGGTAGATCAGCGCCAGCGGCAGCAGAACACCGCGGGCGAAACCAGTCACACCAATAACAATCGGGAACGCCGGGCCCGAAATGATATGCGCGAAGCGCGATGACGCCGACCCGTAGAACCAGAGGAAGTCGTTGACGATGCCGGCCGGGTCGGACGTGTAGCGCGTTAGGGAGCGCAGATAGAAATTGTAGTCGAAGTATGCAGGCGGCAGGAGCGGAGATACCGGCTCGCCCTGCTCGTTCGGTATAGGGAAATACATCGCGAAGACGAACAGACCGAGCCGGGCGAGCAGAGCGATGGCAATTGCGACGCGCAGCCCAGTGTCGCCGCTTTCAGTATGGCCGTGGTTGATCATTCGCTATGCGGGTTACGGACGTTGAGAGTCGGCTAATGTCGGCGGGCGCCCTCGGAATTCACTGGATGGTTGGACGCCGCGACCCATCCGATCTTTGTGATCGGCGACGTGCTGAATCCGAGCTCACTTGCTGCGTGGGGCGGCGTTGATAGGGCAGGTACCAGCATAAGCTTATGTCCCAGTCATGCACCTGCTCAAGCAGGTTGCGCTCAAGGTGCGGGGCACCGGGGGCGGCCCAACCGGCAGACGCCGCGGGCGGTATGCGGTGACACCTTCGGCGGTGCTCGGTATGGTGCGGAAACGGCAGTCTTATCGATGGGGGCCATGTCAGAGTTGGGGGCCGATGTATTGCCGAACAGGATCGACAAGGTTCTGGTGTTGATACCGTCGTTGAACGATGGGGCTGCGCTTCCCGCGCTGGTACGGTCGCTGCGCGCGCAGGGCGCCGGCTTGCAGCCCCTGATCGTCGACGATGGGTCGGCCTATCCGGTCGTTCCGCCGGAGCTCGCAGAACAATGCTTGCACGTGCGCCTACCGGCCAATTTTGGGCTCGGGATGTGCACGCACATTGCATTTTCACACGCAATACGCCACCGCTACGACGCTGTCGTGCGTGTCGATTCTGACGGTCAGCACGATGTCCGTGACATCCACCGCTTCGTCGACGTGCTGCGCGGCGGCGGTGCGGACGTCGTCATTGGTGCGCGCGCAAACCAGGATCGCAGCCGAACGCTGAACAATCTCGCGCGTCGCACCATGAAGATGTACTTCACGACGTTGGCCGCCGTCCTGACCCACGGCAAGCTGCCTCGAGATGTGAACAGCGGCTTCTTCGCAGCCAATGCCCGCGCCATTGCGTCGCTTAACTACTCGACCTTCGAACGTTTCCCCGAGCCGGAAATGTTCATCGTGGCAGTGCGATCGGGCCTGCGCGTCGCTGCGGTAGACATCGAGCAGCTGCCGCGCCGGGATGGTGCTTCGACGCTTGGCGTGTTGGCTGCCGTGCAGCTGTCCCTGCGGTTCACCGTGTTTGCAATCGGCCAGCTCCTGCGGCGGCGCACGCCCCCAACTCGCCGGGAAGAGTCGCGATGGCGCACCTGACGATTATCGTCAGTCTGGCAGCGGCACTTGCGGCGCTGGTTCGCTTCAGGCTCATTCAGGTGGACCTCTTTCTGCCCTGGTTCGCGGGCATCGTCGTGCTGGGCTTCGCGAGCACGCAACCCACGTTCGTGAACTGGCTCGGCCAGAAACTCGGAATCCTCTACCCGCCGATTGCTGTCGTCTTTCTGGTAGTCTTCTTGCTCGTCGGAATTGTGGTGGCGCTCACTGTATCGCTGACGCGGATTCGCGCACGGCAGCTCGACATCGTCCGGTACCTTGCTGCACAGGAGTTGGACGCGCAAGAACGGGCGAGACAGCGTTGACGACGGGCCACGCGATCGATACCGCACGCGCTGCAGCGACGGTTGGAGGTGGCTTTGCCGGCCGCAAGCTCCTGATCGTCATCAATGAGGCCTACTTCCTCGTCTCTCACCGCATGGCAGCGGCTCGGCTCGCTCGCCAACAAGGCTTCGAAGTGCACGTCGCGGCGCCATTGGAGCACGTTTGGGCACCGCAGGGATTTGACGTGGAGACTTTGCGACAGGAGGGCTTCGTGTTTCACGCGATTCCGCTTTGGAAGCGGAGCGTCAATCCCCTCCGGGAGGCGCGCACGTTCTTCGGCCTGCTCTGGCTTATGCTTCGGCTGAAGCCTGACGTGGTGCACCTCGTCACGATCAAACCCAATCTATACGGGGGCATTGCTGCTCGGGTTGCCCGTGTACCTGCGGTCGTCTATGCGGTGACTGGCCTCGGTCACACCTTCTCAGGCAAGGGTCCCGTTGTTTCAGCACTGCGCCGCTTAGTGGTGCCACTCCTGCGCAAGTCGTTCGGCCACCGCAATTCAATGGCGATCTTCCAGAACGCCTCCGATCGGGGACGGCTCGTGGCTCACAGCATCGTTCGCGAGGACCACACGCGTTTGTTTGGTGGTGCGGGCGTCGACTTGGCGGCGTTCATGCCGCAGCCCGAGAACACCGGTGCGGTCGTCGTGGTGATGGCGGCACGCCTGATCTGGGAGAAGGGTGTTGCCGAGTTCGTCGACGCCGCGCGCCTTGCACGTGCAAATGGGTTGGATGCCCGCTTCGTCCTCGTTGGCCGCACCCATCCCAGCAACCCGCGGGCAGTCCCGAGGCCTACGTTGGAGGCATGGGTCGCCGAGGGGGTGATCGACTGGTGGGGCTATCGGGAGGACATGCCGGCGGTGCTGGCCATGGCTCACATCGTATGTTTGCCCACCCGATACGGGGAGGGGACGCCCAAGGTCCTCCTTGAAGCGGCCGCGGCCGGCCGGCCCGCGGTAACGACAGCAATCCCTGGCTGTTCTGAAGCGGTGCAGGACGGAGTGACCGGGTTGCTCGTCAAACCTGGAGACGCTGCCGACCTCGCGCGGGCGTTGCGCGTCCTAATAGAAGATGCTTCCCTCCGCCGATCTATGGGGCGGAGCGCACGGCTGCGCGCTGTGGCTGCCTTCGATGAACAGGCAATAGCGGCCGATACCCTCTCGCTTTACGATTTGTTGCTTCGCGCCGGCCATGTTCCGGGGCCCCGCGCGTTTGTCGCCGGAGTGGATGGAAGATGATGTCTGAGCCGAGCGTTCGCCACCAGGGGGGGCCGGAGATCTTTCCGCTGAGCGCGGCGGACCGTTCGCCGCCCCAGCTCGAGGATGACATCATCGATGTCTCTCACCTCGCCCGCATCTGGTTAGTCTGGTCGTGGTTCCCGATCCTCGTCGCCTTGGGCTGCGCCTACTTCGGGTACCAGCGGCTGATGGCTTTCACGCCGCAGGCACAAGCGACGATGATCATCTTACCGTCCGGCCAAGCTCCCACCCAGGCCCCGGGGGGGGCTATCACCGGGCTTGCCAGCCAACTCGGCGTGCAACTCGTGACTGCGCCGACGTCGGTCTCGCCCGTCGAACGGCTCAAGCTGCTATTGGGCTCCATCGATCTCGCTGCGCGCCTCCAAGAGAAGTACCTCCTGTTGCAGCGCATCTATCCATCATTGTGGGACTCCGCGACGGGCACCTGGAAGGTTCCTGACTCGGCGGATTTTCATCGCGATCAGGCGCGCGCGGCGTTCCTTAAGCGTAACCTTTGGACGGCCCCCACTCTCGAATCGCTGGCGGGCTACGTCGGCGGCTCGGTACGCTTCGAGCAGCTCGGCACGACTGGATTTCAACGCGTTTCGGTGTCGCACGCAGATCCGGATTTTGCGCTCTGGTTGCTGAGCACTGCGTTCCTCGAAGCGGACAGCCTCCTGCGTGAAAAGGATCGGGCGCAGACGACCGAGCGGCAGCAGTACATCGAACGCCAGCTCGTGTTGCGTCCGATGTTGCAGGTTCAAGAAGCACTGCGCGCCCAGCTCAGTGCCGAGATCAGCCGCAGCATCACACTCGAGGCCGACCTGACCCCCTACGTCGCTAGTATTGTCGAGGCCCCGCACGTGTTGCGGAATCGCACGGAACCGAACGTCCTAATTCTGTTTGGTGGACCAATGGTGATTGGCGCCTCCGCAGGCTTCGCGCTCGTCACCTTGCTTGCCTTGATCCGGCGGGAAAGACGGCGCTCTTAGCGCTGCGGCAGCGTCCCCTCCATGCGCTTCACCTGGAACGCCCTCTACGTGTTTCTCTACCTGTACCGCTGCGCGTTCTCAGTGGTGGCGCAGCTGGTCGTCTTGCGCCTGACGTCAATTCCGGACACCACCGGCTACCAGACCACGAGCATGTCGATGTTCTTCGCGGCGGCGCGCGGGCACTCCTCCGACATCTCGTTCGGGATGCAAAGAGACGCCGGCCTGTTGACGAAGGCGATCGCGGCGTCGCTCAACTTGGCGACTGGCGGCAGCGCGATCCTCATCAATGTCGGGTTCCAGACAATCGCCTTCATTGGCATCGTTGCCTTCTTGAGGGCGGTAGATCCTTCCGCGCGTCGAGTCTTGGCGGTGCTCGTGATGTTTCCGTCGTTCACGATGTGGACGTCGATCACATCCAAGGAGGCGATCGTCGTGCTGCTGGTGGGGATCTTGGCGAAGCATGTCGTCGACATCTTCTACGGACGCGACCGGGGGCCTGTCTATTACGTCCTAGTACTGCTTCCCCTGGCCGGAGCGCTATTCCTGTTCAAGCCGCATTTCCTAGCGGCGATCCTATTCGCGTTCGGCGTCGCCAAGGTCGGGGGTATGACGCGGCGCCCGGCGACGTTTGCGTTGCTGGCCACAGCAACTTCCTTCGGTCTCCTCTATCTCTTGCGGGATCCGATCGGCGCATATGTCTTCGCTCGCTACCGCGGCATCCAGTCCGAGCCAGGCAACAGCAATCGGACGGAGATGTTCCTTAGCGACAAGTACGATATGTTCTGGCGGGCGCCTGAGGGGATGTTTCGCTCCTTCTTCGGCCCAACCGCGACGGAGGCCGCGAGCGGCGTCCTGCACCTCGTGTCCTTCACAGAGAGTGTGGTGTTGCTGTTAGTACTGACGCTTGTAGTAGCGGTGCGGTTGCCGCGCGCTCCGGTCTTCATGGCGATCCTCGGCCTGTTCACTGTGTTCTGGATCGTGTTCGCCACCTATCCGTTGGGTCTCGCCAACCCTGGAACGGCGGTGCGATACCGCGCCGACTACATCTTGTTGGTCTACATGGGACTGGTACCGCTCCTGTCCCGGAATGCCTATATGACCTGGCGACAAAAGCTGCATTCACAACGCCCCAACCGCGTGCCAAGAGGCGCCGCGGATCCACCTGCATTCGCCCCAACCTGACCCGGCGCGCCCCGCAGTTGAAAAGGACGGCTTGGAGCCCTAGTGTGCGCCGCGCATGGTGAAGCACCCCACGAGCCACGAGCGATTTGCCGAGATCGAGCTTGAGCGCGGATCCGAACGTAACTTCGGACTCGTCTTCGCCGGGTTCTTCCTGCTGCTCCTGGGGCTCGCTCTTTGGAACGGCCGCTCGGCATGGGTTTGGGCGGGCCTCTCCGCGGCTTTCGCCGCGACGGCGCTCGTAGCGCCCGGCCTGCTGCGACCCCTCAACCGGTTTTGGCATGCCTTCGGAATGGCGCTCGGACAGATCGTCAGTCCGCTAGTGATGGGTGTAGTCTTCTTCTTGGTCGTGACGCCGATCGCGATCTATTTGCGGGCGACTGGCAAAGATCCCTTGCGCCTGAAATGGGAGCGCACAGCGAGGACGTATTGGGTCATGCGCAACCCGCCTGGCCCTACACCCAAGTCTATGCCGTTACAGTTCTAGGATATCGATGTCGATCTTGAGTGAACTCTGGGTCTTCTTACGCGCGCGCAGGAAGTACTGGCTGATTCCCATCGTTGTGGTGATGTTCGTGTTAGGCGGGCTCCTTGTTCTAGCGCAGGGTTCGGCAGTGGCGCCGTTCATCTACACGATTTTTTAGCGACGCACCCGGGTGCGTATTCTTGGCATCTCGGCCTTCTATCACGACAGCGCGGCCGCGCTTATTGTGGACGGGCGCATCGTCGCTGCGGCACAAGAAGAGCGCTTCACGCGGAAGCGCCACGATTCGAGCTACCCCAAGAACGCTATCGCCTATTGTCTCAGCGAAGCGGGAATCCGTGCGGACAAAGTCGACTGGGTGGCGTTCTACGATAAGCCGTTCCTGAAGTTCGAACGCCTGCTCGAAACATACGTGGCGTTCGCGCCCCGTGGATTCCGCTCGTTCGCCATGGCGATGCCACTCTGGCTGCGCGAGAAGCTTTTTCAGAAGAGCCTGCTGCGCTCCGAATTGCGGCGGCTCGACTCGAGCCTGGACTGGGAGAGCCGGCTACTATTCGCTGAGCACCATCAGTCGCACGCGGCCAGCGCATTCTTCCCGTCGCCGTTCAACGAGGCGTGCATCCTTACGATGGACGGGGTCGGCGAGTGGGCGACCACGTCGGCTGCGGTCGGCAAGGGCCGTTCGCTGGAGATGGTGAAGGAGATCCACTTCCCACACTCGCTTGGCCTGCTGTACTCCGCGTTCACCTACTACACCGGGTTCAAGGTCAACTCAGGCGAGTACAAGGTTATGGGCCTGGCTCCTTACGGGCACCCCGTTTTCCGCGACCGCATCCTGGACAACTTGATCGATCTCAAGGAAGACGGCTCGTTCCGGCTCAACCTGGACTACTTCGACTATTGCACCGGGCTCCGCATGACAAACGCGCGCTTTGACGCCCTGTTCGAGGGGCCCCCGCGCGACCCGAATCAGCCGTTGACACAGCGCGACATGGACCTTGCCGCTTCGGTGCAGAGTGTTATCGAGGAAGCGGTACTGCGGCTGGCGCGCTCCGTGGCCAAGGAAACCGGGCAGCGCAACCTGTGCCTCGCAGGCGGCGTGGCGCTCAATTGCGTGGCGAATGGCAAGCTCTTGCGCGACGGCGCCTTCGAGAACGTTTGGGTGCAGCCGGCCGCGGGCGACGCGGGCGGGGCACTTGGTGCCGCGTTGGCGGCGTACTACGGCTTTCACGGCCAAGAGCGCCACGTCAAGGGTGCCCAAGACGCCATGCAGGGCGGCTACCTTGGGCCAAGCTTCGAGCAGGCTGATATCGAGCGGCGTCTGACGGAGAAGGGCGCGCGCTACACGGTGCACGACGAGCCGAGCCTCCTCGAAAGCGTCGCTGATGGCTTGGCTGCCGGCAAGGCGGCCGGCTGGTTCCAGGGACGCATGGAGTTCGGGCCGCGCGCGCTCGGCGCACGCTCCATCTTGGGCGACCCGCGGTCCCCGTCGATGCAGCGCACCCTGAACATGAAAGTAAAGCAGCGGGAGAGCTTCAGGCCCTTCGCGCCTTCCGTGCTGGCGGACGAGGTGTCCGAGTGGTTCGACCTAGACCGCGCTAGTCCCTACATGTTGTTGGTCGCAGATGTTGCGTCGCGCCATCGGCGCAGCCTTTCCCCGGACGAAGAAGGGCGTTTCGGTATCGACCGACTCAATGCGCCGCGCTCTGACATTCCAGCGGTGACACACGTCGACTGGTCAGCACGTATCCAGACGGTGCACCGCGAGACCAACCCGCGCTACTTCGGCCTGCTCGAGGCATTCAAAGCGAAAACCGGTTGCCCGGTGCTCGTGAACACCAGCTTCAACGTGCGCGGGGAGCCGATCGTCTGCACGCCAGAAGACGCGTTCCGCTGCTTCATGGGCACCGAGATCGACCTGTTGGCCGTCGGCAACTGCCTACTCCGCAAGGAGGATCAAGACCCGTCGATCGCCGTCAATTACGCGCGCGCCCTGGAAGCCGACTAAGGTCCGCGCCTTGCGAGCCCTCGTAAACCTCGCGTTGATGGCGACGTCGCTGCTAGCCGGGGCGGCATTCCTGGAGTTCGCCTCGCGGTGGCTGTTCCCGATCGCGCCGGGCATCAAGTTCTACGATTCGAACGGAGAGCCGGTTGAGATCAAGGAGGGGCTGCTCCTGCGCCTCCGTCCCAACCTGACGTTCCGCCAAGTCTCGCCGGACTTTGATGCGCTGGGCAACATCGCGCCCGAGGGCTATCGCGCGCCCGTCGCGGCAGGTCTGCCGGAGGTGCTGTACATCGGCGACTCTTTCACGTTTGGCCAAGGATTGCGTGACAACGAAACCTTCCCAGCGATCGTCTGTGCCGCAACACAAGCCCGGTGCGCGAACCTCGGCTACCCCGGCACCGGTACTTCACGTCAGCTCGACATCCTGGAGCGGCACATTGAGGTGAACGGTTGGGCTCCCCGGGAGATACGTCTGTTCATCTTCGCCATGGCGGGGTCCCTCGGCGCCGGCAACGACCTATACGACACCGTGGAAGAGGAGGCGCGCCGCTCTCCGGTTGCCGGCACCCCGCTACCTTCGGCGGCGTATTCGGCGGGAGAAGGCGGTGCCTTGCAGTGGCTGATGGCGACGCGTACCTCAGTTCTCGCGCAATCGAACGTCGCGCGCATCGCGTACTCGTTCGCCGGGCCGTGGCTGCGTGCGACGTTCTCGCCCGCAACGGGCCAGGACGCGCTGGATACCGGCATCGCTGCGATCGGGAGACAACTCGACCGCCTGGACGAGTTGTCTCGGAAGCACGACTTCCGCTACGCCATCTACGTGGTTCACCCCGTGCAGGACCTGCTGCGGGGTACCCACGGCGATACAATGGAAGCCATACGCGCCGCGGCACGCGGTAAGCGGGTGACCGACACCGCCGGCGCGCTGCTGGACCATCCAAGGCGCTATTATTTTCCGTACGATGGCCACCTCAACCCCGCCGGGGCACAGCGCATCGCCGAGTTCCTACTGGCGGAACCTATTGCGCCGTAGGCGCGCCGGGCCGAGCGGCGCTGGATCCAAGGCTTTCGTATAGCGTCGCGTATCTGCGGGCGACCACCCGCAAGTCGTACTGAGCCTTCACCCGTTCGCGCCCCCGCGCGCCGAGGGCCCGGCGCGCTGCGATATCCATATTCAATAGCGCCATGATGCCTTCGGCGAGTGCGCTCGGCCGGCGCGAAGGGACCACCACGCCGGTATCGGCGATCACGATCCTCGCGTCGCCGGTGTCGGTGGACACAACGGGGACGGCGCAGGACATCGCTTCGCCGATGACGTTGGCAAAGCCTTCACCGATTGACGAGCAGGTGGCGATGTCGAGGGCGGCCGTGAGGCGCGGGACATCGCTGCGCTCGCCCAAGAGGTGGACGCGTCGGGGAAGGTCCAATTCTTGGATCAGGCGGCCCAATTCGGCGTTGCTCCAGTCCACCCGTGTGCCCGCCAGCATGAAGTGAACGCTTTCGTTCCGGAGCGCCACCTCTGCGGCTGCCCGAAGGAATGTCTCGTGGTCCTTGAGCGGGTCGTGCCGAGCGATCAGCCCCACCAGGGGTGTGTCCGCAGGGAGTCCAAGGTCGGCTCTCACGGTGTCCCGCGCGGCGGCATCGGGGCTGAACCGCTCGACCTCGAAGCCGTTGGGGATCAACTCCCAACGCTGTGGGCGATACCCGAGTCGTATGTGAAGATCGATGCCGGCGGCCGAGTTCGACACCACGACCGAGGGGAGGCCCGAAAGCCACGCCAGAATGCGGACCGTCGCGCCCCTCAGTCCGCTCGCGTAGCGCGCATCGGTGACGGAACAGCGAACATTCCATGCGATGGCCGGCACGCCGGCGAGCCGCCCACCGATCAGGCCGAGGAGATCGGAGTGGTACAGCCAAGTCTGCAGAACGTCGGGCCGCACCCGGCGCAGGATTCCATGTAGCTTCCACAAGGCGATCGGGTTCGGCACGCCAGGGAGCATGTCGAGACTGGATACCGGGACGCCGAGCTTGCGGATCAGCTCCGCGACGGGACCAGGTTTCGTCAGAGTCACGACTGAGCTCGGAAATGCGCCCCGGTCCATACCGCGCAACAGCCTGTACAGCATCATCTCGGTGCCGCCCGTGGAGAGGCCGGAGATAAGATGCAGGACCCTGGTCATCGCGGTTTGGGCGACCTCGCACGTACTGGGTAGCCGTGGTGAACGGAGTAGTGTTCGCGCCACGCCTCGAACATCAGGGCGCCCCACAACGCCTCTTGCTCGACGTCGTGACCCGCCAACAGCGCATTCCAGGAGGCGCGCACCGTGGTCGCGTCGAAATAGCCGGCCTCCCGCAGGCGCCGCTCGTCGAGGAGCGACTCGGCCCAATCCCGCAACGGTCCTCGCAGCCAGCGTGCCACCGGCACGCTGAACCCCATCTTGGGACGTTCAACCAGAGCAGCGGACACGTGGCGGTGCAGCACCTTGCGCAGCAGCCACTTGGAAACACCGCCTCGCACCTTCATGCGCGCAGGCAACCGCCACGCGAACTCGACCACGCGGTGGTCGAGGAGCGGCACGCGCACCTCCAGGCTGACCGCCATCGACGCCCGGTCAACCTTGGTCAGGATGTCATCTGGCAGGTAGGTCAGGATGTCCATCAGCTGCATGCGCTGAATGAAGTCCGGCACCGACGCGGCAAGCGACGCGTCGTAGGCCGCGCCGCGGACCTCCTGGGCGCCGCGCACTGCGTCCTCGGGGTGATTCCATTGCGTGTGCTGGCGCCGGTAGATCGAGTCCGCGTCCGGCTGACGCAAGAAGCGCGAGAGCTTGACCGCCCGCTCGGCGAGGCGTGGTCCGCGCATCCCGGCAGGCAGGAACGTGCCGGCGACCGACCACAGGCCGGCCGGAATTCCTTCGAGCAGGCCAGCCGCTGCGCCGCGCAGCGGCGCGGGCCAGGCCAGGAACCGCCGGCGCACGAGCTCGGCCCAGTGATAGCGAGTGTACCCAGCGAATGACTCATCGCCGCCATCGCCGGACAACGCCACCGTCACTCGCTGGCGGGTCATCTCCGACACCAGGAAGGTCGGAATTTGCGATGAATCGGCAAACGGCTCGTCGTAATGCTGCGGCAGGTTCGGGATGACTTGAAACGCCCGCGCCGGATCGACGTAGAGCTCGGTGTGGTCCGTCCCGATGTGACGCGCGACGGCAGCCGCGTGGACCGCCTCGTTGTACCCGGGCTCGTGGAAGCCAATGGTGAAGGAGCGCACCGGGCGCGCGCTCTCCGCCTGCATCAGGGCGACCACCAGCGACGAGTCGATGCCACCCGAGAGGAATGCGCCGAGCGGCACGTCGGACACCATGTGCTGGCGCACCACGGTGCGGAGAAGCGCCTCCAGCTGCTCGGCTGCTTCGTCGTCGGAGGCGGGTGGTGCAGATTGTCCTGCGGTCGCGGTGAGGAGATTCCAGAACGGCTTGATCTCCGGAGCGGCCCCGGCCCGGATCGTCAGGATGTCGCCCGGCGCAAGCTTCGCAAGGCCGCGATAGATGCAGAACGGCGATGGGACGTAGTTCCAGCGCGCGTACGCGGCCACCACGTCGCGATCGATGACCGGCTCCCAGCCGTCGCAAGCGAGGAGAGCCTTGAGCTCGGAGCCGAACAGGAACAACGATCCGAACCGGCCCCAGTACAGGGGTTTGATACCGAGACGGTCGCGCACAAGGGTGAGCTCCCGGCGCTCGCGGTCCCATACCGCGATGGCGAACATGCCGGCCAAGCGGGGAATGGCCGCAGCGATTCCCCATGCCTCGATCGCCGCGAGGATGACTTCGGTGTCGCTCGTGCCCCGGAACCGCGCGCCAAGGCCTGCGAGCTCGTCGCGCAGCTCGGCGAAATTGTAGACCTCGCCGTTGTAGGACAGGACGTAGCGGCCGCTGGCGGACGGCATCGGCTGCGCGCCGAGCGGCGACAGGTCGAGAATGGAGAGGCGACGATGCCCAAGGGCGATCCCTGCGTCGCCATCCACCCAGGTGTCACCGGCATCTGGCCCACGGTGCAGCAACGCCGCCGTCATCGCGGTCGTGGTGCGCCGCAACGAGTCGACCGAGCGCCGAGGATCGAAAATGCCCGCAATTCCGCACATCAGGCGGCTGCCATCATGTCGCGGTAGAGGCGCTCGGTGCGCGCGACCATTGCTTCGACGCCAAAGTTGTCCTCGATCCACTGCCGTGCGGCCCTGCCGAGGGCGCGCCGTTCGTCCGCCCGCTTGGCAAGCAGGGATCCCCACGCGGCGGCGAGGGCAGCCGCATCGCGCCGCGGGACCACGGTGCCGAGCGCGGCGATCACCCGAGCGCTGTCGCCGACGTCGGTGGCAACGCAGGGAACACCGCAGGCCATCGCCTCGCCCAGGACATTGGGAAATCCCTCGCCGAACGCCGAAGACAAGGTAGCGACGTCGAACGCGTTGTAGACGCGCTGCATGTCCGTGCGCGGGCCAGCCCAAACGACGCGGTCCTCGAGTCCGAGCTCTCGGGCTTGCGCGCGCATCGCCTGTTCGTATGGTTGGGCGCCGCTGCCGACGCACACGAAGCGGACGTCGGGCCGCTGCGCTGCGAGGATCTGCGCCGCGCGCAGGAAGGTCGGATGATCCTTCATCGGGTCCAGGCGCGCGACCAGCCCGACCACCGGACCGTCCAGCCGCAACTCGCGGCGCAGGTCGGCGCCAGCAGGCGGATCGGGCGCGAAGCGGACGGTGTCGATGCCGTTCGGAATGACATCCATTCGTTCGCTCGCGAAGCCTGCGGCACGTACGAAATCCTGCCCCGCGTACGAGTTGCAGACGATCCGGTCGGCGAACCGCGACAGCCTGCGCTCGAGCTGGAAGACCTGGCGGTGGCTCCAGTCGTAGTGGCCAAAGTCCATGTCGGAGGCGCGAACTCCCCATGCCAGCCGGGCGCCCGGCGGGCGAAGAAAAATGCCCGCCACGTTGGGCGGGCCAAGGAACGTCTGCAGGATGTCGGGACGCAAGGCCCGCAGCACGTGGCGCAGGCGCCAGGCGAACCCGGGAAGGTCCCAGCGGTGCCGCTTGCCGATGCAATGAAGCGGCACGCCCGCGGCGCGCACGCGTTCTTCCAACGGGCCGCCCGGGTAGAACGTGACGATCGCCGTCTCGTGCGTGTGGCGAAGTGCAGCCGCCAGGGTCACGAGCTGAATCTCCGCTCCGCCCACGTGCAGGGAGCGAGCGAGGAAGGCGACCTTCAAAGCGGCTACTGCGGAACCTGGAATATCCAGGTTTCGGTCTGAGCGTCCCAGCGCGGCGGCTTGTTGTTGCGCAGGTACTCCTGGATGCCGGGGTTGGGCACCGCAAAGTTGCCGACCGGCGTCACCTGGGCGTAGCCGACCTGCTGCCCGATCCAGCGCATGTACTCGCTGTCATAGAGGAAGCGGTGTCCGAAGCCGCGCATCGCCAGGTTCATCTGGTGCGCGGAGGTGATCTCCGTCTCCGGAAAGTAGTCGCGCGCCCGCGCGAACAACAGGTCGCGCGGCGCCGGGGTATCGCCGTACACGGTGCGGGCGATCTTCTCCGCCGACGGTGCCGCGACAACGTGCAGTCCCCCCGGCTGCAGCACGCGCAGTCCTTCCACCAAGAAGCGGTGGAACTCGCGCCGGTGCAGGTGCTCCACCAAATGCGAGGAATAGATCAGGCGCAGCGAGTGGTCCGGAAACGGCAGCCGGCGCGTCACGTCGATCGGCACTTCGCCGAGAATCTGGGAGTTGAGGAAGCCCGGCACCGCGTGCGTGGCGCCGATGTGCAGCATCCCCTCGCGCGCGCCCGCCAGGTAGCGCCGGATGGCGGCCGACCGTACGAAGTGGCCGTGCCGCAACCAGTTGCGCGCCACCCGCAGCCGGAACCCGATGTGGGAGCGCAGATTGCGCCAGACGAAGTCCAGCTCCGAGTTGGCGTCGATGACCGTCAGGACGCGCGACGGCTCAAGGGTTCCTGATTTGCGCAGGGTCGTGTCCATCGGATCGAACGTAGCAGCGGGCCGAAACGTGAGCTACCGAAAGCGCGGGTCAGGCCGTGCCGACGATGCTGGCAAAGCGGGCGGCGAACGCGGCCCGGCCGGCCTCATCCCGGACTTGGTGGCGATAGGCATCCTGCCCGGCGTGCGCGATCGTCATGGCCAGGTCTGGTCGGGCCAGGATGGTCTCGATCTGGGTTTCTACGTCGGCGAGGTCCCAGCGGTGCGCCACGTAGGTGGTGCCCGCGACGTAGTAGTTGGGCCAGGTCTCGAGATGGCTCATGTCCGGCTTTAGCAGCACGCCGCCGGCGAGGAAGACCTCGAAGTCCTTGTAGTTGATCTCGCTGTAGCCAAACGGTGAGGCGGCGATGCGGCTTTGGCGCAACTCCCGGCCATAGGCGAACTTCGACACCCGCTCGGTGCGCCGATGCGCTGCCAGGAGCGTGGCCATACGCTTGCGCTGGTGACCGACCGTTTCATAGCGGTACCGCACGCCCATGCGGCAGGACACGGCGATCGGCCGATAGGTGCTGGGCGGCGTGAACCGGCGCGGTGGTGCAAACAGCTGTCGCACGGGGATGCTCCCGTACAGAGAACCCAGGCGCGGCCCCAGGAGCGAATAGTTCGCCAACCCGGTGTTCCAGGCGACTTCGATGCGCGCCGTGTCCTCGGGGCGCAGTGCCTGGGGCGTGAACGGCGCCGTGGCGTCAGTCACGCCCGTGTTGCGATAGTGCTCGGCGAACAACCGGGCGCCGTAGACAGGGCGCAGGTAGTGGCTGCGGTCCCGATACACGGCATTCTTCAGATAGCGATCGACGTAAGGGAATACGTCGGCGTTGATCAAGCCTGGCGTGGAGCTGCGGTCGAAGTAGAGCAGCCGTCGGCGCGAGCGCAGGCGATCGAGCAACGCCAGGGCGCGATCCTTGTGGGGACCCCAGTCGCCCTTCCAGAGCTTGCTGTTGACGGCGACGACGTCGCACTCCGTCAGGGCGGGCTCGTCGCCGTAGAAGAGACGCACCGCAATGCCGCTGTTCCGCAGCAGCGGCGCGTTCCAGACCAACGGGGCCAAGAATGCCGCCGTATTCTGGTTGGTCGGCCGCTCGGTCAGGACGTGGACGCGGATCATGCGGACGGCGTCGCCGGGATTCCCAGAACCGGTCCCCAGACTGCGACGGTGCTGGTCGGCCGCGTGGCTTGTACCTGCAGGCGCGCGGCCCGGCCCATGCGGTCGCGCAAGGCGGGGTCAGTCATCAGCGCTTCCAGGGCGGCCGCGAGCGCGGCGGGATCCTGGACCGGCACCACCAAGCCGCTTTCGCCAGGTTTGATGCAATCCAGCGCGCCGGCGCTTGCGGCGCTCACGATGGGGGGGAGGCCGCAGGCCATCGCTTCGAGCAGGGCATTCGGCGTGCCCTCATGCCGCGAGGCGAGCACGAAGACATCGGCATCCCGGTAGAAGTCCCAGATGGCCTCGGGCGTTGCCGAGCGCCACTCCACCCGTTCGCCGATCCCGTGTTGCTCTGCGATCCTTACCAAGGATTCTTGCTCTTCGCCGGTGCCGACGATGCACAGGCGCCAGGCGGCACAGCTCGCCGGCAGGAGCGCGAAGGCGTGCAGCAATACGTCGTGGGCCTTCTGGCGCGACAGGCGTCCCACGGCCAGAACCCGGAGCTGCGAGTGGGGCGGCCGAATAACCGGCGGCGGCGCCTCCACCGCGTTGGGCACCAGCGCGAGCTTGGCCTTGGGAACGTAAGCCGCCATCGCTGTTAGCGCGGTCGCGCTGTTTGCCGTGACGGTCGCGGCGTGGCGGTACAGCCGGCGGCGCAACGAGTCCCACGGGCGTCCCAAGGATTGCTGCGTCGGGTCGTTGCGCTCGGAGATCACGACCCGCACGGGAAGGCCAATGCACGCCAGGACGGTGAGGATGTTGGTGATGCCGACGAGCGCGACCACTACGGGAGCTCCGGACTGGCGAACGGCAGCGCGCAACCGCCAGAGGCGCCGGATGTTGTCGAGCAACGCTGCTGCGATGCCGTGGGTCGGCCGGACGAGGTCCAGGGCGATTCGGCGAACACGGGAGTCAGTTGAAAACCGATCGCTCGCCGTCCCGGCCAGCGTGATCAGGGTGACGGTCCGGCCCTGCGCCGATAATCCGTTCACCAGGCTGACGGCAACCCGCTGCGCGCCTCCGGTGCCGAGGTCCGCGATGACGACGGCGAACTCACTCGGAGGGGTCAACGCGAGCGCTAGCGCCCCGCCACCGCTCCCACCACGGCCTTGCCGATGTAGGTGATGAGCTCGGCATCGAGGTACGGGTGCATCGGCAGGCTCAATACCCGCTCGGCCAGCCGGTCGGACACCGTCAGGGGCTGCGCCGGCGCGTTCGGCCGGTAGGCGGCTTGATGGTGCATCGCCTTGGGGTAGTACACGGCGGTCGGTACGCCTTGCCCCTTGAGGCGCGCGGCCACGTCGTCGCGACGGTCGACGCGGATCGTGTATTGCGCCCAGGCGCACTGGTAGCCGGAGGGCACGCGAGGAATATCGACGCCTGGCAGGTGAGCGGCGAAGCCGTCGGCCACCGCCTGCCGCTTGGCGATCTCGTCGCCGAAAATCTCGAGCTTCGGCAGCAGGATGGCCGCCTGCAGGGTATCGATGCGGGCGTTCAAGCCGAGGCGAACGATGTCGTACTTGCCGCCGCCCTGGCCGTGGACGCGGATGGACTTCATGACGGCCGCCAGTTCGTCATCGTCGGTGAACACCGCGCCACCGTCGCCGTAGGCGCCGAGGGGCTTGGCGGGGAAGAAGCTGGTGCAGGTCACGTCGGCCAGCAAGCCGACCCGGCGACCGCCAAGCGCGCCGCCGAAGCTCTGCGCGGCGTCGGCGATCACCTTCATTCCGTACTTCGCAGCGACCGCGCGAATGGCGGCGTAGTCCGCGGGAAGGCCGTACAGGTCAACCGGCATAACGGCGCGCAGCTTGAGATTGCCTGCTTTCGCCGCCTGCTCCGCGCGCTTGGCCAGGTCCGCCGGATCCATGTTGGCGGTCGCTTCGTCCACGTCGACGAAGATGGGGGTCGCGCCGGCGACAACGATCGCCTCCGCGGTCGCGGGGAAGGTGAACGCCGGCACGAACACCGCATCACCGCGCCCAATCCCCAGCGCCATCACGGCAACGAGCAGCGCGTCGGTGCCGCTCGAAACGGCGATCGCATGCTTGGCGCCGGTGAACACGGCGAGCCCACGTTCCAGCTCGGCCACCTCGGGGCCCATGATGTATTGGCCGTGGTCGAGTACGCCGCGGATGCGACGCTCGATCTCGGGGCGGATGCGCGCTTGTTGCGCGGCAAGGTCGATGAACGGAATTGGTCTCACTGCACACCCTGAAGCAGCCGAAGGCTGCCGTTCAGCTCCTGGTACTGTTCGCCCGTGCGCGGGCACTTCAGATCGGGACCGAGGCGCTCGCCGGTCCGGCTCACCCAGCCGATGCGACGGGCGGGAACGCCCACCACGAGCGCGTAGTCGGGAACGTCGCGGCTCACCACGGCACCCGCGCCGATGAGCGCATAGGCGCCGATCGTCACGCCGCATACGATGGTCGCATTGGCACCGATGCTGGCGCCGCGGCGGACGAGCGTCGGCTTGAACTCGCTCTTGCGCTCGACGAACGCGCGCGGATTGAGGACGTTGGTAAAGACGCAGCTCGGGCCGCAGAAGACGTCGTCTTCGAGGGTCACGCCGGCGTAGAGCGAGACGTTGTTCTGCACCTTGCAGCCGTTGCCCATGTGGACGTCCGGTCCGGCCATCACGTTCTGGCCGAGCACGCAGTTGGTCCCGAGGACGGTGCCGCGCAGCACGTGACTGAAATGCCAGATCTTGGTACCGGCGCCGACCTGGACCCCGTCATCGACGATGGCAGTCGGGTGGATCATGGTCGCACTCACGACAGCTTCACCGCTGCGCCGGCCGCGATGGCGCGTTGGCAGGCGTCGAGCACGCGGAGCACCCGAATGCCTTCCTCGGCGTCGGACGTCGGGCGCGAACCAGTGGCGACGCACTTCAGGAACGTCTCGCACTCGACGCGCAGCGGCTCGGTGTCTTCGATGGCGACCGGCTCCGCTTCGGCCCGCGACACCACCGGCAGATCCTCGTTCCAGCCGACGCCGTGGCGATAGAGCTGGACCTTTTCGGCAAGCTTACGGGTGTCGTCGAACACGGCCATCGCCTTGGACCCCACCACCACCATGCGGTGGTCCTTGTACGGGTGGAGCCAAGAGACGAACACGTGGGCCTGCACGCCGGTTGTGAACGTCAGGTGCGACAGCGTGGTGTCGGCGACCTTGCTGTCCAGGTAGTGACCGCCGGTGGCGACCACTTTCGAGGGCAGCTGGCCGGTGAGCGCCAGGATCATCGAGATATCGTGCGGGGCGAACGACCACAGGGCGTTCTCCTCGCGACGGATTTTTCCCAGGCTCAAGCGGTTGGAATAGATGTAGCGCAGGTCGCCCAGCACGCCCGTGTCGACCAGCCGCTTCATGGCGAGGAAGGCGGGGTGGTAGAGCAGCAGGTGCCCGACCATCAGCACCCGGCCGTTGCGGTTGGCGAGATCGCGCAGGCTCTCGGCCTCGGCGACGTCCAGGCACAGCGGCTTTTCGACGAACACGTGCAGGCCGGCTTCCAGCGCGCGGCGCGCCAGCGCGCCGTGGGTGACCGCCGGCGAAGCGATCACCACCGCCTTCACGATGCCTGAGTCGATCAGCTTCTCGCCACCGACGAACGTCTTGGCGTTGGGGTAGGTGGCGGCAAGGCCGCTGACGGTCGCCGCATCAGCGTCGGCGAACGCGGCAAGGGCACCCAGCGCGGCGAAATTGCGCAAGTGGTTCTTGCCCCAGTGGCCGGCGCCTATGACGCCGACCGGGGGAATGGCACCGCTCACGATGTCGACGTTTCAGAACTGTATGGGTTGGCGGGTCGATCCCAGCACGGCTCGCTTGACGCGGCCGAGTGCGTGACGAGCCACGCGCTTCGGTTCCGTGGGCCGGAGTAGATTCGTGTAGGGAATGTAGTGCTCACAGGTCTTGCAGCAGTCCTGGAGCTTGCCCTCGAACCAGTCGTTGCGGAGGCGTTCGAGTCCCGGATCGCGCCAGGCTTCGTGCAACGTCTTGTGGTCAAGAATGTTGCCGCCCCATAGCTCGGGTTCGATGCGGCACGCGCAGGCCTGGATGGTACCATCCAGCATGATCTCGAGCTTGCGGAACATCGCGTAGCAGGGCACCGACTTGTCTGGATAGTTGTCCTTGAACTTGTGGCCGATCGGCAGCGCTTCCTGCTTGATCAGGCCCTTGTAGCCGTCCCAGGCGTCGTCGAGGATCTCGATGTCGCGCGTATTCATCAGCGAACACAGGCGCTCATAGATGTCCGACGCGAAGAACTTCGCGAACGGCTTATCGATGCGCAGCAGCACCGTGATGTGGACCGGCCGGCCGAGACGCTTATTGGTCTCGAGGAGGTCGAACAGGTTGTTGACGACCGTGTCGTACTTGTCGACGCCGTAGAGGCGGTTGTATGCCTCGCGGCCGGTGAGCGAGGTCGAAAAGCTGATGTTGGTCAGGCCGGACTTCAGGATGTTGTCGGAGCCGAAGCGGTCCAGCAGGATTCCGTTGGTGAAGCAGCTGACGCCTTTGATATTCGGGAAGCTGCGCGCCTCGCGCACCATGTCGAGCCAACGCGGGTGGACCGACACCTCGCCGAGGATCGGCGACAGGGTGAACACGCCACCGCCAGCCGCATCGAACAGCTTCAGCGCGTGGGTGAAGACTTCCGGGTTCAGCTTCTGCTTGACTCGCGGGTCGCCACCCTTGCCGTCCTCACCTTTGCCATAACCGCAGAAGCTGCAGTCGGCATTGCAGATGTTAATGATTTCGGTGCCGACGGCGACGGGGAGCGGGGCGGAAATGATATCGTGCGCGAACGCCGACATCGCCGGGCGCTGGTAGACCGCGCGAACGATCCATCGCCACAGCCGATCGAGGGGGCTGTTCCGGGGAGCAGGCCTTCCAACCGCGCGCGTCTGGACGTATCGGGCGGGAGTAGTGCGTGCGCGGGGCGCAAAGCCAATGCGAGCCATCAGGCTCATCGTGGTTCCTTCTGCTCTTTAGGTGACGACCGTCTTACGCTCGCCAGAACGCTGGGTCGCGGCCCCGAATTCGCATTGCTAAGCGGTTTCATTGTTAGGGTGCTAGCAAACGGGTGTCAATCGAACCGCAGGCAATCTAAAGGCCCCCGCGGGCCGGGGCTAGCGGCCGGGAACCGCCAGACTCGAGTTTCGCGGCTCGCTTCGAAGACAGGGCCAAACAGGTCCGAGACCGAAAAAGCCCCGAAGACCGACAAGTGGTTGTCGTCGAAAGTAGAGCGAGCGCCCGTCCGCGCCAGTGCGACACAGCGAATTCTGACCGCACAGCCTTGTGGGGGGATCGATGAACTCGACCCCGGCGCGGGATGCCGGCGAAGCCGGCGAAGATCGGCACTTCCTTGCCGTGTTGGGCGACGAATTCCGCCAGGGCAAGTCCCACGCCGGAAACATCGTTGACGCGCCTGGCCGCAACGAACGCCAGGTTTCGCGCCGGATCGAAGCTGAGGACCGGCGCCTGCCGCACGATCCAGGCGCGGACGCCGTCGGCGCGAAGCTGGTCCACGGTCTGCGCGAGGGCAGATGCTAGTGCCGATGTGGCCCCCGGGCTTACCGGAGCCGTCGACCTCCAGGCCGAGGTGGTTCTCGTCCCGCTGCAATCGCATCCGGCTGGTGATAAGCCGGAAATCAAAAGGAACAGGTCGACGTCGACGAAGCCGCTCGGAACAACCGACCCGAAGCGTGACGCAGCATAATGAGATACGGCAATGCGCCGCACCATCCACCTTGGCCGGTATTGCATTTGCCGGACGGGCGACTTGCCGGTTGTGCCCGGTCACCGCCAAATGCCTGCGATGGCTGGGCCGGTTCCCCTAGTAGGCCAAATGTGGCAGTAATTTTGGTCGGCGAGGTCAAACGCGGCGCCCTCGAATGCAATTGTTGGAATGAACCATGGGAACGAGTCCGGCCGTATCGTTTGAGTGGGTGAACCACGCGAGTTTCGTGCTGCGCGGCGCAGGCGTGTCGCTGCTCGCGGACCCATGGCTGGTAGGCTCGGTGTTCAATGACGGCTACGACCTGCTCTCGCCGACGGTGTTCACTGCCGCCGAATTCGCGCGCGTGACACATATTTGGTACTCGCACGAGCACCCGGACCACTTTTCGCCGCCGACGATTCGCATGATTCCGGAGGCCGACCGTCGCCGCATCGTCGTGCTGTTCCAGCGCACTGCCGACCGGAAAGTCGCCAAGTACTGCGAGGGCGCGGGTTTCAAGGTCGTCGAGCTCGAGTCGAAGCGACCCTATGAAGTCGCGCCCGGCTTTGCCGTTACGTGCGCTCCGCACGGCAACGGCGACGACTCGTGGATGCTCATCGAGACCGGCGGGATGCGCATCCTCAACCTGAACGACGTGTGGCTGCGGTCGGCCGAGGAAGTGCAGGGGATGGCGCGGGACGTCGGCAAGGTCGACGTCATCTTCGAGCAATTCAGCTATGCGAACTGGAGCGGGAAGCCGGGCGATGCCGCGCTAACCGCGTGGGATCGCGGAACCCTCGAGAAGATCAAAGAGGTTGCCGACGCGGTGCGTCCGCGCGTGATCGTTCCGTGCGCCAGCTTCATGCGATTCTCCCACAAGGAGAATGCGTACTTGAACGCGGGCGCGATCAGAATCCGCACGGCGTTCGACTATATCGCGAAGAATACCGAAGCGACGCCGGTGGTCCTGTATCCGGGAGACCGGTGGGACCCCACCCAGCCCCACGACAGCACGAGCGCACTCCAGCGGTACGAACGCGACGAGACCGCGCAACCCCCGCTGCGCACGTCGGCCGTTGTGCCGGTGGCCGACCTGGAGCGACTCGGGCAGGCGTACGTCGCCAGAATGAAGGCGTTTCATGGCTTGCATTCCGTCTGGCGCCCTCTCCTCAAGCGGTACTTCCCCTCGGTGCCGGTGTACCTAACGGACCTCAACGTGGACGTGATCTTTAGCCCGCTCGACGGTGTCTCCGTCGCCAGCGGTGGCAAGGAGCCCGAGATCCGCATGGGCAGTGACAGTCTTGCGTTCCTGCTCAAGAACGATTGGGGCGCCAGCACCTTGCAATCCAATGTGCGTTTCACTGCAACGGAGGCAGGTCGCATTGCCTTCTTCCAGACCGCACGGCTGGGGCTGTGGCGCAACAACGGCCGGCCGTTTCGCGTCGGCCGCACCTTTGCCGCGGGCGTGCTTCGCAGGTTGAAGCGCGCATAGCACGACAGCCCTCAAGCGAGCGCCCGACTCGGCTCCTCGAGCAAGCTACGCAGGGCAGAGTGAATACGCTCTTCGGTGTCGGCGGCGAAGGGGCCGCGCAGGCCGCTCATCATCTGCGCGCGGTGTGTCTCGTATCCTCCCTCCACCAAGGCGGTCCGCGTCGGCAGGTATCCGACCAAGCCGTTCGCACAGCCAACCACCGCCGTCCACGGACGCCGCGCAAAGTGCGACCGCAGCCAGCATGCGTACTCGGCGAACATTTCGCCTTCGAACGCCACCAGGGAGTGCGTAGGCGTGAGGTCCAAGCGCTGGATGTGGAACGCTTCCGACGTAGACGCGGAAAGGTCCTTGGCCTCACACCAGGTTGCGTACTCGCGCGCGAACCGTTCCGTCGAAGGGTCGACGTCCGGTGCGGGGTCGACGGCGAGAGGCACGGCGACTTCGCGCCCCGCCAACGTCAGTGCGCCCACGAGGTGGCGGGGGGCGGCGAGAATGCGCTCGGCGACGCCAGACGCGAATGCCCGCATAAGGTCTTCAGCCTCCGCCGTCGTAGCGGGCTTGATGAACTGTTGGCGATCAGAGAGCCATGCAAGCGCTTGCCACGGGTTGCCGATCGGGAATGGTCGGGCCCGCACCGAGTCGGGAACGACGTTGCCGGAGCACCCCTGCAAAAAGAGGGTGTCCTCCACGCCGCTCTCGCGCAGCCGCAGTACGAGCTCGCCTGGAAAATCTGCGGATACTTCCTCGCCGCGGAGAAACGTGGGGTGGCAGGCAAAGTTCACGACCGCAATCGTGCGGTCGCGCTGCGTCACCCACAATGCGGACCAAGTAGCGTCCCGCGGCCCGCCAGGGTTGGGAAGGTTGCGCGTCTCGCGGCGCCAGCGGCCGTGGCGCAGCGCGTCGGCCGAAACCACCTGCTTACGGCGGTTCACAGCACCCGCAAACGATCCGCTGGCGGCTGTCACCTCGGAGGGCTGGAGGGCGGCGAATGCCTCCGCCAACGCTTCGCAACAAGCGGTGAAGACGGCGGCGCGCGCCACGAAGTCGACCTTCGGCTGGTAGAAGCTGTTTTCGCGTATCTCCGGCCCACTGTGGGTGTGGGTCGCCGCCATCATCAAGTGCGCGGCGGGCAGACCGAACTCCCGCGCAGCCCAATTGCGGACTCGGTCAACGAGCGCGCGGGGCAGCCAGATGATGTCGACCGATAGAATCGCAATGCGGCTGGTTGCCGTCGTCAGCGCGAGGGCGCGGACAAACAAGTCGTCCCGCACCACCAGGTTCCACCGCTCGCGCGCGAATCCTGCCAGTGGACTCGACCAGCGCGGCGTGATGCATCGGCGTCCGAAGCCCGCGAAGCTTGCCGATTCACTCACGTGGCTTGGCTCGGCAGCCGCAAGAAACTTGAATCGCGGGGGGCAATACCATGACGCTAGAGTGCGCGTGACGACGAGGTTGTGGGCATGCCATTTTCTGAGGCACAGATAGCTGCGCAGCTGCGCGCGCTGGGCGTTTCTGAAGGCGCAACGGTGCTGCTGCGCGCCAATCTGGGCGCGGTAGGCCGGACCGAATTCAAGATGCGCGACTCATTCGTCGCGTTGCTTCTTGGCCTGGTTGGGCCAAGCGGCACGATCATGACGCTGACGTTCACGCCCGCCTTCGCAGTCGCGGGAATTCGTCCCGAGAATTTCTTCGACGCCAACACGCCGTCGACGAGCGGACCGCTGGCGAAGCTATTCCTGGACCATCCGGGGATGGTTCGCAGCGCCCACCCGGTCAATTCGTTTGCCGCAATCGGCAGCAAGGCAAGTTTCCTGTGCGGTTCGCATGGACCGGATGACCCGCCCTACCTGCCGATCGGCAAGCTGGTCGAAGCGGGTGGGCGGATGCTGATCATTGGTTGCACGACCGAGAGCCCCGGATTCACCACGGTGCACTGGACGCAGTGGGTGCTCGGGCTCGCATCGCTGACCACACGCCCAAATCGGCAGGGCGTGTACTGCCGCACGGGCGCCGAAACGAAGCTCCATCGGATCAGCGCGCCCGGCGGCTGCAGTCGCGGCTTTTGGAAACTATATTCCCACTATGCGCAGGGCGAAGCTCTGGCGACGGGGAATGTAGGCGGCGCATACTCGCTCGCTGTCGACGCTGCAATCGCCCATGCACTGGAACGGGATGTCCTGACGCGCGACCCCCGAACCGCGCTGTGCGACGATCCAGACTGCGCGAAGTGCCGCGCCGGTTGGCGATACAACCGCGTGGACCAAGCGCGCTTCTATCTGCGACGAGGGTGGAAGGGCATGCGGCGCATTCTCCTGCCGCGCTAGCCGCCACCTACGCGACCTGGCCGACCGCTGAAAGACGCGGGCCGGCGCTGCGACGCATTTCGCTCAGCCAAGCCGGCAGCTCGGAAGCAAGGACGAGCCGGACGGCAATCTGCCGGCAGCCGCGCGATTCGTCGCGCCGGCGCCAGATGGCCTCCGCCACCTGTGGGGGCACGCCGTGAACCTCGGGAACGGCGTGGTAGTGCGCCAAGAACTGATCCGGCGGCGCGGAAAATCCCCGCTTCTGGTCATTGCGCCGCTCCGGCAGATAGCGCGCCAATAGGCGGCGCAGCGTCGATTTCTGACCGAACGCCAATAGGGATCGCGGGTCGAAGGTCGCTACGAGCTCGACCAGCTTGGCGCTGAGGAACGGCGTTCGCATCTCGAAGCTGGCGCGCATGAACCCGACGTCGGCGGCGACCAGCTGCGAGTTGGGCATGCCGCGTTCCAGGTCGTAGCGCGGAACGGCGTATTCGATCGGTTCGATTGCTGCGCCGTACTCCAATTGCGCCCACTCCTGGACTCCGGGGACCCTGCGCAGCATGTCATAGCCTGGCATGTTCTTGACCGCCAGGTACCGTTCGGCGTCCGGAACTCCGCAAACACCACGGAAGGCGGTGACCTTGGAGCTTGCCCAACTCACCGGTGCGGATGCTGTGGTTAGCGCCAACCGCAGGCTCTCCGGCAGGTTCAGGAAGAACCGCCGGGCGAACAGCAGTTGGTGTTTCATGTATCCGTAGAAGACCTCGTCGGCTCCGACGCCGGCGATGCCGAACGTGCATCCCTGTGCAACGGCGACCGCGCCCATCTGCTCCGCCGCCCCGACGGTGATGTTGTCGCTCGGCTGCCCGAACATCCCAAACTGGTACCTCGCCGGTTCGCGGTACTCGTTGTCGGCAGCGACGACGACGCTGTGCGGCAGTCCAAGGGCGGCGGCAACCCAACGCGATGCAGCCGCCTCATCGTGGGTGGCTCCGGTCGGAAAGCTTACGGTCAGGCAATCCGGCGTCTGGCCCAGGTCACGCGCCATCATGGCGGCGATCAGCGACGAGTCGACGCCACCCGAAAGAAAGATGCACGACCGTACGTCACCAGCGAGCCGAGCGCGCAGGCTGTCCGCCAACGTCTCCTGGATGCGATCCAGTTGCGATTCGGTCAGCGGATGGATCTTGCCACGACCCGGCTCCCCGCGCGGCGGGGTCCAGTAGCGTTGGCGCGAAACGATGCGGCCCCGCGCAACCTTGAGAATGGTTCCGGGCGGAATACGGGTGATGTTCCGGTATGCGGTGTCAGGTGCGAGCACCGACCCGGTCGAGAGGAACGGAAGCAGCCAACGGTCATTGGTCTCCGGGCCGAGGAGCTTGACGAGAGTCCGAAGCTCCGAGCTGACGTACAACCCGTCGGGGGTGTCCGCCAGGTAGAGCGACTTCTCACCGAACCGATCGACGGCCAGCCACCCGACCTCGCCGTCCCAAAGAGCGAACGCAAACATGCCGTCGATGACATCGAGGGACGCCGGGCCGAAATGGCGCCATGCTTCGAGCAGGACCTCCGTATCGCCCGTCGTCGTGAACCTGGCGCCGAGGCCCTCGAGCCGGGCACGCAGTTCGGGAAAGTTGTAGGCCTCGCCGTTGTACGAGATGACGTGGCTGTCGCGCGCCAATGGCTGGTTGCTCGAGGCAGAGAGGTCGATGATCGAGAGCCGCCGGTGTCCGAGGTAGACGCCGGCGCGGCGATCCAGCCACTCGCCGCCGTTATTCGGGCCGCGATGCGCGAGGCTCGCAGTTCCTTCGCGGCCAACCACGACATCCCTCTCTGTCAGGGGGCGGCGCAGGAACAACGCGAAGACACCACACATTTCAGATGCTCAAATCTACAGTGGGTAGGGTTTAGGCCGCTCCCGGCGAAACCCAGTCACTCACTGCCAGCCGGCCCGCGGCCGAAGTGCCCGCCGCAGCGAGGCCGGCGCGCGACGACACGAAGTAGTAGAAGCGGCGGCCGTGGAACCCGAGGTCGTAAGCCTCCACCAACTCATAGCCCGCGCCGAACTTGCCCTCGTTGAGTTCCTTGATTGCGCGCAGCTCGCCGGACAGCGACGAGAAGTAGTTCAGGTAGGTGTCGTCGAAATAGAAGACGCAGCCGTTCGGGACGATCGGCAGGATCCGGCGGAAGATGTCCACCGTCGAGGAGTAGTAGTCGCAGTCGACAATGACCAGGAATGGCGGGCGCTTGGCGATTTCGGCAATGACGGTGTCGGTCAGGCTCTCGCTGAACAGGCCTTTGAACAGCGTAAAGTTCTGGAAGCCATGTTCCTGGAGGCGCTTACGCACGTCCTCTTCGTTGGCGGCGAAGCTACCGGTCGTCCAGTCCTGCTGCTTGACGCCAATGCCTTCGAAGACGAAGTCGGCCTTGTCGTTGCTCGCCGGCATGCCTTCGAACGTGTCGAAGCCGTAGTGCCAGACCTTGTCGGAGCCGTTGGCGACCTCGACGAAGTGCAGCAGCCGCTGACTGAGGGCGCCTGCCGAGGTGCCGAACTCCAGGATCGACGAGGGCCGATCGAGCTTAGGGACGCGTTTCATGATGACGGCGGCAAGCGTGTACTCGCGCTTGCCGAGCGGGGCCGCCTCACGGTTCCGGACCGGCCCGTGAATCTTGTACCAGATCTTCGTCTGCAGCTTTGCCGGAAGGAGGCGCAGGATCCATCGGCCGAGCAAGACCGACAGAACGACGCGTATCCAATAGAATCGCAAATAGATCAAGCTAGGCCCCCTTCATTATTCTCATCTGGATCGCGATGGCCGTCCCTGACTCAGGCCGTGCGCCAACGGCGCGGATCGATGAGGGCCTCGTCGGGCGGCGGTTCGGGCAGGTCGAATTTTGGCGAGTTCGGCCCGGCGGTATCCCAGGCGTCCAGGACCTGCCTGAGTTCCTGCGTCGTCGTGACGCCAACCAGCACGGTGTCGACGCCGCCGACGTTGCGCGCAAAGGACAGCGCGGCCGCAAGGGGCGACAGACCCGCGAACTCGCCCGCCTTGCGAAAGGCTTCCACATAGGGCCGAACGCCCAACAGATGGGCCGGCAACTCCTCGGGGCGCATCAACAGGGCGCCCTGCAGGAACACTGATCGAACGTGAACCGCCACTCCGATGGAGGCGAGTTTCGCGACGTGACCGCTGCGCACTAGACGCTGATCGAGTGCGCTCAAGGGCAGCTGGACGATGTCGGGTCGGAATCGGCGCAGCACGGCGTCGATCTGATTGCCGTCATAGGCCGAGACGCCGATGGCAGAGACGCGTCCGGAAGCTCTGAGCGATTCCAGCGCGCCGACAAAGCGTTCGCCAGACGGCTTCAGCAGGTCTGCAACGTGATGAATCAGGACTCCGAAGATCTTCGATTGTCCCAAGCGCGCGAGCGACGCGTCGAGGTCCCTGTGGATATTCTCCACTTCCGCATCACCGATGCTGGCCGCGGCCACGCGGCGAGTCTTGGTGACCAGACGAAAGGTGTGCCGTGCCGGCAGGGAACTACCGATGACCGCTTCCGAATCGCCGTACTCCGGCGCCGTGTCGATCACTGAGATGTTGCCGGCTGCAGCCGTTGCAAGCATCCGGGCGACGTCGGCCTGCGCCGGCTTGCCGACACGATTGGAAACGCCGTAGTTGAGCCCAAACTGGACCGCGCCGAGACCAAGCGACGCCACGGTCAGGGCTCGCCGATCCTTCCGACGCGACGCACCGTCACGAACGCTTCGGCTGCCTCACGGCCGCACTGGCCGCCGCGCCAGCGTGCCAGGGCCTCGATGCCTTGGGCCGAACGCGGATGCGGCCACTTGCGCAACTCGCCGCGATAGGCGCGCATTGCGGCCACCTTGGCGGTCAGGGCGTCTTCGAGGTCGAGGAATTCTGTCGGGATGAAGGGGGGCAGCGTGGCGGGCGCCCATTCGGTGGACGATGGGACTTCGCACGCAAGCACGACGCGATCGGGAACTCCCGGCAGAGGGCGCGCTGCGGTCGCGACGGCTTGGTGGGTGACGCGATGGTCGACGTTCAAGTCGCCGCCGTGGTGGGTGTAAATGCGGGTCGCCGGAAAATCTGCGAGGAAGGCTTCGACGCGGGCCACCACCTTCAGGAGCGGAATCGAGTCCATCGCGTTGTCGGGGAAGTCGCGTAACTCGACGCTGCGACCGCCCAAGATCGCGCAAGCTTCTTCCGCCTCGCGACGCAAGGCACGGATTGCCGCCGTGCTGGTCTTGCCGCGCGACGTTAGGCCGGTCGCCAGGATCAGGATGCGAACCTCGTCGCCCCGACGCGCATGCAGGCTGAGTGCGCCGCCACAGCCGAGCACCTCGTCGTCTGGATGCGCGAAGATGGCGGCGACGCGCGCTAGCGCGCCGGCCGACGTCATGCGCGAGGGCTTAGGGTTTGTGGGCACAGACGATGAACTCGGTGATCTCGCTGTTGAAGTACTTGTGCGAGGTGAAGCCGATGTCGTCGATCACGAATCCTGCGTTCCGCAGCAACGCTGCCAGCTTCTGCCCGTCCGGCGGGCAGTACGTCGGCACGGGCTCTTCCTTGCCGCTCAGTCCGCGGAACTCGTAGGTGTCCTCGCCGATCACCTTGCAGTTGCGGGCGAAGTCGGCGTTCGGGCCGTTGATGTCGGCGATGATCTTGGCGCCCGGCTTGGCGACCCGGAAGAATTCGCGCAGCAGAGTCTCGACGCGTTCGCGGGAGGCAAGGAGCGACAGCACGCCCATGCACACGACGTAGTCGAAATGTGCATCGGGGAACGAAAGGCGCGTGGCGCTGACGTCCACCTGGCTCAGGCGCGCACGCTGCCTCAGGTCAGGACGCGCGTCGAGCTTGCGCTCGACCATCTTGACCGCGCTGGCCGACGCGTCGAGGCCCTCGACGGTGTAGCCGCGCTCCAAGAGGTGCAGGAGGTTCACGCCGGCGCCGAACGCGTACTCAAGCGCCAGGCCGGGCTGGGCGCCGAAGAACCAGCGCTCCAGGCGCACCAGGTCGATGGACGGGTAACGCTTTTCGGCGATGCCGTCGGCGAATGCCTTGTCCCATTTGGCGGCGACGGCGGGATGGACGAGCGTCAAAGCCATGGAATTCTGAAACCCCCTAGTATCCGCGCGCCTTGTCGACAACGTTGTAGAGCGGCTCGTTGCGGACGAACCTCTGAATGTTGGCGCGCATGAGCGTGGCGCTCCGCTCGCGGTTGTAGTCAGAAAGGCCTGCGATATGCGGCGTGATGATGACGTTGTCCATCGACCGCAACGGATGATCCGCCGGCAATGGCTCCGGGTCGGTCACGTCGAGGCCCGCGCCGGCGATGGTCTTCGCCCGCAAAGCGGCAAGCAGCGCCTCGGTATCGGTATTCGCACCGCGCGATACGGAGACGTAGAGCGCCGCCCGCTTCATCGCGGCGAACTGCGGCGTGGCCATCATGCGCATGGAGCGCGGGGTGTTCGGCGCTGCCATGACGACGACGTCAGACGCAGCCAAGCCCTCGGAAAGCCGATCGAGTGGGATGAATCGCTCGATGGCACTCACCATCGGGACGTAGTCCTCGTCGGCCGCCAGCACCTTCATCCCGAATGCGCGCGCGCGTTCGGCGACGAGGAGGCCGATGCCGCCCACTCCGATGACTAACATCGTCTTGCGATACAACTCGAGCGGCCGCGGCTGCGACGCCGATGCGTTGCGCAGCACGAGGTGGATGTTGCGCGCCAGTGACAGCAGAAGCGCCAGCGCATGGTCCGCGACTTCGGGTCCCTGAATGATCCGACCGTTGGTGAAGACGATGTCGCTCTCGACGAACTCCGGAATCATGAACTCTTCGCAGCCGGCGCCGCCGAGGTGAACCCAGCGTAGCGTGTCGCCCGCCAGGCTAAGGATGTCGGGACTGAAGAGTTTGCGCGGACAGTTCAACAGCCCATGGATGTCGGGCAGCGCCGCCTGGATGGCCTCCAGGGTATCGGGACAATAGGCAAACTCCGCCCCGTCGATGCCGGCAGTGATCTTGCTTGCGTGCTCGGGCGGCATGCCCCGGGACGTTACGAACAAGATGCGCGGCTTCTTCATCGATTGGCTTCCGTTGGTGCGTGAGGCGAGGAGGGGGATGACGGGGGGGCGAGGCGCGCCATCTGTAACACGTCGCAGAACGCTCCCTCGAACCAGGCATGGTCCTTGAGAATGGCGTCGTGGAAATACCCCGCCTTCTCGAAGCAGCGGCGGCTGGCCACGTTGGGCGCAAAGATTCCCGCGCTGAGCTTGTGGAGGCGGAGCGACGCGAAAGCGAAGTCGGTCACAAGCACGACTGCCGCGCTTGCGATTCCGCGGCCCCAGTGCGGCCTGCTGCCGACGATCAGCGCCACCTCGGCGCGAGCGTGCCGCCGACGGATGTGGGTCAGGCGGATATTGCCGACGTGCGTTCCATCGAAATGAATGGCCCACAGTGCGCTATCGGGCGAAGTGACCGTGTTTTCGACATAGGCGCGCGCACTCTGCAGCGTCTGGCCGGCCGATACTTCCGTGAAGCGTGTGACCACGGGGTCATTGAGCCAGCCAACGTAGGCTTCGGTGACTTGCGCCGGCTCTAGCGGGGCCAGCCGCACCGGACCGTCACCATTGATTGTGGGAACGCGCACGGAGGCTAGTTGGAGCGAACCTGGAACACGGGCTCGATCGGGTGTCCGCGCAGGAAGCGCGCCGGATCGGGAGACTGGATGGCATCGCGTACCACCGCGGCCGCGCGCTCCCAAGCGGATAGGGTTAGGCGCAGCACTTCGGGATCGTCGTGAGTCAGGGCGATGTTGATGACGCCGCTGCCGAGGACGCCGTTGGCGACAAGCTCCTGGCGGAGCACGCTCGAGACGATGCGATCCTGGACGCCGCCACCGGTCACCCGGATCACCGGATGCCAGGGCATGCCTTGAACCACAATCCTATGCGCAACTGCGGCCCGCGCGAGAATGTCGTTGATCCCAGCGATCAGGCGCTCGCCGACGGCGTGGATGCGAGCGACGGCGTTGGTGCGCTCCAGCTTGTCGATGGTGGCGAGCGACGCCGCAAGGGACAGCGTTTCGCCACCAAACGTGCCCGAGAAGAAGATGTCCTCCATGCGCCGCATGATCGCGCCGCGGCCCACGACGGCCGCGATCGGCATGCCGTTGCCCATTGCCTTGCCGAAGGCGGCGAGGTCAGGAGTCACGCCGTAGTACCTCTGTGCGCCGCCGAGGTCGAGCCGGAAGCCGGTGACGATCTCGTCGAATACCAGTACGACTCCGTAGCGCTCGGTGAGGGACCGCAATCCCTTGAGGAACTCCGCCGAGCCCCCGAGGCCCCCGACCGGCTCTATGACGATGGCGGCGAAGTCGTTCCGGTTGTGCGCCAGAACGTCTTCAAATACCTGCAGGTCTCCGTAGGGGAGGGAGATCGATAAGTCGCGCACCGCGTTCGGCACGCCGAGGTGCCGTGTCGTGGTGCCAATGTACCAGTCGTGCCAGCCGTGATAGCCGCACACGATGACGCGGTCGCGGCCGGTGTGCGCTCGTGCGAGCCGCACCGCCGCCGACGTGGCGTCGGATCCATTCTTGCCGAAACGGACCATCTCGGCGCATGGGATGAGGCGCACCAAGCGCTCGGCAACTTGCACCTCGAGTTCGGTGGCGAGCGAAAAGATGATGCCTTTTTCCAGCTGCGCCCGAATCGCAGCGTCGACGTCCGGATCGCAATAGCCGAGGACGATGGGCATCAGGCCGAGCACGTAGTCGATGTACTCGTTGCCGTCGACGTCCCAGACTCGGCATCCCTTGCCACGGTCGAGAAACAGGGGCGAAGCGCCGCGCACGAAGTTCATCGCCGACTTCGAGAATGTCTGTGAGGCGAGAGGAATCGTCTTGAGCGCGCGCTCATAGAGTGCGTTGGATCGGGCAAACGTGGGCGTGCGTGCGTTTGTCACGAGACTACTTGCGTTTGCGGAACCGCATCAGCTTGAGCGGCGCGAAGTCTCCTACCGCGGGCAGGCGGCACGACAGCTTGTTGATCTCGGCGAGATAGTCGGGATCCTTGTCCGCCGGCGTGACGTAGGCGTTGAACACGCGGCTGATCAAATAGTAGAGGCTGGCGAATCGGTCCGTCTCGACGTGCTCGAGCTGCTCCGGTAGCCGCGCCAGCACATCGCTCTCGCGCATGTACAGGTTGTGCCACTTGTAAGAGATCGCCGGCAGGCCGACGGACTGGCGCAACTCGTTGATGCGCTCCTGACCCTCCTCGAAGTGCTCGATCATCACGATCTCGCCGCCGGGCGGCAGGATCGCGGCGAGATTAGCGAGGGCCCGCGCTTGGTCATCGCGTGAAGGCAGGTTGATCAAGCACCGCACGGTGAAGATCTGGGGGAACATACCCAGGTGGCGCAAGTCCTCCAGGACGCTGGCGACGGCGAACTTCAGCGGGACTCGAGGAGAACGCTCCTTAGCGAGACCGTTGGCGACGGCGATCATCCGATCCGAATAGTCCACGCCCGTTAGCGGTGCTTCGAACCACTCGGTCATCTGCAGCAAGTTGACGCCGTTGCCACAGCCGACCTCTAGCGCCGGAACCTTGCGATCTAGGTGCTGCTGCAAAGCCGCGACCTCCAGCTCCTTGGCGAGTGGGTCGTACATCGTTGCCTTGAGGTCGGCGCCGTAGCGTTCGGCCTGGCCGTTCCAGAAGGCGCGGATCTCGTCGACGGAGTGGCCTGTTTGCATGCGGGTGGCTGCTTCGGTCATGGACGGGCCTGTATGGCTGAGGAAGGGGCTGGCTGCGTGATTCCCAGCAGGTGCGGCGCGCGCATGGCTGCCGATAGCGCCTGCATCCAGGTGTACCCGGCGGGCAGCAGCGCGATCAATTCGCGGATGCGGGCGAGGTCGGCAGGCGTGTCCAGCGTCCAGCGGACGAAGCCAAAGTCGGCGGGCGCCAGCAGATTGCCAACGCGGAAGCCGCCCGCGCCATATTGCGGATGCGATCCGCGAATGAAGGGCGTTACATGCTCGCGCAGGAATGGATGACGCGCTTCCTCGTCGGCGCGGCGCAAGGCGTCGGCGCTGAATACTTCGCAGTCGAGGCCGTCCGGGAAGCTGCGTACATTGGCGTTCGAGGTGTAGTCGTAGGAGTCGGTGTCGAACAGCGCGAACGTCTGGTCGATCAGCGCAGGATCGATCATCGGGCAATCCGCGGTAAGGCGCACGACGACGCGTGCGCCGGTGCGGTCTACAACGCCGACGAACCGGCCGAGGACATCGTGCTCGTCGCCGCGAAACGTCTCGACGCCCAGGCGCTCGCAGAGCGCGACCACTGGATCGTCGGTCGCATTGGCGGTCGTAGCGACGACGACGTGGTCGATGGACGTCGCCTTGCGCACTCGGGCCAGCATGTGCTCCAGGGCGGGCGACCCGCCGATGTCGACCAGCACCTTGCCAGGCAGGCGCGTCGACGTCATGCGCGCCTGGATGACAGCCACGACGCGCTGCATCAGCGGGCGCGCAGCCGGACGTCCGCGCTGGCGAGGATCGGCCGCATGCGGTCCGCCAGTTCCAAGGCGATGCGACGCTGGCCCTCGGCGGTGCTGGCGCCGATGTGAGGCGTCACCAAAACGCGCGGATGGCCGAGGAGGGGGTGCGCATAGGACGTACCGGAGGTCTTGTCGAACGGCGGCTCTGGATACAGGACGTCGACGGCCAGGCGCGCGACGCGGCCGTCGTTCAGTGCCTCCAGCATGGCGGCGTCATCGACCACGGCGCCGCGACACGTGTTGATCAGCAGCAGGCCTGGCTTCGCCGTGACCAACAGCGGGCGCGAGACCAATGCTCGCGTTCCCTCTGTCAGCGGCACGTGCAGGGTGATCAGGTCGGCCTGCTTGAATACGTCGTTCAACGAAGCCAGGATGCGCCCGCCCATGCGTTCGAACGCCGCCGCGTCGCGCGGCGCCGGATCGTGTCCGAGCAGCTTGCAGCCAAAGCTCTGCAGGCGCTTGGCGACCGCCATACCGGCGCGTCCCAGGCCGACGATGCCGACTGTCATCTCGGCGATCTCTCGGCCTTCGAACAACTGGCGGCGGAAGTCGCCACGTCTCACGGCGGCTGCTGCATCGACGACGTTGCGCGCCAGCACGACGACGAGGCCGACAGTGAACTCCGCCACCGCCACCGTGTTCTGGTCCGGCGTCGTAATGAGGGCGATCCGCTGGGCCTCCACCGCACGCAGATCGATGTTGTCGGTACCCACCCCGGCGCGGCCAATGCACCGCAGGCGCTGGGCTACCCGAAGGAGGTCGGTATCGACGGACGTCACGCTCTTGATTACCGCGGCGTCGAAGCCCGGAATCGTGTCGAGCAGCTCGGCGCGGGAAAGGCCCAGATGGACGTCGACCTCGGCATATGCGCGCATGGACTCGACACCGTCAGCATGGATCGATTCGAGGATGACGATGCGCGGAGTCATCGCGAGGACGGTTGCAAGGCACGATATGGAACGACGGTGCGCCCGGCGGGAAACGGCACTTCGGCGACGGCCTCGCCGCGGGCGAGGGCGACGATGTCGTCGTAGAGCGGTACGCCGGCGCAGATCGTCACGGTGACGCTGCCGCTCGGACGTGGATTGATCTCGACGACGTACGGCATGCCGGCCGCGTCGAACATCACGTCGCAGTCGTACAGCCAGCTCAGATTGAAATGCTCGATCAGGCTCCGGCCGAGTTGCAGGAGTGCCGGACTGTTCACGACAGTATGCCCTTCGTTCGGCTGCTGCGAGTTCAGCCGTCTGCGTGCGACGACGCGAACGGGCTGGCCGTGCCAGCCCAGCATGTCGATGTCGTGCACGGGCTCTTCGAGACGCTGCATCACGATCGCTGGCAACGAAGACTCGCTGTGCGCCAGCAGGTGTTCGCGGTAGTAGGTGACGCCGCAGTGGATCTCCCGCGCCCCCGGCAAAGGGGGCGCAACACCCTCGATATCCTTTTGGATAACCACAGCGCCGCGGCCACCGCGTCCGCCCGATGGCTTCACCACAGCCTCGCCACGCGCCTGCAGCATCTTGTCGACCGCCACGGTCAGCTGGGCGAGGGTGGTGACCTCGGTCCACTCTGGAACGGCAAGCCCGGCCCGGGCGATTGCTGCGTGCGTTGCCGCCTTAGAGGAGAACACCCGAATGGTCGCCGCGTCGGTGCACGCCAGCAGGCGGCCGCCCTTCTCGAGTGCCGCCCGGCCAGCGGACAGTGCGATCGCTTCCTCGTCCGACGAAGGCAGGACGATCTGCACGCCCTCCCGCTCGGCCACCGCGCGAACGGCGTCGACGTAGCCGGCTTCGGTGCCGCGCGGAACGACATGAAATGCATCGCAGAAGTGCCGTCCCACCGCCGACGGACTGGCATCGACGCCGACGGTTCGGATGCGGTAGCGCGTCGAGTTGCGCATGTACTGCAACGCCTGCGGCGCAAGCTCGCCGCCGACGCACGTCATCAACAGCGTGGCTTCAGGCTTCGAGGACATGCACGGGGACCGGGTCGTCGCATCGCAAGGCAAGGGGCGCGCGGCGACCGAGCACCTTGCCCCAATCGCGCGGCGCCAGACCGGACATGCCGGGCAGCGGACGCTTCAGGGCCAGGTTGCTCTCCTCGAAGGTTTCGCCGGCGGCAATGTCGCGCCCGGCGACGATGATCCGTCGGAAGCGTGGTGCCTGGCCGCGCTCTTGCTGCGTCAGCGTCTTGGCGTAGCTACCAAGCACGACGTGCGCATCGCGGACTCCGCGAACCAACTCCGCCATCCCCGCCTGATCCAGGGAGATGTGATGGTCGAAGCCGGGCCGCTTGGTGTCGAGGGTGAAGTGCTTCTCGATCATGCAGGCCCCGGCCGCGACGGCAAGCGCCGCTGCCGACGTGCCTACGGAATGGTCCGAGAATCCCACTGGAGCGCGGTAGCGCGCTTCCATCCAGCGCATTGCGCCGAGGTTGAGGTACTCCCGCGCCGTGGGGTACAGCGAGGTGCATTGGAACAGGCCCAGCTCCATTGCGCCGGCTTCCCGCGCCGCGGCCACTGCCTCGTCGATCTCGGCAGAATCGGCCATTCCGGTGGACATCAGTATGGTGCGCCCGGTGCGCGCCGCATGCTGCAGGGCGGGCACGTTCGTCAGGAGGCCGGACGAGATCTTGTGAGCCGCCGGTTCGAGGCGTTCGATCCAATCGATCGTCGGCGCGTCGCCAGCGGTAGTGAAGGCCTCCATCCCCAGGAAGCGCGCGAAGTCGAACATGGCCGCGGTGTCCTCGCGGCTCAGCACGGCGCGGCTGAACAGAAGGTAGCTCTCGGACCCACGCATATAGTTCTGGTCGGGATCCATCGTCTGCAGTTTGATCGCATCCGCGCCCGCGCGTGCGGCGGCCTCGATCATGGCCGCGCAGACAGACGCGTCGCCTTCGTGATTGATGCCGATCTCGGCGATGACGGCTACAGGCTGGCCGACGCCAATCCGGCGGCGCCCGAAGCGGATTGCGGCCGCACTGCGCAAGAGATCAGAGGGCGACGATTGCATCCGCGGCTCTCTTGCCCGACCGGCCGTCGACGTGCCCGAAGTAGTGCGCCACCACCTGCGCGCGGCGTGCCGCCTTGTCGGCCCATCGCCGACGAATCTCGTTTAGGGGAAGCATCAGGAGGGTACGCAATGCCTCATGGAACCCCGGCTGCGCGCGATCGAAGACGAAGAAGGCCTCGTCGAAGGCGAGCCGCGCATTCGCAAACAACGGCAAGTCGCGGGGATGATCGAGGAATATGAAGGGCCTGCCGGAGACGGCGCCCCAGGCGATGCTGCTGGTCGCGCGGGAGGAAAGGACGATGTCCGCATCCGGGATCAGGAATGAAACGTCGTCACGGCCGCCATATACCTCGACGTTCTTGTGTCGAGCGGCGGCCACCAGGATCGGGTCAGGGTCGCAGTAGCGCACCGCGGGGTACGGTTTGAAGACCACGCGGAACGGCACGACACCAAGCACTTGTTCCACCAGCGCGACGTCGTTGGCCGCCGCCTCGAGGTCGCTCAGGCCGCGCGAGCCGATCATCTGGCTCTCATGGCCAGCATACAGGGTCGAGGAGATCACCAGTAGGGTCGGCGCCGTGGCACGCGAGGGACGATAGGTTGCACACCGCGAGAACTCGGCCGGCATGCCGACGGCCACGCACTTGGCGGAGTTGAGCGGGGACCGCTCAGACACTTCCGCAGCCGCCGGACTGTAGGTGAAGAAGTAGTCCGCGGTGTTGCCCTCGAAGTACGCTTCGATGCGCTGATTGTTCTGCGAGATTTCGCGCGCGGTTCCGTGCTGGAAACCGATCACCGGCAAGCCCACGCTGCGGCATACGTGAAAGAGGGCCGGAGTCTCGGGCAGCATCAGCATGTTGGTGAGCACGCCGCGCAGCGACCGGCGGGGCCGCTGCGCGAGGGCCGTGCGCCACCAATGCAGTGCGCCGGTGTAGCGGTCGGCGGCCTCTAGGAGGTCCTCCAGGATCACAGCGCGGACGACGCTCCAGACGAACTTCGGTACGAGCGGTTGCAGGTGGTGCTCGATCACCGTGGTTATCAGGCGCCCCAGGCGCTCGCGCTCCGGATCGGCCGCCATTGTCTGAGATTGACTCAGCCAGGCCAGTCCGTAGCCGCGCATGGCTAGGCTGGTCACGGCCTCGCGCAACAGGGAATTCTCGCGCAGGATCAAGTAGGTGCCGCGCGGCGAGCGGAAGGAGCGATCGCGCCAGAAGCCGGAAGTCGCCTGGAAACCGAGTTTGGCGCCGCGACCGAGGCGCTGGCGATCCCAGAACCGGCTCGTCTCCTGTTGCGGGCCGGCAGCTGCGGCGACCGCTGCGGGAACCTCAAACGTCTGCACGTGGGCGACCTGGCGCAACAGGCGCTCCCAATGCGGGCGCTGGGCGACCGCGTACGGCAGGCCTTCCTTCGCAGGCAGAAGCACGGCCACGCGCCGGCCGGCATCGCCGGCGCGCAGGGTCATCGCGTTGAGCACCAAGCCGCCGACCCGCAGCACCCTCTGCGCCAGCACGATGCCGTGGCCCTTGATGGCCGTGTCCAGATGGCACCCTGCGTAGAGATCGAGCGAGCACTGGTGGATCGCTTCGCCCAGGGTATCGTGCAGGATCACTCCGGCGGGCTCGGCCGGACTCGCGCTGCCGGCCAACAGGAGCGCGGGAGCCACGCTGCGTAGCTCCGCGCTGCTCGGCAGACCGGCACGACGGGCCGCGTCCAACACCTCGCGGCTGTCGACGAAGGCAAGCTCGACATCCTGCAAGCCGAGGGCCGGCGCCGGGTTTCGGATGGCGCGTGCTGTCTTCATTCCCGGGATGCAGCAGCGAGCAAGGCGGACGCTGCGCGCTGTGCGCCGCGTCCGTCCACTGCGGCGCGCGCCTTGGCAGCCATTGTGGTTCGGTGTTGCGGGTCGCGCGCCAGGCGCACGACTGCAGCGGCAATGTTGCTGGGTGTGGCGTCGGCCAGATCCCCGAGCAGCAGCGTGGCCTCAGCCCGCTCCGCCTCGCGGGCGTTACTCCATTGGTTGTCAGCCGACACGATGGTAATCGTCGGTGTCGCGCACGCCATCCGCTCGAGCAGACCGACGCCACCGTTGCCGATCGCCAGATCGGTCTTGAGCAGTAGCGGGCGCAAGTTGGTGAGGGTCGTCACGACTTCGGCGCTACCAGGGAAGGACTTGGCCAGCTCGGCGCTGACGCGGGCGAGATGAGGCGCGTGCGACCCCAGGACTACCGTAACTCGCGGCGCGACCCCGGCGGCGCGGGCCTGCAGGAGGCCGGCGATGGCAGTGGACGTCCCGTCGGCCGAATCGCGCAACCCAAACGCCACGACGACGTGCCGCAGCTCTGTCGTTGGCTCGCGAAGCGGTGCGTCCGCATACTGGGGTGCGAGGAGGGCGTACGAGATTCCGGCAACGCCCGCCCCATATGCCACACTTGGCGCAGAGGTACGCAGAACGAAGTCAGCGTGGTCGGGAGCGGCGTCCAGATCGTCGATGACCGCGAGGTAGGCCGCGGCCTGTCGCCAGCGTCGCCTGTCCGCCGCGGTGAAGGTGTAGCCATCCAGGACGCACCCGGCCCACGGTCCGGTTTCCGCACCGCTGTCGAACCGTGCGCCAAAGCCAAGCTGCGACAGTTCGCGTTGCCACTCGAACGACCCTGGATCGAGGATGAACTCCACCCGCACCGAGCGGCGGAGCTCCACGGCGAGGGCCTGGCAACGACGCACGTGTCCGCCACCGACTTCCGCGCGCGAGGCGACGCGGATCGCCCAGGGCAGCGACTGCGATTGGAGGGGCACCGGGACCGGGACCATCGCCTAGGCGGACAGAGCTCGCGCCAGCGCCGCAACGGCACGGTCGCAGTCCTCGTCGCGCATTGAAGCGAACATCGGCAGGGACAATGTGCCGGCGTAGTAGGCCTCTGCGCCCGGCAGCCTCGTTGGGGCGCCGTGCCGCTGGTAGTAAGGGTGGCGATACACCGGGATGTAGTGGACCTGCGTGCCGACCCCATGCGCACGCATGATGTCGACCACCCGCTGCCGTGAGCGTCCCGCGGCAGCGAAGTCGATATGCACGGCGTAGAGGTGCCAGCACGGCCGGCAGTTGGGCACGCGCACCGGCGTGCGCACCACCGGCGCCATATGCCGGAGCGCCTGGTCATACCGGTCGGCGAGCGCTGCGCGGCGGGTGCGCATCTCCGGCAGGCGCTGCAGCTGGTGGACGCCCAGCGCGCACTGAAAGTCGGTGAGGCGATAGTTGAACGCGGGCTCGACCAACTCGTAGTACCAAGACGGCGCCGAGTTGCGGCCTTCGTCCGTAACGTAGTCGGCGGCGTCCCGCGTCAGCCCGTGGTTGCGCAAGAGTCGCAGGCGCGCCGCGAGGGTACCGTCGTTGGTACACACGGCGCCGCCTTCGCCGGTTGTGATGTTCTTCACGGCGTGGAACGAGAACGACGCCATGGCGGCGTGACGCGCGCTGCCGACAGGGTGCCAAGCGCCGTCGGCCTCGTACGCCGAGCCGACCGCGTGGGCGCTGTCGTCCACCACGGTTATCCCGCGCCGTGTCGCGATCGCGGCGATTTCGACCTTGGCCGGCGTTTGCCCAGCGAGATCGACTGGTAGCACGACGCGCACTGGCTTCCCTGCCGCGCGCCGCAGCGCGTCCTCGAACGATTCCGGCGTCATTAAGCCGGTGCGCGCGTCGACGTCGGCGAATACGACTTCCATTCCGACTAGTCGCGCGGCGTTGGCCGTCGCGACAAAGGTGATGGCGGGCACCACGGCGACCGAACCAGGCTCCACGTCCAAAGCGGTCAGCGCCAGGTGCAAGGCAGCGGTGCCGTTCGCGCAGGCGACGGCCTCCTTGGCGTCTACCGCCTGGGCGAGCGCGCGCTCGAATGTAGGAACGCCCGGCCCAGTGGTGAGCCAATCGCTGCGCAGCACGTCGATGACGGCTTGCACATCCCCGTCGGTAATGGACTGGCGGGCGTACGGCAGGAAGGGCGTAGTGGCCGGTTTCGACATGCTAGGCGAATAGGGCCTGTATCTGACGTACGATGTCGCGGCCCTCAGCGATACGGAATGACTCGCGGTCCTTGGGCTCCCGTGCAGGCGGCTCACCGTTCGCAAGCAACAAGGCGACGTTTGTCCGCAAGCGCTCCGGATCGCGGAGGTCGGAGAAATAGTCCACGAAGGGCGCCAGGAGGGATTTCCCCTCGGCGGCGGCGGCCAGACCGGGCGAGTAGCGGACGTGGTCGATGGTGGGTACGCCGAGCGCAAACGCGTCGAGCAAGACCGTCGACGAGTAGTAGGCCAGCGCAAAGCGGGCGCCGCGCAGGAGCTGCAGGGGGTGCGCGTAGCTGATCACGTAGTTCGAGTAGCCGATCTCGTCGATCAGGCGTCGTAGGTGCGCCATGTCGGTCACCGGGTGCGGCTTGAACACGGTGCGAATCTGGTCGCAGAACGGCTTCAGCAGGGTGAGGACTTCGCGCACCAGCGCGTCGGTATCCTTGTTGCCTGCGGCGGGATCCGGATTGAGGATGTTCTGCAGGACGAACAGGAAATAAGGGGCCTGAACGTCGGGTCCCAGCAGCCGCGTCCGCGTGCGATCCAAGAAGCGGAGCCATTCGGGCAGGATGCGCGGATAGCCGATCCAGACAGGCGTCGGGCCCGAGGGCGCGTGCGCCAGCCGCTCGCTCGTCAAGACGCCGTCGTAGTTGCGCAGGGTCGCGATCTTCTCCGCAATGCTCGGCTCGAGCTCAGCCTTGCGGCCGCGATCTGCCTGCCATCCCTGATTGGCGGCACGGAAGCGGGCGTCGATGAACTCCGGCATGACGCTCAGCATGGAGTAAACCGAACGGCCGCCATGTATCGCCCGGTTGATGCGCGTCAGCACGGCGAAGAGCCCGCCGAATTCGGTCGTGGCGATGGCCACGCACCGGTGCAATAGGAGGACGCGAAGCAGCCAGATCGCCTTCAGCTTGCGCATCAGGACGTTGCCCGACGGCAGCGCCGTCAGTGTTGCTCCGATCGCTTCAATGCCGGCCATCAACGTGACGTTCTGGCGGATCGGCGACAGGTGCCGCTGTTGTGCCACGACGATGAGCGGCTTCTCGATCACACCGGCTGCGTGCAGCTCGACCAGCAGCGGCAGGGTGTTGTCGAGGAACTTCACCTTCTGCTTCAGCAGCACGACGCAACGCACGGGGGCTCTTGTTGGCATCACTTGGGGTGCCACTGATGAACGTCCAGTTCGGCGCGTCCAAGGTCGTCCGGGCGTCCGACGTCGAGCCAATACTCGTGGATAGGAAACAAGCCGACGCGCTTGTTCTGTTGCACCGCGCTACGCAGCAACTCGGGCATATCCAGGCGCACTGCGGGCTGCGCCAAGCGGTAGATTGAGGGCTCCAGGACATAAAGCCCGGCCGCGATAAAGTTCGAATAGCGGGGCTTTTCGCGGATGCCGACGATGTCGCCGTGGTCGTCGAGATCGAGGACGCCGAAGGGGACGTCGATCTCGTAGCGTGCCGCTCCCACCGTCGCGTCGCGGCCGCTGGTTTGATGGTGCACCATCATGGCTCCATAGTCCGCGCGCGTCAGGATGTCTCCGTTGAGCACCAGTATTGGCCCATCGACGTTGCGGGGCAGAAGCGACAAGCCGCCCGCCGTGCCCATCGGCTGGGTCTCGGTCAGGACGTCAATCGCGGCGCGAAAGCCGGCTCCGGCGCAGTAGCTGCGAATCTGATCACCGAGGTAGTGCACGGTGACGAACACCCGCTGAACGCCCTGTTCTTCAAGGTTGCGGACTAGGTGCCACAGGATGGGTTTGCCGCCAACCGAGAGCATGGGTTTCGGGGTGGCGCGGGTTCGTTCGCCCAGGCGGCTGCCGAAACCTCCGGCCATGATGACGGCTGTGTGCAGACCGGGCGTCTCCGGCGAATCGCTGACCATGCACACCAATCGATCCCGTGCGTCCAGCACGGGCACGCAGCGATGGCGGCCGCTGATGGTATCCAGCATGGCAATCGCTGCTGAAACCTCGCGTGCCACGATCGGCTTGCGGTGCATGCAGTCACGGATGGGTGAATCCAGTCCGACTCCCTGCACCAGTCCGCGCCGGATGTCGCCGTCGGTGGCGATGCCGACGACGCGCCGCTCGCCGTCGACCACGACCTGGACGAGATGGGGTGTCGCGTTCAGGCGCGCAAGAGTCTCCCGGACCGTCGACGTCTCTGCCACGGTCAATGGATCGATGTTGTTGTCGACGATCACAACGAGACGAAGCGCGAGAGGATCGACAAGCCGCTGCTGCCGCTTTTTTCGGGGTGGAACTGACAACCATAGTGATTGCGATCGTGAATCACGGCCGCGATACGATTGCTGTGGTAGTCGGCCTCGGCGAGCGAGCTCGCCGCCCGTTCGGGAACGACGGCATAGGAGTGCACGAAGTAGACCGACTCGTCTTCGCTGCAGTCGTGCAGGATGGTGCCCCTCCAGTCCGCGCCCTCCGGCCGCCGCAAGGGGGTCCACCCCACGTGCGGCACTTTGTATGCCGGGCCACCAACTGGGGCGTCGGGGATGCGGCGCACGACGCCACGAATCGCGCCCAGACCCTTGTGGCGGCCGAACTCCTCGCTGTAATCGACCATCATCTGCATGCCCACGCATATGCCGAGGAAGGGGCGGTCCGTCATCAGGAAGCGTTCGAGGGCGCCGAACAGGCCGAGCGTCTCGAGCGTGTCCACACAATCGCCGAACGCACCGACCCCGGGTACGACAAGACGTTCGGCGCGCGCGATCTCCGCTTCCTGCCGGACAATCTCGACCCCGGCACCGACGTGCGCCAGAGCTGCGTGCACCGAACGAAGGTTCCCAATGCCGTAGTCGAGGAGGGACACTTGGTGCGTCATCCGCCGACTGCTCGCTGGTCGTCCGGTTGGACGACAGCGCGCTTGGCGACGCGGCGCACGGGGATCTCCACTGCGCCCATTTCCCGACGGACGTCGTCTAGGGCTAGGCGCCGATAGTGCAGCACGTCGGCCATCACCACTGCGTTGGCACGCCCGTCGCGGACTGCGCGAATCGCGTGCTCGCCGCTGCCCATTCCACCCGAAAGCATCACGGGGATCGAAACCGCATCTGCGATCTGACGAGAGAGCTCCAGGTCAAAGCCGCGGCGCGTTCCCTCTTGGTCGACGGAAGTCACCAGGATCTCGCCGGCGCCGAGCTCGGCGCCGCGCCGGGCCCACTGCACGGCGTCGACGCCGCTGTGCTCGCGTCCGTTGTCGGTATATGCCTCCCAGCCGCCCGTGGGCCGCCGCTTGGCCTCGATCGACAGCACCATGCACTGAGAGCCGAAACGCCGAGCAACCTCGGCGATGAATTCGGGACGTCGGATCGCCGCGGTATTCACCGCGATCTTGTCTGCACCCTTGCGCAGCAGGCCCTCGACGTCGGCGAGGGTGCGAACGCCGCCACCCGCAGTGATCGGCACGAACACACGGTCGGCGGTGTATGCGAGAAGGTCTTCAAGGGTGTTGCGTTGATAAAGGGACGCAACGGCATCCATGTAGATGATCTCGTCGATGCCTTCGTCATAGTAGCGGCGCGCGAACTCGCGCGGATCGCCCACCTTGCGCACGCCCTCGAGGTTGACGCCCTTGATCAGGTACGGCGCCTTGATGTCGAGGCGCGCAATGAGACGTACGTTGCTCACCTATGGCTGCGAGGCCGTATGGCGCAGGGTCCACTTGCCGTTCTCGTACTTCCATATGTGCGGGGAACGGAAGCGATCGCAGAGGTGGTCGAAATACGCACGGTCGAGGACCGGCTGCTCGAACATCTTCGACGCGACCGGGAACTCCTCGACAGGCAACGACAGGTACCGCAGCAGCTCATCGAGGAAGCGCTCAGGGTACTCGCCATCGAAGCGCCGCACCAACGCCACGGCCTCGTCGCGCGTGATGTCCTGGTTGCGCGTTTCTTGCGCGGCATCATAGGTGGCACGGCCGATGCCGAACTTGATGAACGTAGTGTAGTAGTGCAGGTCGTCGAGCTTGTCGTCGATTGAGTTGTACTTGCTGTAGGTGCCGACCGTCCGCTCGGGGGAGGCCCGGAAGTCGCTGTGCTGCACCGCGTGGTAGTAGGCCGCCTGCGGGTGCCAGCGCTCGTAATAGCCGATGTAATGGATCTGCACGCCGCACTCGCGCAGCGCATTGGTGTCGGCCGGCAGGTACCAGGCGTAGTCGACAGGCTCCAGGCCGTAGTCCGCCTCCAGCTGCGCCAGCGGAACGCCTCCCAAGAGGAACTCGGAGCGGCCCTCGGCGCTGAAATAGCGTGCGTCCCGTGAAGCCTGTTCGTTCTCCCGCACGGGGTTGCCGTACTCCGCCTCGTTCTCGCCGTAGAAGACGAGCTGCACGTCGTGCAGCAGGGCAACCTTGGGCGCCAAGTTCTTCTGGCCCAGGATGAACGGCTGAAACGGGTGCAGCAGGTTCTCAACCGCAAGGCGCGTGAGCAGCCGATGCACCCGCGCGTTCGGCGAATGCAGGATATTGTCGTAACCCGCTCGGATCCAGGACTGCTGGTTGTGCCAGCCCCAGTCCGTGTAGATGTGCGGGGCCCAGGTGATCGTCAGCGGGTGCATGCCGTATTTGTGCTTCAGCAGCCAAGCGGCATAGAAGCTGTCCTTGCCGCCCGAGCCCGGGGCGATGCAGTCATAGCGACCGTCGTTGCGGCGGTAGCGGTCGCACAGCGCTCGCATTTCCTGGTCGCGGCTGCTCCAGTCGATGCCAGCCTTCTTTTGGGCGAAGTGACATGCATCGCATACGCCGTGGGCATCGAAGCGGATTGTGGACTTCTTCTCACCCTTGGCGTGCTTGAACTCGATGGAGGAACTCGGGCGCTGGTTGGAGATGACGCACGACCGGCAGAACTGGACGTCGGGCGGCAGACCGTACAAAGCCTCCGTCTCGTTCAGTCCTGGCGCAAATCGGCTCGTGTCGACAAGCTGATGGCGTGGATGACGCGCGCGCGATCCCGCGGCCGCTTCGACCTTCATTACTCGTCTTACCTCGCGCCTTCGGCAGGTTGATGGACGTCGACAAAGCGTTTGCGAATCAGCGCCTTCGGGTCGGCGATGTTCTTCAATGCCGAGACGATGCGGGCCGACGTATGACCATCCCCATAGGGGTTGACCACCGAGCGGCAATCGAGTTCGAACGCTTGGCGGATTGCTGACTCAATGGCGTCGGCCGCGGCAAGGCAATTGAGGATCGAGGCCGCTTGCTGCCGGCCGCGCTGGCGCTCACCGATGTTGACGGTGGGCTTCTGCAACGATGGCGCCTCCATGATTCCGCTCGACGAGTTGCCGACGACCGCGTCGACTTGCGCCATCACGCTGAGATAGCGCAGTTGGCCGAGCGAGTTCATGAACAGGGCGTTGTCCCGCTCGCGGACGAACGCCTCGATCATCGGGAACAATGTTCGGCCGTGGGTATCGGCGTTCGGTCCGGTGAGGACGATTCCCACCTCCGGTCCGAGCCGATCCAGGGCGGTCAGCAGCTGCGCAAAGGGCATTGCCGGCGCCTGGTCCGCCAAGGTCTCCGGATGAAACGTGACGAGCACGTTCCTGGCGCGAAACCGGAATGCCAGATCGCGCTCGAGTTCCCCGCGGTCCAGCAGCTCGACGCGCCGCAGGTAGTCCAGGCCGGGGCTGCCGACGTCGTGAACCGACGCGGGGTTCTCTCCTAGCTGGCGCACGCGCTGCGCCGACGCGGCATTGGTGACGAAGTGCACGTGCGACATCTTGGTGATGCTGTGGCGGATGGCATCATCGAACGCGCCCTCGGTCAGGTCGCCGCCGATCAGGTGTGCCACGGGGAGCTGCAGGACTAGCGCCGCTTGCGCCGCCGCAAACGTCTCGAAGCGATCACCCAGAAGCAAGACCATGTCGGGGTTCATGCGCGCGAAGGCTTCGGCCATCCCCATCGTGCCGAGTCCGATCGACTTGGCGATGCTGATCGGTGTATCTCCCGACAGCAGCATCTCGACGCGATCGGCGATCTCGAAGCCGTCCGCCTCGATGGCCTTCACGGTCAAGCCGAACTCGGGCGAAAGGTGTGTGCCCGTGACGAGCAGCCGGAGCTGCAGGTGCTCGTCGTCGCGGATGGCGCGCAGCACCCAGTACAGGAGGCCGTAATCGCTCCTCGCTCCAGTCACCGCGCAAATCGTCCGCCGCATCGTGCCTCGGACTAGACCGCGTAATCCGTACGCGAGTAATGCGCGAGGTTGGCTGGATCGCGGAACCACTGCGCGGTCTTCGCCAGGCCGCGGCGGAAGCCCTCGATGCCACCGAATTGCGGCGACCAATCGAGCAGGCGCTTGGCCTTGCTGTTGTCCGCAAGCAGCCGCTCGACCTCGCTCCTGGCGGGGCGCAGGCGATCCATCTCGGTGGCGATTGTCGCCCGGACGCCCATGACATTGGCGATTTCCTTGGCCGTGTCGCCGATCGAAATTTCGAAGCCGCTGCCCAGGTTGACGACCTCGCCTAGGTTCTTGTCGCTCTTCAGGGCTGCGACAAACCCGGAAACGGTATCGTCGACGAAGCTGAAGTCGCGCGTCGGCGTCAACGCGCCGAGCTTCAGCTCCGTCATTCCGCGAGCGAGCTGTGAGATGATGGTTGGGATCACCGCACGCAGGGACTGCCTGGGGCCGTAGGTATTAAAAGGCCGCAGGATCGTCACCGGCGCGCCGAACGATAGAAAGAACGAGCGGGCAATCTGGTCAGCGCCGATCTTCGACGCAGCGTACGGAGATTGCCCCACCAGGGCGTGCGCCTCGCTGATCGGCACGGCCTGCGCGGTTCCATACACTTCGCTCGTCGAGGTGTGAACGATCTTCTCGACCCCGAAGTCATGCGCCGCCTGGACGACGTTAAGTGTGCCGACGACGTTGGTTTGCACGTAGGACGTCGGTGCTCGATAGGAGTAGGGAATGCCGATCAGCGCCGCAAGGTGCAGCACTGCGGAGGCGCCGCGCACTGCGGAGCGCACGCAGTCTGCATCGCGAATGTCGGCGGGGACAACCTCGAGCTTGCCGAGGTCGAGCTTGGTGCGGTCGAGCCAGCCCCACGAGCCGAACGAGTTGTAGTAGACCAGGGCACGCACCGCATGGCCGTCGCGGAGCAGCCGTTCGACGAGGTGGGAGCCGATAAAGCCGTCGGCGCCGGTGACGAGGATCGGCTTGCTTGTCATGCGATCCTCGAAACAGGTGCGTCCTGAGTCTTCGCCACCAGCCGCTTGCCGATTGCCAGTGCCGGGGTGCTACCCGGGCCGACGACACCGCCCTCGACCGCCGCCATTTGGGTGACTCGGATGCTGCTCGTGCCGGTCTTCACGACGATGCTGCCGTGCTGACGTCCCACGACTTCGCCGGGAGTTGCCAGATATGCGGGCGCGCCAGGAATTGCCTCTGCCTGCAGGATGGCGACGACTTGGTCACCGACCATGGCGCGCGCGCCAGGCGCCGGTGGAGCGATGCCGCGTACGAAGTTGACGACGCGCTCGCTCGGCCACTGCCAATCAATCCACTCGTCACCGTCGCGGCGACGTGGGCAGTAGAATCCGACCGGATGGATGCTCGCCTGCGGCGTGCGTTTCGCTGTACCGGCGGCGATATGGAGCACCGCCTCATGCAAGAGCGTGGCGCAGGCCCCCTCAGCCTTGGTCAGCACGCTCGCGTAGTCGTCGGTCGCGGAGATCGGAATGTGCTGCTGCAGGATGATGTCGCCCGTGTCTATTCCAGTATCGACATGGTGCACGGTGACCCCAAACGTCCTTTCCCCGTTGATGAGCGCCCAGTTAAGTACGTTGCGGCCGCGGTAGAAGGGCAGGGCGCCGGCGTGACAGTTGATGGTGGCCGCTGCATCCAGGAACGGAGCGCGGAAGATCTGATCGAATGACATCGACACATGCAAGTCGACCCCGAAGGGTCGCAACGCAGCCAGTGCCTCGGCCGAGTTGACGTCACGGAGGTGACGCGTCGGGATGCCTAGGCCCTCCGCCTGCTGCATGAGTTCGCGGTCGGGATTGTGGTAGCGCGGCACGACGACGGCGACCTGGACTCCCGCCGCCGTCGCGATCAGCGGCAGAGCGGATCGCGCCCAGCGGCCATCGCCGAAGTACGCGATGCGCATCAGATCAGGTCTTCCACCGCATAATCGCGCACCGCGGGCGTTCCCAGGCGCTCGAAGTAGTCCATCGGCGAGATGCCACTGCCCGGCCGCTTCACTGTTAGGTTGCGCTCGGTCAGGATTTCGCCGCGCGCAATGGACGTCGAAGCAACCAGGCTCTTTCGGGCGATCGCCAGGTTACGCTGCTCGGACCGCGATGGTTCTTTGATGCCTGAACCCAGCGCGCGCTCGACCTGCCGGATACTGGCGATCATGTCCCCCAGCTCGCGTGGCTCAAGGGAGGCAGCGTGGTCAGGCCCGGGCAGGGAGCGGCGCAGTGTGAAATGCTTCTCGATCACAGCCGCGCCGCGCGCGACCGCTGCGATCGATGCAACCATACCCGACGTGTGGTCCGAGTAGCCGACGCGCACCCCGAACGTGTCGCGTATCGTGTCCATTGCGCGCAGGTTGGCGTCCTCGATCGGAGCCGGATACTCCGTCGTGCAGTGCAGGACGATGACACGCTCGCCGAGTTCGCGCCGTGCGTCCGGTTGCTCAATCGCCGACCGGAACGCAGCCAGGGACGGACGTGCGGTGGTCCCGCTGAATCCGAAAGCGAGAACGCCGAGCGCTGTTTCCACTTCCTGCAAGTCGGCCATGCCGGTCGAGAGGATTACCGGGAGCCCGGTCTTTGCCGCTGCCAAGAGCATCAACGGGTTGGTCACCTCGCCCGACGGGATCTTCAGGAAGGGCATGCGGAAGTTCGACACCAGGAAGCGCATGCTGCCCGGGTCGAACGGAGTGGACATAAAGGCGATCGACTTTGCGCGGCAGCGCTCGGCAAGCTTGGTGTGGAGGTCGGGGGAAAGCTCGAGGCGCCGCAGCATTGCATGCTGCGACTCCGATTCCCCTGTATTGCGCAGCTGGTAGTCGGCCTTGAGTGCCGCGTGCGTCGCAAGGTCGTCTGCACGAAAGGTCTGGAACTTGACCGCATCGGCTCCAGCTGCCGCCGCGACGTCGACCAGATCGAGCGCCAGTGCCTCGTCTCCGTTGTGGTTTACTCCCGCTTCGGCGATGACGAAGGTGTCGGTCATTTTCGTCCAAGCACCGCGCTGCTGGGCAAATTGATGAGGCGCGCAGCCACGTCCTCCGCCGTGCGGAGATCCATGCGCGGACACTCCTTGTACATTGCCAGGCGGTGCAGCAGGCGCCAAGCCGGGCGCGCACCATAGCCGGCGGCGGCGCAGGCCTCGAGCAACGGCGGCAGGTCGGCGGCATCCTCGAGCAACAGCGCGTTCAGCCAGTAATTCGAACGCGCGAAGTTCGCCTCCGTGAAGAGGCGAACACCATGTACGTGAGCGAACGCGCTTGCATAGCGTGTAGCCAGATTGCGCTTGTCTGCGAGAAACCGCTCGATCTGCTCGAGCTGCGCGCATCCCAGCGCCGCGTTTATGTTCGGCAGCCGGTAGTTGAAACCGATTTCGTCGTGCACGTACTCCCAGCGGTGTGGGACTTTGGCGGTTGTGCTGAGATGCTTGGCGCGGCGCGCTAGTTCCGCGTCTTGAGTCAGGATCGCACCGCCGCCACCCGTAGTGATGATCTTGTTGCCGTTGAAGCTGAGCGCGGCAAGCGGCGCAAGCGTTCCGGTATGCTTGCCCTTGTAGTACGAGCCGAGCGACTCGGCGGCGTCCTCTACCAGCGCAATCCCCCAGGGCGCGCAGACCGCCTTCAATGCATCGAGATCGGCGGGATGCCCAAACGTGTGCACGCAGACCAGCGCGCGGATGGGCCGCCCGGTCTGCCGATTGAAGCAGACGCCGCGCTCGACGCGCGCTACTTCGCGCAGTGCGTGCTCCAGCTGGCCCGCATCAATGCCGAGGGTGGTGGCGTCAATATCCGCGAAATGGCAGGTCGCGCCGGTATAGGCGACCGCGTTGGCAGTGGCCACGAACGTCAACGCGGGGATGATCACTTCGTCGCCGGCCCGCACGCCCAGTAGGTGGAGGCACAAGTGCAACGCCGCGGTGCCATTCGTCGTGGCAACGGCGAACGGGCTGCCCGTGAACGCCGCTAGGTCACGCTCGAACCGATCGACGTAGGCGCCGACCGACGAGACCCAGCCGGTGTCGATACAGTCAAGAATGTAGGCGCGCTCGCGCCCTGCGAACTCAGGCTCGTGCAGAAATGCAGGATTCGGCACCACCCCGCGAAGCGCCCGCAGCACCTCCTCCGCGGCCATACCCTGGCGGCCGAGCCGGTTGTCGAGCGCCAGGCGTTGGCTGTCTTTCGTCACGGTGCTCACGCTGCTGCGGCCGCCAATTCGCGCGCGACGCCATCGCTGATGTGATAGAGGCGGTCCGCGGCTTGTGCGAGCGCTGGCTGATGCGATACCGCGAGGATCGTCGTCTCGCTCGTTAGCTGGCACAGGGTGGCGCACAGCTGGGCCTCGGTCGCCGGATCGAGCGCGCTGGTCGGCTCGTCCAGCACCAGCAGCCGCGGGCGGCGCACCAGCGCGCGCGCCAGTGCGATGCGTTGGCGTTGCCCGCCTGAGAAACGCTGTGCGCGCTCGCCGATGCCGGTGTGCAGGCCTTCGGGGAGTTCCTTCACGAAGGAGCCGGCGCCCGCGAGATCGAGGGCACGCATCGCGTCCGCCTCCGTCAAGGACGGATCCATCAGCGTCACGTTCGCGAACAGCGTATCGTTGAACAGCAGGACATCCTGCGGCACGTAGCCGATTTGGTGGCGCCAGCTCAGCGCGTCGCGCTCGGCGAGCGGCACGCCGTCGATGCGGATCGACCCGCTGGCGGGCTCGTACATGCCGACCAATAGGTCGAGGATCGTCGTCTTGCCGCTGCCCGAGCCGCCGCTCAGTACGGTGAGGCGTTCCTTCTCGACGCGCAGGCTCACACCGCGCAGGACGGATTGCCCTTCGAAGGCGAACGAGACGTTCTCGACCGTCAGGTCGCGCGTCATCAACGGCGCCGCCGGCTTGCCACTTGGCTCGCGCGCCGCGCGCGCCTCCTCGAGCTCGCGCAGAATGCCCTGCACGAACCCCTCGCACGACACCAGGCCCTGGTACTGCGCCTGCAGCTTCATCACCGTCGCCGCCATGCGGTAGAGCGTCATCGCCACGACGAGAAGGGTCGCCAAGTCTCCTTGTCCAAGCACAAGAGTGGCGAACGCGATGCCGGCCATCAGGGTGACGAGCAGCGGCTCGACGAGTCCCATCAGGAATGCGTTGCTGATGGCGCTCAGGCGCAGACCGTGATGCAGGTTGGCGTTCTCTCGCATCAACATCGGCGTGAACCGATCTTCGGCCGCCATCGCCTTGATCGGCTTGATGCCGACGAGATGGTCGACCAAACGGCGCGTCACAGCGCTGTATGCGTCGCGTTGCAGGCGTCCCGCCCTGCGCGCCATGCGCACGAAGTACTGCAGCAGCGACCAAACGACGGTGCTTGCCGCCAATGCGCCCAACGTCAGCTGCCAGTTGATGAGCAAGGCGACGAGGACATACACGGCGATCTGCACCACAGACGCCAGGATGTCGAACGAGCTGGCGAAGGTGGCTGCTGTCTTTGAGGCCTCGGTGGTCAGAGCGTTCGCCAAGTTGCCGGTGGGCTTCTGCTTGAAGTAGCTCCAGCGCGCGTGCGCCAGTGCGTCGAACAGCTTCGCACGCAGGTCGCTGGCGAACTCGGCGCTCGCGTTACCGACGCGCACCCGCGCGCCGACAACTGCCAGGGCCTTCAACCAGAATAGGGCGGTGGCGAGCAGCAGCAGCGAGGCGACACCCGGCTCGAACCCGGTCGCGCTGCTGATCGCCGCGACGAGACCGCCGATTGGCCCGCTGTCGGTGAGCGAGCTTCCCGAAACAGTCGCGAACAGCGGCAGGAACGTCGCCAAGCCGATCCCCTCGGAAATTCCCGAGAGGATCAAAAGCGCGAGAATGATCGCCGCCTGTCCTCTGCCGATGTGGCGCACCAGGAGGAGGAGGCGCAACCCGCTGGCGTTGTCGGATTGCAGACGTTCTTTGTAGCCGAACTTCATGTTACGGCGTGGCATGCGCTGTCTCGGCTGCCGACTCCGCCAGCATGTTGCGGAACTCGTGCTCGCCAATCCAATGCGAGTTGGTGTTGCTCGCATACTGGAAGTCGTCGGGCACCGCCTTCTCACCGGGGAAGGCGGAGTAGTGGCTGTGGATGTTGGTCCGCACTACGTAGCGGTCGGGAAGCTCGCCCGTCGTGCGCGCGTCCTCCGCCGTCAACATCATCTCGTGCAGCTTCTCGCCCGGGCGGATTCCTGTGATGTGGACTGGCAACTCGGGTGCCAGTGCGCGCGCGAGATCGACGATCTTCATCGACGGGATCTTGGGAATGAATATCTCGCTCCCCTGCATCGTCGCAAGCACCGAGACGACAAGGTCGACGCCCTGCCGTAGCGTGATCCAGAAGCGCGTCATGCGTGGATCGGTGATTGGCAGGCTGCTGGCGCCTTCGCGCACCAGACGTTGGAAAAGCGGTACGACGCTGCCGCGCGAGCCGACCACGTTGCCGTACCGCACTACCGAGAAGATCGGGTTGCCGGAGCCGACGATTGCACGCGCCGCCATGAAGATCTTGTCGGCCGCGAGCTTGCTCGCGCCGTAAAGGTTGATGGGGTTAGCCGCTTTGTCGGTGCTCAGCGCTACCACCTTTTCGACGCCGGAGCGGATCGCCGCGCGCACCACGTTCTCGGCCCCGTGCACATTCGTTCGAATGCATTCGAACGGGTTGTACTCGGCGGTTGGGACTTGCTTCAGCGCCGCCGCGTGGATGACGTAGTCGACGCCACGGAACGCCATCTCGAGTCGTTCCGAGTCGCGCACGTCGCCAATGAAGTAGCGAATGTTGGCGGCGCCGCGGAACGGCGCCTTCTCGTTCATATCGTATTGCTTCAGCTCGTCGCGCGAAAAGACGATCACCTTCTTGGGCCTGTGCCGGGTGATGAGGGTCTCGACGAACTTCTGCCCGAACGACCCAGTGCCTCCGGTCACGAGGATGGTGCGGCCGTCCAACTGATTGTTCGCGGTCCCGCCGGCGGGGACGTGTTCAGTTCCAGGTCTCATGGCTCATACCTTGCGGAGATTCCCATTCGTTCGAAGTCGGCGACGGGCACGCGGGCACCGCGTTGCACCGCCGCGACACGCCACACCTCGCGGAGGTCGGACGCGCGGGCGCGGGCGTCACATACGCGACCGACGTGAGCACGTCCGGCTTCTCCCATGCGCCGTACGGCGCCGCGATCCTTCTCTGCCCACTCTAGGCGATCGGCGCACGCCACTGGGTCGAATTGTCCGACTAGCCAGCCGCTGACGCAGTCGCGCAGGAAGCCGTCCCACGTCCCGGTCGCGAGCATCGGCAAGCCGGCGGCAAGCGACTCGATGACGTCGCGTCCCCACGGGTCGTTACGGCGGGTGAGGCGCGCAGTCATGTCGGCGGCGGCGAGCACCGCCTCCGGGTTCTTCACGTGGCCGAGGAACAGCACCATGTCGCCGACGCCGCGGTCAGCCGCGTAGTCGGCGAGCGTCCTTCCGGCGCGCGCCAGTTCCCCCAGCGGCGCCGGGTCGCGCGGCGACAGCGTAGCGTCGCCGCCCACGACGAAGCGGAATTTGTCTCGTCGATGGCGCTTGGCGAGTTCGACGCAAATGTCGATCGCGCGGTCGAGTCCCCGGTCATATTGGCCGTTGGCGAGGATGGCCACGTTGAGACGGCCATCGCGCGGGACATCCGGATGCGGGGCCGCGGCCTTTGGCGCTGCGGCAGCGTTGAAGATGATCGTGCCGCGCGCGGCGTCGCCTCCGACCTCGGCGAAGCGGTCGCGCTCGTTGCTCGTGATGAACACGAAGCGATCCATGACACGGGAAAACGCACGCGCCTGCGCTGCGACGGCCACGCTCGGGCGCGGACAATGACGCATGTGCAGAACGAATGCGGCATCCGTCTTGCGTCGCAGCCAAGCGGCAAAGAGGAGCAAGGACTCATAGTTGAAGTGAATCACGTCGAAGTCGCGCGCCGACCGCGCCAAGCTCTGTAGCGCTCGCCGCCGGCGCAGCAGCTGGGATACACCCTCCAGCAGCGTCCGCACCGTGTAGCGTAGAGTGTTCTGCGCGCGGAACAACGGGATCTCGGGCGCCACCCGGCACGGAATGCCGATCGCGGCGTAGTCGGCGGTCAGGTCGCTGGGCCGGCGGCACCAGACCTCGATGTCGAGGTCCCGCCGGTCCATATCGGAGAGCAAGAAGTACAAGCTGCGCGAAGAGCCGCCGTGCCCCCCTTCATGGTCGATCGCCAGCACGCGCAATCGCTTGAACGGAGGCGCGCTCATCGGTTCGTATGCGTCACCTCGCGCTCGGCGAGGATGGCCCGGGCGAACAAGAGGTCGAGGTCGGTGTCGATGTCGATGGAGCGCTCCGGCGGCATCATGTAGGCCCGCGTCTCATCGGCAATGAAACGCCGCGTCTTCGCCAGCCAATTGGGCCGGGCCACGTACACTGCACCGTTGGGCGTGACGACCACGCTCGAGTCCTGACGGCGGGCCGAGTCTCCTGGCATCACCTTGCGGAGCGATCCCCTCGCGTCCACGGAATAGAACCATTCGAGGGGCTTCGACACCCGGGTCACCGAAACGCAGGCGGGTACATCCTCCGCTATGCAAGTGCGCACGCAGGCGTCGATATCGGCACCGGTGCGGAACGGCGAAGTGGCTTGGAGGAGCACGATGTAGTCGTACGGCTCGCTGAGAGCCTCAAGTGCGTGGAACAGGACGTCGTAGATAGAGGCGGTATCTGTCGCGAGCGTGGCGGGACGCTGAAAAGGCACCTCACAGCCGCAGGATCCTGCCACCGAGGCGATCTCATGGTCGTCCGTCGACAGGATGACGCGCGAGAGGGTCGTGGCTTCCGCGGCGGCCGCTACGGACCAGACCACCAGCGGCCGCCCGCCCAGGTCGAGCACGTTCTTCCTCGGCAGGCCCTTCGAGCCGCCGCGAGCGGCGATGACCGCCAGGGTTCGCGGTTTCACAAGAAGACGCCGAGGAGTTAAGAGTATCTGGGCTGGAGGCGGCCCGCAGGGCTTGCCCACGCTGCCGCAGCGCGGGTGACAGGCACCCGGCGCAAGCTCGGACCCTCTCAGGTCGCCAGGCCCGCTGTCAACCCTGCGCAATCCAGGAGTCGGGCGGTTTCCTTGCGCGGACCGATGGCGTCCCGCTAGTGTCACCCCCGGGGCCCCTCCTGTGGCCCCACGGATACGATCCCCGATGTCTTGGCGGGCCTGGCGCCCCGCGTCCACCTTTCGCGAGTTGACAGTGTTTCCGGACGCTTCAATTGGGGACCCCGCCCCGTGGGCCACAACTGGCCTTCTCGCCATTCTCTTCCTGGTCGTCGTGGCCGTCTTGCTCGCGCTCGCCGATGCCGATTGTTACAGGTTGGGCGGCGCCTGCTTTGCCAGCATGGACCGCTATTACGGTAGCTCCGTTGCGCTAGGTCTCCTGGAACATGGCCGCCTGGTGACGTTGGCGAACCCGGACCAGCCCTATACTGACCATCCCCCCATCTACGGGTTCACCATGGCGGCCGTCATCGCCACCTTCGGCACCGCCACCATGGTTCCGATGGCGGTGGTAAACGCCCTCCTGATCTTGGCAGCCGGCTTGCTCCTACGCCGGTTCGCAGTGCACTACGCGCCAGGTACGGGCAACCTCGCCCTGGCATTGCTCCTGTTCAATCCGAACGTCCTCGGGCAAGGCCTGCTGCCGCAGACCGAGGCCATGCACATGGCGGCCGTCGCCGCGGGCATGACGGCAACCGCAGCGGCGGTTGCCCACAGCAATGTGAGGCGCGGCGCCGTAGCTGGAGCGTTGCTGGGATTGTCGGCGCTTGTGCGCCCGGCGAGCCTCATCCTCGGCTTCATTCTGCCATTGGTTATCCCCGTCGCCGCCCTCGCGCGCTTTGGCCGTCGGAACCTCGGTCTTGCGTTCGCGGCGGGCGTTGCCGGCGCGGTTGCATGCACGGTAGTGGTTACACCCTGGGCGATGCACCAGTACCGCAGCGGTGAAGGCTGGCGGATTTCCTCCAATGCGATCGAAGACCTGCTGCTGGTGATCGGCGTCATGTACCTCGATCCCGCGCGGCCCGGCGAGGTCAACGGCGACATCGCCGAGGAACTCACGGTCGAACGCGACGCCGCCCTACGCGCGCGTTACCCCCAGTGGGACGAGATGACGGCGGCGGAGCAAGGCAACGCAAATCGCGACTACGTCGTCGATCACTACCTCGCCGTCGCTGCCGAACAACCGGGCGTCATGGCCACGGCCGTCGCCAAGTCCTGGGCCCGGTTCCTCTTCGTCGGTGGCGAAGGTGCGCTGCACGACCTGTTCGGTGTGGCCGGCAGCGATGGCCAGATTGCCGTCGGCATCAAGGTGGTCGCACTGTTGTTCGTCGCGGCGTCGCGCGCGCTCGCTGTGATCGGAATCGTCTGGCTGATGCGGGCGCGCCGATGGGACGCGCTGCTCTTATGCGGCGGCTTGGTGCTGTGGTTCATGGCAAGCTCTGCCCTGATCGGACAGCCGCGCTATCGTATGCCGGCGGAACCGGCCCTCATGCTCTGTGCCGCCGTGGGCCTTGCTCAGGTCACCGATTGGTTCCGGCGACGTCGCCGTCAAGCCATTTCGTAACCGACACTTCATCTTCCTCGGAAGGCCGATGCTCCAAACCGCCGCGCGCCCCCACTGCTGGATCTGCGGCGATCAGGCGCTGGTGCGCGTGAAGCCCTCTGGGCTCGGCCAACACCGGCTGTCGTCGAGCGACTTCGCCATCACGGACCGTCGGTATGGCCTCACCGCCGCCATCGACCGTTGCAGTGCCTGCGGCTTCCTGCAGTGCTCGGACATCGCGGACGAGCTGAAGTTCTATTCCGATCTCGATGACACCGAGTACGACGCAGGACGCGCCCAGCGCGCGTTACAGGCGCGCGCCCTCCTGCGCAAGCTGGACAATCCCGGCGCCCGGTCACTCTTGGACGTGGGCGCCGGCTCCGGAATACTCGTCGAGGAGGCGTTGCGCCTCGGATACCGGGCCGAAGGCGTCGAGCCGTCCGCCCACCTGGCCGCAGAAGCCACGGCACACGGAGTCGCGGTGCACCGCGGCGCGTTGCCTCATCCCGCTCTGGAGGGACGCGCCTTTGATATCGTCACGTTGGTCGATGTCATTGAGCACGTCTCCGACCCCATCACGCTCCTGCGGCATATGCGCGCCGCGCTCGCCCCCGACGGGATCGGCATAGTAGTGACGCCGGACGTCGAATCGGTCGCCGCGCGCTTGCTTGGCTGGCGCTGGTGGCACTACCGCATCGCCCACATCGGCTATTTCAATCGCAGCACGCTCGAACTTGCGCTGCGGAAGGCCGGGCTACGCGCTATAATGTTCGGCCGACCCCGATGGTATTTCAGCGGCGACTATCTGGGGGAACGGCTCGTTTCCTACCTTCCGGGACCGCTATCGCGAGTTACGTTCAAATGGGCCAGGCGAATCACGGTACCGCTCGACCTCCGCGACTCGATGTTCGTGCTGTTCCAGCCGGCGGAGAACTGCCCCGAGATGTAGTCGAGGTAGGCTTCACCGCGAAGGTGAGGCCCTACCTGCGTATTGCGCGCCCGGACCACTGGTTCAAGAACGTGTTCCTGCTGCCGGGTGTCGCACTCGCTTACGTGTTCTTCCCGAGCAGCGATTGGCAGGGGCTTTTCCTCAGTGGCGTTGGCGCGCTTGCAGCGGCATGCCTGATTGCATCCGCGAACTACGTCATCAACGAGTTCCTTGACGCGGAATTCGATCGGCATCATCCGATCAAGAGCGCGCGTCCGGCCGTCTCAGCGCAGGTGCGCGGCTCGTTCGTGGCCTTGGAGTATTTGCTGCTCGCCGTTGCCGGATTGCTTGTAGCGGCGGCGGTGAACTGGTTGTGCGCCACCGGCGCGGCCGCACTGCTCGTGATGGGAATCATTTACAACGTGCGTCCCATGCGGTCGAAGGACTACGCGTTCCTTGACGTGGTGTCCGAGTCCGTGAACATGCCGATCCGGCTCGTTATCGGCTGGTCGGCGGTTACGGCCGGAGCGTTTCCGCCGAGCAGTTTCCTGCTGGCGTTCTGGTTCGGCGGCGCCTACCTGATGGCAGTGAAGCGTTTCTCCGAGTACCGCCAGATCGGCGATCCCGCGCGTGCAGGACTGTATCGCGCGTCATTCCGCACCTACTCTGACGAGCGTCTCTTGGCTTCCGCGTTCTTCCACGGGATGAGCGCCGCGTTCTTCATTGCGATCTTCCTGTTCAAGTACAAGATCGAATTCATCCTCTCGTTCCCCGCGATCGCGGCCCTATTCACTTGGTACTTGATGATCGGAATGGGCCAAGACTCAGCGGCGCAGGCTCCTGAGCGGCTCTACCGTGAGGGCGCCTTTGTCACGTTCGCTCTTGTGGTCGTTGCTTGGATCGCATTCCTGCTGTGGGTGGAGGTGCCGGCGCTGCATTCCTTCCTCGAGCCGAATGTCTACGCGAAGTAGACTTGCGGTCTTCGATGTCGACGGCACGCTCGTTAGAGGCGATGCGTACCTGCACTATCTGGTGTACGTCTGGCTGCGCCGACCGTCGCGGTGGCCTCGGGGTCCGGCGCTCGGTTGGGGTGTCTTGTTGTTCGCGACCGGTATACGCGGCAACACCTGGCTGAAGGAATGGTTTCTACGCCATGTGCTCTCGGGCCTCGAATCGGCACGCGAAGCGCGACTGACCCAGGCCTTCTTGCACGACGTCGTGCAGTGCCGGCTCAAGGGAAAGGGCCTTGCGACCCTGCGGCACCACTTAGCGCATGGCAACCGGGTGGTCCTCCTCAGCGCGGGAATGGACATCTACCTGCGCTCCTGGGGAGACGCGCTCGGCGTCGACGACATCCTCTGCTCAGTGGCCGAACGCGGCGTGAATGGACGCATAACCGGCCGCCTCGTCGGGGCCAACTGTCGCGGCGCCGAGAAGGTTCGCCGTCTTGACGAGTATCTTGCGGACTTCGGCGATAGAGGGGAATCGCCGCACATTACGGTGTATTCTGATCATCACAGCGACCTGCCGTTGCTGCAGCGAGCGGATGTCGCCGTTGCCGTCGATCCGACGCCGCGCCTTCGGGCCTTGTGCCGTCTCCACGGCTTCGGCATAGAACGGTGGCTGGACAACGACGGAGGGTCGAGTGCGGAGTCACAATCGGGGCGGCGTTGATCGCCGCGATGCGATAGCATTCTTCGTGGCCGCTGCAGCGGGGCTGCTGTTTCTGCGGCCCACGCGCGCGAGCTCGGACCTGTCGCAGCCAGAGCGAGAGTTGCGTACGCTGCTCGGGCGAGTGCCCGAACTCGCGAGCGTGCTGGTGGCCGACGCCATGACACCCCGGTCTCGGGCGGAATACAGCTTCCAGCGGACACACGATTTTGCCGAAGGTAGTGTAATCAGGATCAACGGGTGGCAGTTCGCCCACGCCGAACTCCGGTACCTCGCGTTCCTCGCAGCGCGCTGAGGACGCTGGCGCCGTGATCGAGGACGGGCGCAGCGTTCCCTCAGGCGCGATCCTAGAGGCGGACGTCTGCGTCGTCGGCGCCGGTGCTGCCGGCATCACCCTTGCGCGCCGGCTCGCGTCCTCGTCGCTCCGGGTCGTTGTCCTCGAAAGCGGCGGGTACGATCTCGATCCTGACATTCAGTCGCTCTACGCAGGCGATGCGGATGCGCCAAGTCCGTATTACTTGGACGGCAGCCGGCTCCGATACTTCGGCGGGTCGACCAACCATTGGGCCGGCTTTTGCCGCCCGCTCGACTCCACCGACTTTGAGGCGCGACCTTGGGTTCCGGCGCGCGGATGGCCCATCGATCCGGCGTCCCTCGTCGGGTATTACCGCGCTGCGCAAGCGGATTGCGAAATTGGGCCGTTCGACTATGACGGCGAATCCTGGGTGCGCCGAATCGGACGCGACGCATTTCATACGCTCCCACTGGGGGATCACTTCAGCACGTCGATCATCCAGTACAGTCCGCCTACGTTGTTCGGAAAGAGGTACGGCGGCGAGCTGGAGCGCGCTTCCAATATCCGCGTTCTGCTCTATTCCAACGCCGTCAACGTGGACGCCGAGGATCGGCTCGTCACTGGAGTCGACGTCCAAGCATGGCGCGCATCACAGTTCCGGGTCGAAGCCCGAGCGACCGTCTTGGCGTGTGGCGGCGTCGAGAATGCGCGCCTGCTATTGGCGTCGAACGCCAAGCGTCCGCGCGGGGTCGGCAACGAGCGCGACCTTGTGGGCCGCTACTTTGCGGACCACCCCATCTTGGAAACCGGCGAGATCGCACTGCGAGATGGTCTCTCGCTCGAGCTGTATGCCGGATGGCGCGCCGGCGAAACTGCCGGGCAGGGAGTCGTGGTGCTTACGCCGAGCGCGATGGCGAAAGGCGGGTTACTGAACGGCGGGTTCTTCCTGTTCCCACACTTCACGGACGAGCAGTCCGACGCATTCCAGGCACTGCTCGAGATAGCGCGAAAGACGCGCGCCGGCGAGACGCCGGAGGACCTCGGCTCGCGTCTCGCGACCATCCTACGCGACCTGGACGATGTCGTCGGCCCGGCCGTGCGTCGCTTGCTCCGGCGCGGACGTCGAGTTTCGTCGTTGCAGCTGCGGCTGTTCTCAGAACAGGCGCCCAATCCGGACAGCCGGGTGACCCTGGACACTGCGCGCGACGCGCTGGGCATGCCGCGCGCCAAGCTGGATTGGCGCTTGAGCGAAATTGATCGCCGATCGTTCGAGGAGTCGTTCGCGCTCTTGGGAAGGGCGTTTGGCGCCGCCCAGCTTGGCCGCATCCGCTACGACCTCGCGGAAGCGCGAACGGCCGGCGGATTCCATCACATGGGCACGACACGTATGAGCGACGACCCTGCGCAGGGAGTCGTTGATGCGAACTGCCGGGTACATGGCCTCGGGAACCTGTACGTCGCTGGAAGTTCAGTGTTTCCGACGACGGGCTGCTCCAATCCGACTCTTACCATTGTCGCACTGGCGCGCCGGCTGGCCGATCACCTCGCGGCCGACCTTGCAATTCTCCGCTAGGGTTTGGGTTCGCGGCGCCGGTGCCAGTTCCAGGCGGTGCTGACAATCGTGTCAATGTCCGAGCGGAGCGGCTTCCAACCTAGTCGTCGTTTTGCGGCTCCGATGTCCGCGACGAGACGTGGCGCGTCGCCGGTCCGGCGGGCTCCTTCCCGGATGGGCACGGGCGCGCCGCCGACGCGCCTGACCGCCGCAACCAAACTGCGCACGGACGTGCCCCGACCAGAGCCGACGTTCAGTGCAATGGAAGCGCCGCCGCCGCCCAAGTACGCAAGCGCACGGGTGTGCGCCGCGGCGAGATCGCTGACGTGGATGTAGTCCCGCACCGCGGTCCCGTCCGGAGTCGCGTAATCCGCGCCGTAAATCGTGAAGGCAGGCCCACCTAGAGCCGCCGCTATCGCCAAAGGCACTGCGTGCGTTTCCGGTTCGTGGGCCTCGCCGATCTCACCACTTCCATCAGCGCCGGCGGCATTGAAGTACCGCAGGGACACCCACTGGACCCCGGCCCCCGCGATCAGCGTTTCCGCTTCGGCTTTCGTGCTGCCATAGGGCGTCAGTGGGGCGATCGGCGAGTCCTCGACGATCGACGCGGCCGCTGGTGCGCCATAGACGGCCGCACTCGACGAGAACACCAGTGTCCCGACCCCGTGCCGGGCCATTGCCTCCAGCAGCGTCTTGGTGCCCCCAACGTTGACGCGGCGGTAGCGCTCGCTCTGGCGCACGGAATCGGCAGCGTCGATCAATCCCGCAAGATGGATGACGGCGTCCGGACTGTGCGCCTGCATCGCGGCGTCCAGTGCGCTCGCGTTGGTCACATCGGCTTCGACCATCGGACCCCAGCGCACGAAGTCTCGCCGGCCGCCGCTCAAGTCATCGAGGACAACTGGCTGAAACCCGGTCGCGGCAAGCTGCATAGCGGTGTGGCTGCCGATATAGCCAGCGCCGCCGGTGACAAGAATAGTTTTCAAGCTTCGCTGCCGCTCCAAGAACTGTTTGCCATTTCTGCCGCCCGGCTGCAATGAAGTCGTGGTCCAACAGTGGCGCGAGCAATACAGGAACCTTCGCCTTTGGCAATGCGCTGGCCCGATTTCATATACATTGGCGTGTCGCGTGCCGGTTCGACGTGGCTCTACCAAGTTCTCTCTGAGCATCCCGGCATAACGATGCCGCGCGCGAAGGAAATCCAGTTCTTCGACAAGAACTACGAGCGGGGGGCCGCGTGGTACGGAACGTTCTTCGCCGGAATAGGCGCGGGCCAGATCACGGGCGAAGTTTGGCACGACTACTTCATAGACCCGCTCGTCGCCGCTCGGATGAACGAGCACTGTCCCAACATTCGTCTGCTGGTCACCTTGCGTGAGCCCATCGACTGGACGCGATCCCGTCTGGCCTGGGCGCGCGAGGTCGAGGGCGTTGGCGCACTGACGCTCGAAGCGTACTTGGCGCGGCCCGCCGTCGCTCGCGAGCTGGACTACTACCGGAACTTGCTGCCGTTCTACGAACGCTTTTCGCCGGACCGCGTCTTGGTTCAGTTTTATGACGATCTCCGGACAGACCCCGCCGCGTTCGCTCGCAACGTGTACCGCTTCCTCGGGGTGGCCTCTGACGTGCGCGTGCCGTCCATGGACGTGCGCGCGAATCCAGCTCGCCGCGCCAGATTCCGCGCGGCAAATCGTGCGGCACTTGCCGGAGTGCGCGTGCTGCGCGCCGTCGGTGCGGCGGGAGTCGTCGGGAGGCTCAAACAGAGCGCGGCGGTCCAGCGCATACTGTTTCGCGACACGCAGCCCGAGTCGCCGGCTGCAAACGAGCGCATCCAGTTGCGCTATGCAGCTTCGTTCGACGATCTCGAACGCTTGATCGGACGGCCCGTGCCAGCCTCCTGGCGACCCTCCGGCTGAGTTAATCGGAGGCGGGCCGCGTGCAAGATCTGGTCCGCGCCGAGGCCGGCGAGAAAGATCAGCAAGGGGTACATGGGCGCGCGGTAGCGCCAGTCGAAATCGAGGATCGTCATGGCGTGAAAGCTAGCCACGCAGAAAACGTAGGTGGCCGCCGACAGGGCGGCAACTCGAAGCGCCGGAGGCAACTCGACACGGAGGCGCAGGGCAAGAACCAGGCCCGCGAGGGCGAGGATGTACAGCGGCACGTGTCCCACCCAGTTGATCAGCTGATGGGAGCCGCTGAATCCGTCGGCGCGAATCTCGAAGAAGTAGGGCAGGCGGACGAGGCACGTCCGCACGAACCCCCAGTAGGAGTCCGTGTCCTGGAGGTATGTCTCCGGCCGCGAAATGACGACGACACCTTGTTCGAGGAACGGGCGCCAGCGCGCGACCGCCCCCGATAAGAGGTCTCCGGGGAGGAGTGTGGGGTTCCACATAATCGCTGCTGAGAGCAGTGTAGCGCCGAATGCGAGGACCGCAGCCAGTGCCATGAGCCGTGTCCAGTCGCCGACGATACGCCCCGGAGAAGCTTGTGCGCGCAGCGAGAGCCAAGCGGTAGCGGCGGCGGCGGCGGCCAAGGGTGGCCACGTCGGTCGCACGAACGCACCCACAGCAATCAGGGCACAGCACCCCATCAACAGCGCGAACCTCCAGCGCGGTGAATCCCCGGACGTCGCTATCCACGACAGCGCCCAGGTTCCGGCGACGATCGGTACGAACAAGGCGTCCGATTGCGACATCGCCACCCATTGGTAGCCCTCGAAGCACGCGAAACTAAGGGCAACCGCGACGGCAATGCCAATCCCGCCGACGCCGGCGAGACGCAGCAACCACGCAGTCAGCACAACTGCGACCGTCTGCGCGAACGCATTCAACACAACCAGAGCCGATAGCCAAAGCGATCCGAGCGCCTGCTGGAGGAACGCGAGCAGGGCGATGAAAATCAGGTAGCCGGCGAGTGAAATGGGATGGTTGTGGCCGGTGGCCTCTTCCGCACCAGCCAAGTAGGCAAAGGGGTCGTAACCGACCGCCGACATGTAGCGGGCGTACGCCGCGTCACGGGCGCCGTCGGCCGTCAGCATCGGCCCGTAGGTAAAGGCGAACAGCAAGAAGAATGCCGCGCTGGCAACCGTGAGGGCAAACCAAGCGACCGGCCCGATTCGTGACCCGCCCTGGCCGCCACTCACGAGATCTTCTCCGCCACCGCGATCACGGAGAGTCCGAAGGGAGCGGGCACCAGGTTCTCGACCCTCCGCATCAGCGGAATGACCGCATTCATCACCGTGTAGTGCGATCCTTGGTGTGACCGCACGCGGCGAATCCGTCCGGCGACCAGCCAGCCCGCCGCTCCAACCATGTTGAAGTACTTGAGCCGGTGTACTCGCAGCGCCTGTGTACCCAGCAGCGCGCGCACGCTTGCCGTCGTGTAGCGGCGGAAGTGGCCATCCAACGTGTCGAGTGTGCCATAGAGCGCGGGATGTGCTGGCAGAAGAAGACACAGCCGCCCGCCGTGGGGCAGGGCGGCGACCAGATTGGCAAGCGCCAAGCCGTCGTCGTGCACGTGCTCAAGCAGGTTGGCGCAGACCACGGTGTCGATGGTCCGCTCCAGCAGGGCCCTCGCGAGGGCTGGATCCGTTACGTCGGCGGCCAACGTATCGATGTTGGTTCGCGGGCCGAACTCCGCCTGCAGGGCGGTGAGCATCTCTGGATCTTGGTCGATCCCGACGTAGAGCTCTCGGTCGAGCATGCAGGTGGTGAGGTTACCCGGCCCGCAGCCGACGTCCGCGACGCGCGTCCCAACCCACGGTGCGAACTGCTCGAACTGCCAGCGGAAGTAGGGCAGGGCGAGGGTATGCCAGTCGCGGTAGCGGTCGAGCCTCCCTTCTGCGGCGCGATCCTCGGTCATCGCTCGCCGAGGCGCGGCAATCGAAGCACGCCGAACAGGAACGCGGTCGAGACGAACTCGACTCCGAGCATGACGAGCGTCGTGCCTAGAATCACGAGCCGGGTCGCGCCCGTGCCTGCCAAGCCGCCGAATCCCAACTGCTGCCATTGCGCGAACGCCCAGCCCACCAGTCCGATGCCGATGATCAGCGCAATCGCGCCGACGGCAATTCCGTATTCGAACGGCGAAGGCGTGCGCTGGGTCGGCGCCGGCAGAAGGTTCTCCTCGGCGACGAACGTGTGGGCGAGCAGGCCCAACAGCGTCACCTGCACGCCAGTCAGGAACGCCATCGCCCCGACCAGCATTGTGTTTGTGTCGAAGGTCGTAGGCCCGATCTGCAGGGGTCCACGCGCAAGCGCCAGCAGCGTGACGCCGCCGGCAGCCGCCAGAACCACGCCCGGCAGGCCGAACAACCATTTCGGCGAGTACAGCAGCATCATCCGCAGGTGCCGCCATCCGTCGCGCCATGTTCGTAGGTGCGCGACGCGAGTTCGCGGCGAGCGCCGTAGCGTCACCGGCACCTCGTTCGTGCGCAGGCGTAACAGTGCCGCCTTAAGTACCATCTCACTGGCGAGTTCCATCCCGATCATGCGCAGCTGCATGCGCGCCAACGCGTCGCGGCGAATGGCTCGAAACCCGCAATTCACGTCGCTGGCGGTCGTGCCGAACAACAGGCGCGCAAGTGCGGTTAGCACCGGCGTGCCGAGCCAGCGATGCAGCGGCGGCATTGCGCCGGGATGAATGATGCCGCCGGCGCCAGGAAATCGCGTGCCCATGACGAAGTCGGCGCCCCTGGCCGCCTCAATGAAGCGCGGGAGTTCATCGAGGCAGTAGGTCGCATCGGCATCGGCCATGACCAGTAGATCGCCACGCGCTTCGGCAAATCCGCCGCGCACCGCCGCACCGTAGCCACGCCGGGTCACCGGCACGACGCGTGCGCCGGCCGCCGCCGCGATCTGCTGCGAGCCATCCGTATAGCAGTGGCGCTGTACCTGCCGTACGCCCGCCTCCTTCCAGCCCGCCGACAGTAGACTGGTGGGCGCATTTGCGTTCGCGCTGTGGGACCCGCGCCAGAACTTGCTGTTGCTCTGCCGCGATCGCGTCGGCGAGCGTCCCTTGTTCTATTGCCAACGCGGCGCCGACGTGCCCAGCGCGCGGCATCGGAGGGCCTCCGGTTCGTGCTGTCGGGCGAAGGAGCAGACGAGCTCTTCGGCGGCTATCCGTCCTACATCGGCGCCCAGGTTGCCGACGTTTACGTCCGACAACCTCGGTTCGTACGCGGTGCCATCGGCGCGGCGGTTCGGGCGATGCCGCAGAGCGAGCGCAAAGTGCCGCTGCGATTTTTGGCTCAGCGCTTTTTGTCGGCGGTGGACCTGCCCGGTCTGGAACGCCACCGCGAGTGGACGTCGTCGATCTCGTCGCCCGTGATGGGCCGTCTCGGGATAGCTGTCGAGCGGTCGCCGGAGGCCGACGCCGGTGCCATCCTGGATGTGGTGCAGCGTTTCGATCTCGAGGTGACTTTGGCGGAGGGGCTTCTGACGAAGTCCGATCGCGGAGGCATGAGCTCGGCGATCGAGATCCGCTCGCCCTTCCTGGATCGTGACGTGCTCGAATTTGCCGCGTCGCTGCGACGTGAGGATCGGGTCGGCCGCTTGATGACCAAGCGATTCCTGAAGCGCTACGCGGAGCGCTATCTGCCTGGTGCCATCGTGCATCGCCGCAAACGCGGCCTTTCGGTGCCGCTTGCCCGTTGGCTGCGGGGTCCGCTCGAAGCGTGGGCTCGGAAGCGCCTCCGCGCCGGCCGACTCGCCGAGACAGGCCTGGACTCGGCTAGCGTGCTCGGCCTGTTCGATGAGCATCAGGCCGCCCGTGCCGACCACGCCCGTGCGCTGTGGACGCTATTGGTGCTCGATGTGTGGCTCGAGTGGGCGTCGCAGCTCGGGCGAGAAGCGTCGCGCGCCTAGGTCGGCTGCCCGCGGGCGGGTGCAAAGGTCCAGTGTTTCTGGAACAGAAACACGAGGGGTGGGGTCACGACGATGCTGCCCGCGATTCCCCACCAATAGGAAAGGCCGAGCGCCTTCGTGGCGAGGAACATCAGGCCGGCATTCAGTCCCAGACCGGCGAGCTGTCCCACGAAATACTTCGGTACCTGCTCGACATGGCTACCCATTGCGGCAAATGTCCACCATCGATTGAGTCCATAGGAAACCGCGAACGCCGGCACGAATGCCGCGACGACGGCGAGGGTTGCGTTCATATCGGCGAATTCGATAAGCAGGACCAGGGCGAGGCTATTGACGGCCGTCGCTAGTCCCCCGATGACCACAAACTTCGCATACTGCATCATGTCCGGGGCCGACCTTCTTCCATGCTTGCTCCGCTTCGTTGATCGCCGGTATGGCGGATTCGACCAGATAGAGAGGGCGCTGCTTCACCTCCTGGAAGATCCGGCCCACGTATTCCCCAAGAATGCCGAGCGACAGGAGTTGGATTCCTCCCAGAAAGAGTATCAGTACGACGACCGTCGCGAACCCGGGCACGTCTCGCCCAAGGAGTAGCGTCTGGGTGACGATCACTAGCGCGTAGAGGATCGACGCCGCGGCGACGAGCGATCCGACGTACATCCACGCTCGCAATGGCACGGTGCTGAACGACGTGATGCCGTCTAGGGCGAAGTTCCATAGCCGCCACAAGCTCCACGACGAGCTGGCATGCAGGCGATCGCGTACGTCGTACTCGATGCCCACACTCCGAAAGCCGGCGACAGCGAAAATCCCCTTCATGAATCGATTCCGCTCGCGGTATTGGCGGAGGGCGGCGACCACCTTACGGTCGAGAAGGCGGAAGTCGCCAGCGTTCGCCGGAAGACGCACGTCGACCATCCAATTGAGCAGGTCGTAGTACCAGGTCGATAACCAGCCACGTAGCGCTGATTGGTCCGGGCGCGCCCGGCGCTGGGCGTAGACGACGTCGAATCCCTCGCTCCACTTTGCTAGCATCGCCTTGATCAGCAGCGGATCGTGCTGGAGGTCCGCGTCCATCAACGCGACGACGTCGCCACTCGCGTAATCGAGTCCAACGGTTAGCGCGATTTCTTTGCCGAAGTTGCGCGATAGATTGAGGAGACGAAAGCGCCGATCGCGCACACACACGGCGGCAAGGGCGGAGGCCGTGTTGTCAACGCTGCCATCGTTGATGCAAAGCACCTCGACCTGAGAAGGCAGTTGCGCGGCAAGGCTGCCCACTTCTTCAACCAGGCGCGGAACGTTCCGCTCCTCGTTAAATAGGGGGATGACGATCGAAAGCAGCGACGCCCTCCGGTCCGAGGCGCCACTCGTCATTCCAATAGCCATTGCCGTGAACTCCGCACCGCTTCGGAACCAACCATAGACGTTGTTGCGAGCAACAGGATAGTGTCGGGCCTCCCCTCCGTGACGCCCCCGCCCTCGAAATCATTGCTGCTCCGCGCCGCAGGGTCCCCCCTGCTGCCCGTGATAGCGTTGGGGCTGATCTACGCGTGGAGCCTAACGTTTGGTTACTTGTGGGACGACATTTTCGAGGTGCGCCGAGACTTCCCCGACTCGTTGTCCCGACTCCAGGAGCACTTCCGGCCCCTCTACTACCTCTCGTTCGCGCTCACCAACCCGCTGTTCGATTCGGCATTCGAGCACCGGTTAGTCAACTACGTGCTTCTGCTGGCAACCGCGGGCATCGGCGCGCTGTGGGCCGCGCGCCTGGGCGTGCCTGTCGCGGGGCTGGTCATCCTCGCGACGTTCCTGCACCCGACGTTCGTTTATCCGGCGACGTGGATATCGCAGCGCAACGACCTACTCTTGCTGCTGCTCCTGTTCCTGGCCCTTTTGCACCTCAGGGAAGTCCGGGGCTTTTGGTATCTCCTCCTGTCCGATCTTTCGAAGTCGCCGTTCGTCCTGCATACGCTTTGGTTCGCCGGCCGGTTCTGGCTCGATGGTCATCGCGTTCGCGCCCTCATGGCGTTCGCCATCGTGCCGTTGCTGATCGCCCACATGTTGCTGTTTTGGCAGGGCGTCTCGGAAACCGCGAGCAGCCCGATGGGTGGCTTCGAACGCGAGGGAATCGTCGGTCTCGCGGTGATGCTCCTGGTGCGTGGCGCCAAAGTCGCGGAAGGAGTCTTTCTCGCTCTGGCCCCGATCGCCGCCTTCTATGAGGCGGTGCCGCACGCGATGCTGGCCTTGATCGTCGCTGTGTACGCAGGTGCGTGGGGCGCGCTGCTGTGGTCGGCGCGGGGCTCGCAATGGCCGATGCGGCCCGTCACCTACGTCGTGCTTGCTCTGCTGAACGCGCTGCCGTTTGCAATCAACAGCGACCCGAGGGTCATAGGGCCCGTCATCGCTCTACTTTGGCCGGCGCTCTTCATGTTTGCGCGGAAGGGCAGCGGACTTGCGCCCACCGCAGCGGTCGTGCTTCTTGCGCTCAATCTGTGGGGGACGATGCTGAACTATGGCATCTCCGACACGGGGGCGTATCGGCCGGACGAAGCACCGGACTATGTCCTATGCGCCGAGCGGGAGGTGCAGTATCCGATGGAGCGTTGGCGCTGCGAGCGAAACGCCTTCGCCCACCAGATCATTCAGGGGGTAAATCGTACTTTCCAGCACTAGCCGGCACCGCGGCGCGGTCGCGTGTTTCGGCGCAGGGCTTGCCCCGTCCGACTAGGCTTCGTCGGAAGGGCGTGACCTGTCTTCGGTCCCTGCATGGGGAATTGGCGCCACGGCCCATCGGATAGCCGAGTGGGCGGTAGCGCGGTCATGCCTCGCCGACGGGGGGGCCGGCGGCGCCGGCGCGGCCTACGTCTTTAGCTGGCGATGGCTGTGTCTAGCGAGGGCATCTTGCACCCGGCGCGGCACGAGTCGAACCGCGCATCGTCTAAGACGGTACAGTGGTGGCGCTAGGTCGGCCACGGGAGCATGCCGCTCGACTTTCGTAGCAGCAATTCTTGCCGGCACGTCGCCACGCACGAACAGCAAGATGTTATAGCGGTACCAAGGGGCAATTGTGGCTTGCGCGATGCGCGGTCGTACGAAGTCGTACAGCTGGAAGCCCCTGTCAGCGAACAGGTCGCGCCAGAACCCGTAGGGGCGCTCATTTACATGCCGCATTCCTCCCTGTCCCGGCGGGGCGGCGGAAAACAGCACGGCAGGCGCGTGGGACGTAAGCGTCTCTACGAACTGTGCCGACGACTCGCAGGGCAGATGTTCGGCCACTTCCAGGCTTTGCGCCATGTCGAACGTGCGGTCCAGCCTAACAGGCGCGGACAGGTCGGCAGCGGTCAGATGCTCGCTGGCCGGAAGCCATGGCCCGTCGATGCCATGCGTATCTCGCGCACCGTTTACTCTCCACGCTGCGAGCCAAGCGCCTCTGCCGCAGCCGAAGTCCGCAACCGAACGAATAGGAAATTCGCGAGCGAGCAGCGGCACCACGACACGCGCCCCGCGTACAGCGTGGCGGTCTGTGTATCCGTAAAAGGCCGAATCGTATGTCAACCCAATCGCTCATGTCGGTGACGGGTGATGCGCAATCCAATGCGGCATCTAACCCGATCGATCTCCCGGCCATTGGACTGCAAACGCCGCGAAAAAGGAATGGCAAACACCTGCTGGTGCTTCCCTCGCGGATCTCCTCGACCCCCGTCGCTCGATGCCTCCATTGCCGTGTGGCAAGCTAGAGATGGTCCGCGTCGATGCCCTGCTGACAGGTGAAGCGCGGTACTGGGCGGAAGTGGCGGTGAGCGAAGTGTGGGAAGTCGCTCGTGGGCGTGGCAAAGCTGATCGATAGGCGCGCTGCTCATCGCGCGGCGCGGCCCTCGCAACGACCGAGCTCGCTCACGAATGCTGCAACCGCATCCCCCATGACCGCGCATCCCGCGGCGTTGAAGTGATTCGCCTTCCGGCCGGGGAAGAACGCCAGAGGGTCATCGTCGGCGTGCATAATCGGCGTCAGGTCGAGCCACGGGACTTCCAGTCGCGTCACCGCGTTGCTTACGACCTTATCGGGCGGCTCGCGAATTGGAGCGACACGGCTTGGACCGTGCGCCAATACAATCCCGCCGAAGGGTATGATTTGCCCCGCAAGCAGTGGCAGCGCGCCCATGTAGTAGTGGGCCGCTTCAATCGGCGCTAAGCCGCGCTCCGCGTAGCTCCTTGAGAGCGCGCTTTCGACCTCCTAGCGCTGACTGAGCGCTTTGAGCGGATCGTCTGAGTTGTGCGCAGTATGTCGGTGCTCCGCGATGATTTCCCGGGCACGATCCACGGTCGCGTCGCGCGGACCACGAGTGAGCCGCGGATCGTAGAGCGTGCGCAGTAGCACAAGGTCGTTCCTCGTCAGCCGGCGCTCTGCCAACAGCGCTGAGTCGATGCCGACCGGATGCGCTTGGAAACCGAACACGTGCATCAGCTCATGCCAGATGCATGCCTCTATCTCGTAGTGAGGCGACTCGTCCGGAATCACGATCGTGGCGCGCCGGGCGCGCAGGTTTTGCAGCTGCGTGACCGTGTAGCAGAGGGTGTGTTCCGACAGATAGTCGGCACCCTCCTGCGTTGCACCAAGGCGCCCCGCCATCAGGCCGTACTCCCTCGGCGGCACCAGCTCAATGAGCACATTGAACGACTCAGCACCCTGCGGAGCGAGTTGGGCGTCTATGCCCGTCAACATCGTAAAGCGCGCCGCAGCCTCCGCAACTTGAGGCGTGTATTGCTCCGAGCCTTTGCCCGTCAGCGCGATGCGCAGGGGCATTTCCCATGTACGCAAGCCGGCGCCACGCAACGCCATGCGTTCGAAGTTGTCGGAGAGCACTTCGGCAGAGGCGAGGTTATCAACGCTAGGGGCACGCGCCAGCCAGACCAGCAATACGGTTAGCATCACGAAGAACGACAGCAGCCCAGGCCACAGCGCAAAGCGCCGTGGTGGTGGCTCTGGTCCCAATTCCTCAATGTCAATGAACACGCCGACAGCCTAGCTCCGGCTATGCGCCCAGCGTAAGCAGATGGGGAGAGCGGTCTCGGCAATCCAGTTGAAAAGTCCCGAAGCGAGGGCTCAATTGCCGCCCCGCGATTGGCCCTATTGGTTCCGCATCGGCCGGGCGCGTTTCTTGGGATATTTCAGGCCCAGGGCAGGGTCGGGCACTTGGCAGGTTCAGTTCGGGTATGTGTCCGAGGGTCGCACCAAGTATCGGCAGGAGCGACTTGGTTCCGCGGACGACTCCGTACCCTCGAACGGCGACCACGTCCTCGACTTCGACCAAGCACTTGGTGCCGCGAAGCACGTCATCGCCGTCAACGGTCAAAAGGTCGTTCGGGCCAACTTCGGCGCGTCGCCCGACCGCCTACTGTATTGGCCCATTGGGGACACCTACACGGTCGGGCACGCCGTCCACGACTACTTGCGGTACATCCTCCTCTATCGCAGGTCGGGAGCATCGGTCATCTACCAAGCGAACCGATACATTCTGCCGGACCTCGGCACGATCGCCGTATCCGAGCTTTCGCCGGACCGTTTGCGCGACTGGTTCGAGATCCTATCGCGCATCCCCGCTGCGCGCGGCACCGGCCAACCCCTTCTGAACCCAAGCGCAGACGATATGCGTCGCCGTAAGGTCGCGGCAAATCGCATCCTGTCCGTGCTTACGTCCGCACTCAACCTTGCCTTTCGCGATGGCAAGGCGAACGACGATCGCGCTTGGCGCCGGGTGCGCCAACACAAGGTGCCCAGTATTCGCCTCCGCTACCTCACTGAGGACGAGGCACGCGACTTCCTGCGGGAGTCGCCAGCGGATTTTCGCGACCTTGTGCTCGCAGCTCTTTGCACGGGCTGTCGGCAGGGGGAGCTGATACGCATGAAGGTGGATGCCTTCGATAGCGCCCACAGTCGCGTCTACGTGGCGCCAAGCAAGAATGGCCGAGACAGGTGGCTTGCTCTGCCACCGGAAGGGGCAGACTTGTTTGCGCGCCTCGTGCGGCGTCGTGCCTCCACGGAACCTATGTTCCTAGGAGAGAGCGGCCAACCCTGGACGAACGGGCTTGCCGGCGATCAGATGCGCGCAACTAGGACGCGCTTGCGCCTTGGGCGCGACGTAGTGTTCCACACGCTGCGCCACACGTACGCCAGCTATCTGGTAATGGCCGGTGCGCCGCTGCTGGCGGTGATGAAGTTGCTCGGACATTCGAGTTTGGACCAGGTGATCCGCTACGCGCACCTAAGCCCGGACTTTCTCACGGAGTCCGTTCTTCAACACTTTCCCCCAATGCTGCAGGGGGCGCCCGATGCAGCACCGGTGGTCAGTAACGCGACAGCAGCGCGCCGCGATTGGGATGCGTTTCAAGGCCATCCCGTTCAGAGGGCTCGGGAGTGGAGGGGTTGGCGCAACTCACTGCCAGCCTGGGCACGGGCCTAGCGCACGACCAGCTTGGGCATGGCTGCGCCTCTCACTGCGGCGTGGAGGCAGGTCTCAATACGCTTGCGCCGATTGTTTGTAGGTGCGGCTGCTTCGGCACAACGGCACCGGGTGCTCGCGACTGCTCCAGATGCTTGCGCGCCCAGGCCCGCCCCCTGGCGCCAACAAAGCAAGTGCGAGCGCCGTTCCAGCGCGCCCGCTTAGCGTTTGGGGCGCGCTCGGTTGGTCCGGGCACTTCGGTGGCTAGCAAACCGAACGCCTTCGCCGCTCCCGTTCTCAGCAAGGAAGGAGAGGCCGGCGCGTTCGAGGGCTCGACGAATATCTGCGAGGGTTCGTGAGTACGGTTTTCGCCGTCCCCCCTCAAAGTCGGCAATGGTCTTGATCGCGACTTCCGCCGCCAGGGCCAAGTGACCTTGGGTCCAGCCCAACAGTCCGCGGCCGGCCCGGCATTGCTCAGGGGTCAAATCAGGCTCACTCATAGGATTACTTCTATACGATAACCTTACCGATTTCAAGTTGACTTGCGGTCGGGGTGGAGCGTCATTGCGGCCGTAGACCACTTCAAACCTGCGAGGACCGATGACCCACTTGACCCAAGAACTCGGCATTCACCTCCGGCTGCGGCAGCGGATTCAGGAGCTCTTTCCAAACACGGATGAGGAAACTCTGGCAGACACCGTCGAGGGCTTAACCCGGCTAGACGACGTGCTGGCCGAGGTCGTGCGCTCGACGCTGCATGATGAAGCGCTCGCCGAGGCGCTGAAGGCCCGCATCAGCGGGATGCGTGCCCGCCTAGATCGGCTCGAAGCGGCGGCGGAAACAAAGCGCGCGGCTGTGGCGGCCGCGATGTCGGATGCACAAATGCGCATCTTCATGATGCCGGAGGCAACGGTGTCGCTACGCGACCTGCCGCCGAAGTTGGTTGTGACCGACGAGGAAGCGATTCCCGATGCCTACTGGAAGCCGCAGCCGCCGAAGCTTGATCGCCGAGAGCTGGGCGATGCTCTCAAGGCAGGCGCGAACCTGCCCGGCGCGGTATTGGGAAATGGCGGTGTGACCCTGGCGGTGAGGGTGAAATGACCGGCTTCTCCGCAAAACAGACTGTCACCCTTCGAGGCAAGCTCGATGGGGCACGGATACGCACCAGGGAGTGCAATGGCTCAACGCGGTCGTATCTTGAGGGTTGGTACGTCATCGCTGAGGCCAATCGGATCTTTGGCTTCGACGGCTGGGGTAGGGAGACCGTCGATGCGCGATGCATCTGGCAGGGGCGGGACGGGAGCAGCCTTGGATGCTCCTACATCGCCAGAGTCCGGATCATCGTCTACGCGGGTGATCGTGTCCTGACCCGAGAAGGGTCCGGCGCGGGTCACGGACGAGCTGATTCAGCGGGCGAGGCACACGCCAACGCCGTCAAGGAGGCTGAGACAGACGCTACCAAGCGCGCCCTGGCGACCTTTGGCAATCGCTTCGGATTGGCCCTCTATGATCCGAAACAGAACGGAGTCCGACAGCCATCACCAGCACGCGAGCGTACTGTCCGACACGAGCCGCGGGCGCTGCGAGCCGACGAGAGGTCGGGCGCGCAAATCGAGCGAAGCCTCGCGGAAATCGCTCCCATGCTTGTCCGTCCAATTCGTAGACGTGACAAACAACATCTTCAGTTCGTCGGCAGCCAACCGTGCCTCGTGTGCGGCCGAACGCCGTCCCACGCGCATCATGTGAACTTCCTGCAACCGCGCGGTATGGGTCAAAAGGCCAGCGATGAATTCACCGTACCGCTATGTGCGATTCACCACCGCGCACTGCATGACTCAGGAAAGGAGCAGGACTGGTGGACGGCCACAAACATTGATCCGGCGCCGCATGCACTCAGCCTCTGGCAAATGAGCCAGCGAACGCTAGTCGACGAATCTCATTCGACCGCACCAGCCTTGCCACCGCTTAGCCAAGAACCAAGGACCTGACCCCCTTGGCGGTCGGGTTAGCGCCAAGGCCGACGAACGTATCCCATTGCAGCCTCAAGGACGGGATCGCGGTCCCAGTACACGTCAAAGCGATTCTGGGCGCGCTGGTCAGCCCACTTTAGGAACTGCGACACGCTATCGACCTGATCGTCGTGCCGGCTGCTTGGGAATGCCAACAGCTCCTCGAGGAAAGCAGACAACCAAGGCGCGTCCTCGGGGATGTGGACCCTGCCCGCCTCAATCATAGTGGCTTGAACGTCAAGGCGGGAAACCTTGTCGCTTCCGGGCTCAATGGCGATGACCGAGATGCCTCCCTGCTTCCGCAGTTCTTGCAATAGGGCGATGCCCGACCCCTTGTCTTCGATGAGGACCGCGTTCGCAGAGAACTTCTTGTGTAGCCGGAGAGCCGCGGTTCTGAGGGCCGGATACTCGAGGCGCTCCCGGTAGACGTCTACCAGAAAGTAGTTCTCGCCCGCCTCGAACCACGTCGTGCAGACCGAATAATCGTTGCCCGCGTTTCCCTTCATCGCGGTATCCCAACTCTGCACAATGCGACTTGGTTGAGGTGCGATTGCGTAGGGTTGGAGCCACTCTCGCTTGACGAGATTGCCGGCATCCGGCACGGGGCGCTGCAGGTATTGCGCCGAAAAGTTGGACGACCCCATCGTCTTCTGCAGCTCGTCCAACACGCTCTTTGGTTCGCGTGCCGGATGAAGGAGTTCGCCGCGGCGCATGTGGTGCACCACGCCCGGGCCCGTCGGAACCGATAGGTCCTCAGCAGCGATCGCGGGTAGGCAGAGATGGTGCCAACCACCGTCGAGAAGTAGGTGGCCAATGAGGTCCTCCACGTGCAGGCGCTGCATGACGACAATGATCGCCCCCGTGCGCTTGCTATTCAGGCGGGTCGAGAGCGTCGAGCGATACCAATTGATGACCTTATCGCGTGCCACCTTCGACATCCGCTCTTCAGGCTTCATGGGATCGTCGACAATGAGAACGTCGGCGCCACGCCCGGTAAGCGTTCCGTCAACGGACGTGGCGTAGCGCGAGCCTCCCTGCGTGGTTTTGTACTCCGACGCAGTATCGCTGGCCGCCGCCGTCGCCGGAAACGTGTCGCGGTACCAGTCAGCCTTCATCGTCAGGCGCGCCTTCCCCGCCAGATCGTTGGCGAGATCCTGGGAATAGCTCGCGCATGTGACGTGCTTGCGGGGATCGCGGCCCAGGATCCAGGCCGGCAACGCCACGGACGCGCAAATGGACTTGAGGTTACGTGGGGGCATCGAAATCAGCAGACGCCGCTGGGCCCCATTGGCGCAACGTGCCAGTTGGTGACAGATGGCGTCGATATGCCAGTTCCGCTCGAATTGCGCTCCGGTGACCGTCTGGAACGTTCGCTCCACGAAGGCGCCGAAGTCGTTACGCAGGACAGCTTGCAGTTCGGCCTTAGTCGACATCGGGGCGCTCCGTCGTTGCCTCGTTTGCGATCTCCTCGGAAGTAGCCTGAGCCGCCTCACCCTCCGCTGGTGTGCGGCCACCCGCCGCCTGGGCCTTCGCTTGTGCGCGCCGCAGCGCGCGTTCCTCGAAGTGCGCCAAGATCGCGGCCTCATCGTCGCTAAGCGTTGCTGCCTCCATCTGTTCGATCTCCGGCCCCATTAGACGGGCCATGATGTTGAACAAGGTGGCCTGAGCGCGTCCGTCACCTTTGATTGCATTGTTGAGAAGGCTCTTCACAACAGCACGCTGCTTGCTGATCTTTCGCTGGATCGGTCCCTCTCGGACGGCGATCCGCTCGCTCAGCTCCTCTGCTAGGTCCGTCTTCAGGTTCTTCGTTCCGCGCGGGCGCCCCTTCGGGTTGCCCGACTGGCCCTTCTTGAAGCGGTGTTCGCGCGGGGGCTTGCCATAGCCGACGTCGTCTGCGTCAGTCATGATCAACTCCGTCGGCCGGCAGCTGATCGCCATGCGCCGCATTGCGATCACCAGCCACCTGCGAGAACGTGCGGTGCGACGTGGCGTGATTTGCCTCTGTCCGGCTGTAGCGCTCCCAGCGACGCACAGCAGAGTCAACGTAGTAGGGATCAAGCTCGACAAGGCGCGCGCGACGCCCGGTCATCTCGGCAGCAATCAATGTGGTGCCACTGCCGCCGAATGGATCCAGAACAACAGCGCCGCGCGTCGAGCAGTCCTTGATCGCGTCAGCCACAAGGGCTGCCGGTTTGACGGTGGGGTGCATTGCAAGCGCCTCGGCACGGTTGATGTCGGGCGCGTCCGCCGCCGAGTACTCCCAGACATTGGTGCGGGTACGGCCGTGCTGACCCAGCTCAAAGTTGTTGATGTGAGGTGCGTCGCCGTTCTTTAGGACGAAGACAAGCTCGTGTTGCGAGCGATAGAACGTTCCCATCCCGATCGCCGCCTTCTTCCAGACGCAGAGGTTCTTCCAGGTGAGGCGGGCCCCATGAGCGGCGTGGAGAATCTCGGGCGTGTGACGCCAGTCCATGCAGACAAAGTGGATCGAGCCGCTTGCGCTGTGTGCAGCCGCCAGGCGCAGAAAAATGCCCAGGAACGCGCTGTACTCATCCGACGACATCTCGCCGGATGCCATCGCGAACTCGCGGTGCTGGATCGCACCGAGACCTCCGGCGTGCCCGGCAATGCGGACGTTGTAGGGCGGATCGGTAAACACCATCTGGGCGAGCTCGCCGCCGAGGAGCACGTCGTAGCTCTCGCCCGCACACGCATCGCCGCACACAATTCGATGCGGGCCGCATTCCCACATGTCGCCCGGTCGGCTCACCGCCGGACCGGCACGTTCGACCGCCGCGACGACGTCTGCCTTCGGGTCAGCTTTTCCGCGTGCGGCCCCCTCGATGATCAAGTCGATCTCGGGCGCACTGAAACCTGTTACCGTGGTGTCGAATGAGACGGCGGTAAGGTTCTCGAGCTCAGCCGCGAGAATCTCCATGTTCCAGCTGGCGTTTTCTGCGATCTTGTTGTCGGCGAGACGTAGGGCCGACTTCTGGCGGTCAGTAAGGCCAAAGACCCGCATGACCGGGAAAGACTGAAGCCCGATCTGCTGTGCAGCAAGCCAACGGCCATGCCCGGCGATGATCTCGCCCGTCGGATCTGCCACGATCGGATTGGTGGCGCCAAACTCGCGGATGCTGCGGGAAATTTGTCGAATCTGACCCTTTGAATGCGTGCGCGCATTGCTCGGGGACGGTCGTAGTGAGTTTAAGGGTGCAATCTCTGCCCGAACCCACTTGGTAATATCGGTCGGCAACGCCATGTGCACGCTCCTGCCTTCGGGAGCGCAGAATGCGATCTCCCTACAAGCACCGTTTTGCAAAGGCGTTAGCAGGATCGGTCGATTGTTCGACCCTAGACGCATCGCGGAGGGTCGGAAGCCTCTCGGCGCTCATTCTGATCTGTTAGATCTTCAATCGGATTTGCAGATCTATTCGGCGCAGCTCTATCGATCCTCGCGGGTCGAGGCGCGGATGACCGGTTCGAGCTCCGGGTTGACCATACCTCTCGCTCAAGCTGAGGGCGCAGACTCGGGGCTGTTCCGATCCTGTCGGGCCCTCAATTAATTGGATTTGCAAGCACGGTCGATGGGACCCAGCATCCGTCGAGGCGCGCGGCGCGGCCGACCGGTTATTGCCTCTCCGACATTGTTAAGACGTGGCGATCCTGCAGATCCGCATCTGGGTTTGCGGCACGTCGCCGGCGCGCAACTCACCCGCTGTTGCGCCCCCTGGCGTCATCGCCCCTCATCCTTGTTGTTCGCGAATGAGTCGTATTCGTTTCCCTGTTCCGCCGCTCAGCGAACAGGCGACGGAGGCCGCAGCGCTTGGCGAACTCGCCCGCGAGGTCGAACTGTTCCCTCTATTTTCCCTCAGGATCAGGGAATGCGTACGAGCTCGACCCGACCGTTGGTCGTTCAACGGTCACCGGAATTGACGGACTTCTTGTGACCAAAACGGGGGCACCGCGCCGTGCACCTGATGGCGCGGCTTACGCTTTTGTGGGGTGTCGCTGAGCGTCGTCCGCGACCTACGCCGGGTGCGTCGACCTGCTTTGTTGCCCCTGTTGGGAATCGGCACGGTCGTATGAACTGTTACACCGGGCCGACTGGGTGCCAGATTCTGCCAGCCAGCGCTGGGTGCCTAGCCGGAGCTTCGCCCGAGACGCGAGTTGAAGTTCGCTATGCGTTCGGCCTCGAGGGTACTCGCGCGGTCGTCCAACTCCCTTGCGTGTTCGAGGAGCCCGGCCCGGTCAGCGGCGTCCTCGGTAGATTCAGCGCGACTACGCATTACCTCCGCCAACATCCTTAGTTTTCGGCTGACGCCGGTGCGATCTTCACCCATTTACATCCAGCACTTTAGGCCAATAAACGAAGTGACGAAGTCGGTCCGCCGGCCCTGCTCCGGCAGCTAACCAGGGCGTTGCGACAAGATCGCCGCCGGGCGCAATAGGCATGCGCAAACGCTGCAGGCACTTCGATGCGGGTCCGACGTTGGCACCGCGTTACTACCACAACGTGTCGCCCAAGCAACATTTGCTGACCTACCAACAAGCGTCTCTCCGGTGGATGGGCGGGCGGTTGGAACTTCGTATTCGACAAGCGCGGCTCAGCGTGTGAGTCGCGGCGGCAGGCTCTACCGCGGGCTTTGTGGCACGCGCAGCCCCAGCCAGATGATCAGTCCAGGCAACCCGGCGACGAACACCACCACACCAAACAGAACCGACGTGACTAGGGCCTGTTCCGGCGGCAGTCCCATCAGCCCATAGAGGCCGATCATCACCACCTCACGCACGCCCCAACCGGCCATGGAGATTGGGATCGAGACGGCCAGCACCAGAGGGCCGGCGATCGCGATCGCCCGTGACAAATCGAGGTCGTCGCAGCCGCACGTCGCGGCGTTCAGGAGAAACAGCGTTATTCCGACGAGGACAACAATCGGCACCGACGCAACGATCGCGAAGAGGACGGCGCGCAGCTTGATGCGCACGCCCAACAGCGGCGCTAGCAACCTCGACGCTCGCGATCGCAATCCTCGTGACGACGGGTCAATCCAGGCATCCGGCCGCGGAATCAGGTTCACCAGGTAGAGGACGAGGAGTCCTCCTGGAACCGCGAGCGCTAGCAGCAGCAGGACCGCACTCCACACCGCCGGAAAAATCAGGCCAAACGGCTGAAAAAGGACGACTGCCGCAGCGTACAGGATGACGCTGCTGTACCCCGCGAAGCGATCGAGGACCGTGGCAGTCAGGACGTTGGGGGCGGGTGCACCTTGGCGGACGGCGTAGACGATGCGGGCCGCGTCGCCGCCCAGCGTCGAGGGCAGACCGGAATTGAAGAATTGGGTGACAAAGAGGAGGGCCGTTGCCTGACGAAGGCTGAGCGGCGCGACGTGCGCCACCATCAGGCGCCGCCATCGGAACGCGTTGACGGTGGTTGCAGCCATCATGGTAGCCGGCGCCAGCAGAAGGCGAAGGGGGTCGACTGAGTCAACGGAGGCGAAGGCGGCGCCGAAGTCGATGCCCCGGGTCGCCAGCCACAGCAGGCCCACGGACGCAGCGACCTTGATGGCGAAGAGCGCCACGGTCATTCCCGAGCGGCGCTGCGGCGCACCACCGGCGATCTCTGACGTGCCCATCAGGGGTTCATTCGTCCGTGTCGGCGGCGAGTAGCGGGGGGTGCGACAGCAGCGTCGGCGTTGACGTCACGCCCAATGCGCCGGCGCGGCCCCGAAGGTAGTTCCGTGATGGCCAAACGTCCACCGCGGCATGCGCCGTCGCACGGGAGCGCCCTTGCGGTCGTGCGGTGGACCGCATAGGTAAGCGCGTCCTTCTCCGCTGAGCGCTCGCATCTCATGACCCCCCGTACCGTTCCGACAACTCCGTTTGCCGGGCAGCGCCCCGGTACCTCGGGCCTACGCAAGCGCGTGTCCGTCTTCCAAGAGCCTCACTACATCGAGAACTTCTTTCAGTCCGTGCTCGACGGGCTGCCCTCGTGTGCCGGCACTACGTTGGTTGTAGGCGGCGACGGTCGCTTCTACACCGGCGAGGGGGTGCAGCGTGTGCTGCGCGTTGCGGCTGGCAACGGGTTCGGGCGCGTCCTCGTCGGCCACCGCGGGCTCCTGTCGACGCCCGCGGTGTCCCACCTCATTCGCAAGTACGGGGCGTTTGGCGGCGTTATTCTGTCGGCCAGCCACAACCCGGGCGGCGTGAACGGCGACTTTGGCATCAAGTACAACGTCCAGAACGGCAGCCCCGCGCCCGAGACCGTCACCGAGGCCGCGTACGCACGCAGCCTGAAAATCACCTCCTACAAGGTGATCGACGGGCCCGCCATTGACCTCGAGCGCAAAGGCACGAGCCAGCTCGGCGCGACCCAGGTGGAGGTCATCGACTCCGTCTCCGACTACGCGGCGCTCATGGAGTCGCTGTTCGACTTCGATCGCATCCGCGCCCGGTTCGCCTCCGGCTTCCGCATGCAGTTCGACGCCATGTCAGCGATCACCGGGCCGTACGCCACTGTGATCCTGGAGCGCCTCCTGGGAGCGCCCGCCGGCACGGTCATGAACGGCGAGCCGCTGCCCGACTTTGGCGGGCATCCGCCGGATCCGAATCTGGTGCATGCGCCCCACCTGCTCGATGCGGCGATGCGCGCCGACGGGCCCGACTTGTGTGCCGCCTCCGATGGCGATGGCGACCGCAATATGATCATCGGCCGCGCCATGTACGTGAACCCTTCCGACAGCCTCGCCGTGCTGGCCGCCAACGCTCACCTGGCGCCCGGCTACCGCAATGGCATCGCCGGCATCGCGCGCTCCATGCCGACGAGCCGCGCCGCCGACCGCGTCGCCGCCAAGCGCGGCATCCCCATGCACGAGACGCCCACGGGCTGGAAGTTCTTCGGCAATCTGCTCGATGCCGGGTCGGTCACCATCTGCGGCGAAGAAAGCTCCGGCACCAGCTCGTCCCACGTGCGCGAGAAGGACGGCCTGTGGGCGGTGCTGCTGTGGCTCAACGTCCTGGCGGTGCGGGGGCAGAGCGTGCGCGACATCGTGCGCCAGCATTGGGCCGAGTTCGGGCGCAACTACTACGTCCGCCACGACTACGAGGGCCTCGACGACCAGCGGGCCACTGCGCTCGTCGAAGAACTGCGCGCCGGCCTTGGCGCCTTGCGCGGCAAGTCCTTCGGCGGTCGCCAGATCGTCGCCGCCGACGATTTCGCATACACCGACCCGACCGACGGCAGCGTCTCGCGCAAGCAGGGCGTCCGGGTCCTCTTTTCCGACGATGCGCGCATCGTCTACCGCCTGTCTGGGACCGGCACTGAAGGTGCGACTCTGCGGGTCTACCTGGAGGCGTTCGAGCCCAACCCCGCGCGCCACGAACTTGCCGTGGACGCGGCCCTCGGCGACCTCGGCCCGCTGTCGCGCGAGATTGCCCAGGTTGAGCGACACGTGGCCCGGAAGGCGCCGAGCCTCATCGTCTAATTGGCTGGGCGAGCCGCGGTTGACACCGGCGGCCGATGCCCATACACGATGCGCTCCCCAGCGCGCATGTCAGCTCCTTCGGCACCTCAACAGATCGCTGTAATTGGCCTCGGCTACGTGGGCTTGCCGCTCGCAGTCGCGTTGGCGCGCAAGTACCGCGTGGTCGGCTACGACCTCAGCGAACGCCGCGTGGCCTCCCTGCGCACGGGCCACGATTGGACGCACGAGGTCGCCGACGCGGACGTCGCGGCCACCACCTGCCGCTTCGAGTCCTCCGCTAAGGCGATGGCGGGCAGCGACATCTTCATCGTCGCGGTGCCGACCCCGGTTGACGACAAGCGCAAGCCCGACTTCGGACCGATCGTCGGCGCCTGCGAGGCGGTCGGCCCATTGCTGAAGCCCGGCAACATCGTGTGCTTCGAGAGCACCGTGTACCCCGGTGCCACCGAGGAGATTTGCGCGCCGCTGCTCGAGCGCACCTCGGGCCTGAAATGCGGCAAGGATTTCTGGCTGGGCTACTCGCCGGAGCGCATCAATCCGGGCGACCCGGTCCACACGCTCTCCAGCATCGTCAAGGTCGTCGCCGGACAGACTCCGGAAGTCGGCAAGGTGCTTGCCGAGGTCTACGGCGCCATCACCAAGGCGGGGGTGTTCATGGCGCGCGACATCGCCACCGCCGAGGCCGCCAAGGTCATCGAGAACGCGCAGCGCGACATCAACATCGCGTTCATCAACGAGGTGACGCAGATCTTCAATCGCCTCGGCCTGTCGATTTACGACGTGCTCGACGCCGCCAACACCAAGTGGAACTTTCTGAATTTCCGCCCGGGCTTGGTCGGCGGCCACTGCATCGGCGTCGATCCGTATTACCTGGCCGACCGCGCCATCCAGGTCGGCTACGACCCGACGGTGGTGCTCGCCGGCCGGCGCACCAACGACGGCATGGGTGCGTGGCTCGCCGAGTGCATCGCCAAGCAGCTGGCGCCGGGCGCCAAGGTCCTGGTGCTTGGGCTGACCTTCAAAGAGAACGTCCCCGATCTGCGCAATTCCGGCGTCGCCGGCGTGGTCGAGGGCCTGCGCGCCGCCGGCCATCTGGTCTCGGTGCACGACGCGTTTGCCGATGCGGCCGAGGCGAAGCACGAGTACGGTATCGACTTGCTGCCGAAGCTCGACGGCGCCTACGACGCCGTCGTCGCCGCCGTCGCGCACAAGCCGTACGTCGAGTTCGACGCCAAGCGCCTGGCGGCGCTCATGCCGCGCGGTGGCCTCGTCGCCGACATCAAGGGCATCTGGCGCCACGTCAAGTTCGCCGAGCCGCTACGGGTCTGGCGTCCCTGAGCGGCCGGCGGCCGCAACACTTCGCGCTCGCCCTCTATGCGGCCGCGGCGACTATCGCCGCACCGCTCCTCGCCCGCCACCTCCGCCGCCGTGCCGCCGAGGGCAAGGAGGATGCCGCCCGCCTCGGCGAGCGTCTCGGCCGCGCCTCGGCGCTTCGCCCGCCCGGGCCGCTGGTCTGGGTCCACGCCGCCAGCGTCGGCGAATCCCTCTCCGTGCTGCCCCTCCTGGCCGAGATCCGCCGGCGCTGGCCCGCGCTCGCGATCGTCGTCACCAGCGGCACGCCGACCTCGGCCGCGGCCCTGGCCGCACGCATGCCGCCCGGCGTTGCGCATCAGTACGCGCCGATCGACACGCCTGCCGCGGTGCGCGCGTTCCTGGCGCATTGGCGCCCCAGCGTTGCCTTGTGGGTGGAGTCCGAGCTGTGGCCAAACACCCTCGGCGCGCTCCGCCGCGCCGGCGTGCCGGTCATCCTGGTCAACGCGCGCCTCTCGGATCGTTCCTTCCGGCGCTGGCAGCGCATTCCCGCCGTCGCGCGCACAGTGCTCGACGCGTTCGCCGCCGTACTTGCGCAGTCTGCGGCCGACGCCACACGCTTCCAGGCGCTCGGTGCGTCGAACGTGCAAACCGCCGGCAACCTCAAGCTCGCCGGCGAGGACCTGCCTGCCGACCCGGCGCTTCTGCACGCGGCGCGCGCCTTGCTGGGCGAGCGTCCGCGGTGGCTTGCCGCGAGCACGCATCCCGGCGAGGAGGACATCGTTGCCGCGGCGCACGCGCAGCTGGCGTCGCTACATCCCGCTCTGCTCACGGTGATCGTGCCGCGACATCCCGCGCGCGGAGCCGAGATCGCGGCAACGCTCACGGCGCGCGGCCTCGGCGTCGCGCTGCGCTCCCGCCAGGAAGTGCCCGGCCCGCGCACTGCCGCCTACGTCGCCGACACGCTCGGCGAGCTCGGTTTATGGTACCGGCTGTGTCCGATCAGCCTGGTGGGCGGGTCGCTCGTCGCGCACGGCGGCCACAACCCGATCGAACCGGCTCGGCTCGGCTGCGCCGTGCTCGCCGGCCGTCACGTACACAATTTCCAGTCGGTGACCGAGGATCTGGTCCAGGCCGGTGCCGCCACCCTGGTCGAGGCCCCGTCTCAGCTCGCCGAGGTAGTCGGGGGCCTTCTGGCCGACCCCGGCCGCGTCGCGCGGATGGGCGAGGCAGGGCGCCGCTTTGCCGCAAGCCAGGGCGACGTGCTGCCCCGGGCCGTAGCGGCGCTGGAGGCTTGGCTCGCCCCGGCAGCGACGGGAAACGGGGCGGGCCCGCTTTCTTTGCGATGAGGCGCCGCGTCCGGCCGATCCCGCGGGAGAGCGTTGGTCGCCAAGATGGGTTTGGCGTATGGTGGCCGCGGGGGACCTGACGCACGCATGCTCGTAAGCTTGTTCTTCGCCGCAGCGGCGGCGCTCGCCATTTGCCTGGCAGCCCACCCGATTGCGCGCGCCCTCGGCGTCATGGACATCCCGGATGGCCGGCGCAAGCTGCACGCCCGTCCAACGCCCGAGGTGGGGGGCATCGCCGTCGGCGTGCCGCTGCTCGCGGTGCTGCTTTGGCTCGCGTTCTCGACCATGCTGCAACCGCTATTCCTCGCCCTCACGGCCGCCATCGCCGCGTTCCTCCTGTTGGGGTTCGTCGACGACCGCAGCCACGTGCGCCCGATGTACCGCCTGATCGCCGCAGTCGGTGTCAGCGGCCTGCTGCTGTGGTGGATGCCTGCCGAGCGCATCGCGTTCTTCCGTTTCACCTTCCTCGACGTAGCGCTGTTTCCCGAGCCGCTGATTGCATCGGCGTTCACCGTGCTGTGCATCGTTGGGCTGCAGAACGCCCTCAACATGGCGGACGGCAAGAACGGTCTCGCGGTCGGGCTGCTGTTAACCTGGACCGTGCTGTTGCTTGGCTACGCGCCGCCCGACATCGTGCCGGCCCTCACCGCCCTGATCGGGGCGCTCGCCGTGGTGCTCGCCTTCAACCTGCGCGGCGCAGTCTTCCTCGGCGACGCCGGCACCTACGGCCTCAGTGTCGCCGTCGCCCTATTTGCGCTCTACACCTACGGGGTGAGCTTCCCCGAACTGCATGCCGACGTCGTCGCGCTGTGGTTCCTGATTCCGGTTGTCGATGCGCTGCGCCTCATCGCCACGCGCATCATGAGCGGCCTGTCGCCATTCTCCGCCGACCGCCGCCACTTCCATCACGTCCTGCAGGCGACCTTGCCGGGTTTGCCTTCTGGGGGACGGCTCGGGCTGTACCTCGGCCTCGTCGCCGTGCCGGGCGCCCTGGCGATCTCGTATCCCGAGTTCACCCTGTTGTGGGGCCTGCTGGCGCTCTCGGCCTACGGCACCCTGCTGGTGTTGGCGCGCCTGCCCGTCGCGCGCGCCAGCAACGCCCACCTCGGATCGCAGTCCCACACCTAGCGGCGGTACTCTCCCCGGGTGCCTGCTACAGGCAGCGTTGCCGCCCGCGCCGCGCTCGGCCTAAAGTGCGCCGCTCTTTCACCACACGAGTCTTGGGGCGTAGCCAAGCGGTAAGGCACCGGATTTTGATTCCGGCATTCCGAGGTTCGAATCCTCGCGCCCCAGCCACTCCACAGGCAAGCTATCACGCGCACGACGCCGTGGGCCCGCCCGTCGGTGCGGCTCCAACCTCGTGGAAAGCTTGCGCGCTCGCGCGCCAGCCGAAGAATCGGAACAGGTCCGCGGCGCCGAAAGTTTCCTTCTCGCCGACCGCGACCCACAGCTTGCCTGGGCGCGCATCCGGATCCCAGGCGACGATGTAGCCGCTGCCCGATGAGGGCAGCGTCAGCGTGCGCTCGACAACAATCCACGAATCGGTGCCGGTAAATGGCTCGTGGAAGGCTCGAGATATTTCAGCGCTCAGCACCTCAACGCCCATTCCCACCGGGATGGCGAACGGGAACTGGCGCTGCGGAGGCGGCAGGCCGGGGGCGACAACGGCGAGGGTGGGACGATATCGCTCCAGCCGATCGATCTTGGGAACGCCGAGTTGCACGAACAACCCCTTGCCAGGTTCCGGTGCGTTGAAGCGCAGCCAGAGCTGGCGATCGTCGCACGTGATCTCGTGGTAGACGACGATGGAGTGATCGATGTTCTGCACGGGATAGGCCCGGTCCGGCCCGCCGTACTGTCCATTGCTGAACGAAGGCTTGTGCGCACTGGCGGGCGACGCGACAGAGGCCGCCAAAGCCAGAGCAAACACGTGCCAAATGCGCATGAGATCGTCCTTCCGCTAGGGGTTCACGATGAGCGCGAGCTGGTGCAGGTCGATGCTGCGTGCCCGGAATCCGCCCTCGCAGTAGGCGAGGTAGAAGTCCCACAGGCGACGGAAGCGGGCGTCGAAGCCGAGTGCCCCGACGCGCGGGAGCGCTGCTCGATATCGCGTCCGCCACTCCGCGAGGGTGCGCGCGTAGTCGCCGCCGTGTCGCGTGTTGGCGGTGATGGCAAAGCCGGCCTCTGCCGCGTGGTGGGCTAGCTTGGAGGGCGAAGGCAACATCCCGCCGGGGAAGACTCGAGTCTGGATGAAATCCGGGTCGCGCCGATATTCGTCGAACAGGGCGTCATCGATGGTGATGACTTGAAGGGCTGCTCGGCCTCCGGGCGCCAACAGGGCGCGAAGGCCGCGGAAATACTGCGGCCAGTACGCTTCGCCGACCGCTTCGATCATCTCGATCGAGACGATGTGGTCGAACTGGCCGGTCAGGTCGCGATAGTCAGCGAGGCGGATATCGATGCGATCACCCAATCCCGCGGCGTGGACTCTTGCAGAGGCCCACTCGAGCTGCTCTCGAGATAGGGTGACGCCGGTCACGCGAAAGCCGCGCCGCGCCGCAAAGCACGCAAAGCCACCCCAGCCGCACCCGATCTCCAGGATGCGTTGGCCGGGCGTTGCCGCGAGAAGATCGAGCATGCGCCGGAACTTCTCGTCCTGGGCTGCATCGAGGGTGCTGCCACTTTCCAGATAGATTCCGGAGGAATACGTCATGCCCGGGTCAAGCCACAGGGCATAGAACTCGTTGCCGAGGTCGTAGTGCGCGCTGACGTTGCGCTTGCTGCGGGTCCGCGTATTGGCGTTGCGCACGTGGCGAAGCCGGGCCGCAAGACGCGGAAGGAAACCTCCGGCCAGCGCGCCCGTCATTGCCTCGCGATTGCAGGCGGCAAGCTCCACCACCTTTGCAGGGTCCTCGCTGTCCCACTCGCCATCGAGGTAGGCCTCCGCGAAGCCGATCCCGCCGTCCGTCAAGAGCCGGAAGAGTGCCCTCCATCGGTGGACCACGATTTGTGCATTGGGCCCCGGCAGCGGCGCGTCGATTCTGCAGTGCGACCCGTCGGGCAGGGCGACCGAAAGGGTGCCGCGCCGAAGCTCGCGCTGCAGAACCGCGGTCAAGCGGGCGCGCGGCAAGATCGCCGGTAGCAGTAGGCGCGCGAGCGGAAGGGGGAGCGTGGTGGCGAGGGGCATGTTGCGTCGGTCTGCTCCGTCTGAACGCTTGGTCGTTGGGGAGGGATACGGCGGCACGAGCGCCGTGGATCACGGCCGGGGGCGGGATGCTCGACCGATGGCGGTCAGAGCGCGGTATCTGTGGGAACGGCGGACTTGCTGGAGTGCGGGTAGATGGTCAGTCCCTTGCGCCAAAGGCGAAATGCCTCGAAGTGGATGGCCGCGATCACCTTGAGCGTCATGAGCGGGTAGGCGATGAAGCAACGAGCCAACGCGCGGTCGGTGAGGTCCACACGCTGCCCAGTCATCACCGCGTCCAAGAGCGGGCCTTGCGCGTCCGTTTCCCGGATCGAGATTGCCAGGCGCTCATCCGGGGCACGGAGGCGGAAGCGATAGCTCGCCGACATTCCGATGAACGGCGACACGTAAAAGGACTTGGCGCAGCGGTGGTGGCCGTTGCCCTGCGGCGCGGGCAGGACATAGGCGTGCTGCTCGCCGAAGGTGTTCTTCACCTCGTACACCATCGCGGCAAGAGAGCCATCGCGCCGATGGCAGAAGTACAGGCTTAGGGGGTTGAAGACGTAGCCGAGGATGCGCGGGAAGCAGAGCAACTGGATTGCGCCGCCGTCATGGTCGATGCCAGCTTCGCGCAGGCGGTCCTCTACCCAGGGCCGCAGACTCTTGCCATCGCGCGGTCCGTGATCACGATCGTGGAAGGAGAAGAGATTGAACCGATTCCACGAAAGCAGGCGCAAGCCGCGCAAGGCCGCTTCGATGCGGTCCAGGTCCAGCAGGATCGTGAAGACTCGGTACCGGAATCGGTGACCCACGGGGCGATGCCGCCGGTGCATCACCTCTCCACGATAGATTTCTCCCACCGTCATGCGGCTCTTGCCGCCGGGGGCAACGAAGTTGCCGCCCAGGGTGGTGCTGCGCCAAGAGATGCTGCGACGGCGACCGCGCTCATGACGGCATCCTCGTGAAAGCCGTATCGCTGCCAAGCTCCGCAAAACCAGGTGTGTTGTCTGCCTTGCAGGGCCGGCAGGCGACTTTGCGCCGCCAGTGCGGCGCGGTCGAACTGCGGATGGGCGTATTCGAAGCGGCCCAAAACGAGGTCGGCGCGCGGCTGCGCCCCCGGGTTGAGGGTGAGGAACAGGGGCAAGGCCGGATCCAGGTTCTGCAGGCGGTTCATCCAATACGTAACCGACGTGGCGGGGTCGCCGGCCTCGTTCCGCTCGCCCAGGTAGTTCCAGCTGGACCAGGCCGCGCGGCGTTTCGGCATCAATGCCGGATCGCTATGCAAGACGGCCCGGTTCGGCTTGGTGCGGAAGGCGCCGAGCGTCGAGCGCTCCTCCGCGCTCGCGTCCGCCAACAGCGACAGAGCCTGCGGCGCGTGAGTCGCGATCACCACCCCGTCGAACTCTTCGGTTTGCCCGTGCTTCAGGAGCAACTGCACTCCGGCACTGCGCCGGCGCACCGACAGCACCGGAGTTGCCGCCCGAATGGCGGCCGCACCAAGGGCCTCGGCAACGCGGCGGACGTACTCCTGGCTGCCGCCGGTTACGGTGCGCCATTGGGGCCGATCCGTGAACCGAAGCAGGCCATGGTTCTGGTAGAAGCGCAGGAACGTTGCCGCCGGGAACTCAGCCATCGCTGCGATGTTCCCGGACCATATCGCCGCTGCCATGGGCAGAATGTGTTCTTCGCGAAAGGCGCGGCCATAGCGTCCGCGGTCGAGGTACTCGCCCAAGGTGCAATCGGCGAAATCCGCCGGGTTTTCTGTGTTGGCAATCCGGTAGAAGCGGACCATGTCGGCGAGCATGCCAAGGAACCGGGGGCGCAACAGGTTGAGAGGCTGGGCGAACAGCGGTGACAGTCGGTCTTGGCCGGCGTATTCGAGCCGGCCGCCGTGGAGTGACACCGAGAACGACATGTCGCTCGGCTCCGTCGCCACGCCGAGGGCAGCGAAGAACGCGACGAGGTTGGGGTAGGTGGTCTCGTTGTAGACGATGAACCCGACGTCGACGGGAACGATCCCCCCGTGCGATGGTACGGTAACGGTCTGCGCGTGGCCTCCCAAGCGCTCGCTGGCCTCGAACAGGACCACGTCATAGCGGCGGGATAGCAGCCACGCCGCGCTCAATCCTGCGGCCCCCGCGCCGACTACTGCAATCCGCCGCACTTTAGATTTCCAGCTCCTTTGACCGTGGCCGCCTTGACCCCGGCCGCGAATCCGACACCTGCTCCTCAATACGCTGTAGGACGCACCCCGGATCACCCCCAAAAGCAGAGAAGGGCGCCCAACTGTGATCCGGAGTCAACGCCCTTGCGTACTGGTTGTATGTTGGCTCGTGCGCTGCAGAGCAGAGAGTCGTTGCCGCCGGAGGCCGCCTACCGATCATGGCCGTTCAGGCCGGTTGTCGAGCCCCGGGCGGGATCGGTTGTGCGGGAAATAGTGGTGCCGGTCGAATCGCCCGCGGACCTTCTGCGCGCGGTCGCGGAGCGGCAGGATCGGCAAGCGTTTATCGGCCTATTTCGTCTTTTCGCCCCCAGGGTGAAGGCCTATCTGAGACGGCAGGGGGCTGACTCCGCGGTCGCGGACGACCTCGCTCAGGAGGTCATGTTGAAGGTTTGGCGCCGGGCGGCCGCGTTCGATGCTGCCAAGGCATCTGCCGCGACATGGGTCTACGCGATTGCGCGCAACACTCAGATCGACGCGTTCCGCCGCACCCGCAGGCCGGAGGTGGACATGGAAGACGCCGCCCTGGTCGCCGATTCGACTCCACTACAAGACGACGCAATGGCGACCGCAGAGCGCGAACGGCGCGTGCGGGCCGCGCTCAAGACCTTGCCGGACGAACAGGCCGCGGTCGTGCGGATGTCCTTCTTCCTGCACAAGCCGCACGCCGAGATTGCGCACGAACTCCGGCTGCCGCTGGGCACCGTCAAGTCCCGCCTGAGGCTGGCGTTCGGACGGCTGCGCGACGCGCTGCGCGAGGACCGGGAATGATCGAGCATCACGTCAGCGAAGACTTGTTGCTTGAGTACGCCGCGGGCGCGCTCGATGAGGCCAGCTCTCTCCTGGTCGCCACACACTTGGCCTTGTGCCCGCCGTGCCGCGCGGTCGTCAGCGAGGCCGAGGCGATGGGTGGAGTGTTGCTTGAGGGTGAGCAACCGGAGGCGATGTCGGAGGGAAGCGTGAACACGGTGCTGGAGCGAGTGGCGCAGTCGCCAGTCGAGCCGGCGGGTCACGAAGGTGCGCGCGGGCGCGCTGACCGTTTGGATGCCGCGAGCCTGCCGCAACCGTTGCGCGGATACGCTGCCGACACGCTGTCTCGGCGCGGTTGGCGCCGGGTTGCGCCAGGTCTGAGTCAACTCGTCCTCGGCACCTCGTCGGGCCCGACGACCGCGCGCCTGTTCCACCTGGCGCCGGGTACGCGCATTCCGGTTCACTCGCATCGTGGACTGGAGCTGACGCTGGTACTGCAGGGCGCGTACCAGGACGAATGCGGGACCTATGCGCGCGGCGACGTCGCGCAGCTGGACGAATCGGTCACCCATCAGCCCATCGTAAGCCGGAGTTCGGTATGCGTGACGCTTGCCGTCACCCAGGCACCGTTGCGGTTCCGTAGCCTAGCGGTGCGAATGATCCAGCCGCTGCTCGGCCTGTGAGCGCGACCGCTATGCTGTTGCCGGACCCGCAACTCTCTTCCTGACGGCGCGGACGAGCGGGCCGAGCAGCGGCATGCGCGCATAGAGGACGCCCGCGTCCCAATAGTCCACTTGGGCGGCCACTAGTCCGCTCGCGTTGAAGCGGACAACGCTGGCCCCGGGAATCGAACCAGCCGCGTTCGCCAGTAGGCGGCCGCGAAAACGATAGCGCAGGATCCATTCGAAGCAGCAGGTCTCGCCGAGGTGGGTGGTTGCCACCTCGAACGCGTCCACGTGCATCGCCTCGAACATGGCGGCACAGACGGCAACGTATCGATCGACGCCGATGACATCATGGAATGGGTCACGGAAGTGGACGTCGGGAGCGCAATAGGTGGCCAACTCCCCAACGCTTCCTGCTGACATTCGCGACAGGAACGAAAGGTACTTGGACGCCGCTGCCTGGGTCATCGGTGAGTCTCACTGGGAATGGTGCGTCCAACGAGGCGGAAGTAGAGCCCGTACGGCAGCAGCCGCAGGGCCTTCAGCATCCACGTGAATCTACGTGGAAACGTGATCTCGAATCGCGAGGACGAAAGCCCGCGAACGATCCGGCGCGCGGCGGCGCCCGAATCCATGAGAAACGGCATCGAAAACCGGTTTCGGTCCGTTAGTGGGGTCCGGACGAATCCGGGGTTGACCAACTGGATACGAACGCCCGTGTTCCTGAGGTCGAGGTGGAGTGACTCGCATAGATTGATGAGTGCCGCCTTGCTCGCTCCATAGGCGGCGGCGCTCGGTAGACCCCGGTACCCGGCGACCGACGCGATGACGACGATGTGGCCTGCGCGCCGAGCCAGCATGCCGGGAAGCACCGCGGCAATCACGCGCACGGCACCCATGAAGTTCACGTCGAGGAGGGTACTGACGCCCTCGGCGGTGAACTGTCCCAAATTCATTGGGCGGTAGGTGCCGGCCGAAATGATGCAGACGTCCACCGGGCCTCTTTGCTGGACTTCCTCCAACGCCAGGTCAACCGATGCCGGGTCGGTCACGTCCGCCGGAACGGAATCCATGGCGTGGGCCGGCCTCGCCGCGGCAACCAGCTCATTGAGCTGGTCAACCCGGCGGGCGCTCACGGTCACCTGAAACCCTTCGGCGGCGAGCGCGAGAGCGAGGTCGCGACCGATGCCGCTGCTTGCGCCGATCACCCAGGCGGCACGGTGCCGCGGGTCAGGCCTCGCGGTGCTCGATGGGGGCATGCGCACGAGGTTCACCATATGCTTCTCGACCAGAGGCCACGCGGCTGGAGCGCGCTCGCCAAAGCGGCCGTCATCTCCGCCCGCCAACCCAGCGACGGACTCCAAGGTCCTACGGAAGGTGGCGGGGGTTGGATCACCCCGCATCACCCGGACGCTGCCTGCCTTCTCGCATGAGTTGGGAAGGGGCCAAGGGAGAGCGGTTTGAGTCCTGGCGCCTCAGCCAACGCGCACAAATAGAAACGCCGCCCGGGATAGCCCCCCGGGCGGCGTTCGTGTTTCGCGGTTGCCGCTCTATTGCATTGCCGTCGTGATGCCCTGCGGCATCGACGGAGCCAGCGGCCCGAACTTCGCGTAGTCGCCGAGCGCGCGGTAGGCGGGCAGGGTGTGCACTGGCGCCAGACTGTCCGTGCGCAGCACCTGGAAGTACTGCTTTGGGTTGAGCTCGATAGCCTTGGCCATCGCCTTCACCGCGTCGTCCATCTTGCCCATCGTCATGTAGACGGTGGCCATCTGCACGTAGGCTGCGTCGCGGCCGGGGTCCATCGCCAGCGACTTGGCGATCGCGGCCAGCGCACCGTCGAAGTCCTTGGCCGTCAGCATGGCAGCGATGTTGCCGACACTGCCGGCGCGGTCGGCGTCATAGATCTTGCGCAGGTCCTGCACCGGCGTGTCGGAGAAGTCGACGCGCAGATCGAGCGCGCGGTCCCCGAATCCCTGCACGGCCTTCGGCTGCAGGATCAACAGGCCGGCCGACATCGAGCCGCGCCGATCGCCGCCGGCAGCTTCCGCGGCGTCGAGGCCCGCCAGGATGCGGTCGGCGAGGGAGCCCTTCGCTGCTTCGAAGGCGGTGCCCATGTTCTTGACGACGTCCGGTCCCCAGAGGGTGTTGCCCTGGGCGCAGAAGTTCGGTCCGCAGATGTGGCCCTTCCAGTCGCTGTTGGTCGCGCTGGTCCACGATGCGGTGTTGCCCTTGATGTCGATGATTGCGACCTGGCGGCCGTTGGCGTTGGCGTCGCCGCGCGTCATGAACTCGAGCGCCTCCTTCGGAGTCCAGCCGCGCTCGAGGAGGAACACGCCCATGTCGCCGTAGAGCGGATTGGAGCCCGCCTGGCTGGCAATGGCCGCGACGCCGCCTTTGCCCCAGCGCGTGCGGGCGCCGACCGCGATCGTATTCGACTGCACGCCGACGCCGAGCTCGCCGGTCGCGGGATCGAGCGCGACGATCGAGTAGGTGCCGGTAGGGTATGGATCGTTGAAGATTTCCAGGAGATCCGGCGCCAGCGAGATCGTTCCGGGCGTGGCCGGCGCAGGATCAGCGGCGAAGGTAGCGGCATGGGGAACCAACGCCACGACCATGGCGGCGGCAAGGAAGCGCGAAGCAGACATTTTCATGCCCTCCACAGGCAGGATGTTTGAAGGGTGCGCCGTGCCGTTCTCGCCGTTGGGAACCGCAACAGCCGCAACCGCGTCCAGCATCGCAAGCGTCGTGCCACGCACGGCGCGGCAGGAATCCGCCGCGTCACGGGTTGTGAACTCATGGAGGTGCCGCGCCTCGCTGCAGCCCTGCCCAGCGCATGGGCAGACGTCAGGAGCGGGAGAGTGCGGGCGCTCTGCGCAGGGTCAGCCAGACGAACAGGCCCGGCAATCCCGAAACGAGCACAGAAATGCCGAACAGGACCGAGGTGATCAGGCCCTGCTCCGGCGGCAGGCCGAGCAGCCCGTAGAGGGCGACGATGACGACTTCGCGCACGCCCCAGCCTGCCATCGAGATCGGCAGCGAGACGGCGAGGACCAAGGGTCCGGCGATGGCGATCGCACGCAACAGGTCAAGGTCGCCGCATCCGCAGACCGATGCGTTGATGGCCGCTAGAGCGACGCCGTCGAGCAGAACGATCGGCGCCGACACCACGATCGCAACCAAGACGGCGGCGATGTTGATGCGCACCCGCAGGAGCGGTGCCAGCCGCCGCACGGCCCATCCGCTCGCTCCCTGCGCCGTTGGATCGTCGGCGTGTCGCAACCACGCCTCCGGACGCGGGATCACGTTGATGACGGCAAGAACCAGGATGCCTGCGGGCACCCCGAGCGTCAGCAGCAGGACGATGGCGCGCCAAACCGGCGGCAGTTCGAGTCCGAACGGCTGCACGATGATCACGACCGCTGTGTAGAGGATCACGCTGCTGTAGCCGGCGAAGCGGTCGAGGATGGTGGCCGCGATCACGTTGAACACCGGAGCCCCGTCGCGCGTCGCGTAGATGATGCGCGCCGCGTCTCCGCCCAGCGTTGAAGGCAACCCCGAATTGAAGAACTGCGTCAGCAGCACGAGGGCGGAGGCCCGGCGGCGCGTGATCGGGGCGCCATGCGCCGCCAGGAGTCGCTGCCAGCGGATGGCGTTGACGCCGATCGCGCCGACGAGCGCCAGCGGCGCGATCAGAAGCAGCAACGGATTGACGCGGTCGAGCGAGGCAAACGCCGCGCCGAAGTCGATGCCGCGCGTCGCTAGCCACAGCAGCCCCAGAGAAGCCGCTACCTTAAGCGCGAACAGCGCTACGGTCAGCGCGGGAGGGTGCGGGCGCGCCGTCGCGCCGCCGGCCGCCTCCGGGGGGCTTGCGGCGGAGTTCACTCGTCGTTGTCGGCGGCGAGGTAGCGGCGCGCGCGGTGCATGATCAACCACACCAGGCCCGCCACAATCGGCAGGGCGATGGCCACCGCCGCGTCCGTATTGACATGCACGCCCAGCGCCTCGATGCCGTGCAGCGCGTGCGCCACTAGCCCGAGCAAATAGTAGGTGATGGCAATCACCGAAAGACCCTCGACGACGCGCTGCAGGCGGAACTGCATGCGCGCGCGCCGATCCATCGAGTGCAGCACGTCGCGGTTTTGCACCTCGATCTGTACTTCGACGCGGGCGCGCACCAGGCTGCCGACGCGCTCCATGCGTACCGACAACGCGTTCAGCCGATCCGCGGTGGCATTGCAGAAGTTCACGGCGGGTAGCAGGCGCCGCTCCAGGAATTCCGAGAAAGTCTGCAGCCCCTGGATGCGCTGCTGGCGGATCTGCGCAAGGCGCGTCAGCACGATGTCGTAGTAGGCGCGCGTTCCGGCGAATCGGTTCGACGTCATCGCGCCGATCTTCTCGATCTCGGACGCCAGAACCGACAGGCGGTCGAGCAGCGCCTTCTCCTGGCCGGGGGGACCATCGGCCAGCTTGGCCGTCAGTTCGCCCACCTCCGCATCGACCCGGCGCAGGCGGGGGCTCACTTCGCGCGCAATCGGCAACGACAGCAGGGCGATCAAGCGATAGGTGTTGATCTCCAGCAGGCGCTGCACCACGCGTCCCGCCTGCAGTGCCGACATCAATTTGTCGCGCACCAGGATGCGGGAGAACCCGTCGTCGTGGGTGCGCAGGTCCGACCACGCACGCGCTGCGCCGCCCGAAACGTCTGCGCCGATCAGCGCATTGCCGCCGAACAGCAGAGACAGGGTTTCCGGATCGCGCTCCAGGGCGTCGCGCGGCTCCAGGGCGAAATGCAGCGCCGCCAGCGCGGCTCCCGGCAACTTCTCCAGCCAGTCGGCTGGCACCAGGCCGATGACCGGATCGGCGAACGGAGCCTGGAACGGTCCCTGGCGCACGAAGGTGTAGGTCGAGAATTCGGTGTGCTGTTCCCAGCGCAGCCGGAACGGCCCGAGGTCCTGGCTGTAGAACTTGGCGCCCGCGGGGGGCACCGGCGCGCCGTAGCGCCGGCACAGCTCGGCGACATGGTCCGCGACGGCCTGCTCGTCGAGTTCGTCGGTCATCACCGCCAGGTGCGAACCGCGCGCCGGCGACGCCATCGCCTCGAACGGGCGGGCGTGCACCTCCAGCACCAGCTCGTCGCGCAAGGGGTGCGCGCGCACGTGGTGCGCGCTGCGGTTGGCGCCGGCCTTATCGCCGTTGCTGGGGGCGGTCACGCGGTCATGCAAGACTAAGGCTCCTAGGGTGCGCTGTTCTGGCGTCTCGTGCGCAGGCGCGCCCAACTCGCAAAGGCTCGCCCAAACCCTTGCCAAGCATTACCCTCGCCGCCCGGCGGGGGCAACGCGCAACTTGCCGCCACGCCATGGAGGGGGCGCACAGTGGGCAGTCGAGGCAAGGAACGGCGCCCGTGGGGGGGGCGGCTGGTGCGCCGCTTCTACTACAAGTACTTCGCCCGCAATCTGCTCTACTCGCTGCAGCTGCGCGCGCGCGAGCAATCGGCGGACTACGCCGAGCAGCACATGGCCGACGCCATCCTGTTCGAGGAACGCGACGATTTGTTGACGTACTGCCTGGAGCAGGCGCCGAGCGAGGGCCTCTTACTGGAATTCGGCGTCGAGAAGGGCGGCAGCATCCGCGCCCTCGCGGCGGCGACGCCACGTCCGATTCACGGCTTCGACTCGTTTGAAGGTCTGCCCGAGGACTGGGCCGGCACCGCCGAGAAGCGCGGTAAGTTCTCCCTCGGTGGCCGCATGCCGGCCGTGCCGGCGAACGTGATGCTGCACAAAGGCTGGTTCGACCAGGTGCTGCCGGGCTTTCTTGCCGCCAACGGGGGGCCGGTGGCGTTCGTCCACGTCGACTGCGACATCTACTCTTCGACCCGCACGGTCCTGTGGGGGCTCGCCGACCGGCTGCGCCCCGGGACCGTTCTGCTGTTCGATGAGTACTTCAACTACCCGAACTGGCGCCGCCACGAGTTCCGCGCGTTCCAGGAATTCGTGCAGGAGTTCAAAGTCGGCTACCGCTACCTCGGCTACTCCGCCAAGAACGGGCACGTTGGTGTGCTGATCACGGCGCTCGGCGGCAAGGCCTGACCCATGCGACTGCGCCTCGCCACCTTCAACCTGGAAAGCCTCGACGAGCGCACCGAGCACGGCACGACTCTGGATGCGCGCATTGCCGTGCTACGGCCGCTGCTGACCAGTCTGAACGCCGACATCCTCTGCCTGCAGGAGGTCAACGGCCAATCGACTCCGACGGGCCGCACCCTGGCCGCCCTGAAGCGCCTTCTGGAAGGCACGCCCTACGCCGCGTTCGCCGAGGCACACAGCGGCGATAACTCTGGCAAGCCGCGCGACGTCCACAATCTAGTGACGCTCAGCCGCTTTCCGATCCGCGCCCAGCGCCAGGTGCGCCACGAGTTCATCACGGCGCCGCTCGTGCGCATCTGCACCACTGTGCCGGCGCCGCCGAACGCGTCGGAGGTCACGTGGGACCGTCCGCTGCTTCACGTCACCCTCGACGTCGGCGGCCAGGCGTTCGAGGTCATCAACCTGCACCTGCGTGCACCGCTGTCGGTGATGATTCCGGGGCAGAAGGAGAATGCCAACCGTTGGACCAGCGTGCCGGGCTGGGCCGAGGGCTTCTACATCTCGTCGATCAAGCGCAACGGCCAAGCGCTCGAGGCGCGGGTCGTCGTCGATGGCATCTTCGACGCCGACGCGAGCGCCCGTGTCGCCGTGTGCGGCGACCTCAATTCAGGCGAGCACGAAGTTCCGATCGCCACCCTGCGCGGTCACGTCGATGACACCGGCAACCCGACGCTTGGCGGCCGCGTGCTGACCGGCGTCGAGGACAGCCTTGCCGCGCCGCAGCGCTTCACCGTGCGCCACGCCGGACGGCCGCTCATGCTCGACCACATCCTGGTGTCGCAGACTCTGTGGGGCGTCTTCCGCAAGGCGGAAGCGCTCAACGCCGGCCTTGCCGACGAAGTCGCAGACGCCGCCCGCTGCATCCCCGGCTCGTTCCATGCTCCGCTGGTCGCGGAATTCGAACTCTAGAGCAGGACCGCGAGGGCCAAGGCGCTGCTCAGCAATACGCCGACCGCGAGCAAGCGGCCGGCGGCGAGGGCCAAGGTCGTGTCGGCAATGGCGGTCGTGGGCGCGAAGGTCGTGTGCATGTTTGTGTCCTCCCGGACTTACCACATTGGTTGGGTGAGTACCTCGGCGGTGCGGTTCGGCCGCTACTGCCGAGGCGTCCCACAAGCCGCGCCCATTAGCGAAGGGTGACGGCGATCGCGATGCGTTGGCCGGCTTCGGTGACGTACGCGACGTCCACCTTGTCGCCGGGGTTCACTTCCTTGAGTTCGCCGGGCGAGCGCACCGTGAAAGTGCTGGCGCCGACGGTCAGCGTGCGGCTGTCGAGATTGACCGCCTGCACCACGCCTTCCGCGTATTGAGCGGGGACGGCATGGGCTGCGGCGGCGGCACCGGCCGAGGTCGCGAGGATCAGCGCGCCGGCGACATACTTACGTGCATTCATGGCGATGCTCCTTGGGGGAATGGGAATACAGGCCTTTAGGGCTGGCGCGCCGCCCCGGCGCTACCGATGTAGGGAACACCGGTATCGCCGGGGTTTCGGCACGATCATGCCGCCCTAGCGAAGCGTGACGGCAATCGCGAGGTTCTGGCCTGCCTCGTTGAGGAAGGCGACGTCAACCTTGTCGCCGGCGTTGACCTCATTCAGTTCGCCGAGGCTGCGCACGTGATAGGTGCTATTGGCGACGGTGAGGGTGCGGGCGTCGCGGTCAACCGACTGGACGATGCCTTCGACGTAGTTCGCCGGAACGGCGACCCAGGCGTTGGCGGTGGTGGCCAGGCCGGCAGTGGCGAGGATCAGAGCGCCGGCGACGGTGGTACGGGTGTTCATCTCGAATTCTCCAAGGGAAAAGGGTTGAACTGCGTTAATCGAGCTAACATATAGTGTTCTCAACTAACGATGTTAGTATAAGAAGCACACGTTAGGAGTTCAAGCCCTGTTAGGCTAGAATTCGAACCACGGAGAAAAAACCATGGTGCGCAAGCGACTTAGCGAACGGGAAGCGTTCACAGATTGCGAAGCGTGGATGAAAGCGGCGCCCACCCGGCCCGTCATCGACCGCTCCAACCTGCTGCGCGAAGCGGTGGCGCTGCTGGACGAGGCAGGCCTGGAAGGCCTCACGATGCGCCGCCTGGCCGAGCGGCTCGGGGTGCAGGCGCCTTCGCTCTACAACCACGTACGCGACAAGGACGAGCTGGTCGCCCTGATCGCCGACGCTCTCTCCGCCGAGATCGCCGTTCCGGCCGCCGGCATGCCCTGGCGCCACACAATCGAGCAGATCGCCCACGGCTTCCGCCGCGTGCTGCTCGCCCATCGCGATGCGGCCCTGGTGTTCGCCATGTCGCCGCCGGCCGGTCCCAACCGAATGCGGCTCATCGAGCACGTGCTGGCGACGGTTACCGAGGCGGGCTTCGCCAAGGAGGACGCCTGTAAGGCGGCCTACGCCATGCACACCTTCGTCATGGGGTTCGCGCTTGAGGAGGGGTTGGGCAGCGCGCGCGACCGCGATGGCCTGCCCGCGGTGGCCGACCGCTCGTACATGAGCTCGCTTCCTGCCGAGCGCTTCCCGACGATGTGTGCGCTGAATTCCGAGTGGTGTGCGTTCGACTCCCAGAAGGCGTTCGATTTTGCCCTGGGAATGCTGCTCGATGGCTTCGCCGTGCACCTCGCGCCGAAAGCCAAGGCCAAGGAAAAGGCTCCGGCGCGAGCCTAGGCCGCGAGTTTCTCCGGCGCGTCGAACGCGTAGGCAGCCTGGCTCAGGTTGCCGAAGAGGAACTCATCGTTCAGGCGCTTGCCCTTGGCGCCGTCGCCGCCCGCCCCGGCGGCCACCAGCAACGGCAAATAATGCTCATCGCGCGGGTGCGCCATGCGCGCATGCGGCGCCAGGGTGCGGTAGCGCACCAAGTCCTCGAACTTGCCGGCCGTCGCGGCATCCGCCACCCAGCGGTCGAAGTCGCGCGCCCACGCATCGGTCGGCGCGTTCGGCCCCTCGCGCATGCGCCGGAACGCGTCGCCCAGATTGTGGGTGAGGTTGCCCGCGCCGAGGATCAGCACGCCCTCGTCGCGCAGCGGCGCCAGCGCGCGCCCCATCGCCAGGTGATGCGCGGGCCCGAGGTGATGCTGCAGCGCCAGCTGCGCCACCGGCACGTCGGCGTCCGGATACATCAGCCGCAGCGGCACCCACGAGCCGTGGTCGAGCCCTTGGCTAGGATCGATGCGCGCCGGCATGCCGGCGCCGCCCAACAAGTCGGCGACCCGCTGCGCCAGATCGGGCGCGCCCGGTGCGGGGTAGCGCACGCGATAGAACTCGGGCGGAAAGCCGCCGAAGTCGTAGATCGTCTCGGGCTGCTCTGCCCCGCTGACCGCTGGCCCCTCGGTCTCCCAGTGCGCCGAGGCGATGAGAATGGCGGCGGGCTTGCCGAGCTCGCGGCCCAGCCGCTCCAGGAACTCCGTGCCCGGCGCGCCGGCCGGAATCTGCATGGGGCTGCCGTGGCCGATGAAGATGGCGGGATAGCGGTTCATATCGCTTAGATGGGGTGCCTAGTGTCCCGGTACCACTTTGAGCACGCCGACCAGGGCCGTCCCAGTCTTCAGTTCGAGCGAGCGCCGCTCCGGCGCCCGGATGCCGGCCGTTACCGTCGTCTCGCTCACGAGTGCCTCGCCCGGCCGCGCTGCGGCGGCAAGGCTCGCCGCCAGCGTTAGCGCGTCGCCCGACAGCGTTACGTCGGTGCCCTTGGCTCCGGGCTGGGTGCCGACGTGTGCGACGCCGGTGTGGATACCGATGCCGACCGGCAACCATGGCCCCGCGCTCGCCGCGTGCCCCGTCTCATGCAGGACGTGGTGCGACGCGGACGCCGCCAACGGCGCGTGATCCGGTCCGGAGAGACCCGGTATGAACGCCGCCACGACCGTGCCGTCCGTGGTCTTGTCGACGAACGCGTTGGCGTCCACCAGCGCCCGCCGCGCCGCGCGGTGG
>CAMEYM010000008.1 GCA_945947575.1 Rhizobium sp. Q54
GGGCGGGAACACCATCGGCGCCTGGGGCGTCAGCACGGCGGCGGGCGCAGGCGGACCGGGCGGCGGCGCGGGTGGGACCGCGCACGCGGCGAGCGCCAACAATGCCGCGACGAGAGCAAGACGCTTCATGACCGATCGAGCCGGTGGAACAGGTGCACCATCGCAGCGGCGCCGAGCATGGGCGCGAAGAAATTGACGACGGGGATGGCGAACACCAAAGCGACGATCACGCCGGCAAGGAAGAAGAGGCCGCGATGGGCGCGGCGCATGTCGCGCGCGTCGAGCGGGTCCAGGTGGCGGTGCGCCACCATCTCGAAGTACTCACGGCCGAGAAGGTAGCCGTTGACCGCGAGGAAGACCACCGGTGCGAGGAACGCGGTGAACAGGAGGAAGATGTAGAGCGGCAACAGCACGAGGTTGAGCGTGATGACGAACAGGGCGAAGCGCGCACTGGCTATCACGCCGGCAAGCCACGACGGCGAGCGCTCGGACACGCGATCGGGGTAATGACGCCGCTCCACGGCGTCCACCAGGCCTTCGATCATCGTGCCGGCGACGAAGGTCGCCACGGCCGGGAACAGCAACCAGACGACCACCAGGGTGGCGAGGCCGCCGAGGAAATCGAGGACCGCCTGGATCCAGCCGGCCTGGTCGGTGGTGAAGTAGCCGATCGCGGCCTGCACCACGATCGCCAGGACGACGAAGGCGGCGATGGTGAAGCCGAGGGTGCGCCACAGGATGCTGCGCGCCGCGGGGGCGCGCACGTCGGCACTCGCCGTGCGGAAGGCTTCGAGCAGCGACATGGGGCGCGGCGCTTGTGCGGGCATCTATGCTTCTTATACTGCGGCCCTTGCGCGTGGGTGCGCGCACCGAATCTCGGGGGTCCAATGCCACAACAGCTCGACGTCGTCGCCATCGGCAATGCCATCGTGGACGTGCTCAGCAATGCCGACGACGCGTTCGTGTCCAAGCACGGCTTGGCCAAGGGGTCGATGACCCTGATCGATGCGGCGCAGGCCGACAAGCTCTATGCCGCCATGGGCCCCGGCAAGGAAGTGTCGGGCGGGTCGGCCGCCAACACCATCGCGGGGCTCGCGGCGCTCGGCGCCAAGTGCGGCTTCATCGGACGGGTGCGCAACGACCAACTCGGCGAGGTCTACCAGCACGACCTGCGCGCCGGCGGCGTCGAGTTCACGACGCCGATGGCGAAGAGCGGACCGGGCACGGGACGCTGCTACATCCTGGTGACGCCGGACGCCCAACGCACGATGAACACCTACCTGGGCGCGTCGGTGGAGCTGGGGCCCGCCGAAGTGGACGCGGACCTCGTTGGCCGCGCGCGCATTCTCTACCTCGAGGGCTACCTGTGGGACCGGCCGGGCGCCAAGGAAGCGTTCCGCAAGGCGTCCGACATCGCGCGCGCCAAGGGCGCCAAGGTGGCGTTCAGTCTGTCCGACTCGTTCTGCGTCAACCGCTGGCGCGACGAGTTCCGCGAGCTGATCGAGACGCACGTCGACATCCTGTTCGCCAACGAGGCGGAGGTCACCGCGCTGTACCAGGTGAATACCTTCGAGGAAGCCGTGCCGATGGTGCGTGCGCATACCGAGGTCGCGGCGCTGACGCGCTCGGAGAAGGGCGCGGTGATCGTGCGCGGCCAGGAAGTGGCGACGGTCGCCGCCGAGCGCATCGCCAAGGTGGTGGACACCACCGGCGCCGGCGACTTGTACGCAGCCGGGTTCCTGTACGGCCTGATTCGCGGCAAGGACCTCGCCACCGCGGGACGCATGGGCGCGATCGCCGCCGCGGAAATCATCAGCCACTTCGGTGCGCGCGCCGAGATGCCGCTCAAGGACCTGATGAAGAAGCAACTCGGCGCGGCGGTCTGAGGGCGGCGAATTTCTTCGCAGAGTACGGTGGCTACGGGCGAAATACGGGGCGGTCGCGCCTCGCTGGCTGCCGTTACAGCCTGTGGCGGAGTGGCCACGCCGACGGTCTCGCCCGCATAGAATATGCGGGATATATGCAGATAACCGGGGCGTGATCGTCGGGGCGGTGCTCACGAACAGTATATGGTGCGCGACACAGTTCGTGTCAAGGCGTCATGATGCTCGCTGGAACGCTAGATCGTGACCGCCTTCAGCTCCTCGGTTACATCGCGCACACCACGCGCAGTCCAAACGTCGTCTCGGAGTAGGAACCTGTGGCTGTTGGTGTGCTTCACGAACGAAGCGCGTTCGGCGACGACCGCCGCCGAAATAATTGCGGCTCGAAGATATGGTGTAGTCGGCAGCGAAAAGGACGCCGGCCAAGAAGTCGAAGGGCGCGCCATCAAGGTTGCGGATCGCTGACATTTGCCGCGATGCGTTGAGCCGAGAGAGACGGCGCCCCTTGATCTGATAGCGCTTGCCGCCCCTTCCGATCGCATCGACGCTGCGACTGGAATTGCCGGACTGCTTCCATCCGAACGCCCTGCAGAAGAGAGTTTCCGCAACATCGCCAACTGGGTTGTTCGAACTGCGCACAATGTTGCGGGCGCGCAACTCGTCCATGATCTTTGCGTGCAGAGCCAGCAGGTCCATCGCCCCCTTCGAGGTCAGTCCCTTCGTTGACTTCTCCCAGCCCCGCTAGCGAAGCACCATAGGCCCGACGTTGGCGCCACCGAGGATGTGGATGTGGAAGTGCGGCACTTCCTGGCCGCCGTTGACGCCCGTGTTGGCGACGAGGCGGTAGCCGGCGTCGAGGACGCCAGCCGCTTTGGCCGCCGCGGTGACGGCTTTGTAGAAGCCGGTCTGCTCGGCGGCGGAGGCGCGGGTGGTGAAGTCGGTGAAGTCCGCGTACTTGCCCTTGGGGATCACCAGCACGTGCACCGGGCGCGCGGGATGGATGTCGTGGAAGGCGAGGGCGTGTTCGTTCTCGAAGACCTTCTTCGAGGGAATCTCGCCGCGCAGAATCTTGGCGAACACGTTGTTGTCGTCGTAGGCCATCGTTCGTTCCTCAAGTTCAGCGAGCAGCGCGACCCCCCATCCCAGCCTTCCCCCGCAAGGGGGGAAGGGGCCGACCGCGACAACCTCTAACCTTTGCGGGCGGCTTTCTCGGCGAGGCCTGACGTGCCTTCGCGGCGTTCGAGTTCGGCGAGGACGTCGGCGGGGGAGATGCCGCCGTCGGCCCATAGGACCATCAGGTGATAGAGGAGGTCGGCGCTCTCTTTGACCACGGCGTTGCGGTCGTCCTGCATAGCGGCGATCACCAGCTCGACCGCTTCCTCACCGACCTTGCGCGCGATGGCGGGCGGGCCTTTGGCGAACAGGCTGGTCGTGTAGCTGGTGGCGGGGTCGCCGCCGCGGCGGTCGAGGATGGTGGTGAACAGCCGGTCGAGAATGGTTTGGGGCATTTGTCCTACTCTCGCATCGCGACGCCGTGGTCGGCCAGATAGCGCTTGGCGGACGGGATGGCGACCTGGCCGAAGTGGAAGATGCTGGCGGCCAGCACCGCGGAAGCGTGGCCCTGGGTGATGCCTTCCAGGAGGTGCTGCTCGGTGCCGGCGCCGCCGGAGGCGATGACGGGCACGGTCACTGCGTCTGCGACGGCGCGCGTGAGCGCGAGGTCATAGCCGTTCTTGGTGCCGTCGCGATCCATCGAGGTCAGCAGGATTTCACCGGCGCCGAGCGCGACAACCTGGTGCGCCCATTCGATGGCGTCGAGGTTCGCATTCTTGCGGCCGCCGTGGGTGAAGACGCCCCACCGGCCGGGCGCGACCTGCTTCGCGTCGATGGCGACGACGATGCACTGGCTGCCGAATTTCTCGGAAGCCTCTTTCACCACGTTCGGGTTGGCGACGGCGGCGGTGTTGATGCCGACCTTGTCAGCGCCGGCGAGCAGGAGCTTGCGGACGTCCTGGGGCGTGCGCACGCCGCCGCCGACGGTGACCGGCATGAAGCACGCCTCGGCGGTGCGGGCGACGACTTCGAACAACGCGTCGCGGCCTTCGTGGCTGGCGCTGATGTCGAGGTAGCAGAGCTCGTCGGCGCCCTCGGCGTCGTAGCGGCGCGCCTGGGCGACGGGATCGCCGGCATCGCGGTGGTTGACGTATTCGACGCCTTTGACGACACGGCCTTCGTGCACGTCGAGGCAGGCGATGATGCGCGGCTTCAGCATGTGAACCGACCCATAGGGGCCGCAGACTACATCAGAGCGAGCGCCTGGGCCGGATCGATGCGGCCGTCGTAGAGGGCGCGGCCGGTGATGACGCCGACGATGCCGGGCGCGCGGCCCTGGACCTTGGCCCACTTGAGGCGGCGCAGGTCGTCGAGGCTGGTGACGCCGCCCGAGGCGATGATGGGCGTCGAGGTGGCGCGGGCGAGCTCGACCGTGGCCTCGACGTTCATGCCCTTCATGGCGCCGTCGCGATCGATATCGGTGTGGATGATGGCGGCGACGCCGCAATCCTCGAACTGGCGGGCGAGGGCGAACACCGTGACGTCGGAGCTCATCGCCCAGCCTTCGACGGCGACGCGGCCGGCGCGGGCGTCGATGCCGACGGCGATGCGGCCCGGCCACTTCTTGCACGCCTCGCGCACGAGCTCGGGCTCGCGCAGGGCAACGGTGCCGAGCACGACGCGGGCGACGCCCTTGTCGAGCCACGTCTCGATCGCGGCGAGGGTGCGGATGCCGCCGCCGAGCTGGATGCGCAGCGGCGTCGCTTTCAGGATCGATTCAACGGCGGCGCCGTTGACGGGCTGTCCGGTGAACGCGCCGTTCAGATCGACGACGTGGATCCAGCTGAAGCCCTGCTGCGCGAACGTGCGCGCCTGGGCGGCGGGATCGGTGTTGAACACCGTCGCCTGCTCCATGTCGCCGCGCACCAGGCGCACGCAATTGCCATCCTTCAGATCGATCGCCGGGAAGAGGATCAAGTCGGCACGATCCTTGGCCGCGGCCTGATCTCCTTGGAGTAGTAGTGGCCGACGATGAACTGGCCGTTGGCCTTGGCATACTTCTGCTTGGTCGCCCAGCGCACGAAGCCGTGGCTCTCGTAGAGCGAGATGGCGGCCGTCTGCGTGTCGCGCACGTTGAGCTCGATCGCTTCGAAGCCGCGCTCGGCGGCGCGCTCGTCGATGGCGCGCAGCATGCCGCGCGCCAGCCCGTGGCCGCGCGCCGACGGCGCCAGGAAGAACGTGGTTATCATGGCGGCGAACGCCTGCGCCTCGTTGTTGGCGGGCGGGCGCACCAGCTGGCCGGAGCCGACGATGGTGCCGTCGTAGCGCGCCACGACGAGCTCGCGCTCCGGCACCAGCAGCACGCCGCGCCAGTACGCCTCGAGCTTTTCGCGCGGCGGCGGCTTGAGCCAGCCGAAGCCGTTGCCGTCGAGGATCGCCTGCTCGGTGGCGACGCACAGGTCTTCCAGATCGGTGCCGGTGAAGCGCGTCAGCCACTCGACGTGGGTGCTGACCGGATGGGTCTCGATCTCCGCCGCCATTTCAGTGTCCCTCGGAAGTATGCGTTCCAGCGCCTGCGGCGCTAGGGACGCCACTCCAGGAAGTTCCCGATAAGCTGGAGGCCGACGGCCTGGCTCTTCTCGGGGTGGAACTGCGTACCGACGATATTGTCGCGGCCGACGATGGCGGCAAGATCGCCGCCGTAAGAAACGGTGGCGAGCATGTCCGACGCGCGCTTCGGCCGCACGGCGTAGCTGTGCACGAAGTACGCGTGCGCGCCGGTCGCGACGCCGGCCAAGACGGGGTGGCGCGCGGTGACGGTGAGATCGTTCCAGCCCATGTGCGGGACCTTGAGGTGCTCGTCTTCGTTGGGCTCGATCTCGGTGACGTCGCCGGCGATCCAGCCCAGGCCGCGATGCTCGCCGTGCTCGAAGCCGCGCTCGGCGAGGAGCTGCATGCCGACGCAGATGCCGAGGAACGGCCTGCCCCGCTTGGTCACCGTCTCTTCGAGCGCATCGACCATGCCGGGGACCGCATCGAGACCGCGGCGGCAGTCGGCGAAGGCGCCGACGCCCGGCAGCACGACGCGCTCGGCGGTGCGCACGGCGTCCGCATCGGACGTGACCGCGACCTCGCCCTTGTAGGCGCGCTCGCGCGCGACCCGCTCGAACGCCTTGGAGGCGGAGCGCAGATTGCCGGAGCCGTAATCGACGATGGCGACACCTAGCGCCATCAGCCGTACATCGAGTTCATGGCCGCGAACAGGCGGCGCTCGGCATCGATCTGGTCGGTGCCGCTGACGATGCTGACGAGCTCGTGGCCCGAGCGCCCCAGCGACCACTGGCGCAGGTCGTTGCCGAACATGCCGAGCAGCAGCAGAAAACCGAGGCACAGCCAGAACGGGAATTCGCCGCTGCCGAGCAGATTCGGAGCGAAGGCGATACCGACGCTGGCGGCGACGAGCAGCAGGAAGATCACCCACATGCGGTTGGCCAGCGCCCACAGCGGACCGAAGAACAGCGCCGGCCAGCAGAAGCCTTCCTTCACCAGAACGTAGGAGTCCTCCGGCGTGTTGCGCGAGCGGCCCTTCGTCTTGGTCTCGACGCGGCGCTCGTAGACGGCGTAGAGACGCATCTAATTCTTCTTCAGCGCAGACACGTTTCCGGACAGCACACCCTTGGTGCTGGGGACGGCGTTGGCCTTGCGCTCGTCGATCGAGAATGCTTCGCGCAGTGCGCGCGCGGTGCCTTTGAAGCACGACTCGACGATGTGATGGCTGTTCTCGCCGTAGAGATTCTCGATGTGCAGCGTGAGGCCACAATTCTGGGCGAAGGCCTGGAAGAACTCTTTGAAGAGTTGCGTATCGATGTCGCCCAGACGCTGGGTCGGCACGATGACCTTCCAGATCAGATACGGACGATCGGAGGCGTCGAGCGCGACGCGCGTCAGCGTCTCGTCCATGGGGATGTGCACGTCGGCGAAGCGGCGGATGCCGCGGCGGTCGCCGAGCGCCTTGTAGATGGCCTGGCCGAGGGCGATGCCGGTGTCCTCGGTGGTGTGGTGGGCGTCGATGTGCAGGTCGCCCTTGGCCTCGACCGTGATGTCGATGAGGGAGTGGCGCGACAGCTGCTCGAGCATGTGGTCGAGGAAGCCGATGCCGGTGGACACCTTGTAGACGCCGGTCCCGTCGAGGTTCACCTCAACGCGGATACGGGTCTCGGTGGTGCTGCGTTCGACGGAAGCCTTGCGCATGCTGGAATCCCTGCGGAATTCGGCCCCTATAGCAGGAAGACCCCGCGGAATCCATGGGCTTAGGCCGTGGTGCGGTGGCCTGTCCCTAGTGTCGGGCCGTCCTTGACGAGGGTCGGACCCTCCCCACATCTTGAGCCTCGTTCCTGGCCGCACGGCGGCCGATCCACCCCAGTTGAGGCGGCATGGCGGAACCCACCCCCGCGTGGCACGGCACCACCATCATTTCGGTGCGCAAGAACGGCAAGGTCGTCATCGCCGGCGACGGCCAGGTGACCATGAAGGACACGATCCTGAAGGGGACGGCCGTCAAGGTGCGGCGGCTCAAGGGCGACAACGTCATCGCCGGGTTCGCGGGCGCCACCGCCGACGCCTTTACGTTGTTCGAGCGGCTCGAGGCGCGGCTGGAGAAGCATCCCGGGCAGCTGACGCGGGCATGCGTCGAACTCGCCAAGGATTGGCGGACGGACCGCTACCTGCGGCGTCTCGAAGCGATCATGGCGGTGGCGGACAAGAGCGTCAGCCTGATCCTGTCGGGCACCGGCGATGTGGTGGAGCCGGATGACCAGCTGATCGGCATCGGCTCGGGCGGCAATTACGCGCTCGCTGCGGCGCGCGCGCTGCTCGATCGCGCCGATATGGACGCGGAGGCGATCGCGCGGCGGTCGCTGGAGATCGCCGCCGGCATCTGCGTGTACACCAACAATCACGTCACATTGGAAACCCTGTAAGGCATGGCGGACTTTTCCCCGCGCGAAATCGTCTCCGAACTCGATCGCTACATCGTCGGCCAGCGCGATGCGAAGCGCGCGGTCGCCATCGCGCTCCGCAGCCGCTGGCGGCGCCAGCGCACGCTGGAAGACCTGCGCGACGAGATCCTGCCGAAGAACATCCTAATGATCGGGCCGACGGGCGTCGGCAAGACGGAGATTTCGCGCAGGCTCGCGCGGCTCGCCAACGCGCCGTTCATCAAGGTCGAGGCAACCAAGTTCACCGAGGTCGGCTACGTCGGGCGCGACGTCGAGCAGATCATCCGCGACCTGGTCGAGTCGGCCATCGCCATGGAGCGCGAGCGCGGGCGCTCCGCCGTATCGGCGAAAGCCGAAGCCGCGGCGGAGGAGCGTCTGCTCGACGCGCTGGTGGGACCGTCGGCGGGTGACAACACGCGTCAGGCGTTCCGCAAGCGGCTGCGCGAGGGCGAGCTCGGCGACAAGCCGATCGAGATCGAGATGGCGGAGACGGGTGGCGCCGGCGCGGGCGGCATGCCGACGTTCGACATCCCCGGCGTGCCGGGCGGCCAGATGGGGATGATCAATCTGAACGACATCCTCGGCAAGGCGTTCGGCAAGCGCACGCGCAAGCATCGCACCACCGTGGACGAAGCGTGGCGCACGCTGGTGACCGAGGAGGGCGACAAGCTGGTCGACCCCGAGAAGACGACGCGCGCGGCAATAGACGCGGTGCAGCAGAACGGCATCGTGTTCCTGGACGAGATCGACAAGATCGTCGGCCGCGATTCGGAGCACGGCTACATGAGCGCGGGCGTCAGCCGCGAGGGCGTGCAGCGCGACTTGCTGCCGCTGATCGAAGGCACCACCGTGGCGACGAAGTACGGGCCGGTGAAGACGGACCACATCCTGTTCATCGCATCCGGCGCGTTCCATCTGTCGAAGCCATCGGACTTGCTGCCGGAGCTGCAGGGGCGGTTGCCGATTCGCGTCGAGCTGCAGGCGCTGACGCGCGATGACTTCCGCCGCATCCTGACCGAGCCGGAGAACAGCTTGATCCGGCAATACACGGCGCTGCTCGCCACTGAAGAGGTGACGGTGCAGTTCAGCGACGATGCGATCGACGAAATCGCGACGATCGCCGCCGAGGTGAATTCGGGCGTCGAGAACATCGGTGCGCGGCGCCTGCACACCGTGATGGAACGGCTGCTCGACGAGATCAGCTTCACGGCATCGGACCGCGCCGGCGAGACGGTGAAGATCGACGCGGCCTACGTGCGCGCGCAGGTCGGCGCCCTGGCCAAGAACGCCGACTTGAGCCGCTTTATTCTCTAGCGCCGACCCCGCGCGCCTGATTGCGGCGCGGCCCCGGGGCGCCTACGTCTCTGGGAACGCGCGGCTACGGCCGCGCTCCCGGCATGGAGGCACCGATGGTGAAGCATACGGACGTTGCTCGCAGCGCGAGCGTCCAGTTGGCAAGCCCGCAGCATTTCGAATTGCCTGAGCTCGGCGGTATCTCGCGCGAGCAGGTCGAGGTGCACCTAAAGCTGTACGACGGCTACGTCGCCGCGCTCAACGGGCTGCGTAAGCTCGAGGCGGACCTTTCCCAAGACGTGGAGAAGAATGCGCTCGCCCTCGACGGCGCACACAGGCGTTGCGCCTTCGAGTTCAACGGCGCGCGCATGCATGAGTTGTACTTCCGCCAGTGGGAGCACAAGGCTGCCGGGCTCGCGCCCGGCGGCATCCTCGGCACTGCGCTGACGCAGCAATACGGCAGCACTGCCGCATGGGAAGAAGAGTTCCGCACGGTGGCGAAGACGCGTGGCATCGGCTGGACGGTGCTGCACTACGACCGCGAGCAGGACCTGTTTCTCAACGTGTGGGTCGATGAGCACCACATCGGCCAGCATGCCGGCGTGCCGATCGTGCTGGCGATGGACATGTGGGAACACGCCTACATGGTCGACTACACGCCGGCCGAGAAGGCCGACTATGTCGACGCGTTCTTCCGCAACCTGAACTGGAGCGTGATGGAAGGGCGCTTCGCCAAGCTGCGGTAGCAGCGCGCTTCCAACCAAGGCGCGCGCTAGCGCGCGCGCCGCAGCAGGACGTAGCGGGCGCCGGCGCCGCCGTCGCGCGGCGCGGCGGGGGCGGAGGCGATGACGAGCGGCGCGAGTTCCGGCGCTTCGAGCCAGTGCGGCAGCGCGGTGCGCAGCACGCCGGCGCCGAACTGCGCGTAGGGATTGTCCGCCTCGCTGCGCTTGCCGCCCTTGCCGGTGATCACCAGGACGCAGCGCGAGCCTTCGGCTACGCATTTCTTGAGGAAGCGCGTCAGTGTGGTGTGGGCGCGGTCTTGCGTCATGCCATGCAGATCGACGCGCGCCGCGATGGCGATGCGGCCGCGACGGATGGCCTTGGCGTCGTGCGGATCGAGCGGGCCGGGTTGCGGCGCGCGCTTTGCTTCTTGCGCACGCGGCGGCGTGTCGGCCAGCAGATAGAAGCGCGTGTCAGCCTTCGTGGACGCGGGTGGGTCGGGCGGAATCTCGCCCATCGCCTGGCGCCACTCGCGCACCTCGTCCGCCGTCAGGCGACGCTTGCCCACCGGCGACTCCGACGTCCGCTAGGTGGGACTGTGCGTCTCCGCGAGCGCCCAGTTGGGATCGCCGGAGCGTACGTCGCGCACGAAAGTCCAGATGTCGGTGACTTCCTTCACGGGCGGGGCGCCCTCGAAGGCGTCGGGATCGGTCTTGGCCATGCGCACCACGTTGATGATGTCGCTGACGAACTTCACAGTGACCTCGGCGATGCGACCGGCCATGCGCGCGTCGGTAACGTCGGCGGAACGCACGCCGACGATGGTCGTCTCGAGCGTCTCGCCGCGCTGCTCGCGCTCGGTGATGGCGCGCGAGAAGTTCTCCAGCACGTCGCGGGTCAGCAGACGCTTGAGCGTGTCGCGGTCGCCCTTGGCGAACGCGGTGACCACCATCTCGTAGGCGGCCTTGGCGCCGGTGACGAACTCCTGGACATCGAAGGCCGGGTCCTGCATGCGGATCTCGGCGACCCCAGCGGCGGCCAACGCCTCGTCATCGGATGTCTCGGTCTTCTTGCTGACGGCCCGCGCGGGCGGGCCCGGACGGCCTACACGGCCCGGCAGGGAGACGACGTTGTCGTCGCCGCTCGGGCGGCGGAACATGCTCGAGCCCGAATCGTCCGGGCGCCGGCCCAGCACGCGTCCCAAACGATAGAGAACGAAGCCGGCCAACAGGGCCAACAGGATGATGTCAAAATACTGCACAGCTTGTTGTTCCACACTCCGACACGCCGGCCGGCCGCCTGTTGGCGCCGGTCGCCGCACATGCACGGGGCGGACCTTTGTTAACAGACTAACGGCCCCCGGCACACCGGTCCAGGGCGGGGGCCCTACGAATGCGCGGAATCCAAGGGCTCTCGGGGTGCGCGACACCTGACCTAGTGCCCAGGCCGCTCCTTGACACCAGGGAGGGCGCGAACGATGGTGCGCACGCGTCGCGTCGCGCCGAAGGCGCGCACCCAAGGCGAGACGGCGCGCAGAGGGGGCGAGACCCGAACATGGCGGAAACCGAGGCGAAGACCGACGGCGCAGCAGGCGAGGCCCAGACCGGCCCGCGCGTCGCCGTGCGCGTGCAGTACATCAAGGACCTGTCGTTCGAGAATCCGGGCGCGCCGCGCGCGCTGGCCGATGGCGCCACCGCCCCGCAGATCCAGGTGAACGTCGACGTCGAGGCGCGGCCGATGGGCAAGGACCACTACGAAGTGGCCCTGCACGTCAACGCCACGGCGGCGCGCAACGACGCCAACGTCTTCGTCATCGAGCTCGTCTATGCCGGCCTGTTCGCGCTGGAGAACATCCCGCGCGACAAGCTGGAGACCGTCTGCCTGGTCGAATGCCCGCGCCTCTTGTTCCCGTTCGCCCGCCGCATCGTCGCCGACACGACGCGCGAAGGCGGCTTCCCGCCGCTGCTGCTTGATCCGATCGACTTCGGACGGCTGCTGCAGCGCCATCGCGGCGCGGTACCCACGGCTCCCGCAGCGACGGCGACTCCCGCGCAAGCGGCGCCGGCAGCCAAGGGCGCGGCGCCGAAGCGCGGGCGGTAGTTACAGCTCGTCCTGCGTTGTTGCCACTAGGCGGCCAGCCAGATTGGTTCTTTGATCTTCGCTAAGAACGCGGCGTGAGCGGCGAGCTCTTCGGGGCTGGCGGCGTGCGGGCGCGCCGGGCGTAGCTCGCGCTGGATGACCACGGTCGTCGTGGTCGCCGCGACCGCTAGGGCGAGGTCCGGTTGGCGGCCGCCGCTCAGCTCCAGGTAGACCTCGGCGAGCAGCTGCGCGTCGAGCAAGGCGCCGTGCTTGGTGCGCGCGGACTTGTCGATGCCGAAGCGTTCGCACAAGGCGTCGAGGTTGGCGGGCGCGCCCGGGAAGCGCCGGCGCGCCAGGCGGACGGTGTCGATGACGTCCGCAGCAACGGGCGGACGATCGATGCGCGCCAACTCAGAGTTGATGAAACCGATATCGAACTCGGCGTTGTGGGCGATGACGCGCGCACCGTCGATGAAGTCGAGGAACTCCTGGGCGACGTCCGCAAACAGCGCCTTGTCCTTCAGGAATTCGTCCGTCAGGCCATGCACGGCCTGCGCCGCCACCGGCACGAACCGCTGGGGGTTCAGGTACTTGTGGAACTCGCGGCCGCTCGGGATGGTGTTGACCAGTTCGACGCAGCCGATCTCGACGACGCGATGGCCGCTGCCCGGATCGAGTCCGGTGGTTTCGGTGTCGAGGACGATTTCGCGCAAGAAATTACTCCGGCAGCAGAATACCGATCACGCGGCGAATCGCGCGTGTCATTTTCGCTTTGCCGGCGCCCGTGTCTATGACGAACGTCGCACGGCGGCGTTTTTCCCGATCCGGCATCTGGCGCGCACGCATCGCACGAAAGCGCCGCGCGGTCATGCCGGGGCGCGTCATCACGCGCGCTCTCTGCACCGCGGCGGGTGCGCTGACGACGACCGTCGCGTCGGCGCGCTTCTCGCCACCGGTTTCGAACAGCAGCGGAATGTCGAGCACGGCGAGGCGTGCGCCGGATTGCTTGGCCGCAGCGAGGAACCGCTTCTCCGCGCGGCGCACGCGCTTGTGCAGGATGCCTTCCAGGCGTTCAAGGACGGCCGCGTCGTCGAACACCAGGTCGGCCAGAACCTTGCGATCGACGGCGCCGTCGCGCACGGCCACAGGAAACGCGCGGCGCACGGCGGCGATTGTGCGGGCGTCGCTGGTGAGAAGATCGCGCACGGTCGCGTCGGCGTCGAAGACCGGATAGCCCAGCCGGGCGAAGACCTTGGCGGCCGTCGTCTTGCCCATGCCCACCGAGCCGGTGATGGCGAGCACGATCAAAGGCCGGCCAGCACGAAGTCGCGCAGCGCCTTGTCCACCACCGGCTCCACGCCGAACCAGGCGGTGAATCCGGCGCGCGCCTGGTGCAGCAGCATGCCGATGCCGTCCACGGTCGGATTGCCGCGCGCACGGGCGCGCAGCAAGAGGTCGGTTTCGAGAGGGTTGTAGACGATGTCGGCGACGATGGCGTCGCCGGGCAACGGCCCGAGCTCGATCTCGAGGCGCGGCTGGCCCTTCATGCCGAGGGTGGTTGCGTTGACGAGCAGGCCCGCGTCTTCCAGGGCGTCGTCGCACGATTCCCAATCGACGGCGCGCGCGCGCTTGCCGAGGGACGCGGCCAGCGCCTTGGCGCGTTCCGGCGTGCGGTTGACGATGCGGACCTCGTCGGCACCTTCGCTATGCAGAGTCCACGCGATCGCCTTGGCGGCGCCGCCGGCGCCGAGGATGGCCACACGCTTGCCGCGCACGCTCCAGCCGGGGATGAAATCGCGCAGGTTGGCGAGGAACCCCTGCCCGTCCGTGTTGCTGCCGAGCAGAGCGCCGTTCTTCTGCACGACGACAGTGTTGACCGCGCCGAGGGCACGCGCTTCGGCCGTCGCGTCGTCCACGGTCCCCAGTGCTGCTTCCTTGTGCGGCACCGTGACGTTGGCGCCGGCAAATCCCAGCGCGGGGAGCGCGCGCAAAGCGGCGGCGAACTTGTCCGGCGATACCGACATCGGGATGTAGGTCGCATCGAGCTGGTGACGCTCGATCCAGAAGCCGTGCAAGCGCGGCGACAAGGAGTGCGACACCGGCCAGCCCATGACGCCCGCGATGCGTGCTTTGCCAGAAAGGATCATTCCGGAATCACTCCCTGGGCACGCAGATAGCCGAGCAAAGGCAACAGCGGCAGCCCGAGGATGGAGAAATAGTCTCCCTGCACGGCTTCGAACAGGGACGCGCCGAGACCCTCGAGATGATAGGCGCCGGGACTACCCAGAACTTCTTCGCCGACCATTCCCACGTAGCGTTCGATCGCCGCGCCACTGAGAGGCCGCATGGTGAGCTCCGCGACCTCAGCATGCTGCCAGACCGGTTTGCCGCCGCGCGCCACCGTAACCGAGGTGAGCAGCTGGTGGGTGCGGCCACTGAGCTGGGCGAGTTGTTGGCGCGCGGCCGCTCGGTTGCCCGGTTTGCCCAGCAACGTCGCGCCGAGGGCGAGCACCTGATCGGAGCCGATGATCCAGGCACTCGGGTATTGCACCGATATCGCGACCGCCTTGGCGGTTCCTATGATGCTTGCAGCTTCGGCGCCGTCCGTGGTTCTCGCCCGGAGCGCCGGCTCATCGACGGTGGGCACTTCGACCGCGAAGTCCACCCCCGTGGCGCGCAACAGACGAGCCCGCGTGGGGCTGCCGCTGGCCAGAATCAGGCGTGCGTCATCCGCCAAGGGATTGTGGCGCGCGGACTTATGCAGGTTATCTTCGGGATAACCTGGGTGCTTGTCCGCTACCATGGCGCGGACGTGCACGATCCCGGATTCATCCGGGTGTCTTCGCACAAGGGGATCAATCTATCCACGCCCTCTGCAGAGTGGGGACAACCTCTGCTATGGGAGACAACCTGCGGCAAGCGTCCGCTCGTGCGCGTGCTTGAGGCCTGTGCATCGAATGCAACTTTTTTATAGCCCCCGCTTTACGGTCCTCCAACCACCACTACTACCTTCTTTAAAGTATCTATGAATCTTAGAGGGGCCGAGCACTTCGCGGAAATCAGCGCGTGACGCACAAGACGTTGCTGCGTGTGCTGGCAGGAGAGAGCCTGTCGCCTGCACCGATCTGGTTGATGCGACAGGCAGGGCGATATCTGCCGGAGTATCGGGCGGTGCGAGCCAAGGCAGGCTCGTTCCTGGATCTTTGTTACAACCCGGAGCTCGCCGTCGAAGTGACGATGCAGCCGATCCGTAGGTTCGGCTTCGATGCGTCGATCATCTTTTCTGACATCCTGGTGATCCCGCACGCGCTCGGCATGCACCTCGAGTATCGCGAGGGCGAAGGGCCGGTGCTGACGCCGGTGCGAACCGCGAACGACGTCGCCAAGCTGCGAATCGAACGGCTGGAGGAGCACCTGGCGCCAGTCTATGCGGCGATCCGGGGCCTGGCGGCAGCTTTGCCGCGTGAGACGACATTGATTGGCTTTGCCGGCGCACCGTGGACGGTGGCGGCCTACATGGTCGAGGGCCAAGGGGGCACCGACCATGCGACCCTGATCCGCTGGGCATGGCGCGATCCGCAAGGCTTTGCCGCCCTGATCGGTCTGCTGGTTGACGCAACCGCGCGGCATCTGATTGCCCAGATCCGCGCCGGGGCAGAAGTCGTACAACTCTTCGAAAGCTGGGCGAGCGCGGCCCCGGAAGCCCTGTTCCAGCGTTGGTGCGTCGAGCCGGTCGCCGAAATCGTACGGCGCGTGCGAGCCGCGGCCCCCGACGTGCCGATCATCGGGTTTCCGCGCGGCACGGGCGGCGTCCTCGGGCGCTACGCCAGCGAGACGGGGGTAAACGCGGTGGGGGTGGACCAGAGCATGTCGATGGCAGTGGCACGCAGCCAGATGCCCAAGGGCACCGCGCTGCAGGGCAACCTGGATCCCCTGGTGCTGGTGCAAGGCGGCGCGGCGCTCGATGACGAGGTGCGCCGTATTGTCGATGCCATGGCCGGTGCCCCCCATGTCTTCAATCTGGGCCACGGTATTCGTCAGGACACGCCGGCCGAGCACGTTGCCCAACTGCTCGAGCGGGTGCGCTCATATCGGCCATGAACGCGCCGCGCGTCGCCGTCGTGCTGTTCAACCTGGGCGGTCCTGATCGCCCGGAAGCCGTGCTGCCGTTCCTGCGCAACCTGTTCCGCGACCCCGCCATCCTGCGCGTACCGGGCCCGGTCCGCGTGCTGCTGGCCGAGTGGATCGCGCGCCGGCGGGCGCCGGTGGCCCAGGAAATCTACGGCAAGATCGGCGGCCGTTCGCCGATCCGCGAAGAAACCGAAGCGCAGGGCCGCGCCCTGGAAACCGCGCTGGCCGCCAAGGGCATCACGGCGCGGGCGTTTGTGGCCATGCGCTATTGGCATCCGCGCGCCAGCGAAACGGCCGCGGCGGTGCGCGAGTTCGCTCCCGATCGCATCGTGCTACTGCCCCTCTATCCGCAGTTCTCGACGACGACGACGGCGTCGTCCCTGGCCGAATGGCAGCGCGTCCCTCCCAGCGCCCGCACCTCGGTGGTCGGCTGCTACAGCGCCGAGACGTGGTTCGTGCGCGCCTATGCCGACGTGATCCGGCCGGTTTGGGAGCAGGCGCGCCAGCACGGCAACGCACGCGTGCTGTTTTCCGCGCATGGGTTGCCGAAGCGCATTGCCGACTCCGGTGATCCGTATCCCCTCCACACCCAGCAGACCGCGCAGGCAGTGGCCGCGGAGCTCGGACTAGCCGCTGCGCAGTGGCGGCTGTGCTACCAGAGCCGCGTAGGGCGCTTGGCCTGGATCGGGCCGTCCACCGAGGACGAGATTCGCCAGGCTGGAGCCGATCGTGCGCCGCTGGTAGTGGCGCCGATTTCGTTCGTGTCGGAGCATTCGGAGACGCTGGTGGAGCTCGACATCGAGCTGCGCGAGACGGCCCACAAGGCGGGGGTACCGGTGTACCTGCGGGCGCCGGCGGTTGGCGTGCAGCCCGGATTCATCGAAGGATTGGCTACCATGGTGCAGCGTTCGTTGAGCGGCGCACTAGGTGCGTGCCCGTTGCACGCGGGACGGCGCTGCCCGCGCGGCTTGTGCGTTGCGGCGAACGTGCGTGGCCTCAAGGTGCGGGCATGAGTGCCGAAGCATGAGCACACTCGCGGAATATCCGTGGCGCCAGATCATCACGGCGCTGCACGTCATCTCGGTGATCGCGTGGATGGCCGGGATGTTCTATCTGCCGCGGCTGTTCGTTTATCACGCCGACTCTGCCGTGGGCTCGGAGAAGTCCGAGACGTTCAAGGTGATGGAGCGGCGCCTGCTGCGCGCCATCGTCAATCCGGCGATGATCGCAACTTGGCTGTTCGGTCTGCTGCTGGTGTTCACACCAGGGGTTGTGGACTGGAGCCAGGTCTGGCCCTGGGTGAAGGCCGCGTCGGTGATCGCCATGAGCGCTCTGCACGGCAACCTGTCGCGCTGGCGCAGGGACTTCGAAGCCGACCGCAATACGCGGCCGGCGCGCTTCTACCGCATGATCAACGAAGTGCCGACGGTGCTGGTGATCGTCATCGTCATCATGGTGATTGTGAAGCCGTTCTAGGCTCGTGCCAGCGCGCCGCGCCGGGTCGGGGCGAGGTCACAACTCTGCGTCCCTCCCTTCCCCGGGTTTGACTTAGGCGAAATCTTCGCCTTAACTGTCCCGGTCAGCACCGCGGGCGCACACCGCCCGCCTCTTCCCGACAAGTCCAGTCCTGCTCGGTGCCCCTCGCGGCACTCGACCCCTAGCAAGACCCGAGCGCTGGACGGCGACTGATTCACCTCACTTTTCCTTCCCCACCGAGCACTGTCCCCAGGCTCATCAGACCCGAAACCGGCCATGAACCTCCAAGAACTCAAGCGCAAGTCGCCGACCGAGCTCCTCGCGTTCGCCGAGGCTCACAACGTCGAGAACGCCAATTCGCTGCGGACGCAGGACATGATGTTCGCGATCCTGAAGCAGCTCGCCGAAGACAATGTCGAGATCACCGGCGTCGGCGTGCTGGAGATCCTGCAGGACGGCTTCGGGTTCCTGCGCTCGCCAGAGTCGAACTACCTGCCGGGCCCGGACGACATCTACGTCTCCCCCAGCCAGGTGCGCCGCTTCGCGTTGCGCACCGGCGATACGGTCGAAGGCGAGATTCGCGCGCCCAAGGAAGGCGAGCGCTACTTTGCGCTGCTGCGCGTCAAAAGCGTCAACTTCGAAGACACCGAGAAGGTTCGCCACAAGGTCAACTTCGACAACCTGACGCCGCTATATCCGGAGAAGCGGTTCAAGCTGGAGATCGAAAAGGCCGGCGGCGATCCCAGCGCGCGCGTCCTCGACCTCATCACGCCGCTCGGCATGGGTCAGCGCGGATTGATCGTCGCGCCGCCGCGCACCGGCAAGACGATGATGCTGCAGACCATCGCGCACTCGATCAGCCACAATCATCCGGACGCCTACCTGATCGTGCTGCTCATCGACGAGCGGCCCGAGGAAGTCACCGACATGAAGCGCTCGGTCAACGGCGAAGTTGTAAGCTCGACGTTCGACGAGCCGGCCTCGCGCCACGTGCAGGTCGCCGAGATGGTGATCGCCAAGGCCAAGCGCCTCGTCGAGTACGGCCGCGACGTGGTGATCCTGCTCGACTCGATCACGCGTCTCGCGCGCGCCTACAACACCGTGGTGCCGTCCTCCGGCAAGGTGTTGACCGGCGGCGTCGATGCCAACGCGCTGCAGCGTCCGAAGCGCTTCTTCGGCGCGGCGCGCAACATCGAGAACGGCGGCTCGCTGACGATCATCGCCACGGCGCTGATCGACACCGGCAGCCGCATGGATGAAGTGATCTTCGAAGAGTTCAAGGGTACCGGTAACTGCGAAATCATTCTCGACCGCAAGCTCTCGGACAAGCGCACGTGGCCGGCCATCGACATCACGCGCTCCGGCACGCGCAAGGAAGAGCTGCTCGTCGATAAGGGCACGCTGTCGAAGATGTGGGTGCTGCGCCGCATCCTCATGCCGATGGGCGTGGTCGACTCGATGGAGTTCCTGCTGTCCAAGATGAAGGGCACCAAGACCAACGCCGAGTTCTTCGACTCGATGAACGCGTAACGCCATCCATGAGCGAGACCGGCCATCTCTGGCTGATCCGCTTCTACGCCGCGGTCATCGTCGTCGCCGGGCCGCTCGAAGCGCTGGAAGGCGGCGTGCTCAAGCTGGTCGTGAGCGCCGCGTGCGCCGGAATCATCCTGCAGTCGTTCCTGCTGCGCCGCAAGGCGGGCGCGGACTAACGCTCCAGCGACTCGCGCAGCGGGCAAGGGGCTCCTCGGGGGGGGGCACCCAGTGAGGAGCCCAACCGCGCCAAGTGTTGCCTTTGGAGTCGCTACGCTGAGGTTCCACCACCGTGATATTCTCGTCCAGGGGCCACGCGAAGAACGCGAAATGCGAAGGGACCATGTGTCTGTGGGCAATGGTCCCGCGCGAACATCTAGCCTAGTGGTTGACGGCGTGAATGCTCACCCGACTTAGGTTTTCCAACTTCAAGAGTTGGCCCTCCGCCGAGATTCAGTTCGGCGGAATCACTGGCCTGTTCGGAACCAACTCTTCCGGCAAGACGAGCTTGATTCAATTCCTTCTCCTTCTGAAGCAAACGAAGGAGGGAACTGATCGAGGCGTGTCGCTAGACCTAAACGGTCCACTTGTGAATCTCGGTGTCTACAAGGACATGATTCACGCGCACGACGAGAAGAAGGCAATAGGATGGGCGCTTGAGTTCGAACGCGACAAGGACCTTTCCCTCGTTGACCCAAGTGGGAAGAGGACTGAGACGATAGCGAAAGAGCGCCGCATCGTCGTGGAAAGCGGAGTTCGCGCGGCGTCACAGGGCGCGGTCGCAACGCGGCTCACCTATCGACTCGGCGCGATCGGATTCTCGCTGGCACCTAAGGAGTCGAGCGAGCGCGGCTTTGAATTGGGCGCGACGGGGACGGACTTCAGGTTCGAACGCACACGTGGTCGACCGTGGCAACTGCCTGGGCCAGTTAAGTCGTACGCATTTCCTGACCAAGCTCGTACGTACTTTCAGAATGCGTCGTTTCTGTCGGACATAGTCGCGGCCTACGAAGAGCAGATCGATCAGATCTACTATCTCGGTCCTCTTCGGGAGTACCCGCAACGTGACTACCTTTGGGCGCGCTCTCGACCACAAGACGTTGGCCGGAGGGGAGAAAAGGCGATTGATGCCCTCCTTTCCGCCACCGCCAGCGGAGAGTCGAGAAACAGAATGCGCCGGGCGCCAAAACGACCGTTTCAAGAAATGGTCGCCTATTGGCTGCGCGATATGGGTCTATTGAACGAGTTTAGGGTCGAGGAGATTGCTGAGGGATCGGGACGCTGGCAAGCAAAGGTGCGAGTCAGGAAAGGTGGCCCGGAGGTTCTCCTAACGGATGTCGGTTTTGGGGTGTCGCAAGTGCTCCCAGTGGTCACGCTCCTGCAATACGTACCGGAAGGATCGACCGTCATTCTTGAGCAGCCGGAGATTCATTTGCATCCGCTTGCTCAAGCAAATCTCGCGGATGTCATCATAAATGCCGCCACGCATCGACGTGTGCAGGTGATCCTTGAGAGCCATTCTGAGCACCTCTTGCTTCGTCTACAGCGAAGAGTTGCCGAAGAAGCAATTTCGGCTGAGATGGTGAGGCTCTATTTCTGTGATTCCCACGGCGGCAACTCCGAGATTTCGAAGCTAGGCATTGATTTGTTTGGCACTATTCAGAATTGGCCTACTAATTTCATGGGCGATGCGTTCGGTGAGACGCTCGCTGCAGAAAAGGCCAAACTGCGCCGTATGAAGAAGGATGCTGCGGAATAGGTGCGGCGCGTCATAGACACTAACGTGCCCGTCGTAGCGAACGGCCGCAGCGCTAGCGCCTCCATCGATTGCCGACTGAACGCGGTTGAGTTCCTCGAGAGGATGATCTTAGAGGGAAGAACCGTGCTGGACGAAGGCGGGGACATTCAAGGAGAGTACGCGCGCCATCTCTTCGCTCGCGGGCAGCCTGGCGTCGGTGATCGCTTTTTTCAGATGATCCTGCAGAGTCAGCCGGATCGCGTTGAACGAATCGCGCTGCCGCGCAGCGCGGCAACCGGCCAGTACACGCACTTCCCCACGGACCCCACCCTCGCCGCGTTCGATCAATCAGATCGAGTGTTCGCTGCTGCTGCTCTCGCAAGTGGTTGTCCGGTTGTCAACGCAGTTGACTCTGACTGGGCGATACACGAGGCACGGCTAGTCGCGAACGGAGTGACAATCGAGTTCTTGTGCGGCCGCGCCCTTGGTCGCCATAGAGTTCCCGCAGTACGCCGACGGCGTGCAGCTAGGCCGGCGCGCCGCGCTGCGGCGGACTAACGCTCCAGCGCCTCGCGTAGCGGCTTCAGGAACTCCGCATAGTTCTTCGCGTTGCCGACGCGGGTCGCATCGAGCGGCGTGCGGCTGCGCGTGCGGCTCTGAGTCGTCACCGGGCGCGCGAGCTCGCCGAACTTCAGCGCATTCGCGTCCCACGGCAAGCCGATCCCGGCGAGCAACGACTTCGCCGTGGCCTCCGGCGCGCGCACCAGATCCTCGTACTTGATCTCGGTCATCGGCGCGAACGTGCGCCAGTGCGCCATCAAGCGCTGATACTCGCGCCAGTAGACGCCGAGCGCCGCGAGGTCGGAGGGGAACGGGTGGTCGCCCGCGAAATGGAACGAGAAGATCGAGAACATCGTATCGAGTGGATCGCGGGTGACGTGCACGACGCCGGCGCGCGGCAACAGCACGTGCGCGAGGCCGACGAATTGCCAATGCATGGCGCTCTTGTCGGCGACGCGCCTCGCTTTGGGCGCGTGGCGCTGACGTAAGGCGACGAAATCGTTGGCGACAGGGCGGCCGACGTCGGCGGTGAGATCTCGGATGCAGTCGGGATACTCGCTGGATGCCTGACTCGCCAGCCACTCGCTCTGCGGTGCGGCGATCGCCATGCCGGCGGTGGCGCTTTGGGCGATCAGCGGCGGCAGACGGCGGGCGAGGACGTAGAGATCCTGCGGCTCGCCGAGACCCCAGCCTTGGCCGTGCGCGGCGATGATGCGCTCGACGAGCGTCGCGCCGCTGCGCGGCAGGCCGACGACGAACACCGGAACATCGGAGTCGCTGCCCATGCCGCGCTTGGCGGCGACCGTCTCGGGGGTGAACGCAGCGATTTGGCGCGAGATCCACGCACGGAAGGCGGCCATGTCGAACGGCTGACCGGCGGCGCGCGACTTGTTGGCGGTGGCGAACTGCTCGAAGGCGCGGTCGTACTCGCCACGCGCATCGTAGGTGCGGCCGAGGGCGAGGTTCCCCTTGGCGCGTTCACCGGGCGAGCGTTGCTCATTGGTGGTGAGCAGGACGAGCTGATCCTCGAGGCCGCGCGGCAGGTCCTTGCCGTAGATGTCGCACAGGCTGACGAGCGCCACGGGATGGTCGGCCTGCTGCTGCAGCACGCGTTCGAAGGTCGCGATGGCTTCGCCCGTCTTGCCGAGGCGCGCGAGCAGGTCGCCGAGCTGCACGAGGATGCCGCCGTTGGGACGGCTTTCGAACGAGGCGCGCAACACCTTCTGCGCTTCGTCGGTGTTGCCGGCGGCGACAAGGGACTCGGCGAGGTTGGCGGCGACGAACGGCTCGCCGTGGGAATCGGCAAGCGCCTGGCGCAACTGCTCCGCCGATTCGTGCGGGCGATTGCCGTGGCGCAGCGCCAACCCGTAGTTCGAGCGCGGCGGCACCATCTTCGGGCCTTCCTTGAGAAGGCGCTGGAACAACACGTAGGCCTCGTCGAGCTGGCGCATCGAGACGAGCGAGTTGGCGAGGCCGTACACCGCGTCGAAATGGTCGGGCTGTAGCGCGAGCACCTTGCGGAACTGCTCGACGGCTTCTTCGTGCAGGTTGACGTTCTGCAGCGCGACCGCGAGGTTCTGCTGCACGTCCACCACTTGGGGCGCGAGGGATGCCGCCTTGCGCAGCTGGCGCAGCGACTCTTCGACGTCACCGAGCTGGTAGAGCACGCCGGCGAGGGTGTTGCGGACGGCGGCCGACTCCGGATTTTCCTTCGCCGCGCGCTCGAGGTGCTTGGCGCCGGCGGCGAGGTCGCCGTTCTCGAGCTCGGCGAGCGCCAGGTGATAGCGGCCATCGAACGAGCTCGGCTTCATCGACGCCGCCTTGCGCAGGACGGGCAGCGCTTCCTTCGGTTTCTTCTGGGCGCGCAGGGCCATGCCGAGCGTCAGCATGGCGTCGTGGTGGCGCGGTTGCAGGGCGAGCACGCGCTGCATGTGACGCGCCGACATGTCGTACTGCTGGGCGCGGTAGGCGACGGCGCCGAGCAGGTACAGCGCCTCGGCGTTGTTCGGGTACGCCTTGATGATCTGGCGGACGATGTGCTCGGCGTCGGTCAGGCGGCCTTCCACGTAGTGCTGGCGCGCCTCGGCGAGCGCGGCGCTCACCTCGAAGGAAACTGCTGTGCTCACAGGGTCATGCTCGTTTGTGTGGCCGCGCGCGAACGCCGCGCCGGCGAGGGGATCGCTACGCCTTCGTGGCGAAGCAGAAGAATCTTTGTGTCAAGACCGCGGCCGCCGGAGTAGCCGCCGATCCGTCCGCCGGCGGCGAGGACACGGTGGCACGGTACAACGACGCAGATCGGATTGGCGCCACAGGCGCCACCCACCGCGCGCGGGCCGGACTTGGTGACGCGCGCGATGTCGCCGTAGGTCGCGGTTTCTCCGCACGGCACGGCGGCGATGGCGTCCCAGACGCGACCTTGGAAGTGCGTGCCCTCGGCGCGCAGCGGGAAATCCACGGCGCGGAAGCGGCCGGCGAAGTAGTCGTCGAGCCAGGCCCGGGCTTGTGCAAGCACGCCGTTCTCGCCGCGCGACTCGCGCGTGTGCTTCGGCGACTTGCCCTCGAGCCATGCGATGCCGGTGATCTCGCCGGCCTCGGCGCGTACGAGCAGCACGCCGAACGGCGTTGCGACGGTGGTGGCGGCGATCATGCCGCGAGCTCCGGGCGGGGCGCCTGCAGCAGCGCGGCGAGGTCGGCGGCGGTGTGCACCGGCAGCGAACACGTGGTGCCAACACACACGTACGCGGTCGGCTTGCCCTTGATCGCGGTCTTGCCGTGGGCCGGGTGGCCTTCGGGCAGGGCGCTGTCGGCCGCCAACACCTGGATGACGCGATCGGGGCGCGGCGCCGCGAAGGCGGCGGCGGCGAGCGGATCGGTGGCGGATGCCAGCACGACGACTTGCTGCGCGGAGGTCAGTGTCTCGAAGCTGTTGAGCAGCGTCGCGTAGGCAACCGGATAGCGGCTCGCCAGGCCACCGAATGCCGTCACCACCTGGCCGGCGCTGGCGCGCGCGCCGGCGTTCGCGGTCAGGAAGTGCAGGCGCGCGAGCACGCCCGTGAGCGTTCCGTTGCCCGAGGGCTGCGGACCGTCGTTGGCGTGGCGCGGACGCACCAATAGGCGCGCGTCGGCGTCCGCATCGGCATAGAAGAACGAGCCGTCGCTGCCGATGAAATCGGTGGCGAGGGTGCGGGTCCAGACGAGGGCGCGCGACAGGTACTGCGTCTTGGCGGTCGCTTCGTGCAGCAGCAGGGCGGCGCGCGCCATGTTGGCGTAGTCATCGAGGAAGCCGGGGGCACCGGTCGCGCCTTCGAACGACGAGTGATGCAGCACGCCGTCGTCGTCGTGAACATGGACGACCGCGGCGAACACCTCTTCCGCGGCGGCGAGCCACTTCGGCTCGGCGAACGATGTCGCGGCGTTGACCAGCGCGGCGATGGCGAGGCCGTTCCAATCGGCGAGCGCCTTGTCGTCGCGATCGGGCGCGATGCGCTTGGCGCGGACGGCGAAGAGCGTTTCGCGTGAGCGCGCCAGTGCGGCGTCATCGGTGTGCGCGGGATCGTGCAGGCGGTTGAGGATGACGTGGTCTTCCCAATTGCCGCCGGCGGTGACGTCGTAGGCGTTCTTGAAAGCGGGCGCGTCCCGGCCGAGGACCGCATCGATCTCGGCCTCCGTCCAGATGTAGAACTTGCCCTCCTCGCCTTCCGAGTCGGCGTCGAAGGAAGCCGCGAAGGCGCCTTGGCTGGTGCGCATCTCGCGCAGCAGCCAGGCGATCGTCTCGCGCACGCGGGCGGCATAGAGCGAGCTTTTGGTCGAGCGCCACACGGTCGTGAGCAGATCGACGAACAGAGCGTTGTCGTAGAGCATCTTCTCGAAGTGCGGGACGAGCCACGAGTCGTCGACGCAGTAGCGGGCGTAGCCACCGCCGAGATGATCGTAAAGCCCGCCCTGGGACATGCGGTCGAGGCCGAGGGTCACGGCGTGGCGCATGGCTTCGACGCCAGTGCGCAGGTAGCCGCGCCACAAGAGGTCGAGGGCCGTGAGCTGCGGGAACTTGGGCGCGCCCTTCAGGCCGCCGTGCAGCGGGTCCATCGAATTGAGCACCGCGTTGGCGGCGAGATCGAGGGTGCCGGCGGTGACGGTCTCGCCATTCGAGCCTTGCGCCTGCGGCTCGCCGAGCGATTGGAGCGCGCGCGCCATTTCGGCGGTGCTTTGCTTCACCTTGTCGGGGTTGCGCTGGTAGACCTCGGCGATCGAGCGCAGTACCTGGGAGAAACTCGGCTTGCCCCACTTCGCCTCCGGCGGAAAGTAGGTGCCGCCCCAGAACGGCACGCCGTCGGCGGCGAGGAACATGGTCAGCGGCCAGCCGCCGTGGCCTTCGAACGCCGATAGCGCAGACTGATAGACGAGGTCGAGGTCGGGACGCTCCTCGCGGTCCACCTTGACGCACACGAAGTTCTCGTTCATGAGCGCCGCCGTGGCTTGGTCCTCGAAGCTTTCGTGGGCCATGACGTGGCACCAGTGGCAGGCAGCGTACCCGATGCTCAGCAGAATCGGCTTCTGCTCGGCCTCGGCGCGAGCGAACACAGCCGGCCCCCACAGCTGCCAGTCGACCGGGTTGTCCTGGTGCTGGCGCAGGTACGGACTCGTGGCAGTGGCAAGCGCGTTCGGCATGAACCAGATTACGCGAACCGGGTAGCGCGAAGGCGTATACGCCGCGCCCGAGCCAGTTCCCAAGGAGTCACAAGTGGCGGAGCCGCTCTTTTACCGCAAGCATGTGTTCGTATGCACCAACCAACGGCCGCCCGACGACCCGCGCGGGTGTTGCCACGCCAAGGGCGCTGTGGCTCTGCGCAACCATATGAAGGACCGCGCCAAGGAGTTGGGGCTTAAGGACGTCCGGATCAACAACTCCGGCTGCCTGGACCGCTGTGAGCTGGGACCGAGCGTCGTCATTTATCCGGAGGGCGTCTGGTATACGGCCAGGACCAAGGCCGACATGGACGAGATCCTGGAGCGTCATGTGGTGCGCGGAGAGGTCGTCGAGCGCCTGGTGATGCGGCCCAAGGCGCCGGCTGCCTAGGTTTGCGCGCCGATACGATCTTTGCGTTGTCGAGCGCGGCGGGGCCTGCCGGGGTCGCGGTCGTGCGGGTATCGGGTCCGGGTGCCGGCGGTGCCATCCAGGCGTTGGCGGGACGCTTGCCCCGTCCGCGGCACGCCACGATTGCGGCGCTGCGCCGGCCGGGAACGGCCGAGCTCTTGGATCGGGGCTTGTTGCTTTGGTTCCCGGGGCCGGCCAGCGTTACCGGGGAAGACGTGGCCGAGTTTCAGATCCATGGCGGACGCGCGGTGGTGCGGGCGATGCTCGAGGCGCTTGCCGCCCTGTCCGGCCTGGCGCCCGCCGAGCCCGGCGAGTTCACGCGGCGGGCGTTCGAGCACGGCAAACTGGATCTGACCCAGGTTGAGGCCCTCGCGGATCTCGTGAAGGCGGAGACCGAGGGCCAGCGCCGCCAGGCCCAGCGGCAGCTCGAGGGCGAGCTGGGACAGCGGCTCGAGCGATGGCGGTCCGAGGTGCTGCGTGCCCTCGCCCACGTCGAGGCGGCGATCGACTTTGCCGAGGATGAGGTGCCGACCGAAGCGCTGGCGGCCGCGGCTGCGCGGGTGCATCGGCTGGTGCCTGAAATGCGCGAGGCGCTGGGCGAGGCGCGGCGGGGCGAGCGCCTGCGAACGGGCGTGCAGGTAGCGATCGTCGGCGCCCCGAACGTCGGCAAGTCGAGCCTCCTGAACGCCATTGCGGGGCGCGACGCGGCCATTGTGTCCGCTCGTGCGGGAACAACGCGGGATGTGGTCGAGGTGCACCTGGACCTTGGCGGAGTGCCGGTGGTGCTTTCCGATACGGCGGGATTGCGGGAATCCGGCGACGAAATCGAACGAGAGGGCGTCCGGCGGGCGGTCGAGCGTGCCGAACAAGCGGACGTCCGCGTCGCCGTCTTCGACGCGACAGCGTGGCCGGACTTGGACGAGCGTACGCACGCGACCGCCGGTCCGGACGCTGTACGGGTCATCAATAAGGTGGACGTGCGGTCGATTTCGGGAGTCGGGGTCTGGCCGGTGTCGGCGCGTACTGGCGAGGGCATGGCGCCACTGCTGCGCGAATTGGAACGAGTGGCCGGGGAACGAGCCGGCATGAGCGAAGAGCCTGGACTGACGAGCGTTCGACAGCGATCGGCGCTGAGGGAGTGCGTGGCGAGCCTCGCCCGTTTCCTGGAAAGCGACGGCGAGTTGGCGCTGCGGGCAGAGGACCTGCGGCTCGCCGCCCGATCGCTCGGTCGAATCACGGGGCGGGTCGATGTGGAGGAGCTGCTGGATGTCGTCTTCCGCGACTTCTGCATCGGGAAGTAGGCCCCTGCGCGCGGTCGCCGACCGGTCGTACGACGTTGTCGTGATCGGCGGTGGCCACGCGGGGTGCGAGGCGGCGGCGGCGGCCGCGCGCGTCGGGGCGCGCACGCTTTTGTTGACGCAGCGCTTCGACACGATCGGGGCAATGTCCTGCAATCCGGCCATTGGCGGGTTGGGCAAAGGCCACCTCGTCCGCGAAATCGATGCCTTGGACGGGCTGATGGGCCGAGTCGCGGACAAAGCCGGGATTCACTTCCGCGTGCTGAACCGCAGCAAGGGGCCGGCGGTTCGGGGGCCGCGCGCGCAGGCCGATCGCGCTCTCTACAGGTTGTGGATGCAGCGGACCCTGGGCGCTATCCAAGGTTTGGATATTGCCGAGGCGACGGTGGAGGACCTCGACGTCAGGGAATCGAGGGGTCGGTTGACAGTGCGTGGGGTACGGCTGGGGGGCGGTGAACGCATTGACTCACGCACGGTCGTCCTTACCACCGGTACGTTTCTACGTGGACTGATCCACCTGGGTACGGAGCAGACTCCAGCGGGGCGCGCTGGCGAAGCGCCGAGCGTCGGCCTGTCCGAGACGTTGGCGCGGGCGGGGTTCACCTTGGGGCGTCTGAAGACGGGGACGCCGCCGCGGCTTGACGGTCGCACCATCGACTATGCCGGCTTGGAGCGGCAGCCGAGCGAAGATCCGCCGGAGCCCTTCTCGTTTCTGACAGGGCGCATCGAGACGCCCCAGGTCGCGTGCCACCTGACGCAAACGACCGAGCGAACGCACGCGATCATTCGCGAGAACCTGCACCTGTCGCCGATGTACTCGGGCCAGATCGAGAGCGTCGGACCGCGGTACTGCCCGTCGATCGAGGACAAGGTGGTGCGGTTCGCGGGCAAGGCCTCGCACACGATCTTCTTGGAGCCCGAGGGGTTGGACGACCGCACCGTCTATCCGAACGGGATCTCGACCTCGCTGCCAGCGGACATTCAGCGAGAGATCGTGCGGTCCATCCCCGGGCTGGAGCGGGCGGAGATTTTGCGGCCGGGCTACGCCATCGAGTACGACTTCGTTGACCCGCGCCAGTTGGGCCAGGACCTACAGACGCGGCGGGTGGCGGGACTCTTCCTGGCGGGGCAGATCAACGGGACGACGGGATACGAAGAAGCGGGCGCCCAGGGGATTGTAGCCGGCGCGAACGCGGCGCTGTGCTCGCGGGGCGCCCCGCCCTTTGTTGTGTCGCGCACCGAAGGCTACGTCGGCGTTCTCATCGACGACCTGGTGACGCGCGGGACGAATGAGCCGTACCGGATGTTCACGTCGCGGGCCGAGTACCGGCTGACCTTGCGAGCCGACAACGCCGATCTTCGCCTGACCGAAGCGGGCGCTGCGGCAGGCCTGGTCGGCAGCGAGCGCCTGGGTGTGTATCGGCGGAAGGCCGCGGCGATCGATGCGGGCCGGGCAATGCTGGGGGCCCTGTCGATGACCCCGCCCGAGGCGGCGGGCCACGGCATCCGGCTCAACCAGGACGGGCAGCGCCGCACGGCGAGCGCGATGTTGGGCGCGGGCTTGGCGGATCGCGCGGCGCTGGTACGGGTCTGGCCGCAGCTCGAGGTGATCTCTGCGGCGGCATTCGAACAACTGGAAATCCAAGCGCGGTACGAGTCGTACCTCGTGCGGCAGCGCGCCGACGTCGCGGCGTTCGAGCGAGATGAGCATGTGCGCCTTCCCGATGACCTCGACTACGCCGCCATTTCCGGACTGTCGATCGAGGCTCGGTCGAAGCTTGCCGCCCAGCGGCCGGCAAACTTGGGCGCGGCCGCGCGCATCCCGGGCGTGACGCCCGCCGCCCTGACCCGGCTGCTGAGTTTCGTGAAGTCGCGGTCCGCGGCGTAGATGGGCGGCGAGCGTCTTGCTCCGCTCACGCCGGAGGAGTTCCAGAGAGCGACCGGTGTTTCACGTGAAACAGTGGACCGCCTCCGCGTCTATGAGATGCTCCTACGGAAATGGCAACGCACGATCAACTTGGTGGGCCCCTCGACGCTCAGTGACCCGTGGCGGCGGCACTTTCTCGATTCGGCGCAACTCTACGCGCTGGCGCCTCAGGGCGCGCGGTGCTGGGTTGACGTTGGTTCCGGCGCGGGCTTTCCCGGGCTAGTTCTTGCGCTCCTAGGTGCGCGCCAGGTTCACCTGGTCGAGTCGGATGCGCGGAAGGCCGCGTTCCTGCGAGAGGTAGCCCGAGCCACGGAGGCGCCGGTCCTGGTTCATACAAGCCGGAGCGAGGCTGTTTCACGTGAAACAGTGGGTGGGGCCGACGCCGATGTCATCATGGCCAGAGCCGTTGCGCCGCCGGCCGCTCTCTTTGAAATCACCGCGGGCGTGCGTGGACCCGCCACCGTCTACCTCCTGCTGATGGGCCGCGAATACACCGGCCCATTGACCGAAGCCCGAAACGCGTGGAAGATGGAGCTGGACGAGTTCCCGAGCCAGTCGGACCCTTCGTCCCGGGTCCTGCGCATCCAGGGTGTGTCCCGTGGTGGAAGCCGTAGCTCTGCAATCTGATCCGAAGCGCGCCCGCGTCGTTTGTATTGCCAATCAAAAAGGCGGGGTCGGCAAGACGACGACAGCAGTCAATGTGGCTACCGCGATGGTGGCCGTTGGCCAGAAGGTCCTTCTGATCGACCTCGATCCCCAGGGAAACGCTAGCACCGGCGTCGGCATCCCTCCGTCCAAGCGCGGGGTCAGCGCCTACCAGGTCATCCTGGGAGAGGCATCGCTGGCTGCGGCGACCATCGCCTCGGACATTCCCGGACTGAGTGTCGTTCCAGCAACCGTGGACTTGGCGGGCGCCGAACTCGACCTTGTGGCGGTCGAGCGGCGGGCGCACCGGCTGCGCGACGCGATGCCAGCGGCGCGCGAACAGTACGACCATATTCTGATCGACTGTCCGCCTTCCCTTGGCTTGCTGACGCTCAACGCCATGGTCGCGGCGGATGCGTTGCTGGTGCCGCTCCAATGCGAGTTCTACGCACTGGAGGGTTTGAGTCACCTTCTGCGTACGATCGATCGCGTGAAGAGTTCTTTGAACCCTCGTCTGGAGATTCAGGGGATCGTGCTGACCATGTTCGATCGGCGCAATAATCTTTCGGGGCAAGTTGCGGCCGACGTGCGCGGGCACCTGGGCGACAAGGTCTACAACACGGTCATTCCTCGCAACGTCCGAATCTCGGAGGCACCGTCGTTCGGAAAACCGGCACTACTGTACGACCACACGTGTTCCGGGAGCCAGGCGTATATTGACCTGGCGCGCGAGATCCTGCGACGCGAACGTTCGTTAGCGGCCTAATACGACGCCGGTGGGGATGGGCCCCCAGTCGTTCCGGCGCGGGAGGGCAGAGATGACGGAAGAAGGCAGCAAGCGCCACGGTCTTGGCCGTGGCCTGTCCGCGCTGTTGGGCGAGGACGCACAGGACTACGCGACGCTCGACCGGATCAAGTCCTCCAAAGAGGTTCCGATCGAGCGCTTGCGCCCGGGCAAGTACCAGCCGCGGCGTCGCTTCGACGCCGACGAAATCGCCGAGCTGGTGGCATCCGTGCGGGAGCGCGGCATCCTGCAACCGATTCTGGTGCGCCGCATCGGCGACGGCGCGGACGAAACGTATGAGATCGTCGCCGGCGAGCGCCGCTGGCGTGCTGCCCAACAGGCGCAGCTGCATCAGGTCCCGGTCGTCATCAAGGAGTTCTCGGACGCCGACGCCCTCGAGGTGGCGCTGGTCGAGAACCTGCAACGGCAGAACCTGACGGCTCTCGAGGAGGCCGAAGGATACCGGCGCCTCATGGACGAATTCGGCCATACCCAGGAGCGCCTGGCCAAGGCTCTCGGCAAGAGCCGCAGCCACCTTGCCAACACCCTCCGACTGTTAGGCCTGCCGGACGAGGTCAAGGCGCTTGTTGACGAAGGGAAGCTGACGGCGGGGCACGCTCGTGCGATTTTGTCCTCTTCCGATCCCGTTGCCCTGGCGCAGCGAGCCGTCCGGCAGGATTTGAACGTTCGTCAGGTAGAGCAACTGGTACAGGGCACGTCGCCCAAATCGAAGGCTGCGGCGACGCCGCCTGCCAAGAACGCGGACATTCGCGCCCTCGAGCACGACATTACCGGCGCCCTTGGGCTGCCCGTCTCGATCCAGCATCGCCAGAAGGGCGGCGAGGTGCGGGTCCGATATACGACCCTCGAGCAGCTGGACGAAATCTGCAAGCGGCTCGCGCGCGTCCTCGGCAACCCCGCCGCCGACCTGACCGTGGCCGATTTGGCATCTGCGGAGATGGAGGCGCCGGACGCGACCGCTGCCGACGAGATGGAAACGAACGATTGGTCTGCCGAGGCACTGGAAGAGGCGATCGCCGCGATTCCGAACGATCGCTTCTAGCGGCGGTCCGCCGCGGCCGGCCGGCGCGCTGCGTTGGCGACACGCAATGCGGCGCGCCACGCAACCGCTTCGTCGGCCCCCGAACGCAGCTTGCAGGCGACCTCCGCCTCGACCACCACCTCGATGGCGCGCGCCAGGTCGTCGGGACGCCAAGCTGCCAGGGCGCGCTGGTAGGCGGGTTTGTGTTTGAAAAACACGGGCGGCCGCATTTGGCCCATCGCGTCCGCTACCGACGTCCCGCCGGCAATCGCGGCCGAGGCCGGGTGAAGGCGAACCAATTCTCGACCGATCGCACGCAAAAGCGTGATGGGCGACTGCCCGGCCGCGTAGGCTCGCACGACCGCTTGGTCCAGACCCGCCAAGTCGCCGGTGCTCGCCGCAAGCGCGACCTCGTCGACGTCGAGAAGCGCGGTGTCGCCCAAGCAAGCCTCGGCGTCTTGTGCCGTGATCGGCCTGCCGGGACCCACGTAGACGCTCAGTTTCTCTAGCTCTCGGCGCAAAACCGAACGATCGCCTCCCGCGGCCGCCGTGATCCAATCGAGGGCGGCGGCATCGACGGGATGACCGAGCTCGCGCAAAGCGTCCCGCGAAAATTCCGACAACCGTTCGTTCTCGTCGGGGTAACAGGCCACCGCCGCGGCGTCCGCCGAATCCTCGAACAGACGCCGTAGCGCGGATCGCGGACCCAGCTCTCCCGCCTCGAGGATCAGGAGGGCCTCGCCCGCAGCATCGCGGCCGGTCCGCGCCTTGAGCACAGTCGCGACCGCGTCCGCGGCACCGTCGGTTGTGCCCACGACCCGCACCACCCGCCGGCCGCCAACCAACGACAGCGCGGCGGCTTCGTCGATCAGCGCCGCCGGGTCGCCATTGATCCCCGCTCCGCTCATTTCGGCGGAACGGAACGGATCGGCGACATTGGCGCCCAGCACCGAGGCGGCCATCGTGCGACTCCGCTCGCGCACCAACCCCTGGTCGGGCCCGTAGACGAGTACGCATGACTTGTGTGGCGCACGCGCGAACCCATCCGCCTCGCGCGTCCCGACCTTCATCGCGGCGCCGATACGCGCGCGAAGTAGATCGACAGGCGCGTCTTGATCTCCTCGGCGACGACGCGCGCGGTGCGCGCCTCGGCGTCACGCTCGGCGATGACGTTGGCAAATTCGGCGCGCAAGACGTTGTACGCAGCCGTTGCGCGCACCGATCCGCTGTTGAGGCGCCTGCGCGTGCGGGCGTCCAAGAGGTCGTAGCTCGCCGTCAGCGTCAGGTTGAAGCGCGTCACGGTCGCGTCGCGTTCGATGGCGAGCCCCTCCTTCTCCTCGAAGAGATTGATCTGCAGCACGTAGCGCGCGTCCAGCGGCTGGCCAAGCGGCGTGACAAGATCCAACAGCTCGTTGCGCACGATCTGTCCGAGACGATCGTCGAGCTCGCCGATGCGCACCGTGCCGAGCTCGGCGGTGATCGCCGCGCCGGCCAAGTCGGCGCCGTACAGCGGACGAAACCCGCACGAAGCGACCGCCAGCAGCGCCAAGCCGAGCAGCCCACACCGCGCAAACCTGGAGCTGCGCGTTGTCGTCACGCCTAGACGACGATGTTGACGACGCGGTCTTTGACCACGATCACCTTGCGGATCGGCTTGCCTTCCAGCGCATTGCGAATGCGCTCTTGCGACTCGGCCTCCTTCAACGCCAACGCCCGCACGGCCGCCTCCTCTGTGCCGACCGCGACGTCCAACGTGCCGCGCAGCTTGCCGTTCACCTGCACGCCGAGGGTGACGACGTCCTCGCGCGCCAAGCCCTCGTCGGCTCCTGGCCAGGACTCATCCGTGACCAGTGTGCGATGTCCGAGACGGGCCCACGCTTCCTCGGCGATGTGCGGGGTCATAGGCGCCACCAGGCGCGCCAGCGCTTCGAGCGCCTCGCGCCGTGCCCACACGCCGTCCGGACCCTTCAGGTCCGCGTCCGCGACGGCATCGGCCAGGCCGTTGACGAACTCGTAGATGCGCGCCACGGCGACGTTGAAGCGGAACTTCTCCAGATCCGCGCTCATCTTCGCGATCGTGCGATGGGTCAGCGCGCGCAGCTTCGCCGCCGCCGCGCCGACCTGCTGCGGCACCGGCGTCCCCGCCTTCGGCAGCGTCTCGGTGCCCTCGTCAAAGAGGCGCCACAGGCGCTGCACGAACCGGAAGGCGCCGGCGGCGCCGGCGTCGGTCCACTCGAGATCGCGCTCGGGCGGCGAATCCGACAGCATGAACCAGCGCGCGGTGTCGGCGCCGTATTTGTCGATGATGGCGCCGGGATCGACGACGTTCTTCAACGACTTCGACATCTTCTCCGAGCGCCCGACGGTGACGGGCCGGCCGGTGTCCTTATGGCGCGCCTGTCCGTCCTCGGTGACGATGACTTCGCTCGGGAAGATCCACTTGCCCTGGTCATCCTTGTAGGTCTGGTGGCCGACCATGCCTTGGGTGAACAGCGCCGAGAACGGCTCGTCCAAGGCCAGGTGTCCCGTGGCGCGCAACCCGCGCGTGAAGAACCGGGCGTACAACAGGTGCAGCACGGCGTGCTCGATGCCGCCAATGTACTGATCGACGGGCAACCACTTGCCGGCGGCGTTGCCGTCGATCGGCACCGAGGCGCGCGGCGCGCAAAAGCGAGCGAAGTACCACGACGAGTCGACGAATGTGTCGAGGGTGTCGGTCTCGCGCCGCGCCGCGCCTCTGCACTTCGGGCAGCGCGCGTTCTTCCACGTCGGGTGATTCTCGAGCGGGTTGCCGGACTGGTCGAAGCGCGCGTCCTCGGGCAGCAGCACCGGCAGTTCGGATTCAGGCACCGGCACGACACCGCAGTTCGGGCAATGCACGACCGGAATCGGACAGCCCCAATAGCGCTGCCGCGACACGCCCCAGTCGCGCAGGCGGTAGTTGACCTCACGCTTGCCGGTGCCCGCCTTCTCCAGGCGCTTGGCGACCTCGTCCTTGGCGCTCGGCACGGTCAGGCCGTTGAGGAAGTCGGAGTTCACCAGGACGCCGTCGCCGGTGTAGGCGACGGTGCCGATCTCCTCCGCGCCGGCGGCATCGGTCGTCGCGACGACGCGTCGAACGGGCAAACCGTACTTGCGTGCGAAATCGAGGTCGCGCTGGTCGTGGGCCGGGCAGCCGAAGATGGCGCCGGTGCCGTACTCCATCAGCACGAAGTTGGCGATGTAGACCGGAACGGACTCCCCCGCGCGAAACGGGTGCTTGGCGCGCAGCTTGGTGTCGTAGCCGCGCTTTTCCGCACCCTCGATCGCCTCCTCGCTGGTGCCCAGGCTGTGGCATTCGGCGATAAATGCACGGGCGTTCGCATCGGTCTTGGCGAGCTCGGCCGCCAACGGATGGTCCGCGGAAACGGCGAGGAACGCCGCCCCGAACAACGTATCCGGACGAGTGGTATAAATCTCGAGCTGGTCGTTGCGCCCCGCGATCTCCCAGCGCAGCCGGCAGCCTTCCGAACGGCCGATCCAATTGCGCTGCATGATGCGGACGCGCTCTGGCCAATTCTCCAGGCCGTCAAGCGCCTGCAACAGATCCTCGGCGAACCGCGTGATCGAAAAGAACCACTGTTCGAGTTCACGCTTCTCGACCGGAGTGCCGGATCGCCAGCCTTTGCCGTCGATGACCTGTTCGTTCGCCAGAACCGTCTGGTCGATCGGATCCCAATTGACCCGCGCCTTCTTACGGTAGGCCAGGCCCGCCTTCAGGAAGTCCAGGAACAGCTTCTGCTGATGGGCGTAGTAGCCGGGATGGCAGGTGGCGATCTCTCGCGACCAGTCGATCGATAATCCCATGCGCTGCAACTCGCCGCGCATGGTGTCGATGTTGGACAGGGTCCAGGCCTTCGGATGGACGCCCTTCTCGCGGGCGGCGTTCTCGGCCGGCAGTCCGAATGCGTCCCAGCCCATCGGGTGGAGGACGTTGTGGCCCCGCGCCCGCTTGTAGCGGGCCACCACGTCCCCCAAGGTGTAGTTGCGCACGTGGCCCATGTGGATGCGCCCCGACGGATAGGGGAACATCTCCAACACGTAGTACTTGGGGCGCGGATCGTCCTCGCGGCACGTGAATGCGCCGCGCTCGGTCCACACCGTCTGCCATTTGCGCTCGGCGACAGCCGGTTCGTAGCGGGCCATGGAATGCGTCTCCGCCCTCGCAGGGCGCCTTTGGCGGGCGGCTTAGGGTGCGGCGTTCGCGTCCAGCCACATCTGCCGGGCGCGCGTCAGGATCGCGTTCTCGAGCTCGGTGCCCGTGGCGGTGTTGGCGGCGACGTCGCGCCACTCGGCTCCGGCCCGTTCCTGCCGGAAAACTGTCACTTTCACGCCATCCGACCGCAGCCGCTGGTCCTTGATGAGGACATTTAGCTTGAAGCGCTCGGCACCCGGCGTGGTCGGCGGCGCGTACCAATCCGTGATGATGACGCCGCCAAACGGATCCGCCGAAGAAAGCGGCATGAACGAGATGGTGTCGAGCGTCGCGCGCCACAGGAATGCGTTGACGCCGATCTCGCCGCCACCACCGCGCGGCCGCTCCTCGTTGGTGAAGAGAACGAGGCCGTCCGGTCCGAACAGTCCCTGGGCTTGGCGTTGGGGCGCCGGCGGCGCCGGCTCGATCACGCCGCACGCGCTTAAAGCCAAGGCCGCAGCCAGACTCGCGCCGCGTACCCAGACTCTATCGAAGCGGCCGCCGCGTACCATCGGCAGCGAGCCAATGCTGGGCCGTGACTGAAAAACGAGGGTCATGCAAAGAAAAACGCCAACCGGCGCAAAGAAACAGGGGCCTTGAGTATAGACAGGCGCGCGCGGAAACGACAAATCGCAAATGCGCGGCCGGTCCCACACGACCTCCAATTCCGCTCGCCGCGCCGCGGCCGTCCTGTGACTCACGCGACACACTGGGGAAAATTCGACACAGCCGCAACCGCCAAAACCTTGACCGTGTGCACCAGCGGTGTCACAGATTCCGCAGTTCTTTCGCGGATTCGTTCCGCCGAAGGGGCAGCTGCTAAGCGGATTCCGTTACGTAACAAGACTGAGGAGACGCGGGGATGAAGAAAGTACTGTTGGGGACCACGGCCCTTCTTGCCGCCGGCATGTTTGCCGGTCCGGCGCTGGGTCAGGCCCGCACGGCGATGACCGCCACCAACTTCAATCTGACGCTGGGTGGTTTCACGACCTTCCGGTTTGAATACCAGAGCAAGGCGCCGGCCCAGGACGTGACGACCCTGGATGCCGATGGCACGCTGACCGACCAGCCGCGCAACCACAACCTCGACTTCGACGCCGAGTTGGAGTTCCGCGGTGCTGCCACTCTCTCGAACGGCGTCAAGGCCGGTTGGGAAATCGAACTCGAAGCGGGCGGCACTGAGCTCGCCGACTTCGTTGACGATGCCGACCCGACCGACATCGACATCATCGACGACAACTTCATGTACGTCGATGGCCGCCTCGGCAAGGTCACCATGGGTGGCTTCTCCGTCACCACGCTCGATGTTGGCATCGCCCGCACGTACTCCTCGGCGGGTGGCGTCTCGCTCACCGACGACGCTGGCGACGCGCTGGCGGCGGCAGGCGACAACCAGGCCTCGTTCACCAACTCGCTGACGGCCAGCAACGGCCGCAACCGCATCCAGTACGAGCCGCCGGCGATCGCGGGCCTCCGTATTGCTATGGCCTACGCTCCGGACATCGCGTTGGAGAACACCACCGGCGTGACGCAGGAAGACGACGTCGGCGCAGGCGACAAGGACATTCAGATCGGCGCACAGTGGGCCGGTTCGGTCGCCGGGAACCGCTTGCGCGTGTCCTTCGGCTGGGCAACCACCAGCCCGGAAAACCAGGATCCGACGGCCGTCGGCGTGTCTTCCAACGGCCGCTGGCGCTTGGGCGCGGACATCGAGATCGCCGGTTTCACCATCGGCGGTCACTACGTGAGCCGCACCGACAACGCCCTCGCGGTTGACGGTGCCGCTACCACCGACGAAGACATCGTGCGCTACGGCATCGGTGCTAATTACAGTCTGGGCGTGTGGCAGTTCGGCCTCGCCTACGAGAAGGCCACGCAGGACGAGAACGACATCAACCATGTCGCGATCGGCACGGGCAAAGACACCGCCACCCGTTGGGACTTCGGCGTCCAGTACACCGGTCTTGGCAGCGGTCGCACCATCATCGCTGGCGTCCGCCAGGAGAACTGGAAGGACAACGCCGACAACCCGGACAACGAGGCCAAGGTCCGTTCGATCGACCTCCAGTACAACTGGAAAGTCGCGGCCGGCCTCGACCTGGACTTCGGCTACACCAACTACCGCTACACGCATCACGCTGGTCTCGACTCCACCGACACGCAGGACACGCGTACTGCACACGGCATCAAGGTCCAGACCAAGCTGACGTTCTAACGTCTGCTTCTTTGGGGGATGGAATTGAGGGCGGACTTCGGTCCGCCCTCAGTTTTTTTGTGCGAACGGTAGCCCGGCGCTGATCGCCTCCCGCACCACTGAGAGTCCCGCCGACCAATCGCCGATGGCCGTCTGGCGCAACAGGCGCACGGTCGGATACCAAGGGCTGTCTCCGCGACCAAGGAGCCAGCGCCAGGTCGGATTGTAGGCCGCCAGGAGCAGTACCGGCTTGCCCATCGCGGCAGCCAGATGCGCCACGGCGGTATCGACCGTGACGACCAAGTCCAATAGTTCAACAAGCGCCGCCGTATCCGCAAAGTCTGTCAGACCCGTCCGGAAGTCTGCGATGTCGGGCCGCGCGAGCAGGGCCGCGCCATCCGAATCGCGCACTTCCTTCTGCAGACTGACGTATGCCGGCCCCACTGGCAGCGCGGTCGTCAACGTCGCCAAGGCAATCGAGCGCTGATCGTTCTCGAACGCACCGCTCCCCGCCCAGGCCACGCCGATGCGGGGGCGCGACACCCCATGCAATCGCTCTTGCCACTGCGCCACCCGATCGGCCGGGGCGCGCAGGTAGGGGACGACACTCGGAATCGTGGAAACGGTGGTTCCAAACGCCAACGGCAGACTGAGCAGCGGGCAGTGCAGGTCGAACCGAGGCAGCGATCCGCCCCGTGCGATCACTGTCTCGACCCCGGCGAGCGAGCGCATCAGCGTCTGCAGCGCCGGCTGCACCTCCAAGATCACAGTCGCGCCCGCCTGTGCGACCAGCGGCGCGTAGCGGCAAAACTGAATCGTGTCGCCAAAGCCCTGTTCGGCGTGCAGCAGAACCGTCTTGCCGCGCAAGTCGCTCTTCTCGCCCCGCCACTGTGACCCTGGCAGGTCACGCCGCACGCGCGCAGCGGCGGCAGTGCGCCATCGCGCCTCGTACAGCGGCCACCCCTTCTCATAGTCGCCGGCCAGCAGACGGAGCAGTGCCTCGTGAAATGCCGCGTCCGGGCTGCTTGGCTCAAGGATGCGCGCTCGTGCGTAGCAAGCGAGAGCCTCGTCCAGCCGACAAATCTCCTGCAAGGAATTGCCGCGGTTGATCCAGATGTCGGCGCGACCAGAATCAACCGCGAGCGCACGTTCGAAGGCGATCGCGGCATCCCCGTGGCGGCCGAGAGACGCGAGCGCGTTGCCCCTGCCATATAACGCGTCGACATGGCGCGGCTCGACTGCCAACGCCCGCTCGTAGCTCGCCAGGGCCTCCGCATGGCGGCCAAGCCCGCCGAGGCACACTCCGCGATTATACAAAGTCCGGGTGTGCACGGGGTCGAGCGCCAGCGCCCGGTCATAGCTGCGCAACGCGTCCTCGGAACGCTGCACCTCGAGCAGCGCATTGCCGACGTTCGTATGGGCCGCCGCGTCCCGCGGCCTTGCCGCGGCTACCTTCTCGAATGCCTCGAGACCCGCAGCAATGTTGCCACGCTGCACCTCAATCCATGCCAGGAGCTGCCATGCATCGACATCACCGGGCGCGCCGCGCAGCACCTTGCGGCACGCGATCACAGCGGCGGCAGCGTCACCCTGCCGCTGGAGGCGAACCGCCTGCGCAAGGAGCCTGTCGCGAACGGGTCCGGACACAACAGCGTCGCCGCGACTCATCGAGCTGCGCCGTGCAAGGCGTCCACCGCCGCGACGCCGGCAACGCCGGTGTCGAGCAACCGCGAGGCATTGCTCAGGTTGATGCCACCCAACGCGTACACGGGCATCTCCGCCTCGCGTACCATCTCGCGCAACCGTTTCACGCCGATCGGCCGCGCGTCCGGGTGCGTTCTGGTCGCGAACACGGGTGCGATCAAGGCGGCATCCGCTGCAAGCCTGCTGGCGCGATCGAGGGCGCCGAGCGAATGGACTGACGTCGTCAGCACCCCATGCCACTGCTCCCGGGACAAAGGCCCAACATCGCGCTCGCGCAAGTGCAATCCGTCTGCGGCGACGCTGCGTGCCAACGCGAGGTCAGCGCCGACCCACAGCGCAATCCCAAGCGCACTGCACTCCCGGGCAAGCGCTGCGGCCAGCGACGCGCGCTGTGCGTGTTCATAATCGCGCAATAGCACTGCTGAGCCGCGCGGCAGACAGCGCATCGCCCGCAGAGGATCGGGATGCCGGAGCGTGTCCGTCACAAGGATCAGCGATGGAAGTGGACCGCCGTTCGCGGCACGCGGGTTGCCGGCGCGCTCGCGCAATTGCGCTGCCACCGCGCCGAGGTGCCGTAGGCCGTCGTACTTCATGTGCGCACAAGGAGCCACGGCCGCGAGTTTGCCGCAACTCCTGCGCCTCACGGTAGTTACGTATCTGCGCCTCTGCTAGGTTTCCGACGGTGTCCCACCCCCCTTTGCAGACCGCCGGCGCCGACGTTGCTGCGAACCTCGCGCGCATACAGGCCCGCATTGCGCTGGCGGCGCGCGGCGTCGAGCGCGATCCGGCCGCAATTACCCTCATTGCCGTATCCAAGACCCAGCCGGCGGAACGGGTGGAGGCGGCCCTGGTTGCCGGACACCGTGCGTTCGGCGAAAACCGCGTCCAAGAGGCGCAGGGCAAGTGGCCGGCGTTGCGCGCGGCTTATCCGGACGCCGTCTTGCACCTCATCGGACCGCTGCAGACGAACAAGGTAAAGGCCGCCGTTGCGGTGTTCGACATCATCCAGACCCTCGACCGGCCCAAGCTCGCCCACGCGATCGCAGCCGAAATCGCGGCCAGCGGCCGCCGGCCGTCCTGCTTCATCGAGGTAAACATCGGCGAGGAACCCCAGAAGGCCGGCGTTCTGCCAGCCGAGTTGGCGCAGTTCCTGTCGCTCTGCCAGGGCGAGCTCGACCTGCCGGTGGTCGGGTTGATGTGCATCCCGCCGAACGATGAACCGCCAGCGCCGCACTTCGCGCTGCTGGCGAAACTTGCCGCGCGTCACCGCCTACCGCAGCTGAGCATGGGCATGAGCGCCGATTTCGAGGACGCGGTAGCGCTCGGCGCGACCTGCGTGCGCGTCGGCACCGCAGTCTTTGGTGAGCGCGCGCCGTAGCGCGCGACTACTGCGCGAACAGGCGGCGAAGCTCGTCTCCGTTGGCGCGCGCTTCGTCGAGGGCGCGGCGACGGGCGCGTTCGTCGGCATCGGCCGCTGTCGCGGCCGGATGCGGCGTCAGGTCTGCAACAACGACTGGTTGAACAGGCAGGGACGGCATCGTGACCGCCGCCGGCACGCGCACCGTTCCGGCAGCAGAGACATGCACCGGCGCTCCTGCAACCGACGCGGGAGTTACCGCTGCAGCGAGTTCCTGCGCCGGCAGACCGACCGAGCGCAGCAGCAACGCGATCTGATCTTGCGGCAGCGTCGCCGCTGCTTGTTGCCAGGCTGGTGTGGCCGCCGTCGCAGGTGCCGCGACGGGCGCGCCGCCGAGCAGTCGCGCCATCTGCGCTTCCGTCAGAGTCGGCGTTGCATCGGTCGTGCCCGCCGGCGCAGTCCGCGCCGCGATGGCAATGCCGTCCGGCGCGGCGTTCGTCGGCGCCGGGGCGCCGCGGTCTTTGCCGCTGAGCAACGCCACCACGGTTTCGCCACTGTCGCGGCCGGTCCTGTGCAACAGCGCAGCGTCGATGGCGCTCAGTGCCAGGCCCACGGGCCCGCCGAACAGCGTGCCGCCAACCACCTTCGCCGCCGGCGCTATGTTGTCGCCGGTCAACGCACGGTAGGCCCACGACACGACTGGGATGTGCTGCAGCGGATTTACGACGTCGATCAGGTCGCCAAACGTGAATCCGTCGTCACCCCAAGCCGGCACGCCGCGCGCCGCTGGCGCAACCGCCGCTGGCGCCTGGGTGCCGTTCGTGCCGGGAGTGGGGCCGAGCATGATGGTTACCAAGCAAGCGGCGCGCCACGGCAGCGGCGCAGTAGCCAAGGACTCTCCGCTACGCGTCGCGTCGCGCCCGGAATCTTTTGCCGCATCCGGTTCGCGAAGATGGACAAGCGGAACCTCCCGCCGCGGATGTGGTTGCGGCGCACACTTTCCCTTGAGCTTGGTTGTGCGCCAGCCGTGACTTGTGCATTCTGCGGCGCGCTTCCCGGACTTTTCTCGTGGACGCCTTGCCGGAGCCGCTTCGTATGGCCGCTGCCAAGACAGTCCTGCTCGTGGACGACGACAACGCGCTGCGCGATGCGTTGCACGAGCAGCTCGACCTGCACGAGGAGTTCGAGACAACCGAAGCGGAGACCGGCGCGCGCGCGCTCGAACTCGCCAAGTCTCAGCGCTTCGATGCCATTCTGCTCGACGTCGCGTTGCCGGATCTCGACGGCCGCGAGGTGTGCCGGCTGTTGCGCCGCTCGGGCGTCAAGGCGCCGATCATCATGCTGACCGCGCAGGATGGCGACGCGGACACCATCCTCGGCCTCGAGTCTGGCGCGAACGACTACATCACCAAGCCGTTCCGGTTGGGCGTGCTCGTGGCGCGTCTGCGTGCGCACATGCGTCAGCACGAGCAAAGCGAAGACGCGGTCTTTGCGATCGGTCGATACTCGTTCCGTCCCGCCGGCAAGCTGCTGCTCGACGCCGAGAGTGGTGAAAAAGTACGCTTGACCGAAAAGGAAACCGCTATTCTTAAGTACCTGTACCGGGCAGGCGCGCGCGTCGTGAATCGCGAAACGCTGTTGTCCGAAGTGTGGGGCTACAACTCTGGGGTGACGACCCACACGCTAGAGACGCATGTGTACCGTCTGCGGCAGAAGATGGAACGCGACCCGTCCGCCGCAGTAATCCTGGTCACGGAGCCCGGCGGCTACCGGCTCATTCCGTAGCGGCGTACCGCTCTGAAATCAAAACGAAAAGCGACTTTCGAACGAGCGGCGACTTGGGCACAATGCCCTCAATTGGGGGATTCCGGTCAGGGGGCGCGAGTACGTGGCGGACAGTGAGGACTTCTACGTCCGGTTCTGGGGAGTGCGCGGCAGTATCGCGACGCCCGGGCCGAGCACATCCCGGTATGGCGGCAATACCTCGTCGCTCGAAGTGCGCTGCGGCCAGCACATGCTGCTCTTCGATGCCGGCACGGGCCTGCGCTATCTCGGCAACGAGCTGGTGAAGAACGGGCCCGTCGATACGGACCTGTTTCTCACCCACACGCACTTCGATCACGTCTGCGGCCTGCCGTTCTTCGTGCCGCTGTTCATCAAGACCACTCAGATCCGCGTCTGGGCGGGCCACTTGAAGGCGCGCGAGATGACGGTGAAGTACGTCATCTCAGAGATGATGTTCTCGCCGTTGTTCCCGGTACCGCCGGAGATCTTCACCGCCAACGTCGCGTATCTCGATTTCGACGCGGGCGAGGTGTTGGAGCCGCGCCCGGGGGTCCGGTTGCGCACGGCGCGCCTCAATCATCCGGATCGCGCCACCGGCTATCGCATCGAATTCGGCGGCAAGTCGATCTGCTATCTCACCGACACCCAGCACATCATCGGCAAGCCGGATCAGAACGTTCTCAATCTGATCAAAGGTTCCGAGATGGTGATCTACGACTCGACGTACACCGACGCCGAGTTCCCGAAGCGCGCCGACTGGGGTCATTCGACCTGGGAGGAAGGCGTGCGCCTGTGCGACGCGGCCGGAGTGAAGACGTTCGTCGTCTTCCACCACGACCCCGACCACGACGACGACTTCATGGACGGTATTTCCAAGTCGGTCACCGAGAAGCGCCCCGGCTCGATCGTCGCCAAGGAAGGCATGGTCCTGCGGCCATAGCCTTGCCCGACGCGGGTCGCCTTGCCGACCCGTCTCTTTGCCCCCTATAAGAAACCGACCGCGCGACTGGCGAAGCTGGATGGGATGAACCATCGGGAAGCGCGGGCACGCATCGCCGATCGCCTGGGCGCCGGACTTCCGTCCGGTTCATCGCTTCCCGGAAGGAGCCCGCCCGTGGCCGCTATCGCCCGCGCCCTCATCTCTGTTTCCGACAAGACCGGACTGGTCGAGTTCGGCAAGTTCCTGGCGCAGCGCAAGGTCGAGATTCTCTCCACCGGCGGCACGGCCAAGGCGCTCGCTGCGGCCGGTGTGCCGGTGCGCGAAGTCTCTGATTTCACGGGCTTTCCGGAGATGCTCGGCGGCCGCGTCAAGACACTGCACCCCAAGGTGCACGGCGGCATCCTTGGCCTGCGCGACGACGCGTCCCATGCCAGCGCCATGCGCAGTCACGGCATCCAGCCCATCGACCTGGTGGTGGTGAACCTCTACCCGTTCGAACAGACCGTCGCCGGTGGGGCGCCGTTCGACGAGTGCATCGAGCAGATCGACATCGGCGGCCCGGCGATGATCCGCTCCTCCGCCAAGAATCATGCCCACGTCACCGTGGTCGTGGACGCCGCCGACCTCGCCGAGGTGATGCGCGACATCGAAACCAACCGCGGCGCGACGTCGCTGCCACTGCGGCGGCGTCTCGCGGCGAAGGCGTTCGCCCGCACCGCCGCCTACGACACCAACATCGCCGCGTGGTTCGCGCGCCAGGAGGGCGCAGCCGACGGCGCTTCGCTGCCCGATCGTCTGGTTCTGGTCGGCGAGCGCACTCTGGCGTTGCGCTACGGCGAGAATCCGCACCAGGTCGGCGCGCTCTACCGAACGGCTGACCCGCGGCCCGGCGTCGCCAACGCGCGCCAAGTGCAGGGCAAGGAGTTGTCCTACAACAATCTCGGCGATGCCGACGCGGCCATTGAAGTCGCCGCCGAGTTCACCGAGCCGGCCATCGCCATCATCAAGCATGCCAATCCGTGCGGCGTGGCGATCGGCGCCTCGCTCACCGACGCCTATCACCGCGCGCTGGCGTGCGATCCGGTCAGCGCGTTCGGCGGCATCGTCGCCGCCAACCGTCCGCTCAATGCCGAGGCCGCGGCCGAGATCGTCAAGATCTTCACCGAGGTCGTTATCGCGCCCGACGCCGACGCCGATGCGCTGGCGTTGTTCGCGACCAAGAAGAACCTGCGCCTCCTGCTCACGGGAGGGATGCCGGCGGCGCGCGGACCGGGCCTGACGGCGCGCACCATCGCCGGAGGTCTCCTGGTGCAGACGCGCGACGCGGCAATGGTCGATGACGCCGCGCTCAAGGTCGTCACCAAGCGCGCGCCGACCGCGGCCGAGCGGCGCGATCTGTTGTTCGGCATGCGCGTGTGCAAGCACGTCAAATCGAATGCCATCGTCTTCGCCAAGAACGGCGCCACGACCGCGATCGGCGCCGGCCAGATGAGCCGCCTCGACTCCGTGCGCATCGCGCGCCTAAAGGCGGACGATGCCGCCCATGCCGCCGGCGCGGCCAAGTCAGAGACGTTCGGCTCGGTGGTGGCGAGCGATGCGTTCTTCCCATTCGCCGACGGCCTCATCGCGGCGGCGGACGCGGGCGCCACCGCGTTCATCCAGCCCGGAGGCTCGATGCGAGACGACGAGGTGATCGCCGCCGCCGACGCGCGCGGCCTCGCCATGGTGTTCAGCGGGTTGCGCCACTTCTTCCACTAGCCGCGGCGTGGGCTAGCGCGCGACATCGCACTTCTGCTGCGCGCCTGCGACGGCTAGCCGGCGCGCGGCTCGCGGACGGTCCACAGCAGCGCGCCGCCGACCACGAAGAAGACCAACAGCACGGACAGTCCCCAGCGCTGGCTTTGCGTTGCGGCGGTCACCGTCGCCACCACGGCGGGGCCGAGGAACGCGGTCGCCTTGCCCGACAAAGCGAACAGGCCGAAGTATTCGGTGGTGCGCCCCGCCGGGGCCATGCGCGCCATCAGCGAGCGCCCGCCGGCTTGCACCGGACCGACGAACAGTCCGAGCGCCGAGCCGAACACCCAGAACAGGGTCGTGCTTGGAGCGACGACGGCGCCGCCGGCGGTGATGAACAAGCCGACGAGCGCGATCAGGATGGCCCGCTTCGGCCCCAGGTGATCGTCCACCCATCCGAAGGCCGCTGCACCGATGCCGCCGGTGAGGTTGAGGACGATGCCGAACACCAACACATCGGTCTGCGTCATGCTGAACACGCCGGCGGCAAAGATGCCGCCGACGACGAACACCGTCACCAGCCCATCCATGATGATCATGTTGGCGAGCAGGAGGCGTACCAGGTTGCCGTCCTGGCGCGCGCTCGCCAACGTCGCGCGCACGTTGCGCAGACCGTGGCGCACGTGCGCCGCCAGGTTGCCGACCTGTCCGGGACGATCGGGCGTGAACAGGAACAGCGGCACCGCGAAGATCGCCAGCCACACCGCGGCGAGCGGGGCGACGGCGCGAATGTGCTCAAAGTTGGCCTTGTCGAGGCCGAACAGCGGCTGCTCGGCTTGCACGAGGGCGACCAAGGCGACGACCATCGAGACGATGCCGCCGGCATAGCCCAGCCCCCAGGCCCAACCCGACCAGCGGCCGATGCGGTCGCGCGGCACCAGATCCGGCAGCATCGAGTTGGAGAACACGACGCCGAACTCGATACCGACGTTGCCGATCGCGTACCACACCATCACCCAGACGATGAAGGCGGGGTCCGGTTCGGCCCACCACAACAGCGCCGTGCACACGCTGGCGAGGGCGGTGAAGCCGAACAGCAGCGGCTTGCGCCGGCCACCGGCATCGGCAATGGCTCCGACAACCGGCGCCAGCAGCGCGACCGCAAGGCCGCTCGCGCTTGCCGCCCAGCCCCACAGCTGCTGTCCGCGCAGCGCGTCATCGACCACCGCCAGGGCGAAATACGTCGAGAACACGAACGTGACGATCAGCGTTGCGTAGGCCGAGTTGGCCCAGTCGTAGAGCGCCCAGGCGATCCGCGCGCGCGTCGAGACAGCGGCCGGCGCGCCGAGCGTCACGCGGGCGCTCATGGCGCCACCCGCGTCCAGCGCTCGCTCTGGCTGAGACCGGGCAGCCAACCGAGCCACGGCACCCAAAAGAAGCGGCGCACGAGCAGCGTGTTGGGGTCCTCCAGGCTGACGCTGGCGCGGTACTCGCGCCCCGCTTGTGGCACATAGACGACGCCGCCGCTCCAGCGATCGGGGCCATCCGGGGCGAAGCCGGTCAGTACCTGCAGGCCGAGGATCGGACGCAGGCGCAGCCCTTCGTCCTCGTTGGCGACGTCACGGCGCACGCGCCCGGCGTCATCGATCGGCTGCCGCAACCAGACGACGCGCCCGCACAGAGTGCCCTGGCAGTCGAACGTGTCGACCCGCGCTTCGCCATCGGCGGTCAGCCACTGGCCCGCAGCCGCACTCTGGGCGAGCGCGGCAGCCGGCAGCATCCACAGGGTAAGGATCAGGACGAGGCGCGCGCCCCAATGCGTGCCAAACAGCACGATCATCGGCGGTGTGCGGTTCGCCGCGGCGCACCGGAGCGCGGTTGGCTGTCCATGCAGTCCCACCGGGGCAGCTTCATCCAGGATACTCACGGTGCGGCCATCAGGATGCACCTGCGGCAGAGATGACACAAGGCGCGGCCTTGACCGCGCACGCGGCCGTGACAGACTCGCGGCGAAGAGGCGAGAGGACTTGATGAAATCCTGGGTGACGTGGTTTTGCGCGCTGCTGTTTGTTTGCGCGCCGGTTGTGGCACGCGCGCAACAAGCATTGCCGCTATGGGAACTGGGCGTGGTCGTGGGGGCGGGCTACCTGCCCGACTATCCGGCGGCGGACGAGTACTCGGCGCGCGTTGTGCCGCTGCCGTACTTCGTCTATCGCGGCCAGGTGTTCCGGTCTGAGGAATCGGGGCTCGTGCGCGGCCGCTTCGTCAACACGGCGCGCATCGAGTTCGACGTCAGTCTGGCGGGCGCGCTCGACGTGAAGTCAGGAGACAATGTCGCGCGGGCCGGCATGCCCGATCTCGACTGGATGGGACAGATCGGTCCGCGCCTGCAGATCACCTTGGCGCGCGCGGCGCGCGACGCCCACATCGATCTCGAGCTGCCGGTACGTGCGGTACTCTCGACCGACTTCTCCAAGATCGAGCACATCGGCTTTCTCAGCGTGCCGGAGCTCGCGTACCACCACGACAACGTCTTCGGCAACCGCACGCGCCTGAAGCTCGGCCTCGGCTTCACGTTCGCCGATCGGACGTTCCAGGAAGTGATCTACGGCGTGCCCGACGTGTACGCGACGGCGACGCGTCCGGCCTACGACGCCAAGGCCGGATACATGGGCGCCAAGATCTCTCTCGGCGTCGCCGCGCCGGTGACGCCTGCGCTACGGATGCTCGGCCAGGTGCGCGCCGATTTCCACAGCGGCGCCGCCAACGAGGCCAGCCCGCTGTTCCGCAGCAAGACGACGGGCACCGTGCTGGTCGGCGCCATCTGGTCGTTCCTGTATTCGAGCCAGCGCGAAGCGCCCTAGGAACTTGAATCAAGAGGCCCGGGAAGTTGCCTTCCCGGGCCCGCACCGAAGCTATTCGGTCGCTTAGCTCAGCACCGTGGCGATCTGCGACATCACGAGCAGGAACATGCCTGCAAACGCGACGACCATCGCGGTGGCCGCAGCAGCGCGCGCTGCCTCGCCAAGGTTGATTTCGCGCTCACCGTTCCAAGTGCGTACCGTCATGGTTTCCTCCAATGCCCGCAGACGAAGCGGCAACGCTTCCGCTGGAAGCCGCGCTACGTCGCGGAGTTGCTTTTGTTTTCCGAGGCGCAATCGGCCCAAGGCCATGCGCCCGTGGCCTCTACATAGGCACAACCGGCGCACAGCGAAAGGGTGTGGAGACCTACCAACCGCCTATGACCGGCATATGAAGGCCCTATGACAAGCCCATGAAAAGGCTCGGAAAACACATTCAGTCGATCGCGTGCTCAAGTGCGCAACGTTATGGCTGTCGCGCGGGCCCGGAACGCAACGAACGTGCGATGCGGGTGCGACGCTGGGCCGCACCAAGGTGGTAGCGCTTACGCTTCACATGTTGTTTACGCGTCCCCGGTTAAGGTCACGCTGCCGCTCGGTTGATGCATTCCGCAGACTCCTGTGCATCGAAGGCGAGTGGCGTGGATCGCGTGACACGCTGAATGCGCCGATCGCGATCGTTTGACCGGGAGGTCAACGACCGATGTCCAGCCAAACCCTCCGCACCATCCAGTCCGCTTTTCACGAATCGCTGCCCGTGCGCCGTCTGGCGACTCGCCAGCACGCGGCGTGGCTGCTGCGCGCCGCCGGCACCGGCGCCGTACTCGCCGCCGTCTTCGCTGCGGCGGTTGCCGTCGGCCTGTTCACCCTGCTCAGCATGGGCGGCGTACTCAGCTTCGGCTGATTCCAGACACCCCGCTTGGCTTGGGAACGGTCGGTGGGTAGTGTCCCCCGGCCGTCCCACCCCCATCCCGTCCCCTGGGCTCGAGCGGACATGTCCAAGCCTCCTGCAGCATCTGAGGACGCCTACGCTTCCGCCGGCATCCACATTGGCGCCACCGAGACCGCGCTCGAGGGCCTGACCGCGCGCCTGCGCCGGACGTGGCCGGCCAAGCCGGGCTTTGGCGCCGTCGCGCTCGACTTCGGTTTCTACGCCAACGTCGTCGATATCGGCGGCGGCTTGGGGCTCGCCATCAGCACCGATGGCGTCGGCTCCAAGGCGCTCATCGCCGAGATGATGGGCAAGTACGACACCGTCGGCATCGACTGCATCGCCATGAACGTCAACGACGTCATCTGCGTCGGGGCGCGGCCGCTCACCCTGGTCGACTACATTGCGGTGGAGCGCGTCGATCCGGCTGTCATGCGCGCCATCGCCGAGGGACTTGCCGTTGGCGCCGAGCGCGCCGGCGTTTCCATCACCGGCGGCGAGATCGCCGAGCTACCCGACATGATCAAGGGCGCGCACCCGAAGTCCGGCTTCGACCTCGCCGGCACCGCGGCCGGCATCGTGCCCCTCGATCGCATTGTGGTGGGGCGCGACTGCAGGCCCGGCGACGCGGTGGTCGGTATCGAGTCGAGCGGCATCCACTCCAACGGCATGACGCTGGCGCGCAAGGTGCTGCTCGGCACCGCCAACCTGAAGATCACCGACCGTCTGCCGGAAGTCGGCCGCTCGGTGGGCGAGGAGCTGCTCGAGCCGACTCTTATTTACGTCGCCGAGGCGATGGAGATGCTCGAGAAGGTGACGTCGGTGCGGGCCCTCGCCCACATCACCGGTGACGGCTTCCTCAACTTGGTGCGCGTGCCCGCCAAGGTCGGCTTCACCCTCGACGCCCTGCCGGAGGTTCCTGCGCTGTTCCGGGCCATTGCGGCGCGTGGCTCGGTGCCCGCCCAGGACATGTACACGGTGTTCAACATGGGCGTCGGGCTGTGCGTCGTCTGCGCGTCACAAGATGTTCATGCAGTCGTCGCCATCGCCAAGAAGCACGGTAAGAAAGCCGCCCGCATCGGCTCGGTGACGGCCGAAACCGGGGTCGTCCGCATCCCCAACAACGCGATGTCGGGCCAGGACTTGGTGGGGGCGGGGCGCTTCTTCCGCCCCGCCTAGGGCACGAAACCCGCCGCTGCCGGGGGTCTCCGGCTTGCCAGAGGGGCCGCCGGTCCCATATAAACCGCGCGTACATCAGGGTTTTCGGATTCGGGCCAGGCGATTGCGCAGAGAGCGCGCAGTCGCACGGGCTTGGTTTTGCTAGGTACGGAACGTCATGCAGATTCGCAACATCGCCATCATCGCCCACGTCGACCACGGCAAGACGACGCTCGTCGACGCGCTGCTGAAGCAGAGTGGCACCTTCCGCGCCAATGAGAAGGTCGCGGAATGCGCGATGGACTCGAACGAGCTCGAGCGCGAACGCGGCATCACCATCCTGGCGAAGTGCACTTCCATCGTCTGGAAGGACACGCGCATCAACATCGTCGATACGCCGGGCCACGCCGACTTTGGCGGCGAGGTCGAGCGCATCCTGTCGATGGTGGACGGTGTGCTGGTTCTGGTGGATGCCGCCGAAGGCGTGCTGCCGCAGACCAAGTTCGTTACCGGCAAGGCGCTGCGCCTCGGCCTCAAGCCGATCGTCCTCGTCAACAAGGTCGATCGTCCCGACGCGCGTCCGAACGAAGTGCTGACCGAGATCTTCGACCTGTTCGTGGCGCTTGGCGCCAACGACGAGCAGCTCGACTTCCCGACGCTGTACGCCTCCGGCCGTCAGGGCTGGGCGAACTACTCCCTCGACGGCGAGCGCAAGGACTTGAGCCCGCTCTACGACCTTGTCCTCCGCCACGTGCCGGCGCCGACGATCGAGCCGGGCGAGCAGTTCCGCATGCTGGTGACGACGCTCGAGTACGATGCGTTCCTGGGGCGCGTGCTCACCGGCCGCATTCTTTCCGGGGCCGTGCACCCGAACACCACGCTCAAGGCCATCGGCCAGGGCAATGCCGAGGTCGAGCAGGCGCGCGTCACCAAGGTGCTGGCATTCCGTGGCCTCGAGCGCACCGGCGTGCAGACCGCCGAAGCGGGCGACATCGTCGCGCTGTCCGGCTTCAAGACCGCGACCGTCGCCGACACCATCGGCGATCTCACCGTCACCGAATCGATCCACGCCAATCCGGTCGACCCGCCGACGCTGGCCGTCACCTTCTCTGTGAACGATTCGCCGCTCGCCGGCCAGGAAGGCGACAAGGTGCAATCGCGCGTCATCCGCGCGCGCCTGTTGCGCGAGTCGGAGGGCAACGTCGCCATCCGTGTCCGCGAGAACGAAGACGGCGACTCGTATGAGGTCGCTGGCCGCGGCGAATTGCAGCTCGGCGTGCTGATCGAGACCATGCGCCGCGAGGGCTACGAGCTGTCGGTCAGCCGCCCGCGCGTATTGTTCCAAAGCGATCCGACGACCGGTCAGCGCTTGGAGCCGATCGAGGAAGTCGTCATCGACGTGGACGAGGCCTACCAGGGCACCGTCGTCGACAAGCTCTCCCAGCGCCGTGCCGAGTTGCAGGAGATGCGCCCCGCCGGTGCCGGCAAGACGCGCCTTGTGTTCCTGGCGCCGACGCGCGGCCTGATCGGGTATCACGGTGAGTTCCTCACCGACACGCGCGGCACCGGCGTGATGAACCGCATCTTCCACAACTACGGCGCCCATCGCGGTCCCATCGCCGGCCGCCGCGCCGGCGTGCTGATCTCGAACGCCCAGGGCAACGCCGTCGCCTACGCGATGTTCAACCTCGAAGCGCGTGGCCCGATGTTCATCGATCCGGGCATGGCCGTGTACGAGGGCATGATCATCGGCGAGCACACGCGCGACAACGACCTCGAGGTCAACGTCCTCAAGGGGAAGCAGCTCACCAACATCCGCACCCACACCCACGACGAGAACATCCGTCTGACGCCGCCGCGCAAGATGACCCTCGAGCAGGCGATCACGTACGTGGAAGAAGACGAACTGGTCGAGGTGACGCCGAAGTCCATCCGGTTGCGCAAGCGCTACCTGGATGCCAACGCGCGCAAGCGCTTCCGCCGCGAGGCCGAAGCCGCCAAAGCCTAGAAACGATTAGGGCCCCGTTCGGGGCCCTAATTCTTTGTTCGGTTTCCGCCGCTAGTTTCCGATCAGCGTGACGCCGTGGAGGATGTTCTTCCCATCCTCCTCTTCCCACTGCAGCATCACCGACTGACCGACGCGCAGGGCGCCCGGATTGAGGTTGTTGGCGAAGGTCAGCACCCTGCCGCCGGGGATCGTCATCGTGCGCGCGTTGATGTCGAGCGCCTCGATGCGCGTGGTGATGTTGTTCAGCACGCGACCGGCGCGGTCGTACAGCATGTCCATGCTGTTCATGCTGGGTCCGTCCGCCTTAGGCGGCATGATCAGTTGCGCCTCGGCAGCGCCGCTAGCGGCAACGGTCAACAGGGTTGCGGCGGCAATGCCGCGATAGAGCGTACGCACGACGATCCTCCAAGCCAAATCCGAGCGATTCTGTAGATAAGGATTGCAGGGCCGCGCGACCAGGGCAAGCAGTTGCGCTGTCTCCGAATGTAACGAGGGCGTGCGTCTCTCCGACGCACGCCCTCGCTTTGCTGGGCATGGGTTATGGGTTCAGCGGCAGGGGCGCGGCACCCGGGGCCATCGGCGCCATCGGCGTAACGTCCGGACCCGGAATCGGCGCCCGGTTGTTGACGATGTTCTGGATGACCTTCTGGTCGCCATCCAGGCGGTAGGTCAGCGTGACGGTCTGACCCGGCGTCAGCGTGTCGCCGCCCGGCACGTTGGCGGCGAGCAGGAAGGTATCGCCGTTCTCCAGCGTCAGGGTGCGGCGCAGCGGGTCGTACTGATCGACGCGGCCGTTGGTGGTCTGCGTCATCGCGGCGAGCGCGTTAGGCGCGGCTGCCGGCGGCGTGATCGGCGTGGCCGGTACGCCCCTGTTGTCGCCGAGACCGGCGCCGCCACCCGGCATGGCCGGGGCGGGAACGATGGGGGACGGAGTCACTGCCGGCGGAACGACCGGAGCGGGCGCCATGCCGGCGTTCGGCAGGCCGCGATCGGCCGGCGCCGTCGGCACGAACACGCCGTTGTCGTCCGGCAGCAACGCGACCCGGGCATCGGCAAGAGCCGCCTGGTTTCCGAATTCGACGCGCAGGTGAGCGCCGCGGGTCACATCGTCATCCGCACCTCTTGCTTCCCGCCGCACTTGTTCGTTCCCGTCCCGCCGGTGGCCGAAGCGATGCGCCAGGCGCTGGCGCTGCTCGGCGTGCGCACTCACGAGGACGTCGGCAGCGACAAAGGTCTCGTGCAGCTCACGCCTCTGCACCGCGCCGCGATCCGCGTCGTGCTCGGCGGCGATCCGGGGGACACCCAGTGGCAGGCCCTCGGTCCGACCGAGCGGCGCCATCTGACGCTGTCGGCGTGCGTCGAAGTGTTCGAGCAGTTGGCGCGCGCGCCAGGCTCTGGTGCTCTTGTTCGAAGACATCCATTGGGCCGATTCGGATCTTTCGCGCCTCATTGACCTGTTGTCGGTGCGCGTACACCTCGGCCGTACGCTGGTAGTCATGACGCGCCGTCCGGGCGCCGAGTTCCAGGACACGCCGTGGCCCAGCACCACGGTTGTCGAAGTCGATCCGCTCAGCGCGGCCGAGGGCGCCGAGCTCGCCAAGGCGACGCTCGGCTCCGCAAGCCACCTCAGCGCGCTGCGCGACCTGCTGGTCGACAAGACCGGCGGCAATCCCTTCTTCCTGCTCGAGTGCGTTGCATCGGTGCTCAACGCCGGTCCGCTCACCGAGCGCGCCAGCGCCGCCACGGTGCAGAACTGGGTGCGCGAGTTCGCGGTGCCGCGCACTATCCAAAGTATTATCGCGGCGCGCATCGACCGGCTCGCGCCGGCCGACCAGGAACTGTTGAGCCGCGCTTCCGTGATCGGCCAGACCTTTGCACACCAGCTGCTGGCGCGCATCGTGCCCGAGCGCCGCGAACAACTGCTCGCCGCACTCAACCGCCTGTGCCAGCTCGGCTTCCTGCAGCGCACGCGCGTCGTCCCGCACCTCGAGTTCAGCTTCAAGCACGCGTTGATTCATGACGTTGCGTACGGCTCGCTGCCGAGGGCGCTGCGCAAGAACCTGCACAGCGAGATCGCCGCGAACCTGCGTGCGCGCAGCCTGCAGATTGCGAACCGCATGGCGCTGCTCGCGCAGCACTGCCTGCGCTCGGAGCTGTGGGGCCAGGCGTTCGTCTATGGTCTCGCCGCCGGCCGCGATGCCTTGCGCCGCTCCCAGTTCCGAGAGGCCGTTGGCCTTCTCGAGGACGCTTCGAGTGCGCTCAAGCGCTTCCCGCGCACGGCGCGCAATAGCAAGCGCACCGCGCACGTCTGCCTCGACCTCGCCGATGCGCTCTTCCCGTTGGGCCGCAAGCAGGACGCGGAGCAGCAGCTGATTTTGGCGCAGTCGGCGGCGCGCCGCTCGGGCGACACCCGCACGCTGACGCGCACCTGGTGCAGCCTGATGCTGCATCACTGGGTCGCCGGCAATCTGGAGACCGCTCACCGCATCGGCGTGCGCGCGCTCAAGGCGGCGGACGCCGCACGCTTCGACGATCTGCGTCTGATCTGCCTCGGCCGTCTTGGTTACGTGGCACTGGAACGTGGTCGCGGCAAGAGTGCCCGCCAGTATCTCCAAGATGCGCTGGCACTATCCGTTTCGTTGCCCGGCCGCCGTCGCGACGGCTTCCTCGTGGTTTCGCCGGTCGCGCTACAAGGTCCGCTGTCCGTTGCGCTCGCCCAGTTGGGCCTCTATCGCGAGGCGGTCGAACTCGCCGACGCCGCACTGAGCGGCGCCGAGGAATCGGGACACCTGTTCAGCAAGGTGTTCGCGCTGTTTCACGCCGGCATGGTGTATCTGCACCAGGGCGATTTCCAGCGCAGCGCTGAAGTCCTGGGCCAGTCCCTGCGCCTGTGCCGCACGATCGGCTCGACACTGCTCGTGCGCCAGATCGTCAGCGCCATGGGGTATGCGCTCCTTCACATCGGCCGCGCTGAAGAGGGCTGCACCCTCCTCGAGGACGCCGTCGCCTCCGCGACGCCGGATCCGATGGTCGGGCAGCTGCCGCAGCATCTCGGCTGGTTGGCCATGGCCAAGCTCGCCCTGGGTAACCACGGCGAGGCCGAGGTCGTCGCACGGCGCGCCATAACGCTGGCACGGCGCAACGGCCAGCGTGGCTACGAAGCTTGGGGATGGTATGCGCTCAGCCGCGCCCAGCACGCCCTCGACGTTAGAACTGCCGCCCGCTCCATGGAACGGGCTCGCACCATCGCCGTTGGTTGTGGCCTCACGCCCCTGGCAGCCCGAACCGAAGGCGGTTGGGGGGCATCGGAATCCGCCCTCGCCGTGGAAGTGACGGCGACGCCTACCTCGCCCCGCTCGCGCAATCATCTGCGCGTAGTGCGGAGCGACAATCAGGGCGCAGCGCGCCCTAAGCGTACGGTAGCGCTTACTTAGGCTCCGCGGGCTTCTCGCCCAGCGCGTCCAAGCACGCCTCGGCTGCCGCTCCGATCAGGAGCGCCGCAAGCTCAGCCCTGTGGCCCGTTGCTTCTGCCCGCAACTGGTCCAGGCACGCCTTGATGCTGTTGAGGGCTTGTTCCCTGCGGCCGTGAGCCTGACCCGCCGGCATCGCCGTTGGGCGGTCTGACGGGACAATCCTCGCGGCAGCACTCGTACTCTTCATAACGGTTCTCCAAGTATTTGGGCGCCCAACTGCGGCGGCCATCCTGCAGCGATACTGCGACTTGGCGAATCCGTTCTGTGAGCCACTTCACAGGGCGCTTCACCTCTGGGTGAAGCAATTCACAGAGCTTTAGCACCCGTCCCGGTAAGTACTCTGGGTCGGGTCAGCAACTCTTAGGAGAAACCAAAGATGACGACGGAGGTACGCGGAACCCTGGTACGGGGTCCAGACGGATTGCTTTATGCGGTCGGCGGGGGTGTCGCGACCGTTGTTGATTCTTCGAACAGCGCACCGGTTGCACCGCGGGCCGCCGCAGCGGCCGCTGAAGATCACGACGCGGGCCGCTACATGATCACTCCGGGTGACCATGACGCCGGCCGCTACATGATCACGCCGAGCAACGCGTCGAGCGAGCATGACGCCGGGCGCTACATGATCACTCCGGGCGACAACGAAGCCGGCCGCTACATGATCACGCCGAGCAACGCTGCCGCGCAGGATCACGACGCCGGCCGCTACATGGTGACTCCCGGTGAGGAGAGCGACCATGGCGCGGGCCGCTACATGATCTCTCCTGAAGTCAGCAACGCTTAGTTCCAAGGACCGCCCGGCGGCCGGACCGTCGGGCGGTCCTTTGCTCGCCTAGTTCCAACGAGTGCCAAGACCAAGGGAGCTCCCCATGCTCAGCCAGCTCGAGACCACCGCCCTCGCCGCCGCGCGCAAGGCCTACCACTCCGGCACGCACCGTACGGTCGCGCCCGAGGAAACGCTGAAGCGCATCACGCCGCTGCTGCCCGCCATGGGCATCACGCGCGTGGCCAACGTCACGGGACTCGACCGGGTCGGCATTCCCGTCGTCATGGTGACGCGCCCGAACTCGCGTTCGGTCTCGGTCAGCCAGGGCAAGGGCACGACCCTCACCGCCGCCAAGGTGTCCGGCGTCATGGAGGCGATCGAGGGCTACCACGCCGAGCGCATCACCCTGCCCCTCAAGCTCGCGAGCTTCGAGGAGCTGCGCTACACGCACCAGATGGTCAACGTCTACGCGCTGCCGCGCAATGGCCGCAGCACCTTCACGCCGCACGCGCCGCTCTTGTGGACCGAGGGCAAGAGCCTGGTCTCCGGCCAGCCGGTGTGGGTGCCGTTCGAGATGGTGCACCTGAACTACACCTCGCCGATGCCGTCGGGCACCGGCTGCTTCCTGGCCAGCTCGAACGGTCTGTCGTCCGGCAACACCCTCGACGAAGCGATCAGCCACGGCATTTCCGAATTGGTCGAGCGCGACGCGGCGACGCTGTGGCATCGTCTCGACGCCGAGGCACGCGCACGCACGCGCATCGACCTTGCCACCATCCAGGACGGCTGGTGCTGCGACCTGATCAAGCGCTTCGACGCCGCCGGCATCGACGTCGGCATTTGGGACATCACCTCCGATATCGGCCTGCCGGCATTCCTGTGCCGCGCCGTGCCGCGCGACGCCACCGTGCATGGCTTCCGCCCGGCCGTCGGCATGGGCTGCCACCCGGCGCCCGAGATCGCGCTGTCGCGCTCCCTCACCGAGGCGGCACAGAGCCGGCTCACCTTCATCTCCGGCGCGCGCGATGACATGCCGCGTCACGAGTACGAGCACTTCCTCGACGCCAACGTGCACAAGCGTTGGCAGGCGATGCTGCACGGCGAGACGCCGCAGAAGCGCTTCGCCGACGTCGCCACCTTCGCGACCGATTCGATCACCAGCGACATCCAGCGCGAGGTTGCGCGCGTGATGGAATGCGGTGGCGAGGACGTCATCGTCGTCAACCTCACCAAGCCCGAGTTCAACATCCCGGTCGTGCGCGTCATCATCCCCGGTCTTGAGGGCGTCGATGCGTCGTCCGACTACGTGCCCGGCAGACGTGCCGCAGCCCAGGATGCCGAGCGGCCGCGCGTCGCCGCGAGGGCGGCATGACCGCTTTCGTCTTCTGCGGGCCGAGCCTCACCGCCGAGCAGGGGCGGCCGCATCTCGACGCCATCTACCTGCCGCCGGTGGCCCAAGGCGACGTGATCCGCGTCATCGCGCGCAAGCCGACGGCGATCGGCATCATCGACGGCTTCTTCCACAACGTGCCGGCGGTTTGGCACAAGGAAGTTCTCGCGGCGCTGCAGCAAGGCATCCCGGTGTGGGGCAGCGCCAGCATGGGCGCCCTGCGCGCCGCCGAGTTGCACCCGTTCGGCATGGTCGGTGTCGGCGCGGTGTTCGAGGCGTACCGCGACGGCATCATCGAGGATGACGACGAGGTCGCCGTCACCCACGGGCCCGGCGAGCTCGGCTACCTGGCGCTATCGGAAGCGATGGTCAACATCCGCTGCACCATGGCGGACGCACAACAACAGGGCGTTCTCTCCGAGCGCAGCCGCATCGTGCTCGAACGCGCCGCCAAGGCATTGCCCTACCAGGAGCGCACGTACGATCGCATCCTGAAGGCCGCTGCCGCCGCGGGCCTCGATCGCCGCGACGTCGAGGTCACGCGCGCGTGGCTTCCGTCCGGCCGCCGCGACCTCAAGCGCGAGGACGCTGTCCGCATGCTGCAAGTCATGCGTGAGCGCCTGGTTGCAGGCGCGCCGCGCGCAACTCCGAAGTTCCACTTCGAAGAAACGACGCTGTGGTTGAGTGCGGTAAAGGGTACCCTGGAAGGCACCAGAGCACCGCGGACATAACGGACGAATGCCAGCCGCAGAAGATCTGCGGAGCGTCATCACCAAGAATGTGATCTTCGGGGCGTTAGGTTCCGGGGAGGTCGATCGGCTCCTCGCCGCCGCCACGCTCCGCGCATACGAGAAAGATCAGCAGATCTTCCAACAGGGAGATTTGGCGGACGGTCTGTATCTCGTCGCCACAGGCCGCGTCGGTATCCGCACGCTGTCCGAGGAGGGCAGCGAGATCTTCCTCAACATTCTCGAAGGCGGCGCCGTGTTCGGCGAGATCGCCGCGATCGACGGCGGCGCGCGCACGGCAGGCGCGATCGCGATGGAGCGCTCCGACCTCCTGTTCGTCGACCGCCGCACATTTCACGGCTTGATGCTGGCGAGCCCGGCCCTGTGCGTCAGCCTGCTCACGCTCATGTGCGAGCGCTTGCGCTGGACCAGCTCGATCATCGAGGACGCGCACTTCCGCGACGTCAGGACGCGCCTCGCGCGGCGCCTGCACAAGCTGCTCGGCGAGTACGGCGTCGAGCAGGAAGGCGGCATGCGCATCAAACTGAAGGTGACGCAGGAAATGCTCGCGCGGATGCTCGGTGCGACGCGCGAGAGCGTCAACAAGGAACTCATGGCGCTGCAGCGCGCCGGCATCCTCACCTACAGTCGCGGCTACGTCACCGTGCACGACGGCGAAGGATTGCGGCGTACTACCGAGGAGTAGCGCAGGCACTCGTCGGCGGCGCAGACGCCAGTACGGGACCGTTCCCCACGTGGGCCCCGAGTCCGAAGCCGCCAGGTCGCCGGACCCGACAAAAAAGCGCCAAGGCTGATCGAGAGGCGCGCACCCTCCCGCGACCAAAGGGCGGAGACTTCGGTCTCCGCCCCTTTCGTTTGTCGGCACGGTCCTTGCGATACCGAGGCTATGGAGCGTCTCCTCCTTTGCTCGCAAAACGGTTCCCCGCCTTCGTTTGGCGGGGGGTTTCGGGTCGTGGCGCTGCCCTCCCCGGTGCCCACGGCGCGTGCACCACGAGCAGCGGCTGCCCAAAGGCTGGGCAGCCGCCGGAGGGAGACGCCGTGACCTGGGTGGTCGTCGTGCTGTGGCTGATGGGCGACCAGCGCCTGCCGACCCAGACCGGAGGACTGCTCCAGGGCCGCGAGGTGTTTCTCACCGAGGCGGCGTGCGTCGCCGCCATCCCAACCTTCCAGGCCGCCGTGCAGCGCGATTTCGGCGAGCCCGGCGTCGTCGCCTGCGCTCCCCAGCGCAACGCCGAGATCGCCGCCCGCTAGCTGCTCCCTCCGAGGGTATCGCCGTTTGCGCTAGCATCTGCGGATGCGCGCGCTGCTCCTCGCACTTCTTTCTCCGCGCTCGTCGAAGAAGCGGCGAGCCGGCTGGGCATCCTCGCCATCGCCGAGATCGGCCCCCGCCAGGTGCCAGCACTCGGTCTGGCGAACTCACCCGGACGAGGTGTGCGATCCGTGACAGCGCCCCGGCGGGAACTCAGTGCACGGTTCGGTATGTCGTACTCACCGTCAGCGCCCGGCCGGCGCTCACCGATCGTGCGCGCCTTCGAGCTTCTGGCGTGGGCGAACGATCATCGCAACGCGGCCCTGCACGAGCCCGATGCGGCCAAGCGCGCCGACATGCTGCGGGTCGCGGCGTACTGGGAAGCCCGGGCCGTGGCGATCGAGGCCGAATCCGGCATCTAGTCCGCCGCGGCGCCAGCCGGACGCTCGCGCGCTCCGTCGGCGCCATGCGCCGCAGGGCGGACAAGTCTTCGATTCGCGGTCAAATCTGGAGCGGGAGAAGGGATTCGAACCCTCGACCCCAACCTTGGCAAGGTTGTGCTCTACCCCTGAGCTACTCCCGCGCCCCAGGGCGCAGGCTGTATGGCCTGCGCCGAAGGCCGGATCATACCGACCCAGGTCCCCTTTGCAACCTCTGCGAATCCGGCCGTAGCGCCAGGATTTCCAGGCCGGCGCGTGGCTTGGCAGCGGGGGTTGGTTGATGGCAGCACGCGGCGGCCCCATGTTAGGGTCCGACCCACAGAGAGACATTGATGGCCGATCTCATGAATCTGCGAGGCAACCCCGCCGCTTCAGGCGCCGCCCCTGGCGCTGCTCCGGCGCCTGCACCTGCGCCCGGGCTCGATAGCCTGATCAAGGACGGCACGGACGCGACGTTCGTCGATGACGTTCTCAAGGCTTCGAGCGACGTGCCGGTCATCGTCGACCTGTGGGCGCCGTGGTGCGGCCCCTGCAAGACCCTCGGCCCGATCATCGAAAAGGCGGTGCTTGCCGCGCGCGGTGCGGTCAAGCTGGTCAAGATCAACGTCGACGAGAATCCGCAGCTCTCACGCCAGCTGCGCGTGCAGTCGATTCCGGCGGTCTACGCCTTCAAGGACGGTCAGCCCATCGACGGCTTCGTCGGCGCGCTGCCCGAAAGCCAAGTCAAAGCTTTCATCGAAGGCCTCACCGGCGATCTGGGTCCGGGCCCGATCGACGAGCTGCTCGCGGAAGCCGCCGCGGCGCGCGAAGCCGGCGACCTCGGCAGCGCCGCCGCGCTCTACGGCGAGATCGCCAAGGCCGACCCGGGCAACGTCCCCGCGTTGACCGGCCTCGCGCAGATCTATCTCGACGCAGGCCACCCCGATCGCGCCACCGAGACGCTGAAGCTGGTGCCGCCCGACAAGGCCGCGGATCCCGCCGTGCGCGCCATCGAGGCCGCGCTCAAGCTCTCGGCCCAGGCCAAGCCCGCCGACGAGACCGCGGCGCTCGAGGCGAAGGTCGCCGCCAACGCCACCGACCACCAGGCGCGCTTCGACCTCGCGGTTGCGCTCGCCGCCGCCGGCCGTCGCGAGGACGCCGTCGATCATCTGCTCGAGATCGTGCGCAAGAACCGCACCTGGAACGACGACGCGGCGCGCAAGCAGCTGCTGACGTTCTTCGAGGCATTCGGTCCCAAGGACGACGCCACCGTGTCCGGCCGCCGCCGGCTGTCCGCACTCTTGTTCGCGTGAGGCTCCGTTGTCTGCGCCGACGCGCGCCACGTTGCCTTCGTTGCGGCCACCCGCGATGACCGAGAATCTTGCGGTCGTGCGCACGCTGCCGCTGTTTCCGCTGGCCGGTGCGCTGTTGCTGCCGCGCGGCAGCTTGCCGCTGCACATCTTCGAGCCGCGCTACCTCGCCATGGTCGATGACGCCATGAGGGGCGACAAGCTCATCGGCATGGTGCAGCCGCGCAGCGAAGGCGAACCGCCGACCCTGTACACGATCGGCTGCGCCGGTCGCATCACCGCCCACACCGAAGCGCCCGACGGCCGCCGCTTCATCACGCTGACCGGCCTCAGCCGCTTCACCATCGCCGCGGAGCTCGACGTGCAGCGCGGGTATCGCCGCGCCGACGTGCGATGGGACCGCTTCGGCGACGACCTGATCGAGGACGTCGCCGACAGCATCGACGACCAGGCGCTGCTCGGCTCGTTGCGGGCGTACTTCTCGGCGCACTCCTTCGACACGGATTGGAAGGCGCTGCAGGACCTGCCGGTCTCGGCGCTGGTCAATCTCCTGGCGATGATGTGCCCGTTCGAGCCACGCGAGAAACAGGCGCTGCTCGAAGCCCAGACGCTGGAGGAGCGCGCGCGCGTGTTGCGCGCGCTGCTCGACCTCGACGCCGCGTCTACGGTGACGGCCGGCAACAGGCTGCAATAGGAGACAACCGTGCCCGCCGGAATCGATCCGCGTCTGCTCGAGATTCTCGTGTGTCCGCTCACCAAGGAGCCGCTGCGCTACGACGCCGGCGCGCAGGAGTTGATCAGCGACGCCGCGCGCCTCGCCTACCCGATCCGCGACGGCATTCCGATCATGCTGGTGGACGAAGCTCGCAACCTCGATGAGCCAGGCGCGAAAGCGAAGCGATAGAGAGGGCGTTGCCATGAACAAGGCCAAGCCGGACGTCACGCCCGTCGTTGCCGAACAGCGCATGGCCCAGGAGGCGCCCGCCTCCGCCGAGCGTACGCGCTGCACCGAGCTGAAGCTGCGCCGCGCCGACAAGTCGGTCGAGGTCGCGTTCGCCGACGGCGCTCGCTTCGTCCTGTCCGCGGAATTGCTACGCGTCGAAAGCCCGTCCGCCGAGGTGCGCGGGCATGGCTCGCAGCAGAAGCGCCTGATTGCCGGCCGCAAGTTCGTCGGCATCCTCGGCCTCGAGGCAGTCGGCCACTACGCCGTGCGCATTCGCTTCGATGACCTGCACGACACCGGCCTCTACACCTGGGCCTACCTGCGCGAGCTCGGCGAGCGCCAGGACGAGCTGTTCGCGGCCTACACGGCCGCGTTGGCCCGCGCCGGCCTCACCCGCGAGCCGTAGCGACGACAGGAAGACGAGCTTAGAGCGTCTCTCCCAGCAGCAGGCGCGGCAGCTTTCCCGAAGTGCCGCGCGCGTGGCCGGCGAACAGGCGCTTGAGCGGCGTCAACCGATTCACAGCGCCAAGGCCGATGTCGCGCCCCACGCGCAGCGGCGCGACGTCGTTCGAGAACAGCCGGTTCAATCCGTCCGTCACCGCGATCAGCGCCACCGCATCCAGCCGCCGCCACCGCTCATAGCGCGCAAGCTGATCGGCTGCGCCGAAGTCTAGACCCAACCGCCGCGCATCGACGATCACCTCGGCCAGCGCGGCGGCATCGCGCAAACCAAGGTTCAGCCCTTGGCCCGCCAACGGATGCAGCGTGTGCGCCGCGTCGCCCGCGAGCGCCGTGCGTTGCGCGACGCACGTCTCGGCGCGGTGGAACGCCAGCGGATAGCTCCAACGCGGCCCGATCGGCTGCACTTCGCCGAGAAAGTCGCCGAAGCGGTGGCGCAACTCCTCAGCGAAGCGCGCGTCGTCGAGCGCCACAATGTGCGCCGCCATGTCGCGCCGCTCGGTCCATACCAGCGACGAGCGGCGGCCCGGCAGCGGCAGAATCGCGAACGGGCCCGCTGGCAGGAAACGCTCGTGGGCAATGCCGGCGTGATCGAGTTCGTGCGCCACCGTCAGCACGATGCCGGCTTGCGGGTAGTCCCAGCCGCGACTGCGAATGCCTGCCTGCATGCGCACGAACGAACGCGCACCGTCGGCGCCAACCAACAGTCGCGCACGAACGGTGTCCCCATCGCCCAACGTCACCGTCGCGCCGAACTCGTCGGTGGCGATGCCGCGCACCTCGACCGGCGCGCGCACGCGCACGCCGGCGCGCGTCATCGCCGCAAGCAGGCTGAAGCGGGTGTGGCGATTCTCGGTCAGGTGTCCGAACGGTTGCCCGGCGGCCAGCTCGCGGTGGTCGTAATGCAGGAAGAGGAGCGATTCGCCATCCGATACACGGATGTCGAGGATCGGTTGGGCGTGCGGCGCCAGGTCGTCCCACGCGCCGATGCCGGCCAACAAGCGCGAGCTGGCCCAGGCGATGGCCGAGGCGCGCCCGTCGAAGGTTGGCGCCAGCGCGGTCTCGGGCCTGGCGCGGTCCAGCACCGTCACCTCGACTCCCGCCCCCGCCAGGGCCAGCGCCAAGGTCTGCCCGACCATGCCGCCGCCGACGATAACGACGTCGGTATCGAATGCTCTAACTGCGGGCACGTCCCTGCCTAATTCGTGTGCATTGGTTAATTTATGCTCACAGAGTGAGCAGTTCGTGGGCACCTCCGGAGATGCCAATTCGTGCGATTCCCATTCCGCCGCAAGGCCTTAGCCCGAGTCAGGAGCCGCGGCACGGCGTTTGTAATAGCCGCAGCGGTTGCCGCGGGGTCCAACCGGGGCGCGACAGGAGAGGAGTGTGCCATGAAATGTGTCATGGCCGTGATCAAGCCGTTCAAGCTCGATGAGGTGCGCGAAGCCCTGGTTGCCATCGGCGCCACTGGCCTCACCGTGACCGAGGTGCGCGGATTTGGCCGGCAAAAAGGCCACACGGAGATCTATCGCGGGGCGGAATACGAGGTGAGTTTCCTCCCCAAGATCAAAGTCGAAGTGGTGGTGGCTGATTCGGTGGCCGATCGCGCCGTCGAAGCGATCCAGCGATCCGCCAGCACCGGCCAGATCGGTGACGGCAAGATCTTCGTCTTCGATATCAGCCAAGCAATCCGCATCCGCACCGGCGAGACCGGCTCGGAAGCGCTGTAGGAGGGGGTGCCATGAAATTCTCGATGCCCAAGGCGGGGGCGTTCGGCGCCCTCGCATCCGTTCTGTTCGCGTCGCCGGCGCTGGCGCAGGAATTCGACACCGGTGACACGGCGTGGATGCTCACGTCGACCGCGTTGGTCCTCTTGATGACCATCCCCGGGGTTGCGTTGTTCTACGCCGGGATGGTGCGCAAGAAGAATGTGCTCTCCACCATGATGCAAAGCTTCGCCATCACCGCGCTGGTGACGGTGATCTGGACGGTCGTCGGCTATTCGTTGGCGTTGACCGAGGGCGGCGCGTTCCTCGGCGGCTTCGATCGCTTCCTGCTCGCCGGCATGGAGTTGGATGCAGCGCACGGCCTGGCGGCGACCATTCCGGAATCGGTCTTCATGACCTTCCAGATGACCTTCGCCATCATCACCGCGGCGCTCATCACCGGCGCCATGGCAGACCGCATGAAGTTCTCGGCGCTGCTGTGGTTCATCGGCCTATGGTCGATCCTCGTCTACGCCCCCATCGCCCATTGGGTGTGGGAGCCGGGCGGCTGGCTGTTCGAGATGGGTGTTCTCGACTTCGCCGGCGGCACCGTCGTGCACATCAACTCCGGCATCGCCGCGTTGATGGCCGCGTTCGTACTCGGCCCGCGCATCGGCTACCGCAAGGAAAACCTCGCCCCGCACAACGTCGGCTTCACGGTGATCGGCGCGTCCTTGCTCTGGGTCGGCTGGTTCGGCTTCAACGCTGGCTCGTCGGTCAACGCCGACACCAATGCCGGTATGGCCATGGCGGTCACGCAGATCGCCACTGCCGCTGCCGCGCTGGCGTGGATGTTCGCCGAATGGTTCCTCGCCAAGAAGCCGTCGGTGCTCGGCATCGCATCCGGTGCGGTCGCCGGTCTCGTTGCCATCACTCCGGCCTCGGGCTACGTCACCCCAGGCAGCGCGCTGCTCATCGGTGCGATCGCCGGCGTGGTCTGCTACTGGGCCGTCGCTTGGCTCAAGCCCCGCATGGGCTATGACGACTCGCTCGACGTGTTCGGCGTGCACTGCATCGGTGGCATCACCGGCGCCATCCTGACCGGCGTGTTCGCCACCGCGGCGATCGGCGGCGAGGGCTTCGACGGCTTGGTTGATGGTGACGGCGGCCAGATCATCACGCAGCTCATCGGCGTTGGCGCTACGCTCCTGTGGAGCGGCATCGTCAGCCTGCTGATCCTGTGGGGCATCAAGGCCACCATCGGTCTGCGCGTCGAGGAGATGCAGGAACGCGAAGGCCTGGACATCGCCCTGCACGGCGAGTCGGTCGTCTAACCAAACAACACGGCTGCCACTTGGGCCGGGGCCACAAGCCCCGGCCCGTTCTTTTTGGCGAACCCTCTCCCTTTGCAGGTGAGGGGGACGTAGCTCGCGCCTGCTAAGGTGCGCTCATGTCGCACTCGACGCCGCTGATCGCGACCATCGTCGCCGGCCTGGTGCTGGCGTTCGTGTTCGCGACCATCGCCAATCGCTTGCGCCTGCCGCCCATCGTCGGCTACCTGTTTGCCGGCATCGTCGCGGGCCCGTTCACGCCGGGCATCGTCGCCGACTCCGACCTCGCCAGTCAGCTCGCCGAGATCGGCGTCATCCTGCTGATGTTCGGCGTCGGCCTGCACTTCTCGCTGCGCGACCTGCTGTCGGTGCGCGCCATCGCCATCCCCGGCGCGCTGGTGCAGATCGCCGTCGCCACGGCGCTGGGTTGGGCGCTGGCGCGCTGGGCAGGGTGGGACAACACCGCCGGCATCGTCTTCGGCCTGGCGCTGTCGGTCGCCTCCACGGTCGTGCTCCTGCGCGCCATGACCGAGCGCCATCTGCTCGAGACCGAGCGTGGCCGCATCGCCGTCGGCTGGCTGATCGTCGAGGACCTCGCCATGGTGCTCGCCCTCGTGCTGCTGCCGGCGCTGCCGATGCTCAGCCAGGTCGAGATCGCCGAAGGCATGGCCCAGGCCGCCTCCGACCTTGGCGGCGTGCTCTCTGCGATCGCCATCACCATCGGCAAGGTCGCCGTCTTCGTTGCATTGATGCTCGTCGTCGGGCGCCGCTTGGTGCCCATGCTGCTGCACTACGTCGCCTACTCGGGATCGCGCGAGCTGTTCCGCCTGGCGGTGCTCGCCATTGCGCTCGGCTTTGCCTACGGCGCCGCGATGCTGTTCGACGTCTCGTTCGCGCTCGGCGCGTTCTTCGCCGGCATGATCCTCGCCGAGTCCGAGCTCAGCCAGCAGGCGGCGCAGGAATCGCTCCCCTTGCGCGACGCGTTCGCGGTGCTGTTCTTCGTCTCGGTCGGCATGTTGTTCGATCCGATGATCGTCGTGCGCGAGACGTGGTTCGTGCTCGCCACCCTCGGCATCATCGTGCTCGGCAAGTCGGCGGCGGCGTACGTCATCGTGCGGCTATTCCGTCACCCGCATTCGACCGCGCTCACCATCTCGGCGTCTCTCGCCCAGATCGGCGAGTTCTCGTTCATCCTGGCCGCCCTCGGCGTCGAGCTCGGCCTGCTGCCGCCCGAGGGTCGCGACCTGATCCTGGCGGGCGCCATCCTGTCGATCGTGCTCAACCCGTTGTTCTTCGTCGCCGCCGAGCGCCTCGTCGCCGGCACCGAGGAAGGCAAGGCCGAGCACCCGGTGCAGGTGGACGAAGTCGCCGTCGAGCCGGCGCCGCCGCCCATCGAGCTCGCCGCCCACGCCATCCTCGTCGGCTACGGGCGCGTGGGCAGCATCGCCGCGGCGGAGCTGAAGCAGCTCGGTGTGCCCGTGCTGATCATCGAAGACAACGACGAACTCGGCGCCCTGGCGCGGACGCGCGGCTTCGCCGTCCTCACCGAGAACGCCGTGCGCCGCAGCGTGCTCACCACCGCCAATCTGACCGAAGCCAAGTGGCTGCTCATCGCCATCCCGAATGCGTTCGAGGCCGGCCGCGTCGTCCAGCAGGCGCGCACCATCAACCCGTTCCTCGCCATCGTCGCGCGCGCCCACTCGGACGCCGAGGTCGCCCACCTCAAGTCCCTGGGCGCCAGCCACGTCATCATGGGCGAGCGCGAGATCGCCCTGGGCATGGTCGGCTACATCGACGCCACCCGCATGGCGGCGGGGACGAGCGACTAGGCGGCCTTGACACTGGAAGGTGCCTGCGCTACATTTCGTATTACATCCCCGAGCGGCGATGCGCCCCGCGCAATCCCGCACTAAATGCGCGGCGAGGTACGCCGGGCCGGCTTCCGCCACGATGTGTAACGAGCCCGTGATCTGCATAGATCGCGCATTTCCTATGCGGGCCGCTCAGGCCTCGACCCGGTGACGGGCTCCCTTTCCTTTTCGATCTTTGGCCCATATCATGGGGTTAATGCGTAGTCTTGTTACGACGCTTGAGGCGGGCTCATGGGCGTGAGCCGCCGCCTCGGAGAGCGTCTGAGTCCCCTGGGCGATGGCCCGTTTACGCGTCTCGACAAGCTCTTGAGCACCCTAACGCCCGCTGCCAACCGCACCCCGATCGACCTCGCCTTGGGTGAGCCGCGCCACGCGTTCCCGGACTTCGTCGCCAGACGAGTAGAGGAGCGCCGCGCCGAATGGGGCCGCTACCCCGCCCTGCGCGGCTCGGCCGAGTTCCGCGAGGCCGTGGTCGCCTACCTGCGCCGGCGCTATCGCCTGGCCGAGGGTTTGCTGTCGGCGGAGCGCAACGTGGTCGCGCTGTCGGGCAGCCGCGAAGGCTTGTTCCTGGTGGCCCAGGTGGCCGTACCGCCTTTGGAGACCGGCGCGCCTCGCCCGGTCGTGCTGCTGCCGAACCCCTACTACGTGGCCTACGCCGGCGCCGCGATCGGCACCGGCGCAGAGCCGACGTTCGTTGCCGCGACGGCCGCCACGGGCAACCTGCCGGATTTCGCCGCGCTGCCGGGCGAGGTGCTCGCACGCACTTCCCTTTGCTACCTGTGCTCGCCGTCCAACCCCCAGGGCAGCGTTGCCAACGCGACGTACCTCGAGAACCTGATCCGCCTCGCGCGCCAGTACGGCTTCGTGCTCGCGGTAGACGAATGCTACGCCGAGATCTACTCCGGCACTCCGCCCGCCGGCGCCCTCGAGATCGCGGCGCGCACCGGCTCCCTCGACAACGTCGTGGTGTTCCACTCGTTGTCCAAGCGCTCGTCGGTGCCGGGCCTTCGCTCGGGATTCGCCGCCGGCGACGACAAGATCATCGCTGCATTCGCGCGCTTCCGCGCCTACGCCGCGCCGACCATGCCTGGCCCGCTGCTCGCTGCTTCGGCCGCTTTGTGGGCCGACGACGCCCACGTCGCCGCGACGCGCAAGGACTATGGACAGAAATTTGATGTCGCCGAGCGCGTGCTCGGCAATCGCTTCGGCTTCCGCCGTCCCGAAGGCACGTTCTTCCTGTGGCTCGATGTCGGCGATGGCGAAGACGCCGCGCGCCGGCTGTGGTCGCAGGCCGCCCTGCGCGTGATGCCGGGCGCCTACCTTGGTCACGGCGAAGGCGCCGCCAACCCCGGCACCAAGTTTGTGCGCGTCGCCTTGGTCGACGAGCTTGCCACCATCACCGACGCAGTAGAGCGCGTAGTGGACACATTGGGCACGCCATGATGCACCAACCCTTGCAAGCGCCACGCGGCGGCCTGCTTCCGGCAGGCCTGCGCCTGTTCTTCCGCCATCGCACCTTCGAGGCGATCGGCGTCGCGCTCGCCACCACGGCGGTGCTGCTGGCCCTGGCGCTCGTCACCTACAACGCTGCCGATCCGTCGTGGAACAACGCCACCGTGACAAGCCCGCGCAACATGATCGGCATGCCGGGCGCATATGCGTCCGACCTGTTGCTGCAGACGCTCGGCCTCGGCGCCGCGCTGGTGCCGTTCCTGATGCTGGCGTGGGCCTATCGTTTGTTCGTCCACCAGGGTCTGCCGCGCCTGTGGCTCAAGCTCACCCTGGCTCCGTTCTCGCTGCTGTTCGCCGCCGCGGTCGCCGCGTCGTTCCCAAGCTTTGCCGGCTGGCCCGTGCAGTCGGGTCTCGGCGGTGTACTCGGCGACATGCTGCACAACCTCGCCCAATCCGCCGCCACTTCGGTAGCGCCGATGATCGCGCCGGCGGTGTGGGATGCCCTGGTTGCCTTGCTCGCCCTCGCCGCGCTGGTGTTCAGCCTCGGCCTGTCCGTGCGCGAATGGCGCGGCATGGGCGGCAGCGCCGTCGGCGCCGCGCGCTCGTCCGCGGTCGGCGTCGGTCGCGGCTTGTTCGGCGTGGTCGGCATGGTGCGGCGCGCGCCGCTGGCCCTTGCGCGGCCGGAGCCGCGCATCAATGGCCGGCCCGAGCCGCGCGTCGCGCGCGAACCAAGAATCGGAGGCGATCGCGCCGCCCCGTCCCTGCGTTCGCGCACCCCTGCGCTGCGCGAGGAAGGCCGCGGCGGCGTCATCATTCCGCCCCAGCGCGACGAGTCCTCGCGCGTCAAGACACGCACCCCGACCCTCAAAACCAGCAAGCGCGCCAAGGCCGAAGCGGAGCCCGCTCTCGATCTCGGCGGCGACAACTCGTTCCAGTTGCCGCCGCTGTCGCTGCTGCAGGCGCCGCCGCCCGGCGCGCGCACCGCTCACTTCAACAAGCTGGGTCTCGAGCAGAACGCGCGTCTCCTGGAGACGGTGCTGGGCGAGTTCGGCGTGCACGGCACCATCTCCGAGGTCAATCCGGGCCCGGTGGTGACGCGCTACGACCTCGATCCGCAGCCTGGCACCAAGACGTCGCGCGTCATCGGCCTCGCCGACGACATCGCCCGCTCGATGAGCTCGATCTCCGCGCGTGTCGCCGTCATCCAGGGCCACAACAAGATCGGCATCGAGCTGCCCAACGCGGAGCGCGAGACCGTGTACTTGCGCGAGCTGCTCTCGACGCCCGAGTACGAGACCACCGCGGGCCGCCTGACCTTGGCGCTCGGCAAGAACATCGCCGGCGAGCCGGTGGTGTCGGATCTGTCGCGCATGCCGCACCTGCTCATCGCCGGAACGACCGGCTCGGGCAAGTCGGTCGCCGTCAACACGATGATCCTGTCGCTCCTGTATCGGCTCACGCCGGAGCAGTGCCGCCTGATCCTCATCGATCCCAAGATGCTGGAGCTGTCGGTGTACGACGGCATCCCGCACCTGCTCGCGCCGGTCGTCACCGAGCCGGGCAAGGCGGTGGTCGCGCTCAAGTGGGTCGTCCGCGAGATGCAGACGCGCTACCGCTCCATGTCGCGTCTCGGTGTGCGCAATGTCGCCGGATACAACCAGCGCGTCGCCGAAGCGCTCGCCAACGGCGAGTCGCCGAAGCGCACGGTGCAGACCGGCTACGACGCCGGCAGCGGCGAGCCCATCTACGAGGAGCAGGAGCTCGACCTCAAGGCGATGCCGTTCATCGTCGTCGTCGTCGATGAGATGGCGGATTTGATGATGGTCGCCGGCAAGGACGTCGAAGCGGCGATCCAGCGCTTGTCGCAGATGGCGCGCGCCGCCGGCATCCATCTTATCATGGCGACGCAGCGACCTTCGGTGGACGTCATCACCGGCACCATCAAGGCCAACTTCCCGACGCGCATCTCCTTCCAGGTGACGTCGAAGATCGACAGCCGCACCATCCTGAACGAGCAGGGCGCCGAGCAGCTGCTCGGTCAGGGCGACATGCTGTTCATGGAATCGGGCGGCCGCGTCCAGCGCGTGCACGGCCCGTTCGTGTCCGATACAGAAGTCGAGGCGGTGGTGAAGGCGCTCAAGCGCCAGGGCACCCCCGACTACCTGGAAGAGGTCACCAGGGAGCCAGAGGTCGCCGAAGGCGACGGCGGCATGCCCGGCGAGGGCGGCGGCGGCGGCGACGAGCTCTATCAGGAAGCGGTGCAGATCGTCGTGCGCGAGCAGCGTGCTTCGACCAGCTTCGTCCAGCGCCACCTACAGATCGGCTACAACCGCGCCGCCCGCCTCATCGAGCGCATGGAGACCGAAGGCATCGTCTCGGCTCCCGACCGCGTCGGCAAGCGTGAGGTCTTGTCCGGTGCCGGCGTAGGCTAACTCTCCCCGTCATTGCGAGCGAAGCGAAGCAATCCAGGCCTTGTGTGTTGTTGCTCGTGGATCGCCTCGGCTGCGCCTCGCGATGACGAATAGGGCAAAAAGCCGCTGGATTTCAGGCGTTGCCAGCCACAGTTTTGCTGCACGCCTCGGCTAAGGTCCGTCCATGCGAACCCTCCTTGCCATCCTCTTCGTTTTGCTCGCGCTGCCCGCCGGCGCCCAGCAGATCACCGACCAAGACCGTGCCGACGTCGCCCGCGCCGAGGCGTACCTGAACGGCGTCGCCACCATGAAGGCGAAGTTCGTGCAGATCGGCGCGCGCGGCGAGATCGCCGAGGGCACGTTCTACCTGAACCGCCCCGGCCGCCTGCGCTTCGAGTACGACCCGCCCGCCAAAATCCTGGTCGTCGCCGATGGCCTGCGCGTCATCTACTACGACAAGGAGCTCGACCACGAGAACGCCTGGCCGATCGGCGGCACGCCGCTCGGGCCGTTGCTGGCGCGGCGTATCGAGTTCAATCCGAAATCCGTCGTGACCGTGAAGCGCGAGCCGGGCGTCCTGCGCATTACCCTCATCGATCCGCAGCGCCGCGACGAAGGCTCGCTCACCTTGGTATTCTCCGACGGACCGCTCGAGCTGCGCCAGTGGACCGTGCTCGACGCGCAGGGGCTGAGCACCGTGATTGCGCTGTCGTCGATCGAGATCAATCCGGCTGTCGATCCCGACCTGTTCTTCGCGCCGGCGCGGAAGCCCGAACGGTGAGCTACGGCGACGACGAGGAGTTCGCCGCGGACGATCGCGCCGAAGAGGCACTCGCTCGTCTCGTCGCCGTCGAGCGCCTCGGCGCGCACCTCGCATCGGTGCCATGGTTCACCCACCTCGGCCAGCCGCTGCTGCGGGCCGAGCGCGAGCAGGCGCGCGTCTACCTCGACGCACTCGGCTTTGCCGACGCCGACCTGGTGCCGATCCGCGACTGGGAGGAAGCCGCCTCGGCCGCCGAGAACCCCGGTTTCGACTCCGCTTGGTGGGACGCCGAGGAGCAGCTGCGCGCCGCGCTTACCGCCGAGGCCCTGACGGTCGTCAACGACCGCGAGCTCAACCTCGCCCTCACGCGGCTATCGGAGCGCGCCGGCGCCGCGGCCAGCCGCGCCGCCAAGGAGGCCGCCGCGCTTGGGCAGATGGAGGACGAAAGCCTGCTGCACGCCGCCGTCGGCGCCGCCGTGCAGGCCGCCCATCAGCGTGCGTTGGTGGAGATTGCCGGCGCCGATGCCGACCACGCCTTCCGCCCGAAGTTCGCGCTGTTCGAGTCCGGCCGCTGGCCGATCGCCGTCGTCGGCTCGACCTTTCACCTGTTCTGAAACGTCAGCGTCATCGTCGCGCCGAAGGGCAGGGCCTTCCATTCGCCCTGCAGGCGTCGCATGCGCTCCTTCACGTTGACCACGAACTCGCGCGTCAGCCACGGCGGGATCGTGTCACCGCTCGCTTGCCCCCAGTTGCGCATGCCGTCCAGGAACACCTCGGGCGGCTGCTCCGTCTTCAGGAAGCCGGTCAGAACGCCGACGACCTTCTCGGTCATGCCGATTTCGCCTTCGTAGCGGACGTTCGGGCCGTTCAGGGAATCGTAGGAGTCGCTGCGCGCCAGCTTGCCGAAGAACGAGTCGCGCAGGTTCGCCTCGCTCTCGACGGCAAAGTGCAGCAGGTCGTGGAAGAGGAAGCTCTTGGTCTCGAGCGTCAGCGTCTCGCCGCGCCCGTCAGGCCGCCGGTACGAGAACGTGTGATGGGTGTTCGACACCCGCGTCAGCAACACGGTGATCATGGCGCCGCACGTCGTTAGCTCGCCATCACCAGCAGGCAGAACGCCTCGCAGTCGGCGTTCTTCACTTCGCCAGGCACGAAATCCTTGCCGGCGCGGATGCCCATGGCGGACGCGATCGAGTTGAGGCTGAGCGTCCCGCTCACGTACTCCTTGGTGGCGGGCAGCGACAGCTGCACCGCGCTCTTCACGTACCCATGCGCTTCGGCTTCGGGCACGCCGTAGGTCAGCGTCAGCACGTTGACCATCATGGTGGCGACCGACTCGAATTCCTTCATGCCGCGCGCGGCGCACACTTCGTTGATGAACACGTAGTGGTAGACGCGCGAGGGCTCCGACATCAGCAGCTTCGCCGCCGTGTCGCGCTGGCCGTGGCGCGACATCAATAGCTGCCGCGCGCGTCCCGAGATGTGCTCGAACGCGGCGATCAGCGCGGTGGCGGTGGCGCGGAACTCGTTCTCGTCGTGGACCATGCGCGCGCGCTTTCAGGCGAAGTGTGGAGCGGTTCGCCGCGGAAAGCGCGACGAGGATAGAATTTAGGCGCGTTCTCAGAACGCGCCTAGGTCGCCGTCTCGATGCGTCCGAACGCCCACTTCACCGCAACGCCTTCCGGCGGCACGGTGCCCGACAGCACGATCTGCTCGGCGCGCCGCAGTTCGCCAATCTGCCCCAAGTAGATGCTTTCTTCGAGGCCGATAGCGGCGCCGCCGGCGCGGAAGCGCCACCCCTCGCCATTGGCGAGGCGCAGCAGCGCTCCGTCGGCGAGCAGCGAGACCTGCACGTCCGGATGTAGATGGAAGCGCACGACGAACGGCGTGCCCTCCAGCGCCCGCGCCGGAGGCGCGCCACCCGGCGCGACGCCCTCGAGGGCATCCTCGCCGCGGAAGGTGTCGCCGGCCGCCGACAGGTAGACGCGTCGGCGATGCTTCAGGCCGAAGCGGTGCAGGTAGCCGTCGTGGTCGGCGTCGATCCAGACGTTGCCCTCGTCCTCCTGGCGCCGCACCGTCACGGTCGGGCGCGGACCCAGCCCGGTGGGGGTCACTTCGGTCGAGTTGGCGTCGCCCACCACCATCGTGGCGTGCGCGGCGGTGGCGCGGCTGGCGATGCGCCAGTTGTCGCCGGCGCGGTGGCCGCAGTTGACGATCATGCGGTCGCGGCCGACGCTCAGCTCAAGCGCCAGCGTGCTGGCGTGGCCGAGGTCTGCGAACGGTTCGGGTGGCGGCGCTCCGGTATCCATCAGCGCCAGGGTGTGGCCGGCGGCGAGACGCTCGTAACCCGCGTACTGGGCGACGTCCGGGGACGGTCCGATGACGCGCGGAGCGGTACGCTCGCGCGCCGGCGTCGCCAGCGCCAGTGTCTCCGCGACGATGGCGCGGTCTTCTTCGGTGCTGCCGTGGAACAGCGACAGCGCGCCGTCGCCATGTCGCAGGAATGTCAGCATCGCCGCCATGCGCTCGATGGCGCCGTGCAGCGCCAGCGGCACTGGCGCGCGTGCCGCCGCGAGGCCGTGGCGCAGCCACACCAGGTCGCGCAGCACCCGCATTTGCTCGGACGGATTGCGCGACACGTGACAGCCGTCGGGCAGAATCTGCTCGCGCAGCTCGGCCTCGAGATCGGCGGTGGCGCCGCGCGCGCGCCGCCCCAGGCCGCCGAGCGCCGCGTCCGCCAGCAGCGCGCCGCACAGCGCGGCGATGCGGCCGCCGCCTTCCGGCGCCAGAGACACGGCGCGCACCAAATGCCGGGCCTGGCGCTCGAACGACACCAGGAAGCCGCGGCGGAAGACGTGGTCGGCGCCGGCGAGCAGGTAGTCTGCGTGGGCGGACCACGCCATCAAGCGGCGGCCGAGCACGTCGGCGCGCCAGATCGCCTGGTGCCACTCGCCGAACGTCTCGATGAACGTTGCTACGAGCTCGCGCGCGGCGCCCCGCGCCGCCTCGCCGCCTTCGGCGCGGAAGTCGCGCAACCAGGCGAACGCCGCGGCTTCCAGCTGCCAATCCAGCGAAGGCGCCTCGGCCACCCACGGTGGCCGGTTGAACAGCTGCACCTCGGATCCGGCGAAGCGGTAGCGTCCCTGGAACAGCGCGTTGGCGCGCGCCGCATCGCCGCGCCATGGGTCGGCGGGTTGCGCCGAGAGCTTGTCGCGCGCCTTGGCGCGCAGGGTGTGGTGATAGAAGCTCGCCGCGAAGATGCGTTCGCGCAGGCGATGCTGCAGAGTCGTCAGGAAGCCGGTAGCGCGTCCGCGAGTGGACCGCAGCGAAGTCCCGTGGCGCGTGGGCATACCGAGCTGTGCGGGCAAAGCCCCGGGATCACCGGGAGGCCCTGGCTCGTTCAAGCGCCGCCGCGCAGCCTTTGGATGTTGGCGGCGTACTGGCTCGGCCCGCCGGTGAACGTGGCGGTGCCGGCGACCAGCACGTCGGCGCCGGCTTCGATCGCCAGCGGCGCCGTCTCGAAGTTGATGCCGCCGTCGACCTCGAGGTCGATGGGACGGCCAACGCTGTCGATCTTGGCGCGCAGGATGCGCAGCTTGTCGAGCTGGCTCTTGATGAACTTCTGGCCGCCAAAGCCCGGGTTGACGCTCATCACCAGGATCAGGTCGATGTCGCCCATCAGGTGGTCGACCACGTCAGGCGGCGTCGCCGGGTTCAGCACGACGCCGGCCTTCTTGCCGCAGCGCTTGATCTCCTGGATCGTGCGGTGCAGGTGCGCGCCCGCTTCCGGGTGCGCCGAGATGATGTCGGCGCCCGAGTCGGAGAACTCCTGGATGTAGGGGTCCACCGGCGAGATCATCAGGTGCACGTCGAAGGTCTTCTTGGTGTGCGGCCGCAGCGCCTTCACCACGCCCGGGCCAATGGTGATGTTGGGCACGAAGTGCCCGTCCATCACGTCGACATGGACATAATCGGCGCCGGCGGCGTCGATACGCTTCACCTCTTCGCCGAGCTGGGCGAAGTCCGACGACAAGATCGAGGGCGCAATGCGCACGCGCTGCTTCATGGGCGGTGTCTGTACCAGCTTGAAGCTAGAGCGGCAAGGCGCGCAGCCGCGCAGCGTAGAAGCCGTCCATGCCGCCCAGTTCCGCGATGTGGCAGGGCAGGGTGCGCAAGTCCCCGGCGGGTGTGACGAGCTCCGTCAGTCCGCCGACCTCCGCGGGCGCTACCGGCTCGCGCCGGAAGCCGGGCCGCCGCGCGAGAAAGCTCTCGACCCGCTCGATCCCCTCGGCGCCATCCAGCGAGCACACGCAGTAGACCAGCACGCCCCCCGGCCGCAGCATCGCCGCCGCCGCATCCAGCAGCGCGTCCTGGGTGGGCCGCAGCGCCGCGCTGGATTGCGCCGACTTGTGCCAGGCGATGTCCGGATTGCGGCGAATCGTTCCGGTCGCGGTACACGGCGCATCGAGCAGCACGCCGTCGAGCAGCGCGCCCGGCGACCACTGGGTCGCATCCGCCGCGACGAGCGTCGCATGCAAGCGCAAGCGCCGTAGATTGTCGGCAACGCGCTGCAGCCGCGCCGCATCGCGATCGACCGCCGTCACCGCCGCGCCCGCGGTTGCGAGCTGCGCCGTCTTGCCCCCCGGCGCGGCGCACAGATCCGCGATCCTGGCGTTGCGTGTCTCGGCCAACGCTCCCAGAAGGAGCCGCGCCGGCAGCGCCGCCGCCGCGTCCTGCACCCACCACGCGCCGTCGTCGTAGCCCGGCAATTCGGCGACACTGCCCGCGTTGCGCTGGCGCACGCTGCCGGTCGGCAGCACCACGGCGCCGGCCCGCTCCGCCAAGGCGGCGGCATCGCCCGATACGGTCAGGTCGAGCGGCGGCTCGCCCAGGTGCGCGGTGGCGATCGCCCGCGCGGTCCCCTCGCCGAAGTCGCGCAGCCATTGCTCCCACAGCCACGCCGGCGTGTTGAGCCGCGCCGCGTCCTGGCTTGCAAGGATGCCCGCGCCCTCGCGCGACAGCCGCCGCAGGACGGCATTGACCAGGCCCTTGAGCGATTTGCTGCGGGTCCCCTCCACCGCGCCGTCCACGGCCGCGAATGCCGGCGTGCCGAGGAACAGCAGTTGCGCCGCGCCGAGGCGCAACACGCACCGCTCGCGCGGCGGCAGGTTGTCGGGCCGCTCCACGCAGCGCGCGATGGCGTCCTCGATCTGGCCCAGGCGGCGCAGGGTCGTCAGCACCAGCAGGCGCTGGAACCCGCGGTCGCGCGCCGACAGAGACGCCTTCTCGTCCGCCGGCGCGAACGCGGCATCCAAGGTCTCGCCGCCGAGCACGGTTTGCAGGGCGCGCAGTGCGGCGCCGCGGGCATCCATGGGCGGCATGGGGACAGACCAGCGCCACCCCGTCAATTCATTGAATGTTCTCGTAATGTTCTGGTATTGGTTCGGCCATGGGGCCTAAGGTCCGCTTCCTCGCCGCCGCACTCGGGGTGGCCCTCATGGCCGTTCCGGCTACGCCCGCGGACGATAGCCTCGCCGGTCCGGTCGCGGCCCAGGTCGTTGCCGTCATCGACGGCGATACCTTGGCCGTGCGGGCCCGCATCTGGCTGGGTCAGGACATCGCGGTGCATGTGCGCATCGACGGCATCGACGCACCGGAGTTGCGCGGCCGTTGCGCCGCCGAGCGCGCCGCTGCCCAGGCCGCGCGCATGGCGCTCAGCCGCCGGACTTTGGGCCAGCCCGTGCAACTCACCGGCATCCGCTGGGACAAGTATGGCGGCCGAGTCGTTGACATCGTATCCAAAAGATAGCGATTTCAACTAGTTACACCTCATCCGGCACGCTATGGGCACGCAAAACGACTCTACGGGGTTACGTAGGGGCGCATAGCTCAGCGGTACGAGCGCTTGCTTGACATGCAAGAGGTCCGTGGTTCGATCCCACGTGCGCCCACCACCTTTCGACTAGAACGATGTACGAGCGGTGGCGAACTTATGTCGTTAGCCGCCGCCCGCGATTGACGCTCGCGTCGACTGCACCGCCGCTCAGTGATCTCGAGGCGCTGCAGCATCGAGGGGCCGCCGTGCCCTGGGCGTGGTGTGGACCGGGGACGTTGTCGAACGCGCCGAATCGATCGACGTTCATGCCGCCGCTTCCGAAGCGCCTGACGCCACGCAGGAGACAAAGCTTCTCAGTGCGCTGTCTTCATGGACGGTGCGGCGCCGAATGAAAATGGTTTCGACTCGCTTGTGGGACCTGCTGAGCGCGTGCACGCGGACGCTGCTGCTCAACCCGCTGCGAGCGACAACGCTGCGCGGCAGTAGCGTAACGCCCATGTCCGCTGCGACGCAGCCAATGATACCGTCGAGAGTCCCGAACTCCAGTCGCGCGGAGGTGGGCCAACCAAGCTCCGCCAAGACCTGCTCCAGCCTCTGCCTGTACGAGCACCCACTGCGGAATACGAGAGCGGCAGGGCCCACTTCCGGCGTTCCCTTGCGCAAGGCGGCAAGGTTTGGCCAGCGCCGAGCACTGACAAGCACAAGCTCCTCGTTGAACGCGGAGACGAAGGCGAGGTCAGGATGATCGACGGGGCCAGCCACGAACGCGCCGTCGAGTGAACCATCAAGGACTGCAGCCACGAGTGCGGCAGTCGGACCTGTGCGTAGGGTCAACCGCACCGCGGGAAACGCCCTGCAGAAACGCGCAAGCAACGGTGGTAGACGAACCGCAGCTGTCGTCTCCATTGAGCCGATGGCCAATGTGCCCTTGGCCACCCCATCGTCGCACGCCGCAACCATTGCCTCCCGCGACAAAGCCGCCAAGCGCTCGACGTAGGGCAACAATCGCCGACCCGCTCCAGTCAGCTTCATGCCGCGGCTGTGTCTCTCGAACAGGAGGACACCTACCTCCGTCTCGAGTGCCTTGATTCGGTTCGTGACGTTCGACTGCACTGTCCTGAGTTCGTCCGCTGCGCGGGTGATCCCGCCGCAGCGCGCCACGGCCGAGAATGTGGAAAGGTCAGAAAATTGCATGCCCAGACCATTCTGTATTTGAGATTGATTGGTTCTTTATAAAGCGTTTCTGGTGAACGCTACCAGCGCTTACGTTGCGAGTCCAGATTGAGCGAACTCGGAGGACCGCACATGTCTCTAGGTACGGATCGGAACGCGCGCGTGTCGGCGAATCACCACGTGCTTTCAGTGGTGGCTTTCGGAATGATTTTGGCCTTCGCGCCGGCCCAAGCCGCCGACGCCGCGGAGGTCAAGGTCCTGAGCACCATCGGCATCAGGGCCGTGATGCAGGAACTTGGCCCTCAGTTCGAGCGCGCCACGGGGCACAGGCTGGTGATCACATTCGACGTGGCCGGTGCGTTGAAGAGGCAGATCGACGCCGGCGAGAAGTTCGACGTCGCCATCCTGACCATTCCGGTCATCGATGAGCTGATCAAGGCGGGCACGCTTGTCGCGGATACTCGGGTAGATGTCGCGCGCAGCGGCATGGGGCTGGCGGTGCGCGCCGGTGCGCCCAAGCCGGACATCAGCTCGGTCGAGGGGTTTACGCGCGTTCTGCTCGATGCGAAGTCCGTCACCTATCCGGAGGAGGGACTGACCGGCGTGTACTTCACCCAAGTGCAAGAACGCCTGGGAATCGCCGCCGCCATCAAAGCCAAGGCTAAGCTGACGACCAGTGGCAGCCCCGCCGAGCTCGTTGCTCGGGGTGAAGCGGAGGTCGCCGCGCACATCGTTCCTGAACTTCTCGCCGTCCAGGGCGTTCAAGTCCTCGGACCATTCCCGCGTGAATTGCAGAATTACATCGTCCTGCCCGGTGGCGTGGCAACGCTCGCCGCAGAACCCAAAGCCGGCAAGGAACTCCTTCAGTTTCTGGTGGGACCCGCCGCCAGCGCCATCATGAAGGCGAGGGGCTATGAGCCGCTTTAGCACGCTCCTTGAGGCGTTGATCCCCAGTTGAGTGCCTTTCAGACCGGGAGATACTGATTGAATGCCGGGCGATCCTCCGACCCGTGAGAAGCGGGTTGGGGGTCTCGCCCCCCCTAGTTTGTTCGATAACGCCGCATGAGAAGTGCACCTGCGCCCGCGACCACGCGGTAAGAGCGATGCTCCGATCATCATTTGCGCGTCTTGCACCCGCGCCACGCAAATGTTGCGTATTCAGCGAAGTCGCTTTCGGTCGCATATGCCCCGCAACGGCGTATGACGGTAGGGCTGTCCGCCACTGGCAACTCCAACCGGAAAGTGGGGCACGCAAAGGGCACGCAATTCAGGTTCTCTTCCGCAGTTTTCCGTCCTTTCGAGTACGCGAAAGTTTGCGAAAATTGGCCGATTTCTGCCGTTTCCTGTGCGTTGCCCGCGTCACCGATGCTGCGGGCGAAGACATCGCCGCTCATCTGCGATCGTTGGAGCTGGTGCGCGCCTACGACGGCCGCACGCGCGTCGGCTGGTGCTAGCGAGCCGCCTGGCCTGCGGCGCCCGTCGCGGGCGCGCCGGCTGGAGCTTCGCGGCCTTCGGCGCGGGCGCGCAGCATCAGCGACTCGAACGAGGCGCGAGCGCGGGCCTCGGCGTTATTGGCGTTCAGCAGGCGATGGTAGGTGTTGTAGCCCTGCTGGATCGCCAGGATGTTGAAGGCGATCTGGCCGGGGTCGAGGTTGTCGCGGAACTGTCCGTTCCCCATCGCCTCGCGCGTCGCGCTCTCCAGCGCAGTGATCCAGTCCTTATGGACGCGCGCTACGTAGTAGCGGCACACGCCGGGCTTGTCGTCGAGCTCGGTCGCCGCGCTCAGGAAGATGTCGCCGCCCGGCATCTGCTTGTTGCCGGAGTACCGGAGCCAGCCGTCGAACAGGGCGCGCAGGCGCGTCTCGCCGGGGGCGGCCTGGTTGGCCGGAACGATGACGAGGTTGCCGAACAGCGCCGCGGCGGTCTGCAGCACCGCGAGGTCGAGCGCCTCTTTGGTGCCGAAGTGCGCGATCAGCCCGCTCTTGGAGAGGTCGAGGTCCTTGGCGAGGCCGCCAATGGTGAGGCCTTCCAGGCCATCGCGGCTCGCGATGGCGACAGCCCGCTCCAGAATGGAATCGCGCGTACGCGCGCCCTTCTTACCCATGCCCGCTGACCCCCAACGGGCGGGAGTATTCGCAGAACGGTCGTGCGATTACAAGACTGCCGGCGTCGTCCGCGCGGTTTTTTTCGAACGCTCGTTAGGTGCCTGAAACCCTTAGGGATTCGGCCGGTTCATGCGGTTCTGGACCAGATTTTCAACCACAGATGGGTCCGCCAGCGTCGATGTGTCGCCCAGGTCGCCGTAGTTGTTCTCGGCGATCTTGCGAAGGATTCGCCGCATGATCTTGCCCGAGCGCGTCTTGGGCAATCCAGGTGCCCACTGGATGAGATCCGGGCGGGCGATCGCGCCGATCTCCTTCTTCACCCACTCGCCGAGTTCCTTGCGCAGGGCATCGGTGGTCTCCACCCCGAGCTTCAGGGTTACATACGCGTAGATGCCGGTACCCTTGATGTCGTGCGGGTACCCGACGACGGCGGCCTCGGCAACCTTGGGGTGCGCGACCAGGGCACTCTCGACCTCGGCGGTGCCCAGGCGATGTCCGGAGACGTTGATGACGTCGTCCACTCGCCCGGTGATCCAGTAGTAGCCGTCCTTGTCGCGCCTCACGCCGTCGCCGGTGAAGTACTTGCCCGGGAAGCGCGCGAAGTACGTTTCGACGAAGCGCTTGTGGTCGTTGAGCACCGTGCGCATCTGGCCCGGCCACGAGTCCGCCAGACACAGCATTCCGCTCGCCTCGCCCTCGAGCACCTTGCCGGACGCGTCCACCACCTCGGGCCGCACGCCGAAGAACGGCTTGGTGGCCGAGCCGGGCTTCTGCCCGATGGCTCCCGGCAGCGGCGAGATGAGGATGCCACCCGTCTCCGTCTGCCACCACGTATCGACGATCGGACAGCGTCCGTTGCCGATGACGCGGTGATACCAAAGCCACGCTTCCGGATTGATCGGCTCGCCGACGCTGCCCAGCAGTCGCAGCGACGCGCGCGATGTCTTCTGCACCGGCGCCTCGCCTTCGCGCATCAGCGCGCGGATGGCGGTGGGCGCCGTGTAGAACGTGTTGACCTTGTGCTTGTCGATGACCTGCCAGAAACGCGACGCGTCCGGATAGTTCGGAACGCCCTCGAACATCAGCGTGATGGCGCCGTTGGCGAGCGGTCCGTAGACGATGTAGCTGTGCCCCGTCACCCAGCCGACGTCGGCGGTGCACCAGTAGACGTCGCCGTCGTGGTAGTCGAAGACGTACTGGTGCGTCATCGACGCGAACACCATGTAGCCGCCGGTCGTGTGCAGCACGCCCTTCGGCTTGCCGGTCGATCCCGACGTGTACAGGATGAACAGCGGATCCTCGGCGCCCATCGCTTCCGGCGGGCATTCGGCGGACACCGTCGCAATCGCGTCGTGGTACCAGACGTCGCGGCCCTGCACCCAGTTGATGGGGCCGCCGGTGCGCTTCACCACCAGCACCTTCTTCACCGTCGGGCACGACTGCAGCGCGGTGTCGGTCGCTGCCTTCAACGGAATCTTCTTGCCGCCGCGCACGCCTTCGTCGGCGGTGATGACGAGATTGGACGAACAGTCGCGGATGCGGCTTGCGAGCGACTCGGCCGAGAATCCTCCGAACACCACCGAGTGCATGGCGCCGATGCGCGCGCAGGCCAGCATCGCCATCGCCGCCTCGGGAATCATCGGCATATAGATTGTCACCGCGTCGCCACGCTTCACGCCCTGCGCCTTCAGCGCGTTGGCGAACTTGGCTACCGCGACATGCAGTTCGCGATAGGTGATCGCCTTCGAGTCCTTGGGGTCGTCGCCTTCCCACAGAATGGCGACCTGGTCGCCGCGCTTGGCGAGGTGCCGGTCTATGCAGTTGGATGAGGCATTCAGCGCGCCGTCCCAGTACCAGCGGATACGCACGTCGCCGGTGTAGTCGACGTCCTTGATCTTGGTCGGCTTCTTGATCCAGTCGATGCGCCCGGCCTCGTCGGCCCAGAAGCCCTCCGGGTCGTCGATCGAGCGCTGGTACATGGTCTGGTAGCGCGCCTGGTTCACCCAGGCGCGCTTGGCCCATGCCTCGCTGACCGGAAACAACTGCTCCGACATTGCCGTCCCCTCCCAAGCGTCGTCGCGGCTAGTATGCCGCCAAGGACAACTTTAGATAAGCGTCGGCGCAAGCGCCGGACGAGGACGAAGCGCATGTTGCTGGCCCTATGCACCTGGTCGGAAGTTGAGGCGTACCTCAAGCGCTCGGCGGGCATCATCGTGCCGATCGGCTCCACCGAGCAGCACGGCCCCAACGGCCTCATCGGCACCGACGCGATCTGCGCCGAGGTGGTGGGGCAGGGCCTGGGCGATGCGGTCGACGCCCTGGTGACGCCGACCATCGCCGTCGGCATGGCCCAGCACCACATGGCGTTTCCCGGCACCATGACCTTGCGGCCGTCCACGTTCATCCAGGTGGTGCGCGATTGCGTCGTCTCGCTCGCGGCGCACGGCTTCCGGCGCTTCTATTTCGTCAACGGCCACGGCGGCAACATCGCGCCGGTGACTTCGGCCTTCGGCGAGATCTACGCCGAGACGAGCATGGCGCCGCGCGTCGCGCTGGAGGCGCGCTCCGCAATACCTGGCGGCACCGGTGACAATCGCGGCGGCGTGCAGTGCACGCTGCGCAATTGGTGGCTGCGCCCGCCGGTCGTGGCGCTGGCGAAGGAACTCTACGGCGAGCACGAAGGCCTCCACGCGACGCCGTCCGAAGTGTCGCTGACCCAGCACGTCTATCCGGACCACATCAAGAAAGCGAAGATGGATCCGGCGCCGCCGGCGACCCTCGACTTTGCCGACGCCTTCGACTTCCGCCGCCGCTTCCCCGACGGCCGCATGGGCTCGCATCCGGCGCTGTCCACACCGGAGCACGGCAAGCAGTTCTTGGACCTGGTGGTGGCTGATCTGGTGAAGGACTACCGCAAGTTCGTAGCGGCGTAGTTTAGGCGACGATCACCACGCCGTTTTCCACACGCACCGGAATCGGCGTCAGCGAGTCGCCCTTGCAGGGCCCCCAGATGCAATAGCCGTCCTCGATGCGGAACTGCGCGCCGTGGGTGGCGCAGTGGATGTTCTTGCGCGTGTAGTCGAGGAACATGCCCGGCTGCCAGTTGAGCGGCGAGTGCGTGTGCGGGCAGTCGTTGACGTAGCCGTAGGCCGCGTCCCCCATGCGCACGACGAACATCTCGAACACGCGCGGCGGCGTGCCGAACGAGAACTCGCGCCCGCCCGGATCGCGGATCTCGTCCAATCGGCACAGGAAAGTGCCCGCTGCCGGGACGTTCTCTATTTCAGGCCACCGAGTTGGCGGATCGCTTTCCATGCGTCCGGTTCGACCTTCTGCACCGACAGCCGCGCGATGCGCACGAGCTGCATCTCGGCGAATCGCGGGTCGGCTTTGACCTGCTTCAACGTCACCGGCGTCGGAAACGGCTCGACCGTCTCGACGTCCACCATGACGAACTTGCCGGTCTCGTCCGACTTGTCGGGGTACGAGGTCTTGCGCACGCGCACGACGCCGACGATCTGCTTCTCCTTTCCCGTGTGATAGAAGAAGCAGAGATCGCCCTTCTCCATGCGCTTCAGGTATGACGCCGCGCGCGTGTTGCGCACGCCGTCCCAGTTGCCGATCTTCTTCTTGACCTGCATGTCCCAGGAATATTCCTCGGGCTCGGTCTTCAGCAGCCAGTACTGCATCACAGCACCAGTTCGGGAAGCCCTGTGCCGACGGTGTGCTTCCACGGCCGCACGGTGACACTCTCGAACACACCCGCCTTGGTGTAGGGATCGCCGGCGATCAGCTTGTCGGCCTCCGCCAGCGTCTTGCACTCGACGATGATCAGGCTGCCGACCGGCGCGCCGGCCTCGTCCGTGAATGCACCGGCCGCGCGCACCTTCTTCTTGCTCTTGGCGAGGTAGGCTAGGTGCTTGGCCCGCGTCTTCAGGCGCAGGTCGAGCCGGCCTGGCCGGTCGATGGCGATGATGGCGTACAGCATGGTGCCCCCTTCTACGTTGTCCCGCGCCGTCGCTCCGCTGGCGCAGGAACCCTATTCTCCTTCCACGCGGAACGGACGCGCCAGCAGCGCCTGGATCTCGCGGTCGATCGGGGCGCGCTTGTTGACGATGGCGTCTACCGCCGCCGAGATCGGCATCTCGATCTTGAGCCGTGCGGCGAGGCGCACGACCGCGGCCGCAGTGGAGACGCCTTCCGCCACGGACGTGCGCGACGCGACCACTTCGGCCGTCGTCTTGCCGCGGCCGAGGGCGACGCCCAGGCTGAAGTTGCGCGACTGCTCGGACGAGCACGTCAGAACCAGGTCGCCCAGGCCGGACAATCCCATCAGCGTGGCCGGCTGCGCCTGCAGCACGCGACCCAGGCGCTGAATCTCCGCCAAACCGCGCGTCACCAGCGCGGCGCGCGCGTTGTCGCCCATCTTGCGTCCGGCGACGATGCCGCAGGCGATGGCGATGACGTTCTTGACGCCGCCGCCCACCTGGGCGCCGACGATGTCGGACGACAAGTAGGGACGGAACGTCGGCGTGCCGATCGCCTCGACCAGCGCCCTGCCAATCTCCGCATCCTTGCAGGCGAGGGTCACCGCGGCCGGCAATCCGCGTGCGATCTCGGGCGCGAAGGTCGGTCCCGACAGCACGGCGATCGGCGCGCTCGGAATCTCCGCGGAGACCACTTCGCTGAGCAGCGCGCCGCTCGTCTCTTCGATGCCCTTGCTGCAGATGGCGAGCGGGGCGCCGCTGCGCACATGCGGGCGCAGGGACCGGCACACGCTGCGCAGATACTGCGCGGGCGCGGCGAGCAGGAGCGCGTCGGACTCCGCGAGCGCGGCGAATTCGGTGCTGGCCTGGATGCCGCCCTCGAGCTTCACGCCCGGCAGGAACGGGTTGTCGCCGCCGGCGTTGATCGCCGCCGCGACATCCGCCTCGCGCACCCACAACGTCGGGCGCAGCTTGGCGCGCGCTGCCAGCAGCGCGAGGGTCGTGCCCCACGCGCCGCCGCCGACGACACCGATGCGACGGATCGCGGCGCTCACGTTGAGATCCCTTGGGCGTTCCTCGCGGCCAGTTCCATCAGAGGCCAGCGCGCCCGCCCCGGCGCGTCCAGTGCATCCGTCAGGCCCGCCTGCACGCGCTCGGCGCCGGCCCAGGCGATCATCGCGGCGTTGTCGGTGCACAGCTCCTTGGGCGGCGCGACGACCGTGAAGCCGGACTTCTTCGTCGCCGCCTCCAGGCGCTCGCGCAGCGCGGCGTTCGCGGCGACGCCGCCGGCAATGACCAGCGTGCGTCCGTTCGGGTATCGCTCCGCAAACTTGAGCATGGCGTTGCGCGTACGATCGACCACCACATCGCCGACCGCTGCCTGGAAGGACGCCGCCAGGTCCGCGACGTCCTGCGGCGACAGCGTACGTTCTTCGGTGATGCGGCGGATGGCGGTCTTCAGGCCCGAGAAGGAGAAGTCACAGCCCGCACGCCCGACCATCGGACGCGGCAGCGCGAACGCGCGCGCATTGCCGGTTGCGGCAGCGCGCTCGATCTCCGGTCCGCCGGGATAGCCCATGCCGAGCAGCCGCGCGCTTTTGTCAAACGCCTCGCCGATGGCGTCGTCGATGGTGGTGCCCAGGCGCTCGTAGCGTCCCAGCGCTTCGCAGGCGATCAGCTGGCAATGCCCGCCGGTGACGAGAAGCAACAGGTACGGAAATTTCACATCGTGGGAGAGGCGCGCCGACAGCGCGTGGCCCTCCAAGTGATTGACCGCGATGAACGGCAAGCCGGCCGCCGCCGCGATGGCCTTGCCAGTCACCAGCCCCACCAGCACGCCGCCGATCAGCCCAGGTCCCGCGGTGGCGGCGACCCCGGCGAGATCGGCGAAGCCCACGCCGGCCTTTGCCATGGCGCCCTCGACCAGTCCGTCGAGATGCTCGATGTGGGCGCGCGCGGCGATCTCGGGCACCACGCCGCCATAGGCGCGATGGTCCTCGAGCTGGGACAGCACCAGGGACGACAAGATGCGGCGATCGAAGGCGACGACCGCGGCCGCCGTCTCGTCGCAACTCGTTTCGATGCCTAGGACGACGCCCGTCATGCTTGCCTTTTGTGTGCCGCCGCTCTAGCACCACGGCCATGGTCCCGCAACCCGGCTGGGATGACGGCGAGGTCATCCGCGACGACATCGAAGACTCCGATCGTCTGACGATCGGCACCCGTGGCAGCCCCCTGGCGCTTGCCCAGGCGAAAGAGGTCGCCATGACTCTGGTCGCGGCCAGCGCCGGGATGCTTGCGGCGCCGGACCTCCTGGTCATCAAGACGAGTGGCGACCAGATCCAGGACCGCCCGCTCGCCGAAGCCGGCGGCAAGGGCCTGTTCACCAAGGAAATCGACGAAGCCCTGCTCGGCCACTACGCCGACATCGCCGTGCACTCAATGAAGGATCTGCCGACCGAGCTGCCCGATGGCATCGTTGTCGGCGCCGTGCTGCCGCGCCAGGACCCGCGCGACGTATTGATCGGTGCCGAGAGTATTGCGGCGCTGCCGAAGTGCGCGCGCCTCGGCACGTCGTCGCTGCGGCGCGCCGCGCAAGTGCGCGGCCGCCGTCCCGACGTCACCATCGTGGGCCTGCGCGGCAACGTCCAGACCCGCATCAAGAAGATCAACGAGGGCGCCGCCGAAGCGACGCTGCTCGCCCTTGCCGGGCTGAACCGCCTGAGCATCGATGCATCCGCGTATGCGGTGCTCGATCCCGCCGAGATGCTGCCGGCGGTCGCCCAGGGCGCCATTGCCATTACCTGCCGCGCCGACGACTCTGCGGCACGCGGCATGCTGCAGCGCGTCAGTCATGCGGCATCCGAGCGCGCCACCGCCGCCGAGCGCGCGCTGTTGGCCGCGCTCGAAGGCTCGTGCCGCACGCCGATCGCCGCGCTGGCCGAGATCGACGGCGATGGCGTCCTGACGCTGCGCGCCGCGGTGCTCGCACCGGACGGCAGCAAGCGCCATGACGCCGAGCGACGCGGTTCCGACAAGGACGCGGAAGCGATGGGTCGTGACGCTGGCGAAGAATTGCGCCGGCGCGCCGGCCCGAACTTCTTCACCACCTGACATGCGCCTGCTCGTCACCCGGCCGGCGGTCGAAGCGGAGGCAACCGCGGAGCAGCTGCGCGCCCTCGGCCATGCGCCGATCGTGTGTCCGCTCCTCATTGTCCGCCAGCTCACCGGCGTCACCGTCGAACTCGATGGCGTGCAAGCACTGCTCTTCACCAGCGCCGCCGGCGCGCGTGCGTTTGCTGCGCAGCGATCCGAGCGCTCCATTCCCGTCATCGCGGTCGGGGACGCCACGGCCGACGTCGCGCGAGCCTTGCGTTTCATGAGAGTGCGTTCGGCCCAAGGTGACGGCAGCGCGCTCGTCCAGTACGTGCGCGAAACCCTCGACCCGGCGCGCGGCGCTCTGCTGCACGTCAGTGCGCGGGACGTCACCGATGTTTCCGCCGGTCTGGCCGCTGCGGGCTTCGAATACCGGCGCGCGATCCTGTACGAGGCCGCGCAGGCGACGGCATTGCCCCAGCAGGCCGCGTCCGCGGTACGGGGCGGTGCGTTCGATGGGGTCCTGTTTTTCTCTCCCCGCAGCGCGAATACGTTTGTTAGGCTGCTGCAAGGGGCGGGCCTTGCCGGCCGTTGCCGCGATGCCCAGGCGTTCTGCCTCAGCGCCGCCATCGCCGGCGAGGCCGCCGCGCTGCCTTGGGCCACGGTGCGCACCGCGCCCTCGCCGAACCAGGCGGCGCTGCTGGCGCTGCTCCCCGCTCCCGGAACCTAGGAGTTCATGACCGACTCGCCGCCGCCCCAGGAGATGCCAGCCGACAGGACGACGACCGTGGCGGCGCCGGCGGCGGATACGCCGGACGACCGGCTGGCGTCGGTCCCGCCGGCGAAACGTGCGCGGCGCTGGCCGGCTCTCGTGCTCGGTGCTCTTCTCGGAGCCGCTCTCGTCTCTGCCGGTGTGTGGATTGCCGGCATGCGCCAGACCGGTGGCGAGACGCCGGTCGTTGCCGCCCTGCAAAGTCAGCTCGTTGCGGCGAACGCCGACCGCGACGCCCTGCGACGCGAACTTGCCGCGCTGCGCTCCGAGCTCGCCCAGACCAACGAGCGCGTCGTCGCCGCCGCGCGAGCCGGAGAGCAACCGGCCGCCGAGACCGCGCGGCTCGTCGCTGAGCTCCGCACCCAGGTCGCCGACCTTGTGGCGCGGCTGGAGGCGGTGCCGCGCACCGCGACCCTCGATCCCGCCGCCGTCACTGCCCTCGAACGCCGCCTCGCCGCCATCGAAGCGGCCGCTACCGCTCCGGGTGCCACGGCAGATGCCGCGGCGCGCGCTGCGGCGGAAGCGCTGGCGACCCGCCTTGCCGACGCGGAGCGCGCGCTCACCGAGTTGCGCGCCGCGCAACCCAGCCCGGCTGCCGCGACCGCAGCCGCCGACGCGGTGGCGCGCCAAGTCGCGATGCTGCAGGCGCGCATCGATGAGCTCGAGCGCGCCGCACGCAACGCCGCGCCGGGCGTCGGGGCCGGCGCCACCATCGTCGCGGCGACTCAGTTGCGCGAGCGTATGCGCGGCGATGGACCCTTTGCCGCCGAGCTTGCCGCGTTCCGCGCCGCCCTTGGCCGCCCCGGCGACACCGCGGTCAACGCCATTCTCGAAAGCATCACGCCGTTCGCCGCGACCGGCGCACCCACGGCTGGTGATCTCGCGCGCGACCTCGATCGCGCCGCCGCCGCGGCGCAAGCGGATGTGCAGGCTGATGCGCAAGGCTGGACCGACGCCGTGCTGCGCGGTGTCCGCAGTATCGTGCGCGTGCGCCGCACCGGCGACATCACCGACGACGCCGGCCGCATCGAGCGCGCCCAGGCGCTTCTGTACGAAGGCGACGTCGCCAGCGCTGTCGCGCTCGCCGACCAGGCTTCACCGCCGTTGCGCGCCGCGCTCGCCGACTGGCTCGGTCGCGCTCGCGCGCGCCTCACGCTCGATCAGGCGGGCGCCGCCATCGCAGCGCGCGCCGTGGCGATCGCCTCCGGAGCCGGGCCCGTCGCGCCATGATGCGCGCCGCGCTGGTCGTGGTGGTGCTGGGCGTGGTCGGCTTCGCCGCGGCGTGGCTCGCCGAGTATCCCGGCATCGTCGCCATCGACTGGGGCGAGTGGCGCATCGAAAGCTCGGTCGGCGTGGCGATCGGCGCGGTGCTGCTCTTCGCCATCCTCGTCGCACTTCTCTATCGCTTTTGGCGCTGGATGCGCACGGCACCGCGCCGGCTGCGCGCCGCCCACGAGGCCGAACGCCGCCGCCAGGGCTACCGCGCGCTGACGCGCGGCATGGTCGCGGTTGCTGCCGGCGACGCCGAAGAGTCCTCGCGCCTCGCCAAGCGCGCCGAGTCGCTTCTCGAGGAGCCGCCGCTCACGTTGCTGCTGTCGGCGCAGGCGGCGCAGCTCAAGGGCGACGATCGCGCCGCCGAGAAGTACTTCCGGCTGATGGTCGCCAATCCCGAGCTCGAGTTCCTCGGCTTGCGCGGCCTGCTCACCTCCGAGCTGCGCCAGGGCAACACCGTCGCGGCGCTCGAGCATGCTCGCCAGGCGTATCGCCTGAGTCCGCAAAGCGAATGGATTCAGTCGACGCTGTTCGAGCTGCAGCTCGAAGCCAACCAGTGGAAGCAGGCCGAGGCGCTGCTGCACGACGTCGGCCGCCGCGGCGGCGCCCCCGAGACCCTGCGCCGCCGCCGCGCCATCCTCTTGTTGGAGCAAGCGGCGGACGTCGAGGCATCGGGCGATCGCCCGGCAGCGGCGACGATTGCCGAGAAGGCGCACACTAGCGCGCCCGAGTTCGTTCCCGCCGCGGTCGCCGCGGCGCGTCTGCTGACGACGGTGGGCAAACCGAAGCGCGCGCACCGCGTGCTGGAGACGACGTGGCGTGCCGCGCCACATCCCGACGTGGCGGCCGCATTGCTCGCCGTGTGGCCGGAGGAATCCGCGAAGCAGCGCCTCGGCCGTACCCAGGCGCTCGCCGCGCTCACGCCCGGACACATCGAGGGCGACATCGCCATCGCGCGGACCGCCATCGCCGCCGGCGATTTTCCGCGCGCCCGCCGCAGCCTCGAAGTGGTCGGCGGGTCGCGCGCGCAGGATTTGGAATCGCGCGTCTGCCGCCTGTGGGCCGAGCTCGAGGACGCCGAGCACGGCCCCGGCCTCGCCGCGCGCGACTGGCTGATGCGCGCCTCCAGCGCCCGCCCCGATCCGATGTGGGTGTGCGGCAAGTGTGGCCAAGGCACGCCCGACTGGCGTCCGAGCTGCCCGTTCTGCAACGCGTTCGACGCGCTCGAGTGGCGTCACATCCTGCTGCCCATCGCCGACGACGGCAGCGCCGCGACGGCGCAGATGCGCGCCGTCGCCCTGGCCCGGGCGCCCGTGCCCGTAGCCCGTATCGCTCCGCCGGCGGCGGCCTCGGGACCCGGTGCCGGCGCCGGCGGCAACGGCGGGGCCGAGTCCCCCCAAGCGCCGCCGCCGCAGTTCCTTGCCCCCATGCCGCCCGACGTGCCGGTCATCGGCCCGCGCGACCCCTAAGAAAGGCGAGCGCTCCGCCGCCGCGAGCGTTGACGGGGTGGGGCAGGGGCCGTAGCTTCCGCGCCGCCAACCCCTGCGGTTGCGCCGTTATTGGGTCATGGCTCCGGCCACGCCACCCAAGCCGCCCAGGGGATCTCCTGCGCGCCGAAGTAGCTCAGCGGCAGAGCAACTGATTCGTAATCAGTAGGTCGGCGGTTCGATCCCGCCCTTCGGCACCAGGATTTCAATGAGTTAGAGGTCACGCTGGCGCATCAGTACGGAGCCGGATACCACCGGGATACCAAGCGGCGCGATTTCGCTGGCCCCTGGGCTCAGGACCACCGCCCGATTGCAGGGCGAGGCGTCAGTGCTCGTGTGCTCGGGGGTGGGCCTTTGGGGGCGCGGACTCCCTGATACCTACGGCAACTAGCGGCTTTCAGGGCGCCGGAGCGGGCGCCACGGGGCGTGGCAGTGGGCATTGGCGCCGTCGATTGCGCAGGGCCTGAGAAGGGCGGGCACCTACCGGATTGAACGGGAGGCCTATCGTCCACGCGCACGCCTATCGACTGCACAGGCCACGACGTCCCTTCAAGCGTGGGGACCCACGCCGCCAGGGAGTAGGTGCCACCGGTCGCGGACACCATCAGAAAGGTAACGCCGTGCGGCCCTCCTGCTGCCTGCGCCTAGTCTCATGGTGCAGACACCTCGCTGCCATCGATGCAGGCAATGGAAACCGGCCGGAGGCGCCCTTGATGTGGACGCTCGGGCGCTGCGCCCACCTGGGGGTCTCGCGCCCATCCCGTTGAACCACCGAGCCACAAAGGCTCCAATGAGGAACGGACTCTACTTATCTCTGGATGAAAGTTGCGGCTCAGGTCAACAATGCGCGGAGTCGCGGAAAAGGAAATAGAGCCGTTGGAAGAAGCTCCCGAAGTTGCTCCCAGAAAGCGTCGCGCATTTACGTCCACGGTCGGACGAGGCAAGTCGATTGTCCGCGAAGAAGCTCCGGCGACGAGCCTGCACAAAGACGAGCTCGTGCAGGTGCACTACGGCGATAGCCTGAATTTCTACAAGGAATGGGACCGGCCTGCGTGCATCGTCTCCGACGGGGCTTACGGCGTACTCGGGTTCGAGGGCGACACATCAGACCACACCGGCATGCCCGAGTGGTACGACCGGCACGTCGAGCGGTGGTCGAAGGCGGCAACTCCGCAGACGACGCTATGGTTTTGGAACTCAGAAATTGGCTGGGCGGCGGTGCACCCGATTCTGGAAAAGCACGGGTGGCGCTATGTCAATGCGAACATTTGGGACAAAGGCATCGGGCACATTGCGGGCAATGTGAACACGACAAAGATCCGGCGTTTTCCCGTCGTGTCGGAGGTCTGCGTGCAATACGTCTTTGAAGCCCGTGTGCATGGCAAGTTGCTAAAGCACTGGCTCCTGGAGGAATGGAAGCGCACGGGGCTCCCAGTGCGAACCGCTAACACGGCGTGTGGGGTCGCGGACGCGGCCGTCCGGAAGTACCTCGACCAAGGCCACCTTTGGTATTGGATGCCCGTGGCCATGTTTGAAAAGCTCGTTGCCTATGCGAATGAGCACGGCAAGCACGAGGGTCGGCCCTACTTCTCGGTCGACGGCAGGACGCCGATGTCCGGAGCGGAGTGGGCAAAGACCCGTACCAATTTCAACTGCCCGCACGGGGTCACGAACGTCTGGCAGCGAAATGCCGTCCGAGGTGCGGAGCGAATTAAGACACACGGCACATCCGGAAAAGCGGTGCACCTCAACCAAAAGCCGCTTGACCTGATGTCGCGGATTATTGAAGCCGCCACCAAGGAAGGCGAAGCGATATGGGAGCCGTTCGGCGGTCTCTTTACCGGGTGTGTGGCGGCTCGCCGGCTAGGTCGTCGTGCGTTCGGTGCGGAGACGGACGGCACGTATTTCCACTACGGGGTAGAGCGTCTTATTTCCGAAGCGTCTCAGCATCCGCTTCTCTAATTTGCAGGTGCTTCTCCAGCGCGTTGCGCAACAACTTGTCGTCCTCGGTGCCGAGAACGTTGCGCCACTCGCGGACCGTCATGCCGTTCACTTTCGTGTTCTGGACGCGGGTCTTAAACGCCTCTAGCTCGGCGTGCACGATGCGGTCCATCTTCGCGTAATTGGTATCCAAGCGGTACGGAAACTTAAGCAGCTCGCGGATCATCGCTTGGTAATCGGGCGTCGGTTTGTAGTCAGACCCGCCCTTACCCCAGCCGACCACGACCTTCTGAGCCTCTTTGAACTGCTCCGGTGTTCCCTGGAACTTGTACCCGTTGGTGTTGGTCTGTTGCAGATTGCGCGTCCGGGCCTTCGTGTCTTCCGGCTCCAGAACAAGATAGTCCGGGGGATTGTGGTAGTGGTCGTCGCGCGACTTTGCGACTGAGGCGCCCGACACAATAACCACGTCCACGATGTAGGGCTTGCCGTAGATGAGATGCTCCGGGAGCCACGCAATCATCGCCACATAGGTACGGTCGTCTAGGAAGTGATTTTGACTGTCCTTGAAGCGTGCGGTTATCTCAGTCGCCAACGGAAACCACGCTTTGATTTCGAAGCCGGGCGTCGGCGTAATATCGCCGTCAAAAATCGCATCCGGAAAGCCTGGGTCCTGTCGCCGCCACTTGCCGATGCCTTCGAACTCCGGCTTGTCGGAGAGGTACTCGCAAGTGTTGAACTCGATGAGGTTTCCGAGGAGCGGCGAGAGTTTGGAAATAACCTTGGCGAGGTTGACGGCCGCGTCAGGCGATACCGGCTTTGCTACTGTCAGCAAATCGAACTCGTGCCCGGCAAGCCCTTTCATGTGCTTGCTGGCGATGTCGATTGCCTGCTTCGTAGTGAGCTTCGCTGCGGCCACCCCCGAGCCCTCCCGAAGCGACTCCTATGCGAGAATCGAGTCAAGAGTCGAATCTGAAAGGGATTCTCAGCGCCGCCCCTCCCGGAACGTTCATTCCGGGAGGGACTGGGCCGTAAACATTGGCGGTGTGCGGCGTACCACGCAGCTAGCGATGAATAGTCGCCGACTCGCGACAATCGACGGAGCACCACTTGTAGCCGCGGACCAGCGGCACGCCGCACCTACGGCAGCAAAGAACACCCCCCGGCCCTCCAGATTCGAACCGGTGAAAAAATACCGGGGTGCCGGTCCTTTTTGCCTCCTGCACAGGTATTTTCTAGCGGCGTGCGACTACGGCTCTGCCAGCGTGCCCCTACAGCGAGGAGAGGGGCGGCAGTGTCGCGAGAATCTTTCTGACCGTGCCGGCGGTGTCGTCGATCGCCAGCTCCCGTAGCGCCTCGACCTCGGTCATCGCGGTGCGGATAGTTGCGATGCGCGCTGCTACCTCGGCGGTGTTGCCGACCGTCTTGAACGAAGGCGCGCCATTCAGGAGGTTCGTTGAGCGCTCCTGCATGGTGGCGTGCGCGGCTCGTGTCCTGTCGATCTCGTTCGCGAGGAAGCGGAGAGCATCAGCGATCGACGGGTCCTCAGTATCCACCAGCTCCGCCCTGATCGATTCCTCGCGACGGTCCGCGGCGAACGACGCGCTCATCTGCGCGTTCAACGCGGCGCCGTGAACTTTGTTGGCCGCGACCGAGGCCTGCCGGGCTCCCTCTGCGCCTCGCAGAGCATCTGCGACGGCGGCGGCCTGCTGCTTTGCCTCGCTTTCGCGCGCGCGGCGATGCTTCGCGCGGTCGGCAAGTAGCTGGCGACGACGCTCGAGCGTCTTGGCCCGCCGTCGCTCCTGCAGCGCGTGGAACTCGGGGCTTTCGCGAACGATTTGCGCGATGTCCTGCAGTGTGGCGGCGTCGATCGGTGGCGAGGCGGCGTTGGCGATCATGATTGCGGTTCCTTTCGGGCTACAGGGTCAGGCCGAGATCGCGGCCGGCGTTCTCGCGGCCGGCTTCGGCGGCGTCGAGGCTCGGCACGCCAGCGATCACGGCTGAAGCTCCCCCCGGCGCCGGCGGAGATCGGCGAGGGTCGGCGCTGCCTTTGCGGCGGCGGGGCGCGAGGTCGAGGCGGCGGATAGCTCGATCAGCACCGGCGGCCCTGAGCGAGGGGATTGCCCGGCAAGGGCGCGGCCGAGGGCAGCCAGCGATGGCGACGGTGCGAGGTCGAGTAGGCGTGAGGGCAAAATGATGAGCGGTGTCATGGTGTGGTCCTTTCGTTGCCGGCGCGCCGGCGGAGCGCCCGGGTATTGGTCGCGATTCTCTCCGCGGAGGCTTGCGGTAGTGCTGCGGCGCGCGACGTGATGGCTTGGGCGGTGGTCGCCTCATGTGCCGGTGAGGAAGTAGATTCACACGATGGCAGGACAGGACACCCGGACAACGGACACCCTTATAGGGGTGTGTCCGTGTCCGTCCGGGTTGGATGTCCCCAGGACCTGTCCGGGACATGTCCGGGTTTGTCCGGTTTGTCCGGGTCATGTGCACCATGCCCACTCACCCCAGGCGCCGATCACAGCGCGCCCCTGCAACGTGTCCATCGCGCGGCGGAATGCCTTTGATTTCGCGTCGGCCGTTTCCGCGCTGGCGAAGGCGGCGTAGCAGTACCGTCGCCACAGATCGACTCGAACACCACGTTTGCCAGCCGGGCTGTGGTTGCTCGCCGGGAGAGGTTCGCCGGCATCCTCGATCGCGCGGCGAAGCTGGTCCAGGGCGATGCGCGCCTGCCCTGATACGGGCGCCAGGACGCGGCCAGTGGGAGCGCCGTCGGCAGCAACCACGATGCACGAGGTAACGGGCTCGCCATCTTCGTCGGCGCCCAGCTCGGCGACTTCCAGACTGAAGGCAAGGGCGGCACCGGTTTCGCCGTCCCGCTGCTTGGTCACTTCGGCGGTGGCAACCTTTGTCGAAGCATCGCGCGTTACCTCGATCACGGTGTCGCACGCGGCGGGCAGCACAGATGATCCGCGGGCGCCTCGGGATGCGTCCTTGCCGACGTGGTGAACTACCAGGACGGCCGCACTCGTCTCGGCGCGGATGCGGTCACAGGCGGCCACGAAGGCACCGATGTCCTCCGCATCCTCTTTCCCGCCCGGCATGGTGCGAGCGGCGGTGTCGATAATAACGAGGGCAAGATCGTCGATAGCGCGCGTGTCGGCGAGTAGTTGATCCACCCCGCGTTGATCGAGAAGGTTTGTCGGCTCGAGCACGACCCCGAAGGGCGCATCCGTCAGGTCGAGGCGATGATGCTGTGCGAAGGCGCGAAGTCGGGGCACGACACCGGTGCCGCCTTCGGCGGACATGTACAGCACTCCGCCTTGCCGCACCTTGCGGTTCTGCCACGGCCAGCCGAGGGCGACGTGAAGGCCGAAGTCGCAGGCGAGGAATGACTTGCCGCATCCGGGTGGGCCGACCAGGAGCGCCAGCCCGGACGTGTCCAGAAGTCGTTTCACCAGCTGCGGTGGGCGCGGCATTGCGTCGAGGTCCGGCCAGAACAGTACGCGCGTCGTTGGCGGGGCCGCCATCGCGAGCGAGCCGCGGATGCTACGGGGTGCATCAACCACGGGCGCGTTCCTCTTGTTCAGCGAGAAGCGCATCATTGAAGTCTTTCGCGCCGTTCGGCGGCCGGGCGATCCGCACGCGCAAGGTTGCGACGTCGGCGCGTCTCGCCAGGTCTTGCGCGGCACGCTCACCAGTGTCGTCTCGATCGGCAAGAATTGTCAGCTCGCGCACTGACTCTGGGATCACCACCTTCGTCAGACCCGGCGCCGACAGCGCCGCCCAAATGGGCATGTCAGGGCACTCCTGCCGAACGCTAAGACATGTCTCGATGCCTTCGCCGATGGCGAGACGCGGACCGGCAATAGCGAAGCGGACGGCGCCGCCGGCACAGGGGCCGAGCATCATCTTGGCGTTCGTGACGTTCGCCTTGCCGCTGCCGTCGGCGCGCAGATAGGTGCGATGGACGGCGACGACCGTGCCGTCGCCGGATTGCACGGCCGCGACCATCGCGGGCAAGTCGAGTCCCGTGTCGAGGTGGCGTAGCGCGGGGTGAAAGCCAATGGACTGTGGAATCGGCCGCACCAGCCCGCGGATGCGCAAGTACGTCTCGACGGGGGAGCCTTCGGCGGGCCGACGCTCGCGCCAAATCCTTAGGGCCAGGTCGGTGCGCTTCCGCTCCTGCCGGAGATCGGCATCCCGGCGCTTCGCTTCGGCAACGGGATCACGGGGAGTCGCCGCGCCATCCCACAACCCGCGCGCACGCAGCTCGTTGATGACGACCGCCTGTTCGCAACCCGCGTGGCACCGCACCAGGGCGCGCCCGTTGCCTCCATCGGCAATCGCCAGCGACGGCGAGGAGTCGTCGTGCGCCGGGCATCGCGCGACGTAGCAGCTGCCGGCGCGACGGCCGCCAAGCGCCTTGGCGATCTCGGCCGCGGTCATGCCGCCACCCCGAACACGGCCCGCGGGAACTGATCTCCCCCGAGGGCGCGAATCACATCGGGGTCGACGCGCGCGTACCGGACGAGCACTTCGTCGACGCTGCGGCCGGCAGCGACTTCCTCCAGCGCGTGCAGAATCGCCACCGGGCCGAGGCGTTGTAGATGCTCGGTGCCGCGCTGGCGGCGGAGGTCGACGGGGCGCACCGGCGTCGCCTAGGCCGCGCGGTCGGTCCCGGCCGCCTCCGATTCCGAAGTACTGGCGCGCACGCGCGCGCCGACGAACGCCTCCAGGTCGGCCGCTCTGTATCGGACAAGTCTGCCAATCTTGACGAAGACTACGCCCGAGCCGGACATCCGCGCCTTCGCCAAGGTGGACTTCGAGCAACCGAGCCGAGCGGCGGCGGCTTCGGGGGTCAAGAGATGATCGCTGTCCATGGTCGTGGTCCCCACATGCTGCGCCCGCTATCGCGGCGGGCCGTTGGGAACCGTTCTAGATCAGGGCGGCGCCGGAAGCCGGTGTCTAAACTTGCATTTCGGGTGTGGTGCCCGTCGCCGGGATGGGGAGCACCCGAATCTGATTGTCGGCATGAATGTTGAGAACCGGGATCAGGGCGCACATGGCGCGATACTCCTCAGCCGCCTTGACTGCCGGCGCGATCCAAGACCAGTCAGCAAGCAAGTGTAACAGGCTGTTCACGGGCCTGTTCTCCGGCCAAGCGGATTCGATGCCACGCTCGAGCGCCCATACAAGGTGCAGCACCGGACGTGACTCGTCCCAAATATCTCGCCGCATATATCCGAGCGCGTCAGAATCCTTGGATTCTGTGTAGAGCCGCATGAAATCGTTCCCGTTTGCGGGATCGACGTGAGCGCCGGGCATTCCGATCAACGCGCCCCAGAGCGAAGCCACGTCAGGTGCCGTCAAACACTTGGCCACTGCGAGGTTCTTAGCGCGGAGGCGCTTGGCGATGCGAGAGTGTATGCGCCTTAGCTGCGCGCCTATTGCGCGAGGCTGCACGGCCAGAAGTTCCGGACTCAATTTGGCGCGGTCGTAGCCACAGCGCGCGGCGCGCTTCGTTTGCCACGCCTTCATCGCATGAATCGCGACGTCGATCTTGTGCTCCTGGTCGGGCCGGGGATAGGCGAGTATCGCCAGGAAGGCCATTGCTGCCGCCGGCGGGCAAGCTTCTACCGGCAGGTACGCTACTCGGGCACAGAGGCTGCCATCCTTCACCGCTCGATACGTTTCGGCGGATACCGATGCCTGCCCTAGGGTGCGACCAGTCGTTGCAGCGCCGCGGCGCAACCGGATTTGCAGCTTCGTGCGGCCGTCGTCGCCTCTGCTCATCTGGGAGCCGCGCTTGACCATCCAGCTACCGTGCCGCCACGCGGCGCGGTGCAGCAGTCTTCGGTTCCATCGCGTTTGCGAGCCGGGCCCCTACCGCGTCGGCAGCCTGCCGCACGGGATCGGCCGCGAGGTGAGAGTACCGCTGCGTCGTCTGCGCCTGCGTGTGCCCGAGCAAGCGGCCGATCACGACGAGCGACTGCCCGAGCCCGGCGGCCACCGATGCGAAAGAGTGCCGAAGGTCGTGCAGCCGAACGTCGCTGAGGTCGGCACGGGCGCGGATGCGCTGCCACGGTGTTTCGAGGTCCGCGAGATGTGCCGCTTCCTTTCCGCCGGGCAGAACGTATGGGTTGCCCTCGACGCGTGGTTGCAACTGGAGCACCGTCAACGCTGGCGGGTTCAGGTAGATTGTCTTGGCGCCCGTCTTGCTGTCCGCCAGTCGGAGCACGGCTCGCTCGAAATCGACTTCGGACCAGCGCAGCGACAACACTTCGCTCATGCGCGCCCCCGTGAAGATCAACAGTCGCACCGCGGCCGTCGCCGCCGGCAAGACAAGCCTGCGCTCGCGCTTCGGCGGCTCCCGTCCCTCCGCCCGTGCCGCGGCGGCAGCCCTCTGATGGGCCGCCCACTCCGCCTCCGCCTCCGTTAGCGTGTCGCCCAGTCGCGCAAGCTCCGCCTCGCTGAGGAAGCGCTCGCGCGCGCGTTCCTTGAAGCGTTCCACATGCCGAACGGGATTGGAGCCGTCCGGGCGGAGCCCGTGCCGCTCAGCCCAGTTCATCATCTTGGACACCGCTGCCAAGGCGCGGTTCGCCTGGTAGGGAGTCTCCCGAAGGTCGTGGTGAAGGCGAGCGACGTCCGCGCGCGCGAGCGCGTCAACGCGGACCCGCCCCAGCTTCGGCAGGATCAGCTTGTCAAACAGGCGTCGTGTGTCGGCAGCCGTCTTGGGCTTGGTCTTCGTCTCTGCGTGCTCCGTGAGGAACCGCTCCGCCAGCGTTGCCACGGTGGGCACGGCCCGGCCGCTCTTCCGCGCCTCAGCCGGGTTCTGCCCGTCGGCTACTTGGCCGGCGAGACTCAACGCCCTCTGGCGGGCTTTCTCCGGCGTCCAGGGCGAGCCATGAACCCCGATGGTGTAGAGGTGCTGCCGGCCGCCGAGCCGGTACTTGAGGATGTACGTCTTGCGCCCGCCACTCCGGCAGCGGCACCCGAAGCCGGACACCTCGGCATCCCACAAGATCGCCCCCGGCTTGAGGGCGTCCACGCTCCGCTTCGTCAAGCTGCCGCGCATCGTCTCGCTCCTTGTCGCGCCAGCCGCAGGGATACCACCGGGATACCACGCTGGCGGAAACTCACTGACTTTCAAGGAACGACGATGACACGAAATGCACGGGCCATAAACGACTTAGCGAACGTCAGGGAACCCCCCGGATACCAGCGGAACCCGGCAAAGAGCGATTCGTAATCAGTAGGTCGGCGGTTCGATCCCGCCCTTCGGCACCAGGATTCCGCCTCAGCAGGCGATCACGACGAACCGTACCTATGCTTGACCCTTCGCCTGGGCGGGTCTGCAATGGCGCCCATGCGCGTTTGGATCGCCCTCCTGTTCGCCGGCCTTCTCGTCCTGACGGCGCAATCCGCCGTCGCCGACGACATGGAGGAGGGCTGGCGCGCGTACCTTGGGGGCGACTACGCGAAGGCCATCGAGATCTTTGCTCCGATGGCGGAGCAGGGCAGCCCCCGGGCCATGACGATCCTCGCGAACATGTACCGGTATGGCGACGGCGTCGAGCTTGACCCGGAACGGTCGGCGCGCCTCTACCGGCAGGCCAGTTTGCTGGGCCATGTCGCCGCCCAGTATGACCTCGCGCAGCTGTACCTGATCGGGTTCGGCGTCGAACAAAGCGTGGCGCACACACTCATGTGGCTCACCATCGCGCTCGACCTGATTGGCTTCGAGGAGTTCGTCGCCGACTCCGGCGCCAGCAAGCGCCAGCCCATCACGGAGTTTCGCCAGAACGTCGTGTCCCAGGCAAATTTCTTGGAGTTGGCCCGGGCGCTCGACATGGCTGCGAACTGCCGGAATTCCAAGTTCACCGCCTGCGACTGACCAGCCGCCTGGTTGGTTGTCGACCGCGGCCCGCGCTCGCACGCGGTTGACATACATAATACTGCTATGTATCTAGAGCTGCAATGTATAGCGGCCCTACGTAAGCGCCTTCGCGAGCAGCCAGCATGGACATCGGCAAGGACCTCGTCGCCGCCTCCGCCACGCCCCTCATCCTGGCGATCGTGGCCGAGGGCGACACCTACGGCTACGCGATCCTGAAGCGCGTCGCCGAGCTGTCCGGAGGCCAGCTCGCCTGGACCGACGGGATGCTCTACCCGGTTCTGCACCGCCTCGAGCGCAACGGTCACGTCGAGAGCTCGTGGGGCGCCTCGGAGATCGGGCGGCGGCGCAAGTACTACCGCATCACCGCAAGCGGCCGCGCCGAGCTCGCGGCCCAGCGGCAGCAGTGGCAGGCCGTCGACTCGGCGCTGCGCAACGTCTGGTTCGCCATCTGGCCGCGGCATCCCGCGCTTGCCGCAGCGTTCGGCTGAGCAACCACAACCTTCGACGCGACGACCCCCTTCGAGGCATGAAGCAATGACCGCACCCGACTCGAACGCGCTGCTCGAGGAGCACATCGGCCAGTGGCGCGAGTACCTGCGCCGCCGCCGGGCCATCCGGCCCGCCGACGTGGAGGAGCTGGAGGATCACCTGCGCGGACAGATCGCGACCCTGCGCGCCGCCGGCCTCGCCATCGATGAAGCGTTCCTCGTTGCCATCAAGCGCATGGGCGCCCAGGACGCGATTGCCAACGAATTCGCGCGCGAGCACTCGGAGCGGCTGTGGAAGCAGCTCATCGTGACGGACGGGGTGGAGCGCGGCGCCGCATCGCGGCGCGACGCGTTCCTGGCGTTTGGGCTGGCGGTCGCTGCGGCCGTGACGTTGAAGGCGCCGACGCTGTTCGGCTTCGACATGAACGACGAGCAGGACTCGTTGTTCTACTTCCGCAACGCCAGTCTCTTCGCGTTCCCGTTCCTCGCCCTCTACTTCGTCTGGAAGCGCGGCATCGACTCGCGCACCTGGAAGTGGCTGGCCGCAGGCTTCATCGCCGCTGCGGTGGCAGCCAACCTGTGGCCCTACGCGGGCGAGGCAGACACGCTGGTTCTGCAGGTCATGCATATGCCGCTGGCGCTGTGGCTGCTCATCGGCATCGCGTATGCCGGCGGACGCTGGAGCGAAGTCGGTGCGCGCATGAACTTCGTCCGCTTCTCGGGCGAGCTCTTCATCTACTACGTGCTTATGGCGCTGGGTGGTGGACTGCTCACCGCGCTCACCGTGGCGTTGTTCGAGGCGATTGGCGTCAACGCCGAGGTCTTCGTCGGGCAGTGGCTGGTACCGTGCGGCGCTGCGGGCGCGGTCCTCGTCGGCAGCTGGCTGGTCGAAGCCAAGCAGAGCGTGATCGAGAACATGGCGCCCGTGCTGACGCGGCTGTTCACGCCGCTCTTCACCGCGACGCTCATCGTGTTCCTCGGTGCGATGGTGTGGACCGGCGGCCTCGATCTCGATCGCGACGTCCTGATCGTGTTCGACGGCTTGCTGGCGTTGGTGCTGGCGCTGTTCCTCTACACCATCTC
>CAMEYM010000009.1 GCA_945947575.1 Rhizobium sp. Q54
AGCCTTGGCACGATTGATGCCCGCACTCCTCTTCGCCCGCCGGCCGCTGGCCGCAATCATGACCGGCCAACCACCGCCCATACAGACCCTCACCTCGCGACAATGCGAGCTGACCTATGCTTAACCGGACAGCAGTGGGCCTGACCCGGCCATCCACGCCTTCCGTCCGCGCACAAAAAGAAACCCTCCCGCAATGTGGGGAGGGTTTCTTTCCTTGTTTCTCCGTCGCGCTCAGTCGACCGGGTTGATCTTGGTGATCTTCGTGCCTTCGATCTGCACGCCGGCCATCAAGCCCGTCTGGTCGAAGATGAACGCATAGGCGTCCTCCTTCGCCGTGGTCGTGGACAGGTTCTTGGCCACGCCCTCGTTGACGACGACGATGGTTGGGCCGACGCCCAGTTCCCAGCCGGCCGTCTTGTCGAGGAACTCGAGCGCCTTTTCGGTCATCAGGAACACGGCGTAGCCGTACGTCTGGGCGCCCACTTGCAGGCCCCAGGAGGCCGACACCGAGTTGTAGTAGTTGACCGGGGCGACTCCCTGCTTCAGCACGCCTTCGCCGTAGGCGCCGCCAAAGATGAAGCCGCCTTTGACGATCTCGGGGAAGATCAGCACGGCTTTGGCGGTCTTAGCCAGGGCCTCGGCCGCCGGGTTGGTGCGATACAGCGTCTGCAGCGCCTCATCGGCGTCGCGGTTGATCTCGGCCTTGGTGGCGGCAATTGCCATGCCGCTCGTCGTCGCGACGAGGGGGGCGGCCACCGACAGGGCGAGACCGATTGACAGTAGGGTTTTGCGAAGCGCGATCATGGGCGCCTCCTTCTTCTTGGTTGGTCATGGGGGCGCGGCGGGGCGCCGCGCCCGCCCTCTAGATGTATGCGGCCAAGCCCGCGGTATGCATTCCCCAAAGGCGCAGCGGCCGGGGCGCGAAAGAGGTAGCCGCTAGGTCCCGGCGTTGCCGGCGCCCTCTTGGCGCTCGAAACGCAAGGCCATGTCGTCCCACGTGTCAGCCAAAGTGCGGAGTTGTCGCCGGGCGTCCGCATCGTTGGTAAGGGAGGCGAGGTCGCGGAGCTCCCCGGCGCGGGCGCGCCAGCTCCCAGGCTTCACGGACTTTTCAACAGCCACTGGTCACACTACGGCGCGTGTGCGGTTCCGTGCCATCCGGTCGATCTACCAGGGAATAAGTCACAGCAGGTCGCGGCCTTCGGAAAGGCTCGGGAGCGCCGGGTAAGTCTCGCGGGCGGGCGGGACTACTCTTTCGCAGCCGGCAGATCGCGCTGCCACGGCGGGCTCTCCGCGATATCGGCCTTCGTTTCCAGATCGCGCGCTTGGCTCAACAGATGATCGCGCACTTCCGAGTTCTTCTCGACGACGGCGCGCTCCCGCAGCATTTGCGCCCGCAGGCGCCATTTGGGTCCGTTGATTGGATCGTATGCCACGACTATTCCGCCGCGAGTCCCGAGGCTGCGGTTTTCGCGCGCATCACCCAGCTACGTCTGCACGGAAGCGTACGCGGTACGCGCGCGAGCTTTGGCGTGCGTCTTGAGGATGCGGTAGCACTCGCAGGACGCGGCCGCCAGGCCGCGCCGGTCGAGCACGACGACCTTGCCGCGCCGGTAGGTGATGAGTCCCGCGCGGCGCAGCGAACCCGCCGCCGCCGAGACGCCGGCGCGCCGCACCCCCAGCATCTGGGCGAGGAATTCCTGGGTGAGGGAGAACGAGTCGGCGCCGACGCGGTCGCGCGTCATCAGCAGCCAGCGCGCGCACCTTTGCTCGACGCTGTGGCGGCCGTTGCAGGCGACGGTCTGGGATACCTGGTCGAAAAAGAGCAGCGCGCCCTGCCCCGTCGCGTCCTTCAGTGCCGGCAGGCGTTCGAGTTCCTTGCGGAACACCTTCGCGTCCATGCGCAGGCCGTTGCCGTCCTGTTGCACGACGGCCAGGTTGGCCGCGATGGTGGCGCCGAGCAGCATCTCGAAGCCCAGCACACCCTCGGGGCCGATCACGCCTACCTCTACGGCGGCGCCGTCGGAGAGAGGTGCCACGATCGAGATCATTCCCGACAGCGGAAAGTAGACGGAGCGGATGACGCCGCCGGGGTCCTGCAGAACCGTCCCGGATTCGAGTACCACGTGCGAGCACAGCTTGCGAAAGCGCTGCCGCTCGCCGGCTGGCACCGAGGCCAGAATCGAATTGGTCGCCTCTACCGATGGGCTATGCAAATGCGGTCTCCGGATCGGCGAAGGAAGATTCCTCAGCCGCGGATACCGGCATCTGCCAGCCGGAAATGGATCGGAACTGAATGCGTCGTCCGCAAAGCCGCGGTACTAAGCACGCCGGAAGCGGTGGCGTATGTCCGTTAGCGGACAAACAGCGGGCGGTCCCATGGCGGCGGGACGGCGGGATGAGGTTGAACTAGCGCGTTCCCCCTCGATGTCCAGCGGACTGCGGGGGGGGGCTGTGTCTCGGGCGTGCGACGCCCGCCGCCGGCGGTGTATCATCGCGGCCGGGAGCCGACCGCATGACACTGTTGCGTGCTCTTCTTGGCGTAGCGCTCGCGTTCTCGAGTGTCCCGGTATTCGCCCAAGAGTTGCGGCCGAAGGAAGTCTCCGGCCGCGCCTCAGTCGTGGACGGCGACACCCTGCGCATCGGCCTCGCCGTGGTGCGCTTGTGGGGCGTCGACGCGCCGGAGATCGACACCTGCCGGGCCGCAACGGTTCCCATGCGGCCGTTCTGCGGCACGCCCCAGGCCGAGACCTCGCGCCAGAGCCTCGAGCGCATCGCCGGCACCGGCGACGTCGTCTGCCGCGAGGTCAATCGCGACTCCTTCGGCCAGATGATGGGCGAGTGTTTCGCGGGACGCATCAACATCGGCGTCGAGCAGATCCGCTCCGGCAACGCCGTCGGCTGGCCGAGCTACCTCCGCCAGGACGCCCAGCGCTCCGCCGCCTTCAACGCCGCCGAGGCCGAAGCCAAGGCCGCCCGCCGCGGCGTCTGGCAGTAGCCGGTACATACGACGGTCGCCGCGACCGAGCCGAACGTCAGCGAGACGTTTCCAGATAACGCCCGTATCCCACCGTTTCCAACGGAGGTCGCGGCCGGCCGCGAGCCCGGCACGGGCCGCTTCACGACGGGCAACCCAGGCCGTCCAAAGGGCGCCCGCAGCAAGGTCACTCTGGCGCGCGAGTTCCTCGAATCGGAATCCGAAACCTTCGTCGCGCATGTCCTCGCGGCCGCGCTCGCTGGTGACACGATCGCCCAGCGTGCGTGTTTCACGCGTCTGCTGCCGCCGCGGCGCGACCTGCCCGTTGAGGTGGACTTACCGGCGATCGTCACCGCGGCGGACGCGGTGCGCACCATCGGCATCGTGACAGCGAGGTGGGCGAGGGGCGGTTGACGCCGTCCGAAGGTCAGAAGCTCGCCAGCATCATCGACGTGCAGCGGCGCGCCATCGAGACCGGCGAACTCGAGCGCCGCATCCTGATTCTCGAAGCGAACGTGAAGGACCCGCCGAAATGCTGAGCGCGCGCGAACCTGGCGGCTCGTCCTGCTTGGTCTAGAACGTCTCGACGCCATCCAAGTTCGGCGGTGGCGGCGAGGGCCGACACGCGCAGCCCGGCGATCGGGCTTGCGGCCCCGCGCCCGGCGGGCGCGGGGAAGCTCGTACCTGTTAGCCCGCGGCCTTCTCGCCGCCGACGGCGAGCTTCGTGACGGCTTCCGGCTTGCGGCGCGGCTCGTCGTCACGGCGGTTCTTCTGCTCCTCGTCGAGGCGGCGGAGCTGGCCCTCGATGTGGGCGCCGGCTTCGATAGCGAGCACCTCATGGATGATGTCGCCGACGACCTTGGCCGTCTTGGCGAGGCGCACCTGGCGCGCGCTGATCTTTCCCGAGATCTGGCCGTGCACGATGATGTCGTCCGCGACGAGCTCGCCGGCGATGCGGGCGTGCGCGCCGACCGTCAGCGACACCGCGGTGACGTCGCCATCGATGACGCCATCGACTTGGATCTCACCCTCGGTCTTCAGGTTGCCGACGATGTGGAGGTTCGAGCTGATGATTGACGGCGCGCCGCGCGCGCCTTGTGGTGCGGCAGCCGGTCTCGGAGTCTCGGCCATCGACTTAGTCTCCGGTTTTGAAAACATTGCGACCTGCCTTGAGGAAATTGGCGGGGTCCATCGGCTCCCCGTCAAACAACACTTCGTAATGGAGGTGCGGGCCGGTCGTCCGGCCGCTGCGTCCCATCGTACCAATGTCTTGGCGGAACGCCACCTTCTGCCCCTTCTTGAGCGGGGCCTTGGACAGGTGCCCGTAGCGGGTGGTGATGCCGAATCCGTGGTCGATCTCGACCATCAGGCCATAGCTGCCCCAGTAGCCGACGCGCGTCACCACGCCCGGCGCCGGCGCCTTGATCGGCGTGCCGAGGGCGCCCGCGAAGTCCATGCCTTCGTGGAAGGCTGGCTTGCGGGTGAACGGATCGATGCGGTTGCCGAAGCCGCTGGACAGGGTATAGCCGTCCGCCGGAGCCGCCAGCGGCAGCGCGGCCAGAAGCTGCTCCATCGCGTTCCAACGGTCGAGCTGCAGTTCGACGCCGACCACCGCCTGGAAGAACGGGTCCTCCGCCTCGTGGGCGCGCCCGGCGAAGGCGAGGGGGACATAGGGGCCGCCGACGCCCGGTGTGGCATCGCCGCCCGGAGCGTTGTTGAGCAGCAGCTCCAGATTGAGCCCGGTGTGGCGGATGATCGTCTGCGCCATCTGCACGTTCTCGTCGGCGCGGATCTTGAGGCGCTCGACCAGTTCGATCTGGGAGTCCTTCAGGCCGGCCAGCCGGTACTGCAGCTCGTCCACCAAATGGGCCATGAAATCGCGCGAGCGCACGGCTTCGTCGCGTTCGGTCGCGACCTTGACTGCCTGATCCTCGGCGCGGCCAAGATCACGCAACAGATCGGTGGTGCGGCCGGCGGTGACCGTATTGCGCGTGGCGAGTTCGGCGACCTGCCGATCTAGCTCGGCGCCACGGGCCAGGGCGGCGTCGCGCTCGCGCCCGGTTTGGGCCAGGCGATTCTGGGTCTCGGCGAGGGTCGTCTTGGCGGTGTCCTCATCGGTGACGGCGCCGCGCAGGGCGGTGGTCAACTCGGCGATCTGTCCGGCAAGTGTACGGTTGTCCTTGAGGGCCGCTTCACGCGCCTCCGCGAGCGCTGCGGTCTGGCGCCGGGCGTCGTCCAGGGAGCGGCCGAGTCCGGTGGTCGTCGCCATCGCTACCGCCAGCTGCTGCTCGGCCGTTGCGACCCGGGTGCGCAAGCCATCGATGTCGGCGCGCGCCTGGTCGCGTTCGCCGACCGCGCGCGACAGCGCCCCGCGCAGTTCCTGGACGTCCTTCTCCAGGCGCGAGCGGTAGTCCACCAGGGCGATCAATTGGCGGTGCTGCGCCTCGACCTCACCGGTGATGGCGAGGAAGCGCTTCTCTGTGTCGAGGGTGCGCTGGGCGAGTTGGTCGTAGGCCGCGGAGACTGCGCGGATCCGGTCGTTCTTGGCTTCGATGATCTCGTTGCGGAGGACGACCTGGGCAGTCGCGAAGGTCAGCCACGCGAACAAGGCGACGAGCGCGCCGGTCGCGCCCATCTGGGCGTGCTTGCCGAGGGTAACGAAGCGAACGACACCCTGGCTGCGGTAGTAGAATTGGCGTTCCGGATACAGACGATCCAGCGCATCGCGAATGCGCTGGATGGTAACGGCGGTTCCCCCTCCGTCGGCCATCCCAACCCCCTCAAAATCCGGCTCACGCTAGGTACCGGTTCGGCCTCGCGTTGGCAACGAAAAGCCGGCCGATTGTCAGCTTGCAAGCAACAAAAAAGAGGCTTGCCTCAGCGCCGGCCGTCGAGTCGGCCGGGCCGTCCCAAATGCTGCGGCGTTAACCCTGATTACGCGTCCAGCGCTTTGGCTGCCGCCAGCACTTCATCGACATGACCATCGACCTTCACTTTGCGCCACACTTGGCGCACGACGCCCTTGCCGTCGATCAGGAAGGTCGCACGCTCGATGCCCATCGACTTCTTGCCGTAGAGGTTCTTCTCGACCCACACCCCGTAGGCGTCCGTCGCCTTGCCGTCTTCGTCCGCTCCCAGCGAGTGCTCGAGGCCGTACTTCTCGCGGAACTTGGCGTGAGACGCGCAGGAATCGCGCGAGATGCCGATGACGGTGGTGTTGGCCTTCTCGAACTTGGGCAGGGCGCCGGTGAAGGCGATCGATTCCTTGGTGCAGCCCGGCGTGTCGTCCTTTGGATAGAAGTAGACGACGACCTTCTTGCCCTTCTGGCCGGACAGCGAAACCTTGCCGCCACCGTCGGTCTCCAGGGTGAACGCGGGTGCCTTGTCGCCTTCCTGCGGACCACCATCGGCCATCCAAGAACTCCTTATTATTTCAAATCGTTAGGCGCTACTGCTGAACCAACTTGGAAGCTGGTTCCTCAATGCGCGCGCGGAAGCGTTCGTAGACCCAGGCCTGGGTTTGCACAAGATCAGCGGCGAGGCTCTGGGGCGACGCCGCTCCGGCCGCCCGCGCCAGCACCGCGAGCATCGGCGCCTCGCCAAGGGTCCCAGGGGTCGGCTCATCCAGGCAGGCCCGCAGCCATGCCTGGACGTTGCGCTGAAACAACACCGCCCGGCCCAGGCGGCCGGCCTCGTCGGCGGGCAGCGCTCCGGCCCTGGCCAGCGCATCGAAGGCCGCGGCCGTGTCGCCCCGCAGCACCTCCGGATGGGTTGCCGCAGTCTGCAGCTCCAGGGTCTGGGCGAGGAACTCAAGGTCCAGGAGCCCGCCGCGTACATACTTCACCCGCATCGGGTCGCTGGTGCCGTGCTGCGCATCCACCTTGCTGCGCAGGTCAGCGACGTCGGCGATTACCTTGGCCGCGTCGCGCGGTTGCGCCAGCACCGCACGCACCTCGTTGGCGAGTCGCGCCGCCAGCTCCGGCGAGCCCGCCACGAAGCGGCCGCGCGTCAGGGCAAGGTGCTCGAATGTCCATGCCTCGGTGCGCTGGTAGCGCAGGAAGCCCGTCAGCGAGGTGGCAATCGGACCCTGCGTCCCCGACGGCCGCAGGCGCATGTCCACCTCGTAGAGGTGGCCGGCGGCTGTGGGCGCCGTCAGCGCCCCGATCAGACGTTGGCTCAGGCGCATGAAATATGTCGAGGCGGGCAGTGGCGTCTTGCCGTCGGACGTCACGTCCAGCGCGTCATACAAGAAGACGAGGTCGAGGTCGGAGGCGGCCGTCATCTCGCGCGCGCCGAGCTTGCCCATGGCCAGCACCGCGAAGGCGCCCCCCGCGACCGTGCCGTGCTGGCGGGCGAACTCCGCTGCGCTGCGTTCCGCCAACGCCTCCAGCACCACGTCGGCAAGGTCCGACAGCATCCACCCGGCGGCGCGCGCGTCGGCGCGCCCGCGCATCACCTGCACGCCGACCTGGAACTTGCGCTCGCCGGTGAACCGCCGCACGCGATCGAGGGTCTCCTCGAAGACCGCCGCGTCGGCCAACGCCGTCGCGAGCTCGGCGCGCAGAGCGTCTTTGGAGGGCAACCGCCGGAAGAACGCCGGGCTCAGCACCGCGTCGAGCACCTCCGGCCGCCGCGCCAGCGTCTCTGCAAGCACGGGTGCGGTCCCCATCACCTCCGCCAACAGGTCGAGCATCTCGGGATGCGCGTTGAGGAGCGCGAACAGCTGCACCCCAGCCGGCAAGCGCGTGAGGAACTCGTCGAATCGAAGCAGGGCGAAGTCGGCGTGCGGCGTACGGCCGAAGGCTCGCAGCAGGTCCGGCATGAGCTCGGTCAGCAACTCGCGCGCCCGTTCGGTGCGCGTCGCCGCGCTGTGGCCGTGATGCCAGCCCCGCACCATCGCCGCCGCCTTGGAGGGCTCCTTGAAGCCGAGCCGGGTCAACGTCTTGATCGTCTCGGGATCGTCTTCGACGCCGGTGAACACCAGGCTGCCGCCGCTCCCCAACGTCGGCGCGCGCTGGAACAGCAGGCCCGAGTGATGGCTGACCTTGAGGAGGTGACGGTGGATGTCGCTCTCGAACGCCGCGACGTCGCTGTAACCGGAGAACAGCGCGATGCGGCGCATGCCCTCGGCTTCCTTCGGCAGAGTGTGGGTCTGCTCGTCGGCGACCATCTGCAGCCGGTGTTCGACGCGGCGCAGGAACCAGTACGCCGGCGTCAGCTCGGTCGCCGCGGCAGGATCGATGCGGTTGGCCGTCGCCAACGCCTGCAACGCGGCCGTGGTCGCCCGGTAGCGCAGGGTCGGATCGCGCCCCCCGGCGATGAGCTGCAGGGTCTGGGCGAAGAACTCGATCTCGCGGATGCCACCGGCGCCGAGCTTGACGTTGTGGCCGCGCACCGCGACCTCGGAGTGGCCGTGGTAGGCGTGTATCTGGCGCTTGATCGAGTGGATGTCGGCGATCGCTGCGAAGTCGAGGTGCTTGCGCCAGATGTATGGCGTCAGTGTCTTCACGAAGCGCTCGCCCGCGGCGATGTCGCCGGCTATGGGGCGCGCCTTGATCCACGCGGCGCGCTCCCAGTTCTGGCCGACGCTCTCGTAATAGGCCTCGGCGGCCACCATCGACATAGCGACCGCGGTCGAGCCCGGGTCGGGACGCAAGCGCAGATCGGTGCGGAACACGTAGCCGTCCTCGGTGCGCTCCGCGAGCAGCTTCACCAGGCGCCGCGTCAGCGGCACGAACGCGTCGGAGGCGCTCGCCGCGCTTCCCAGTGCGACCACGTCCTGATCCCAAAGCACGATCAGGTCGACGTCGCTCGAGTAGTTGAGCTCGCGCCCGCCGAGCTTGCCCATCGCGAACACGACGAAACCGTCCGCCGCCTTCAGCTGTCCGCTGGCAATCGCGTCGGTCAACAGGTGGCGCACCGTCGCCTCGATCGCCGCTTCGGCGAAGTCGCTCAGCGCCGCGACGACCGAGCCCGTGTGCCAGCCGGCGACGTCGGCGAGGGCAATCGTGGTTGCTGCCGCGAGCCGGTGGGCACGGCTCGCCTTCATGAACGCCGGCCCATCGGTCTCGGCGGCCGAGCGCCGCATCGCCTCGTTGATGTCGCTCAGCGCCGCCGGCGCCCCGCGCTCCACTGCCGCGCGCAACGTGCCCGGTTGGCGCACCAGGGCCTGCGCGAGGAAGGGGCTATTGCCGGCGACGGCCCGCACGAGGGTGGCGGTCTCCGTATCCAGAGGCGCAAGCTCAACCACGGCACGCTCGGCGGCGGCTTCGTCCGCGGGCAGCGCGAGAGGTACCGAAGAGGGAGGAAGTCCCAGCACCGTCCGACCCTATTGCGGGCGGCACCGCTCTGGAAGCCTTCCATCTCAGCCCGTGCTAAGGAAGACTCTCGGAGGCTGGAAGGCGAGGCGGGTTGAAGCGCGCGCGTAGGTTCCTGGTTCGGCTGCTCGCGGCCTTGACCGCCGGGTTCATCCTCGTCGCCGCGGGCGCGCTGTGGCTGGTGTCGACCGGTCCGGTATCCCTCGGCTTTCTGACACCATACTTCCAGGACGCTCTTGGCGGCCGCGACAGCGGCTACCGCATCACCTTTGCGGACACGGTGCTGGCCTGGGGGGGCTGGGAGCGCACCCTCGACCTGCGCGTCCTCGACGTGCGCGTCCTCGCGCCCGACGAAACCCTGATCGCACAAGCGCCGGAGATCTCGGTGACCTTGTCGATCCGCGCCTTGTTCGACGGGGTCCTGGCGCCGACGGGTATCGATCTCATCGGTCCCGCTCTGCGCCTGGTGCGCAACGAGGACGGCCGCATCGCGCTTGGCGCGGCAACGCCGCGCGACCCGATCCGGGCCGGCAGCATGCTGGAACTGCTGCTCGCTGCCCTCGGCCAGCCTGCAACGGCCGGCACGCCGCTCGCCTATCTCACCCGCATCGGCATCGCTGACGGCACCGTGTGGATCGAGGACCGCGCTACCGGGGCTGAATGGTTTGCGCCGCGCCTCGACGCCATCCTGGAGCGCCGCACGGCCGGCATCAGCGCCGAGCTCGATCTGGTTCTTGCGTTGCAGTCGGGCTCGGTCGGCTTCACCGCCACCGCCGAGTGGTCGGATGTGCCCGGCGTGCTGACCATGGCGGCCGCGTTCAGCAATCTGAATCCCGCCGACCTGGTCGGGTCGGCGCCGCTGCTCGCCAACGTCGGCAGCGTCAACGCCGAAGTCAGCGGCAACGTCGCCGCACTCGTCGTGCGCGACGGCTCGATCTCGCGCATCGAGTTCGATCTTGCCAGCGGCCCCGGCGTGGTTCGCTCGCCCCTGTGGAGGGAACCGATCGCCTACGACAGTGCGACGATGCGTGGCACCGTCCTGGATGGGCTGCGCACCGTGCGCATCGACGACTTCTTCGTCGCCCAATCGGGCGCCTCGGCGGAGGCGAGTGGGCTCTTCACCTTTGCGCCCCAAGGCCTCGGCTTCGTTGCGGATGCAAGCTGGACCAACGTCCCCGTCGATCGCTTCGCGGCCATGTGGCCGGTGACGCTGGCCCCGTTCACCCGCCATTGGGTCACCACCAACGTGCGCACGGGCCTGGTGCCCGAGGGCACCCTGCACCTGCGCGCCGCACCGGGCGAGATCCCGCTGATGCCTGGCAAGGGCGAGATCGACCTGCGCTTCGCGTACACCGGCGCCGCCGGCACGTACCTCGACGGACAGCCGGAGTTGCGCGAGGCGCGCGGGGTTGGCCGGCTCACCAATCGCGCGTTCGACCTCACCGTCGAAACTGGCCGCGTCGGTAGCCTGACGGTCGCCGAAGGGGCCGTGCACATCGACGGCATCGACTCGCTCGTGCCGCAGATGGTCATCGAACTGGTCGCGAGCGGCCCCACCGCGGAGGCGCTGCGCATCCTTTCGCTGGCCCCACTGGCCTTGGACGTGCCGCGGGACTACGGCGGCGCGATGGCGGCACGCGCGCAGATCGCGTTGCCGCTGGGCGACCCGATCCCGCCGGAGCAGATCAAGTACGCGGCAGCCGTGAACCTGCGCGACCTCACCATCCCGACCGGCACCGCGCAGTTGTCGCTGACAGATGGCGCTCTATCGTTGCGCGCCGACGCGACCGGTATCGAGGCACAGGGCACGCTCTCGGCGAACGGAGTGCCGCTGCGCATCGATGCGCGCGTTCCGACACGCCCGGGCCAAGCCATCCAGGTGACCGCCAGTGGTACCCTCAACGACGATGCGCGTAAGCGACTCGGTATCGATGCCGGCGCGCTCATCCAGGGGCCGGTCGGCGCCATCGCCCGTCTGGAGATCGCCTCGGCCGCGGGCGGGCCGGTCGGCGTGCGGCGCGGCTCGTTCGACCTCGACCTCGCCACTGCGCGCATCGACCTGCCCGGCGAGGGCTGGGACAAGAGTGTCGGCCAAGCCGCGACGGCCAACCTGCTGTTGGAGCCGGCTCCTGACGGCGTGCTGAACTTCACGTCCCTGATGATCCACACGCCGCAGTTCACGGCGGACGGACGCTTCTCGCTCGATCCGCGCAGCGCCACCTCCAGCGGCGGCGCCACCATCAACGGCTACGAAGTGGCGTTCACCTGGAAGCGCACCGACCCGGGCGGGGCAGGGCACATCTCTGCCACGGCGCGCGCCGACGAAAAGATGCTCGCCGCGTTCGGCTACGCGCTGGAGCCGTGGCTAAGCGGGCCGCTGCAGATCGGCGCGGAGATCGACACCGCCGGTACCGAGCCTGGTCTGGTGCGCGTTGCCCTCGACCTGCGCGATGCAACCATTGCCACCAACCTGTACGCCAAGGCGGCCGGGCAGGACGGCTTTGCCGAGCTGACGTTCGCGCCGGACACGACGCGCGCGTACCGGCTGCGCTCGTTCGCCGGAACGGCGGCCGGTCTCGCTCTCGCCGGCACCGTCGAGGCAGCGGCAGCACCCGACACGGGATGGCGCCGCATTCAGTTCGCGCGCTTTGTGCTCGGCGAGACCACCATGAGCGCGACGGTCGAGCAGCAAGCGGGCGGAGCGCTGGTCGTCGCCGCCCAAGGGCAGCGCCTCGACATCCGGCCGATGTTCGGTGGCGTCACCGTCGCAGATGGCTCTGCGGATCCCGACCGCGTTCCGCTGCCGCCGTTGCAGTTCAGTGGCCGCTTCGACAACCTCATCATCGGACCCGACCGCACGCTGCACGAGGCCGCCGGTACCGGCGAGTTCCGCGACGGCGCCTGGCGCTCGCTCGGCGCTACTGCGCGGCTGCCCAACGGCGCGAGCGTCGCCGTGGCGATCGCCGATGCGGAGGGCGGTCAGAACATCTCCGTGACGTCCACCGACGCCGGTTCGTTCTTGGCGGTGTTCGGACTCTTTCAGGGTGCCGGCGGCGGCGCCATGGAGCTCAACGGCAAGATCGAGAACAGCGGTGGGATGGTGCTGGCGGGTACCTTCGTGGCGCGCGATTTCCGCCTCGTGCGTGCCCCGGGCGTGCTGCAGCTCCTATCGGTGGCCTCGCTATTCGGTATCGTCGAGTCGCTGCAGGGACCCGGCATCCAGTTCCTCGACTACGTCGCCCCGTTCCGCATCTCGGCGAACTCGTTCACGCTCGGTGACTCGAGGGCACGCGGTGCGTCCCTCGGCATCACCATCGCCGGCACGCTGGATCGCCGCACCGACACGATGGACTTCCGCGGCACGATCGTGCCGTTCTTTGCAATCAACGATATCCTCGGGCGCATACCGCTGCTGGGCGACATCTTCATCGGCGAAGGTGTGCTGGCCACCAACTATCGGGTGACGGGAAGTCCGGCCTCGCCGGTGATCACCATCAACCCGGTGTCCACGCTGACGCCGGGCTTCCTGCGCGAGCTGCTGCCGAACTAGCTCGGCACGCCGAGGGCATGGCGCTTGCGTCCGAGCGAGAGCTTGATGCGTCCCTCGCCGTCGAGGTGCTGGCGGCCGATGCTCTCGGTCTCGTTGGTGATCGGGGCGTCGTTCAGGCGAATGCCACCGCCACGGATCAGCTTGCGCGCCTCGCCTTTCGATGCGACCAGGCCGGACGCGAACACCAGCTCGAACGCCGGGATGCCGGCGCTGAGGGCCGCGCGGTCGATCGGGAAGGTCGGCAGGCCTTCGCCGGCGACGCCCTGTTCGAACGTCTTGCGCGCTGTTTCCTCCGCGGCCCGCGCCGCGTCGCTGCCGTGGTTGAGCGTGGCTGCGGCGTTGGCGAGGGCGATCTTGGCCTGGTTGAGCTCCTGGCCTTCGAGCTTCTCCAACCGCGCGATCTCCGCGAGCGGCATATCCGTGAACAGCCGCAAGAAGCGGCCGACGTCGGCGTCGTGGGTGTTGCGCCAGAACTGCCAGTAGTCGTACGGCGACAGCTTCTCGGCGGAGAGCCACACCGCGCCCTGCGCGGTCTTGCCCATCTTGCCGCCGCCGGCGGTGGTGATGAGCGGCGTGGTCACCCCGTACAGCTCGCGTCCGTCTACGCGCCGGCCGAGTTCGACGCCGGTGACGATGTTGCCCCACTGATCGGAGCCGCCGAGTTGCAGGCTGACGCTCTGGCGGCGGGCGAGCTCCAGGAAGTCGTAGGCCTGGAGGATCATGTAGTTGAATTCGAGGAACGACAGCGGCTGCTCGCGCTCCAGCCGCAGCTTCACGCTGTCCATGGACAGCATGCGGTTGACGGAGAAGTGCGCGCCGAATTCGCGCAGGAACGGGATGTAGGCGAGCCCGTTGAGCCAGTCGTCGTTATCGACCAGGATCGCATCGGTGGGGCCGGTGCCGAACTTGAGGAACGGCGCAAAGTTCCGCGCAATCCCTGCCTTGTTGGCGGTGATGTCGGCATCCGACAGCACCTTGCGTGCTTCGTCCTTGCCGGATGGATCGCCGATCTTTGTGGTGCCGCCGCCGACGAGCACGATCGGCTTGTGGCCGGTCTGCTGCAGGCGGCGCAGCATCATGATCTGCACCAGGCTGCCGACGTGCAGGCTCGACGCGGTGCAGTCGAAGCCGATGTAGGCGACGACGCGCCCGCTCACCGCCTTGGCGTCCAGGGCGTCGCGATCGGTGATCTGATGGACGTACTGGCGCTCCTCCAGAACGCGGAGAAGGTCCGACCGGGCCGCGCTCATGTTCTGCGTCACGCCTTTGGCGTCAGGCCTTTACGGTCGTGTCGGCGTAGCGCTCGATCATTGCCGCCATCTCGTCGAGCTTGCCCTCGAAGAAATGGTCTGCGCCGGCAATCGTCTTGTACTCGACGCCGATGCCGCGCTGCGCCTTCAGGCGGTTGGCGAGCTTGTTGACGTCGGGCTCCGGCACGACCTCGTCGCCGGTGCCCTGGATGATCAGGCCGGAGGACGGGCAGGGCGCCAGGAAGGCGAAGTCGTAGATGTTCGCTGGCGGCGCGACCGCGATGAAGGCGTTGATTTCGGGCCGCCGCATCAGGAGTTGCATGGCGATCCAGGCGCCGAACGAGAAGCCGCTCACCCAGGTGTGTGACGCGCTCGGGTGGTAGGTCTGCAGCCAGTCGAGGGCGGCGGCCGCGTCGGCGAGCTCGCCCTGGCCGTTGTCGAAGGTGCCCTGACTCTTGCCGACGCCCCGGAAGTTGAAGCGCAGCACGGCGAATCCCGAGCGCGCCAGCGCGTGGAAGATGTTGTAGACGACCTTATTGTTCATCGTGCCGCCGAAGCGCGGATGCGGGTGCATGACCAGCGCAACGGGAGCGGTGGCGGTCGCCGCCTTCTGGTAGCGGGCCTCGATGCGGCCTTCGGGTCCGTTGATGACGACTTCGGGCATGCTCAAACTTTCTGGGCGCGCGCGGCGTGGCCGGCGGGCTGCCAGAGCCAAAATCCGACTCTGTTAGTTCAGTTTACGTCGCTCAGGAGCCACAGCCTGGGCTCGCAAACTTGACTAACCAGGTCGGACAACTAAAATCCAAACGTAGGGCCAAGTCCTTGGCCGGGTTCTGGCGCGCGCCAGGATGGCTGGCCTCGGGGCGACTCGCTGGATGGCGCCGGACGGCGCCGTCACAACGAGAAGCGGCTTATATCATATCTCGGCAGGCGGCGATCAAGCACAGCGGCCGGGTCGGCGCGCGGAGTGCGCGGCAAATAAGCGGGAGCTGGCGGCGCCTTGGCATTCGAGACCGTACGCAGCGATATCGCAGCGATCTTCGAGCGCGACCCCGCGGTGCGGTCGCTGCCGGAGATTTGGCTGAGCTATCCCGGCTTCCACGGCGTTCTGATCCACCGCCTGACCCATCGCCTGTGGCGGGCGCGATGGCGGCTCCTGGCGCGCATGCTTTCCAATGTGGGGCGGCTCTTTACCGGGATCGAGATCCATCCCGCTGCCAAGATCGGCAAGGGCTTCTTCATCGACCACGGCAACGGCGTGGTCATCGGCGAGACCGCCGAAATTGGTGACAACGTCACCCTCTATCACGACGTTACCTTGGGCGGCATCGCCCCGGCCGTCGACTCGGCCTCTCAGGTCAACGTAAAGCGCCATCCGACCCTACGGGACGGCGTCATCATCGGCTCCGGCGCGCAAGTGCTGGGGCCGATTGTCATTGGCGAGAACGCGCGCGTCGGCGCCAACGCCGTCGTGCTGAAGGACGTTCCGGCTGGCGCCACCGTCGTCGGCATCCCGGCGCGGGTCGCGATGACCCGGCGTGATCGCGACGCCCATTTCGAGGCATACGGGACATCGCGCGACGAGGTTCCCGATCCCGTGGCGCGCGTCATCGAAGGTCTGCTGGACCAGATCGAGTCGTTGCAGGCGCGCGTCAACAAGCTCGAAGGCACCACCGTCCCCGAGCGCTGGAAGGTGCCGGCGGACAACAAGGACTAAGGCTCCAGGGACTAAGGCGGGCCGAAAAAATCGAGGGGAGCGAAGGGTATATGAAACTTTCTTCACGAGGCAGATACGCGGTGATGGCGATGGCTGACCTCGCCATTCACAGCTCCGACCGGCCGGTATCCCTGGCCGAGATCGCCGAGCGCCAAGAGATCTCGCTCTCCTACCTCGAGCAGCTGTTCGGCAAGCTGCGCCGCAACCACTTGGTGCGCAGCGTCCGCGGCCCGGGCGGCGGCTACAAGCTGGCCCGCGTCGGTGAGGAGATTCGCGTCGCCGACATCGTCGTCGCGGTCGATGAGCCGCTCAGCGCCACGCGCTGTCGTCCAGGCTCCGCTACTGGCTGCCATTCCTCGCGCGGCCGCTGTTTGACCCACGATCTCTGGGAAGAACTCGGCAACCAGATCCACCTCTACCTCAGCTCCGTTTCCCTCGCCGACGTCGTCAACCGCCGTGTCCTTGGCACCAGCGGCCTGCTGGCGCGCGCTGCGCTCGCCCGCTTCGAGCCGCGTCCGGAGCCGGTTCCGGCCGAGTAGGGGCGATGGACTCCCGCTGGACATACCTCGACTACAACGCGACCACCCCGGTGCGGCCGGAGGTGTTGGCGCGTGTGGCCGAAGTCATGACCGTGGGCGGCAATCCATCGTCCGTCCACCGCTTCGGCCGCTTGGCGCACGCCTTCATCGACCGGGCGCGGGAGTCGGTCGCGGAGCTGGCCGGCGCCGATATGGAGCAGGTCGTCTTCACCAGCGGCGCCACAGAGGCGAACGCCCTCGCCCTGCGCAGCCTGGCGCGCCACGCCGCTCCCGGCGGCCGCGCCTGGGGCGCGAGCCGGGTGCTGATCTCCGCCATCGAGCACGACTCGGTGGTTGGCTCCGCCCATGCTCTCGATCTTCCGGTGGAGACCGTTCCGGTCACCGCGGACGGCGTCATCGACCTCGCGGCGCTAGAGCAGATGCTGGGCGCTGGCGGCACGGCCGTCCTGGCGCTGCAGCTCGCCAACAACGAGACCGGTGTCATCCAGCCGGTGGCCACCGCGGCCGAGCTCGTGCATGCGGCCGGCGGCGTTCTCCATTGCGACGCGGTGCAGGCCGCCGGACGCATTCCCATAGATTTCCCGGCGGTTAGCGCCGACACCCTGGTTTTGTCGAGCCACAAGATGGGCGGACCCGCCGGTGCCGGCGCGCTGCTTGCGCGCGAACTGAGCTTGCTATCGCCGATGCTGATCGGCGGTGGTCAGGAGCGCGGATTGCGCGCTGGGACCGAAAACGCCGCGGCGATTTCTGGCTTCGGACTGGCGGCGGATCTCGCCGCTGCCGACCTCTCCAAGGCAAGCGATATCAGTATTTTGCGGGACGATCTTGAATCCAGATTGAAGGTCATGGCGGCGGGCGTGCGGGTGTTTGGCACCGGCTCGGCGCGCCTTCCCAACACCTCCTGCTTCGCCCTCGGCGGCCTCGACAACGAGACCCAGGTCATCGCCCTCGACCTCGCCGGCGTGGCGGTGAGCGCCGGTGCGGCCTGCTCGTCGGGCAAGGTCGCCGCGTCGCGGGTGCTGCGCGCCATGGGCGTGCCGGAGAGTCTCGCGCGCGCCGCCATTCGCGTCAGCATCGGCTGGGCCACGACCCGCGCCGACATAGATCGTTTCTGCGCTGCATGGTCCGAGTTCGTGACGCGCCAGATGGCGCGCGCCACCGGCACCGCGCGCTTTGCCGCCGCCGCGCACTAGGTAAGAGACATGGCAACCAAGACCCAAGAAGGCACCAAGACCGTGCAAGCCAAGGAACCGGCCACCGCGCGTAACATCGCGCTGCCGATCTACCTCGACTATCAGGCGACCACGCCGACCGATCCGCGCGTCGTCGAGGCGATGCTGCCGTACTTCACAACCAAGTTCGGCAACCCGCACTCGCGCAACCATTCGTTCGGCTGGGAAGCGGAGGAGGGCGTCGAGACGGCCCGAGCCCAGATCGCCGCCCTGGTCGGCGCCAACGACAAGGAGATCATCTTCACGTCGGGCGCGACCGAGTCGAACAACCTCGCCATCAAGGGCGTCGGCCGCTTCTACAAGGATCGCCGCAACGAGATCGTCACCGTCGTGACGGAGCACAAGTGCGTGCTCGACGCGTGCCGCCACCTCGAGGAAGAGGGCTTCAAGGTTACCTACCTGGCAGTGAAGCAGAACGGTCTCGTCGACCTCGACCACCTGCGCCAGGCGGTCACCGACAAGACCGCGCTGGTGTCGGTCATGGCGGTCAACAACGAGATCGGCGTCGTTCAGCCGCTCAAGGAGATCGCTGCCATCGCCCACGAGAAGGGCGCGTTCTTCCACACCGACGCCGCCCAGGCGGCCGGCAAGATCCCGCTCGACGTCGAGGACATGCACATCGACCTGATGAGCATCTCTGCCCACAAGATGTACGGCCCGAAGGGCATCGGCGCGCTCTACGTGCGGCGCAAGCCGCGCGTGCGCCTCCACGCACTCATCCATGGCGGCGGCCAGGAGCGCGGCATGCGTTCCGGCACTCTGCCAGTGCCGCTGATCGTCGGGTTCGGCAGGGCAGCGGAAATCGCCAAGAACGAGATGGCCAAGGACAACGAGCGCATCCGGCGCCTGTCCGACCGCCTCTTCAACGGCATCAACAAGCAGCTGAAGGACGTCGTCCTTAACGGCGACCGTGAGGCTCGCTTCCCCGGCAACCTCAACCTGAGCTTCTCGTACGTCGAGGGTGAGTCGCTCATGATGGGCATCCGCGACATCGCGGTGTCGTCAGGTTCGGCTTGCACCTCCGCCTCGCTGGAGCCGTCGTACGTGCTCCGTGCTCTGGGTGTTGAGGAAGAGATGGCCCACACCTCGATCCGCTTCGGGATCGGCCGGATGACGACGGAGGCCGAGATCGACTACGCGATCGAGACCATCGTTAAGCACGTGAAGAAGCTGCGCGAAATGAGCCCATTGTGGGAAATGGTCCAGGAAGGGATCGACCTGAAGTCGATTCAATGGTCCGACCACTAGGACGAGAGCGCCCGGGAATGCGGCTGAGCCTTGAAAATCCAGGGTTTCCGCCATATTTCATTGGGTAGGGAGCGGAGAAGCAAATGGCGTACGGCGAGAAGCTCATCGATCACTACGAGAACCCGCGCAATATCGGGGCGATGGACAAGCATGCTACCGACGTGGGCACCGGCCTTGTTGGCGCGCCGGCCTGCGGCGACGTCATGAAGCTGCAGATCAAGGTGAGCGCCGAGGGCATCATTGAGGACGCCAAGTTCAAGACCTTCGGCTGTGGCTCGGCGATTGCATCGTCGAGCCTCGTCACCGAGTGGGTGAAGGGCAAGACGCTGGATGAGGCCGAATCGATCAAGAACACCCAGATCGCCCAGCACCTGGCCCTGCCGCCGGTCAAGATTCACTGCTCGGTGCTGGCCGAGGACGCCATCAAGGCCGCCATCGCCGACTATCGCAAGAAGTCGGGCAAGCCTGGCGCCGCCCACGTGAACGCCGAACCCGCGAAGGTCGCGGCCGAGTAGCGACGAGCCAAGTAGCGACAAGACGAGCGATACAAGAGGATAACGAGACGACATGGCAACGCCGGTCATCACCATCACCGACTCCGCCGCCAAGCGCGTTGCCGCGATGCTCGCGGACCGCGGCAAGCCGAGCCAGGGCGTCCGCATTGGCGTGCGGACCGCCGGCTGCTCCGGCCTCTCGTACACCCTCGAGTTCGCCGACGAAGTGCAGTCGCAGGACGAGGTGGTGCAGGACAAGGGTGTCACCGTCTACGTCGATCCCAAGGCCACCATGTTCCTGGTCGGCACCGAAATGGACTTCGTCGAGAGCGATTTGCAGTCCGGGTTCGTCTTCAAGAACCCGAACGAACGCGCCCGCTGCGGCTGCGGTGAGTCGTTCCACGTCTAGGCGCCGCGCGCAGCACCCGATCCCGGCGTCCGTGGTGGACGCCACCTTCTAGGCAACTCCGATGACTGCGCAACCGGCGCCGGCTTCTGATCGCGCGCCAGCCATGGCCGCGTGCTGGTCGTGCAGCGGCACGGTCGATCGCGATGGGCTGTTCTGCGAGAGCTGCGGTGCGCTGCAGCCGCCGCGGTTGGCCGATCACTTCGCGCGCCTCGGCGTGCCGGCGGCGTTCGACATCGCGGTGCCTGCACTTGAGCGCCGGTACTTCGAGCTGCAGCGGCGCATACATCCCGACCGCTTTGCGGCGCGCCTGCCCAACGAGCGTGAATACTCGCAGCAGCATGCCGCCAACCTCAACGACGCACTGCAAACCCTGAAGTCGCCGGTGCGCCGTGCCGAGTACCTGCTGGCGCTCAAAGGCCGGCCGATGCGCGGCAGCGGCCAGGAAACCGTGGATGACGAGGAGATCCTCGTTCATGCCATGGAGATGCGCGAGGCGCTGGCCGAGGCTGCCACGCCCGCTGCGGCGGACGCCGTGGTCGCGGACGCGCGCGGCCAGGCGGAGCGTGTGACCAAGGAACTTGTGACAGCCTTCGCCGCAAACGATTTGGCGGGCGCGGCGCGGCTCACCCTGCGGCTCAAGTACCTGGACAAGTTCGTGGAGGACGCGCGCGAGCGCCGCCGGCCATGAGCCTTCTGCAGATTCACGAGCCCGGCCAGACGCCTCTGCCGCACGCCAAGAAGTCGATCGCCGTCGGCATCGACCTCGGCACCACCAACTCCCTCGTTGCTGTCTCCGAGAACAACAAGCCGCTGGTGTTGAGAGACGCGCAGGGTCGCGGCTTGGTGCCGTCGGCGGTGCTCTACCAGGCCGGCTCGATGCACGTGGGCGAGGTTGCTCGCGCCGCGCTCCAGGATCATCCGGAGCGCGTCGTCGTCTCCATCAAGCGCTTGATGGGCCGCGGCGCCGAAGACGTCATGCGTGTCGCCGATCAGCTGCAGTACGAGCTCGACACGTCGTCGGGCGGCATGGTGCGGGTGAAGGTGGGCGGCCGCGTGCTGACGCCGGTAGAAATCTCCGGCCACATCCTCGAGGAATTGCGCGGCCGCGCCGAGCGCACCCTCAATCGCGAGGTGCGCCAAGCCGTCATCACCGTGCCGGCCCATTTCGACGACGGCGCGCGCACGGCTACCAAGGACGCGGCCAAGCTCGCTGGCCTGCAGGTGCTGCGCCTCGTCAACGAGCCGACCGCGGCCGCGCTCGCCTACGGGTTGGACAAGGGCGCGCAAGGGACCTATGCGGTCTACGATCTGGGCGGCGGCACCTTCGACGTATCGGTGCTGCGCCTCGAGATGGGCGTATTCCAGGTGCTGGCGACCGGCGGCCACGTGCAGCTTGGTGGCGACGACTTCGACCGCGCCGTGGCCGAGCACTTCCTGATCGACCGCACGCGCATGTTCGGCGCCGAGAAGCTGACCTCGCCCGACATCAGGCGCGCCATGGCGGTCGCACGCCAAGCGCGCGAGCACCTGACCGAGCACGAGACCGGCTCCTGGCCGCTCGACCTCGCCGGCCGCTTGACGTGGCACAGCCTGGATCAGGCGACGCTGAACGCGCTCATCGCGCCGAAGGTCGAGCAGACCATCGCCATCGCGCGCGGCGTCCTGGCCGATGCCAAGCTGGATGCCGCCGAACTCAACGGCATCGTTCTGGTCGGCGGCGCGACTCGCACGCCGCTGGTGCGCCGACGCGTTGCGGAGTTCTTCGGCCGACCGCCGCTCACCGACATCGATCCCGACGAGGTCGTCGCCCTCGGCGCCGCATTGCAGGCGGAGGCGCTGACGCGTGGCTCGGACGCGCTGCTGCTCGACGTGACGCCGCTGTCCCTCGGTCTCGAAACCATGGGTGGGCTCGTCGAAAAGGTCGTGCCGCGCAACACGCCCATCCCGGTGTCGCTCGCGCAGGAGTTCACGACGTACCAGGACGGCCAGACGGCGATGGCGATCCATGTCCTGCAGGGCGAGCGCGAGCTGGTATCCGAGAACCGCAGCCTGGCGCGCTTCGAGCTGCACGGCATTCCGCCGATGACGGCGGGCGCGGCGCGCATCCGCGTCCTGTTCAGCGTCGATGCCGACGGCCTGCTCACCGTGAGCGCCGAAGAGATCACCACCGGCACCCGCCAGCAGGTCGCGGTGAAGCCGAGCTATGGCTTGTCGGACAGCGAGATGGCGGAGATGCTGCGCGCCAGCATTGAGCACGCCAAGGACGACATGACCGAACGTCTGCTGCGCGAAGCGCGCGTCGATGCGGAACGGCTGCTGTTGGCGATCGACGGCGCGCTGCGTGCCGACGGCGATCTTCTGGCCGACGGCGAGCGCCGCGAGATCGACCGCCAGATGCAGGAGTTGCGCCGCGTCATGGCGGGTACGGACCGGACACCGATCCTCGATGGCGTCGATGCCCTCAACACCGCCACCGAGACTTTTGCCGCGCGCCGCATGGACCGGGGCATCCAGCAGGCTTTGGCGGGCGTTTCCGTGAGCGCCCTGGCCGATCGCCTGGTGGCCGGCGAGGGCACTCGGCCCCCCGGGGCGGCGAAGTAAGTACTTTCTTTGGCGGGCTGAAACCGCCATGTTCTCGCCCGTTTGCCCCCAGTGGGCCAGGAGCTGACGCCCCGTATGCCGAAGATGACGTTCTTACACCCCGATGGAAGGCGCCAAGAAGTGGACGCGCCGCTCGGGCTGTCGGTCCTCGAGATCGCCCACCGCAACAACATCGACCTCGAGGGCGCCTGCGAAGGCTCGCTCGCCTGCTCGACCTGTCACGTCATCGTCGATACGAAATTCTATGCCGCCATCCCAGAGGCGACCGAGGACGAGGAGGACATGCTCGACCTCGCCTTCGGGTTGACTCATACGTCGCGGCTGGGTTGCCAGATCATCATCACTCAACAGCTCGACGGGCTCGTCGTGGCGCTGCCGGCGGCGACACGCAACATGCTGCTCGAAGGGGCGTGACGTGGCGCTGAAGTGGACCGATGTCCTCGACATCGCCATCGAGCTCGAAGACGCACACCCGGATGCGGACGTAGTGAACCTGCGCTTCACGGATTTGCACCGCTGGGTGCGCGAGCTGCCGGACTTCAAGGACGACCCCAACAAGTCCTCCGAGAAGATTCTCGAGGCCATCCAAATGGCCTGGCTCCGGGAGCGCGAGTAGGCGCTGCCCTGATCGGCGCAACGCGCCGAATTTCGATACCCATGGCGTCGATGGGCAAGGCGTATTTGCTGAGCGCCAACGTCGTGGGCGCCAACCTCACGCAGGTCGACATACGGGAAGGCCGCCTCGGCAACGCCAATCTAAAGGGTGCGAACCTCTACAACACTTGGCTATACGAGGCGGGTATCGAGCGCGCTGACTTGTCGCTAGCGATGGCGGAGAAGGCCGTTCTGTATGGAGCGCTCTTGACGGGGGCTGACCTGATGGGCGCAGACTTGCGCGGCACCGAGATGGAGAACGCCGACCTGCAGCGGGCGGACTTCACCGGCGCGGACCTACGCGGCGCGCTGCTGACCGGCACCAAACTGTTGGAGGCGCGCTTCGATGGCGCCAAGACCGAAGGCGCGAAGTTCCCCCCCCGGTTTCACCCCCGCGCGCTGATCGCCTCCGCTTTCGCGAAGTCGACAGGCGGACCTGGCCGGACTTCGAGCGCCTCTTCGAAAGCCGCGGCGCGCCGAAGTATTGCTGGTGCATGGCGTGGCGCGCGACGCCCGCGGAAGTGCGCGATGAGGCGCGCGGCAGCCGCAAGCGGGCCATCAAGCGCCGGATCGACGCCGGGACTCCGGTCGGCATTCTTGCGTACCTGGGCGAGGAGCCCATCGCGTGGTGCTCGATTGCGCCGCGCGCGAGCTATCGCGACCTCGGTGGGCCGGGCGAAGCCGATGACCCGAAGGTCTGGTCGATCGTCTGTTTCTTCGTGAAGCGCGATTTGCGCGGGGAGGGCATCGGGCCCAAGCTTGTCGAGGCTGCCATCCACACCGCGCGCCAGCATGGCGCCAAGACGCTTGAGGCGTACCCGGTCGATGCCGATTCGCCGAGTTATCGCTTCATGGGTTTCGTACCCAGGTTCGCCAAAGCGAAATTCAAGGAAGTCGGACGGGCGGGGTCACGCCGTCACGTCATGCGCCGCACGGTTCGCGCGGTGCGGAGCTAGCGCTTCGGGCCGCGCAGCAGGAACGCGGGTACATGGCCGCCCATGACGGCCGCGGCGCGCACAGAGTCGGGCGCCGATGGATCGGGCCGCGCTTGCGGCGCCAGACGCTGCTGTTGACGATCGGGCTGCCGTTCCTGGCGTCCGTGGCCTTCGCGGCCACGATCCCGCTCGCGTCCGCGGCCATGACCGTCGCGACCGCGACCTTGCGATTGTTGTTGCGGCTGCGCCTGGGGCGGCGGCGGATTGGGGTGCACGACCGGTGCCGGAGCAACGGGCTCGGGCGCTGCAATCTGTGCGACAGGAGCCGGGGCAGGGGCCTCGGGGGGGCGGGCGGCGGCACCGCCGCGTCCGCCGCGTTCGCGCGCACTGCGTCCAGCGCCGGCGCCAGCGGCCCCGCGGCGGCCGCCGCGTTCGCCGCCGCGGCTGCGACCACCGCGGCCGCGCCGGGCGCGTGCTTCTTCTTCGCTGAGCGGTTGCGGAGTCTCAATGCCCTCTATGGTGATCGAAGGGAGCTCTTTGCCGATGAGTTGGGTTATCTGCGCCAGGAATCGCGCGTCGTCGGGCGTCGCCAAGGTGAAGGCGGTGCCGCTACGTCCGGCCCGCGCCGTGCGGCCGATGCGGTGCACGTAGTCCTCGGCGTTGATGGGCACGTCGAAGTTGATGACCCACGGCAGCGACTCGACGTCGAGTCCGCGTGCCGCAACGTCACTGGCGATCAGGAAGGCGATCTCGCCGGCCTTGAACTTCTCGAGCGTCTCGGTGCGCACCGACTGGGCGAGGTCGCCGTGAATGCCGGCGGCGGAGAAGCCGTGCTTGCGCATCGACTTGAGCAGGATATCGACGTCGCGCTTGCGGTTCAGGAAAATGATGCACTGCTCGATCTTCTCGGACGCGATCAGGCGGCGCAGCGCCTCGCGCTTCATCTCCTGGTCTACCAGCACCACCGCCTGACGCACGGAAGTCGCTGTCGAGGACGGCGGCGCAACCGTGATCTCTTTCGGGTTGTGCACGAACTCGGCGCCGAGCGAGCGGATCTCCGGCGACAAGGTCGCCGAGAAGAACAGCGTCTGGCGGAGCGGGGGCAGCAACTTGACGATGCGCTGGACGTCCGGGATGAAGCCCATGTCCAGCATGCGGTCGGTCTCGTCGATGACGAGGATCTTCACGCCGCGCAGCATGACCTGGCCGCGATCTGCGTGATCCAGGAGTCGCCCGGGCGTGGCGATAATGATGTCCGGCGCCGCTTCGAGCTGGCGGTTCTGGTCGTCCATCGATGTGCCGCCGATCAGGAGGGCGGTCTCGAACTTCGAGTACTTGCCGTACTCGGCGAAGCTTTCGGCAACCTGGGCGGCGAGTTCGCGCGTCGGCTCCAGGATGAGCGCGCGCGGCATGCGCGCCCGGGCGCGGCCGGTGGAGAGTATGTCCAGGATGGGCAGGGCGAAGCTCGCAGTCTTGCCGGTGCCGGTCTGGGCGCAGCCCATGACGTCGCGGCCCTGCAGGACGATTGGGATCGCCCGCTCTTGGATGGGGGTTGGCTGGGAGTAGCCTGCTTCCTCTACGGCTCGCAGGACCTCAGGGCTTAAGCCCAAGTCGGAAAAATTCATTACACCTAAATACAGCGCAGAGGCACGCCAGCGGGCGCTCGCGTTCGGATACTGTCCCGAGCGGGGTAGCGCCAACGCTCGCGCGCACTCGCGAGCGCGGCTCGCATGTGCGGACAACAGCCGCACGAATTCGTGCACAATATAAGGCGTGAACGGCCATTTGCCACTGATTCTGATACCCGGGCTGCTCAATACCGCGCGATTGTGGGCGGATCAGGCTGCGGTCCTAGGGCGCGGGCGGCCGGTCACGGTCGCAGACAGCGCCGCCGCGGACACCCTGGGAGGGCTGGCGGAAGGGGTTCTGCGGGGCGCCCCGGAACGCTTTGCCCTGGCTGGCCTGTCCATGGGCGGCTACGTGGCGTTTGAGATCCTGCGCCGTGCCCCCCTGCGGGTGGACCGCCTCTGCCTGGTCGATACCACGGCGCGGCCGGACACCGCCGACCAGTCGGCGCGGCGGCGGATGCTGATGGACCTAGCGACGCGGGAAGGCATCGCGGCGGTCCTGCCGATGCTACTCCCGGGGTTCCTCGCGCCAGGCCACAAGGACGATCCGCGCCTGGTCGGGATCGTCACTGAAATGGCCAACACGGTGGGTGTGGAAGGCTTCGTGCGCCAGCAGCTCGCGATCCTCGCCCGGCCCGATAGCCGCGCGGACCTCGCGGGCATCGGCATTCCGACGATGGTGATGGTCGGCGCCGACGATCAGATCACGCCGAAGGACCGCGCCGAGGAGATGGCCGAAGCGATTCCGGAGGCAGAGCTCGTCGTCATTCCGGACGCCGGCCACTTCGCGCCGCTGGAGAATCCCAAGGCAGTGACGGCCGCTATGCAGCGCTGGCTGGACTAGCGATTTACGCGACGCGCGCGTACTTGGACTGGAACCACTGCTGCAGGCCCGGGTCCTCGAAGGTGCGGGCGATATCGGAGGCGTCCTTGCGGGCGCGCTCGAAGTCGTCCTTGTGCTTCAGCTCACGGCACGCGAAGGCGAGCTCCACGTTGATGAAGGCGCGATCGACCGTCTCGTCGCCATGGGAGTCGATGATGGCCAAAGCGCGCGTGGCCGCCTGACGCGCTTCGTCGAAGCGGCGGAGGGCGTTGTAGCTGAGCGCAAGCAGATAGTTGGCGCGCTCGTGGTGGATCCAGCTGCCCGCGCTCTCCCAGAAACGGTGGCTGAGGAGCGCCGCGCGCTCGAGCGCTTCGTCGTGCGCGGCGGTGCGCTGTCCGAATTCGAGCAGGTCGGTGGCGAGGTTGTTGGCGATCGCGGCAATGGCGCTGTCGTGGCGCGAGCCGGGTTGCACGCCTTGGGCGAGGTCGAGCACCGGACCCAGCAGGGCGAAGCAGGCGGGCCAATCTTGCTGGCCCTGGAACGCGTGCGCCGCCGACAAGCGCACCCATACGCACACCGACAGGGCGCTCTCCCGCGCCGCAGCCATGGCGCGGCTTTCGGCTTCGAGTCCTGCGACCCAGTGGCTGGACAGGTAGCACGCAACGGCGAGGTTGCCCTGAACGCCGACGCTCTGGCGGAAGCGCGCCTCGAGCGAGCTGATGAGGTTGCGCGCCAGATCCCAGTTGCCCGACTCTTCGCCGACGACGTGGGAGACGACCGAAGCAAAGCGGGCCGCGTCGTCGGTCGCATTGACCTGGGCGGCGAGCCCCAATAGCGCCTTCGCACCCGTGCGGATGTCGTGGCTGTGGTGGGCGAGCAGATCCTGCAGGTGATCGGCGACCGATGCCTGCTCTTCGGCTCCAGCGTTAAACATCCAACTCCTCCACCTCGGGCGCGTGCTGCTGGATGAACTCCAGGCGCAGCTCCGGTTTCCTTCCCATCAGGCGCTCGACGAGATCGTCGGTCTCGCGGGCGCGGCCGTCGGGGACGACGACGCGCAGCAAGGTCCGTTGCGCCGGGTCCATCGTCGTGGACTTTAGCTGGGAGGCCGGCATTTCCCCCAATCCCTTGAATCGGCTGATATCCACCTTGCCCTTGCCGGCGAACTCCGTCTTGAGGAGCTGCTCCTTATGGGCGTCATCGCGGGCATAGATCGTCGTGGCGCCATGGGTCAGGCGGTAGAGCGGCGGCAGCGCTAGGTACAGGTGGCCGGTGCTGATCAGGCCGAGCAGCTGGCGATAGAAGAACGTCATAAGCAGCGAGGCGATGTGGGCGCCGTCCACGTCGGCATCGGTCATGATGATGACCTTTTCGTAACGCAGGTCCGCTTCGCGGAAGCGCTCGCCGGTCTGGCATCCGAGCGCCAGCAGCAGGTCCGAGATTTCCTGGTTCGCCTGCATCTTGCCGGTGGCGGCTGAGGCGACGTTGAGGATCTTGCCGCGCAGCGGCAGGACGGCCTGGGTCTCCCGGCTGCGCGCCTGCTTGGCGGTGCCGCCGGCCGAGTCGCCCTCGACCAGCAGCAGTTCCGTGCCCTTTGCGTCGGTGCGCGAGCAGTCGGCGAGCTTGCCGGGCAGGCGCAGCTTCCGCGTCGCGGTCTTGCGCGCGACGTCCTTGTCCGCCTTGCGCGCCAAGCGGTCTTCGGCACGCTGGATGACGAATTCCAGCAGGCCGTTGGCCATGTCGGGCGCACCTGATAGCCAATGGTCGAAGTGATCGCGCACCACCTGCTCGACCAGCTTGGCCGCCTCGGGGTTGCCGAGCTTGTCTTTGGTCTGGCCGTGAAAAAGCGGCTCCGGGATGAAGACCGACAGCACAGCGGAGGAGGAGTCGACCACGTCCTCCGGCGTCACCTGGGCGACGCGGCGATTGCCGACCAGTTCGCCGTAGGCGCGCAACCCTTTCGCAAGGGCCGAGCGCAGGCCCAGGACGTGAGTGCCGCCGCCCGGCGTCGGCACCGTGTTGCAGTACGAGGACATCAGTCCAGCTTCGCCCTCGGTCGGCCATGCAACCGCCCATTCGATCTCGCCCTTGCCGCTGGGCATCGCCACACGTGCGGCGAACGGCACCGGCGTCGCGGTCGGCTGCTGATCAAGCTCGGCGGCGAGGAAGTCGGCGAGACCGCCGGGGAAGTGCAGGGTCTCTGTTTCGGGAACGGCAGGGTCCTTGCCGAGCACGTTAGGATCGCAGCTCCAGCGAATTTCGACGCCGCGGAACAGGTACGCCTTGGAGCGCGCCATCTTGTAGAGGCGGGCGGGGCGGAAGTGCGCGTTCTCGCCGAAGATCTCTGGGTCGGGCCAGAACGTGGTCTTGGTGCCCCGCCGGTTGCGCACGGCGCCCGCATCCTTGAGCTTGCCCTTGGCGACACCGCGCTCGAACGAAAGCGTCCACAGACGGCCGTCTCGCGCGACCTCGACGTCGAGCCGCGAAGAAAGAGCGTTCACCACCGACGCGCCGACACCATGAAGGCCGCCGGCCGTGTGATAAACCTTGTCGCTGAACTTGGCGCCCGAATGCAGGGTGGTGAGAATCACCTCGAGCGCCGAGCGCGTCTTGAACTTCGGGTGCTTGTCGATGGGGATGCCGCGGCCGTTGTCCTCGATGGTGAGCGAGCCGTCGGCGGCCAGGCTCATCGCGATGTGGCTGGCGAATCCGGCGACCGCCTCGTCCATGGAGTTGTCGAGGATCTCGGCGGCGAGGTGGTGCAGGCCGTTCTCATCGACGCCGCCGATGTACATGCCGGGCCGGCGTCGCACCGGCTCGAGACCCTCGAGCACCTCGATGTCGCGCGCCGTATACTTGTCGCCGGGGCCCTTGCCCCCCTTGGGCGATTCGCCGGAGCCTTTGGGCCCCTTGGACGAAGAGAACAGGTCATTCATGGGGCACGCAGTATAGGGGGGCTCCCCTGGCCGACCAACCATATATAGTAGCGAGGACGTCGTCGCTTATGGGCGCGCGCGTTGCCGGCCAACTCGCGCAGGCGTAGGGGAAGACCGCCGAACGTGCGCATCGGAATGTGGGTGACAGCGGGCGCCGTGGTGGCGACCGCCGCGGCGGTGGGTTGGGTCGGTGCGCAGCGCCAGCTTGCCAGCCCGATCGCGCGTCATCTGGGCCCGACGGTGACCGCCGGTGACCTCAGCCTGACCCCAGTCCTGTTCGCTACCGGCGACTATTACCTGTTTCCGGAGACGACGCGCGCCGAAGAGGGGCGCCTAGTGGTGCCGCAGAACCGCGAGCGCAGCAGCGGACCGACGGTCGATTTGCACTTCGTGCGATTCGCGGCGTCGACCAACGACCCCGGCACCACGACGATCTACCTGTCCGGCGGGCCTGGCGCCGCCGCGACCCTCTCGGCAGCGGGCGATCGCTACGAGTTCCTCATGCGGCTGCGCCAAGCCGGCGACGTCGTCGTGCTCGATCAGCGCGGCACCCGCTTCTCGCCGCCGACGCTGGACTGCTCAGGCCGCTATTCCTTTCCGTCGGACCAGGAAGCAACGCTCGGCGCGCGCACGCCGATCATCGTGGCGCACATTCGCGAATGCATGCGCGAGTTTGCAGGCGAGGCCGACCTTGGCGCCTTCAACACGCGCGAGAGCGCGCTCGACATCGACGATCTGCGCATGGCCCTCGGCCTCGATCGCGTCAACCTCGTCGCGATCAGCTACGGCACGCAGCTCGCGCTCGAGTACATGCGCCTGTTTCCAGACCGGGTGGCGAGCGCCGTGCTCGCGGGCACCGAGGCCCCCCATCAGGTGTACAAGCTGCCGTCGCGCACCGACACCGCGGTTGATCGCATCGCTGCTGCGGTCAACGCGGCTGGCGGCACCACGGACTTCCGCGGCGACGTCGCTGCACTGCTGGCCGACGTGGAGGCGGCTCCCATCAGCGTTTTGATGAGCACGCCCGAGCCGGTCGAGATCGTACTGGGCCGCCTCGACGTCGAGAGCTGGCTCTACTCGCTGATGGCGGATCGCGATGGCATCGCCACGTTGCCGCGCTGGGTCGGGATGATGCAGCAGGGCGACTTCCGCGAGCTGGCGCGGCTGGCGCTTGGTGGCCGGCAAAACAACTCCGCCTCGCTCATGAGCGTGGCGATGAACTGCACCGCCGGAGTCGAGCCGGCGCGCCTGGAGCAGATTGAACGGGAGGCCACGACCGCCCTCTTGCGAGACTTTGCCAACGTTCCGCTGCGTGCCGCCTGCTCGGCGTGGACGGGCCCCGTGCTTGGGCCCGACTTCCGCGAGCAGGTCGAGTCGGACGTCTTCACGCTGTTCATCAGCGGGACCCTTGACGTGCGTGCGCCTGTCGAGGATGCCGAGGAAGTGATGGCAGGATTCCTCAACGCCACGCACCTCGTGATCGAGGGCGCCGGCCACGACGACGATCTTCTGCTGTCGTCGCCGCGCATCGCCGAGCTGGTTGTTGCCTTCCTGCGCAGCGAGGAACTCGCGGTTGATCGTTTGACGTTGCCGCGTATCGCCTTTCGGAATCCATGAGCGCCCTGCAGCCGGCTGCCGCGCTCGGCGGGCTGGGCCGCCGCACGACGGCCTTCCTGGTCGATGTCTCCATCGAGGTGACAGTGGTGCTGCCCGTGGGTATCGGCATCGGCAATTTCAGCGCGTTCGAATCGTCGCCGATGCAGGCGTCGCCGGGAAAGTGGCTGCTCGGCATGCGCGTCACCGATTTGGACGGCCGGCGCATTTCCTTGCTGCGCGCCTCTGGGCGGTACCTCGGGAAAGGCCTCTCCGCGATGCCGCTCTTCTGGGGTTTCGTGATGATCGCCTTTCATCGCCACAAGCAGGGCCTGCACGACATGCTCGCGCGGACCCTTGTCATGCGTGGCCGCGTGAAGGTGGCGCCGGGGATTGAAGCGCCGTCACCCTCGCCATTGCGGCCCTAGGAGGAAGCATGAACGCCGACGCGGGAGCAAATTCGGCCGATCTGGAGTACGCCGGCATTGGGTGGCGCCTCCTGGCGTTCTTGATCGATGCCATCGTACTCGCGTTGGGCGGCTCGATCCTGGGGATCGTCATTGGCAACGGACTCAATCCGTTGTTCATCGACTACCGCGGCCAGGGACTCGTGGGTGTCGTGCTCCAATGGCTGTACTTCGCCGGCCTGGAGTCCTCGTCGATGCGCGGCAGTCTCGGCAAGCGCGCCTGCGGGCTCATTGTCGTCGATATGGAGGGGAGGCGGCTGACCTTCCTGCGCGCCACCGCGCGGTACTTCTCGAAGATGCTGTCGGCCTTGGTGCTGTTCGTGGGCTACCTGATGATCGCGTTCACTGAGCGGCGCCAGGGACTGCATGACCTGATCGCGTCCACGGTCGTGCTGAAAGAGGTGAGGCCGCTAACCGCCGCTCCGTCGCGACCGGTGCCGCCGGACACGCACTAACAAAAACGGGGGCCGCGAGGCCCCCGTTTCGTTTCACAGATCAGCGCCAACTTACATCGAGTAGTACATATCGAACTCGACCGGATGGGTGGTCATTCGGAAGCGCGTGACCTCTTGCTCCTTGAGTTCGATGTAGGCGTCGATGAGGTCGTTCGAGAACACGCCGCCCTTGGTCAAGAAGGCGCGGTCCTTGTCGAGTTCGGCCAGCGCCTGATCGAGCGACGAGCACACCGTCGGGATCTTCGCGTCTTCCTCGGGCGGCAGGTCGTACAGGTTCTTGTCGGCGGCGGCACCCGGATGGATCTTGTTCATCACGCCGTCGATGCCGGCCATCGCCATTGCGGCGAAGGCGAGATAGACGTTGGCGGTCGGATCCGGGAAGCGCACCTCGATGCGGCGGCCTTTCGGATTGTCGACGTACGGGATGCGGATCGAGGCCGAGCGGTTGCGCGCCGAGTAGGCGAGCTTCACCGGAGCTTCGAAGCCCGGCACCAGGCGCTTGTAGCTGTTGGTGCCCGGGTTGGTGATCGCGTTGAGCGCCTTGGCGTGCTTGATGATGCCGCCGATGTAGAACAGCGCGAACTCCGACATGCCGGCGTAGCCTTCGCCAGCGAACAGGTTCTTGCCGCCCTTCCAGATCGACTGGTGGCAGTGCATGCCCGAGCCGTTGTCACCGACGATCGGCTTCGGCATGAAGGTCGCGGTCTTGCCGTGCTTGGCGGCGACGCTCGTCACCACGTACTTGAGGATCTGGGTCCAGTCGGCGCGCTGGGTCAGCGGACCGAACTTGGTGCCGATCTCGCACTGACCGGCGCCCGCAACCTCGTGGTGGTGTACTTCGACGGGCACGCCCATCTGGGTGAGGACCGTGCACATCTCGGAGCGAATGTCCTGCAGGCTGTCGACCGGCGGCACCGGGAAGTAGCCGCCCTTTACCGCGGGGCGGTGGGCGAGGTTGCCCTTCGGATAGTCGATGTTGGTCGACCAAGCCGCTTCCTCGGAGTTGATCTTCACCGAGGAGCCGGACATGTCGACCGACCAGGTGACGCTGTCGAAGATGAAGAACTCGGGCTCAGGCCCGAAGTAGATGGCGTCGCCGAGGCCAGAGGACTTCACGTAGGCCTCGCAGCGCTTGGCGAGAGAGCGCGGGTCGCGCTCATAGGCCTGGCCGGTGGACGGCTCCAGCACGTCGCAGGTGATGTTCAACGTCGGGACGGCGCGGAAGGGGTCCATGACCGCGGTGGCCGGATCCGGCATCAGCAGCATGTCGGACGCCTCGATGCCCTTCCAACCGGCGACGGAGGATCCGTCGAAGGCGTGGCCCGAGGTGAACTTGCTGTCATCGAACGCGAAGGACGGCACCGAGACGTGCTGTTCCTTGCCCTTGGTGTCGGTGAAGCGGAGGTCGACATACTCGACCTTATTGTCCGCGATCGTCTTCAGAACGTCTTTGCCGGTAGCCATGGACTCGCTCTCTCCTCCTCAGAATTGCGATGGTTCGTCGTGTCGGCGTAAGGGGAGCGGCCTTAGATGGCGTCCCGTCCGCGTTCGCCGGTGCGAATGCGGATCGCGTCTTCGACGGTGGTGATGAAGATCTTGCCGTCGCCGATCTTGCCCGTGTGCGCGGCGTGCTGAATCGCCTCGATAGCGCGCTCGACCTGGGAATCCTCGAGGACGACCTCGATCTTTACTTTGGGCAGGAAGTCCACGACGTACTCGGCGCCGCGGTACAACTCCGTATGTCCCTTCTGGCGGCCGAACCCCTTGGCCTCCAGGACGGTGATACCTTTGAGGCCCACTTCATTGAGGGCCTCCTTCACCTCATCAAGCTTGAACGGCTTGATGATGGCTTCGATCTTTTTCATGCAAATGCCCCCACGCCACGGCCCGCGTACCAAAGTGCCCACAAGGCACGACGAGCCGCTCCGCAGCGAAAACCCAGGGCGGGTTCCGACTACGAGCGCCGTGTACGTGCCACATCGGCCGCCAACCGGCAACAACCCATAGCAGAGGACGTGCCATCGTGAGACGCATCCGCAAGCCATGGAAATCGTTGATATTTCCGCCTTGGCGCACGGAATCGCAGCAGGCGCCTGCCCAGATATCAGGCAGTGACAAGCATAAGAAATGTGCAGCGGCGGGAGCGCGCGCATGAGACGGCGTGGCCCCGCTTCGACCGGACACGAGCCCGAGGCCGTGGGCATGCGCCTGCCACCGCCAGTCACGGTCGCCGTGATTGGCGCTGCGGGAGGCGTGGTCGAGTTCCTGTGGCCGACCTCGTTCGCCGTCGGCTGCATTACGACGTGGCTCGGCGCGGGATTGGTCGCGTGTGGTGCGGCGCTTATCGGCCTCGCGGCCCTCGCCCTGCGCCGCGTCGGTACGAGTCCCGACCCACGGCGGGCCGTCCATGCGCTCGCGGAGAACGGCATCTACCGGCGCAGTCGCAATCCGATCTACCTCGGTATGCTGACCGTACTGTTGGGCGCCGGTCTGTGGTCCAACTCGGTGTGGGTAGCGGCCAGCGCACTGCCGGCTTGGGCAGTGCTGCAGCGCACCATCGTCGCGCGCGAAGAGGCATATCTTGCCGCTCGCTTTCCGGCGCAGTACTCGGCGTATGCGGCGCGCGTGCGCCGGTGGTTCTAGGGAGGTTGCGGGATGTGGTGGCAAGACTGGGTGATTGCGATCTGTCAGTGGGGCTTCGCGTTGGCCCTCCTGCCGACCGTGTTCGGCACGGAGAAGCCAGAGGTCAGCACGGCGCTCGTCACCGCGGTTCTGGCCGGCGTCGTGGCCGCGACCTTCGCCACCATTCCTCTGATCTGGGCGGCGGTCGCCACGGGCAGCACTTCGGTGATCTGGTTCATCATCACCGCCCAGTCCTGGCGGCGCCGGCGGCAGCCCCCGGCCAGCGCTCGGCCTTGACCGCCCACCGAGCGGGGGTTACATGACCCCGACCTAACGGCGAGTGTAGCTCAGCTGGTCTAGAGCACCGGATTGTGGATCCGGGTGTCGCGGGTTCGAATCCCGTCACTCGCCCCAGTTTTCCGCGGCTTGGGCCAAGGCCGCCGCGTGTAGCACGCTTCCGGCGAGAAGCCTGCCGGGGGTGAGCGGGCAAGTGAGTGGCATGAGCGAGCCGGCAGCGCCCCGCGAAGCACCTGCATTGGCACGGTTGCTCGAGGTCATCCGAGAGGTGGCAATCGAGCTCCATCCGCATCGCCGCGATTCCCTCGACGTGACCTTGGCCACCACCCTGTCGGGCGAGCTTGCGCTCGACAGCATGGGCCGCATGGAACTGCTCGCGCGAGTTGATCAGACATTCGGCGTGACGCTGCCCGAGCATGTGGTGGTCGGCGCGGAAACGGTTCGCGACCTGTGGCACGCGCTCGAGGCCGCACCGCAGCACGCGCCCGGTGGACTGTGGGCAGAGCCTGCGCCAACGTCGCCGAATCCGGATGCCGCTCAATCCGGCGCCATCCCGGCGGGCGCGAGCACGCTGTTGGATGTGCTCGAGTGGCACGTCGCGGCACATCCGGACCGCGTTCATCTGAACTTCATCGCCTCGGACGAACACGTCGAAACGCTGACCTACGACGGACTGCGGCGCGGCGCCGAGGAAGTTGCCGCCGGGCTGCGCGGCCTGGGCGTTGGTGTCGGCCAGACCGTCGCGCTGATGCTGCCGACCTCGCTCGATTTCTTCCTGGCGTTCATGGGCATCCTGCGGGCGGGATGCATTCCCGTGCCGATCTATCCACCGGCGCGCCTGCATCTGATCGAAGACCATCTGCGCCGCCACGCGACAATTCTGGAGAGCGCTCGGGCCGTCCTGCTGATCACGGTGCCTGAAGCCGCGCGCGCCGGACGCTTCCTCCGCGCTCATGCGCGCACGATTGAGGCCGTCGTCACGGTCGCAGAGGTGCGCGGCGACCCCGCCGGCAAGCACTGGCCGAAGCCGAGCGGCAAAGAGCTGGCGCTGTTGCAGTACACCTCCGGCAGCACAGGCAATCCGAAAGGCGTGATGCTGACCCACGCCAATCTGCTCGCCAACATCCGCGCGATGGGACAGCCGTTCGACATCGACCCCGAGCGCGACGTGTTCGTCAGCTGGCTGCCGCTCTATCACGACATGGGCCTGATCGGCGCTTGGCTCGGCAGCCTCTACTTCGGCATGAAGCTCGTCGTCATGTCGCCGCTGCACTTCCTGGCGCGGCCTGAACGCTGGTTGTGGGCGATCCAGAAGTACCGCGGCACGTTGTCGGCCGCGCCGAACTTCGGTTACGAGCTGTGCCTGACGCGCATCAAAGACGAGGACATCGCAGGTCTCGACCTGTCGAGCTGGCGCGTCGCGGCCAATGGTGCCGAGGCAGTGCTGCCATCGACGCTGCGCACTTTCCAGGAGCGGTTCGCCCGCTACGGCCTTTCGCCGACCACGCAACGGCCGGTATACGGCTTGGCCGAGTGCTCGGTCGGCCTGGCGTTCCCGGCCGGGCCACGGGCGCCGCTGGTTGATCGCGTCACGCGCGATGAGTTCACGCGCAGCGGCGTGGCCGTGCCGGCGAATGCCGACGATGTCACGGCCATCGAATTCGTCGGCTGCGGCCAGCCCATTCCCGGCCATGAGATTCGCGTCGTCGATGGCGCCGGTCGCGAGGCGCCGGACCGTGAAGAGGGCAACATTCAGTGCAAGGGCCCTTCGACCACCCAGGGCTACTTCCGCAACCACAAGGCGACGCGGGCGCTATTTGCCGGCGATTGGCTGCGCACGGGCGACCGCGGCTACATGGTGCAAGGCGAGATCTTCGTCACCGGGCGCGAGAAGGACATCGTAAAGCGTGCCGGCCGCACGCTCTTCGCGCCCGAAATCGAGGCGCGGGTGGGCGACGTGCCCGGTGTGCGCAAGGGGTGCGTGGCGGTGTTCGGTGCGCGCAAGGGGCGGCGCGGGACCGAGAGCCTCGTTGTCATGGCAGAGACCCGCGAGACCGAACCTGCCGCGCTCGAGAAGTTGCGGGACAGCATCGGCCACGCCATCGTCGCGACGATTGGCGAGCCGCCCAACGACATTGTGTTGGTGCGTCCCCACACGGTGTTGAAGACGTCGAGCGGCAAGATACGTCGCAGCGCGACCCGGCAGCTGTACGAATCGGGAGATCACGAGAGCGGCCGCCGCGCGGTCTGGGTGCAGATGGTGCGCCTCGCGCTCGCGTCGATCGCACCCGAGGCGCGCGATTGGGTGCGTCGCACCGGCGACGCCTTCTATGCCGTGTGGTGGTGGCTGGCGTTCTCGTTTGTCGCGGCGTTCGTCTGGCCTCTGGTGACGCTGTTCCCGGCGCCCAAGTTCGCCCGGCGCATCCTGCGCGGCGGCGCGCGGCTGTTCCTGCTGGTAACGGGGGCAGGGCCGACGGTGCTCAATCCGCAGCGCATGCCGAAGGACGGGCCGCTCGTGATCGTGTCCAACCACACCAGCTATCTCGACAGCGTCGTCCTGGCCGCGACTCTGCCGCGCGACTTCGCTTTCGTCGCCAAGAACTCCCTGAGCCGCTCGATCTGGACCGGCCCGTTCCTGCGCCACCTCGGCACCCTGTTCGTCGAGCGCGACGACCCCAAGCAGGGGGTCGAGGACCTCGCCGCGATCGCCGAGCAAATGCGAAGCGGAGGCGCGATCCTGTTCTTCCCCGAGGGGACCCTCGGCCGCATGGCCGGGTTGCTCCCGTTCCGGACCGGCACGTTCACGGTGGCAACCACGACCCAGAGCCCGGTTTCGACCGTGGCGATTCGGGGCGCCCGCACAACCTTGCGCGACGGCTCTTGGTTTCCGCGGCGAACGGGGATTACCGTGGCGGTCGGGCCCGTCCTGCGGCCCGAGGGGACCGGATGGGAAGCAACCTTGGCGCTGCGTGGCGCCGTGCGTGCCGAGATGCTGCGCCACACGGGCGAGCCGGATCTCTACTATGAGACCGGCGCCATCGAAGGCATGGGCCGCGAGAGCGCGCGGGCGAACTAGCCCTTCCATCTTCCGCCCCGTAGCACATGAGTAGCCGGCCGGGCACCGCGCCCGGCTCGCGCATTGCCGCGCCGAACGGAGCCCTGGTGCCGCCCTCCGCCGAGACGCTCCTCGACGTCCTGCACTGGCATGCCGAGGCGCACGGGGAGCGCGAACATCTGCGCTTTCTTGCTGGTGATGACGATGTCCAGCCGCTGACCTATGCGGGACTGCTGGGCGCTGCCGAGGAGGTTGCGGCGGGGCTGCAGGCGCGCGGCGCGCAGCCGGGGCAGAAGGTGGCGATCATGCTGGCCACTTCGCTCGACTTCTTCTTTGTGTTCTTCGGCATTCTGTTGGCGGGCGCCGTGCCGGTGCCGATCTACCCGCCAGTGCGCCGCCAGCAGCTGGAGCAGTTCCTGCGCCGCCAGGCGGTGATCCTCGACAACGCCGAGGCGGTGCTGCTCATCACCGTGCCAGAGGCGCAGGGCGCGGCGCGCTTCCTGCGCGCCAAGGCGCGCGTGCTGCGCGAAGTGTTGTCGGTCGCCGAGCTCCGTGGCAGCGGCCGGTTCACGCCGGTCCCGGTGAACGGAGCGACCCTGGCGTTCCTGCAGTACACGTCGGGCAGCACGGGCAACCCGAAGGGCGTGATGCTCACCCACGCCAACCTCGTCGCAAACGTGCGGGCGCTGGCGGTGCCGTGCGGACTGAGCGCCGAGGTGGACACGTTCGTCAGCTGGTTGCCGCTCTATCACGACATGGGGCTGATCGGGGCGTGGCTCGGTTCGCTCTATCACGGGGTCAAGCTGGTCAAGCTGTCGCCGCTGCGCTTCCTGACGCGGCCCGAGCGCTGGCTGTGGGCGTTGCACGAATATCGGGGCACCATCTCGGCCGCGCCCAACTTCGCCTACGAGCTGTGCCGGACGCGCATCAAGGACGCCGATCTCGAGGGTCTCGACCTTTCTTCCGTGCGCGTGCTCGCCAACGGCGCCGAGGCGGTCCTGCCGAGCACCCTGCGCGGTTTCCAGGAGCGGTTCGCTCGCTATGGTCTTGCTCCGACCGCGCAGCGGCCGGTGTACGGACTCGCCGAGAACTCGGTCGGCCTTGCATTCCCGATCGTCATGCGCGTGCCGCGCATCGATCGTATTCGCCGCGGCCGGTTTACCGAGACGGGAGCAGCGGAACCGGCTACGGCCGATGATGCGACCGCGCTGGAGTTCGTCGCCTGCGGCGAGGCCCTGCCGGAGCACGAGATGCGCGTCGTCGATGGGTCCGGCAAGGCGTTGCCCGAGCGCCAGGCCGGCTCGATCCAGTTCCGCGGGCCGTCGGCAACCCAGGGCTACTACCGCAACCCGGCGGCGACGGCGGCGTTGTTCGACGGCACGTGGCTGCGCACCGGCGATCGCGGCTATCTCGCCGACCGCGAGATCTTCATCGTCGGCCGCGACAAGGACATCATCGTGCGCGCCGGCCGCAATCTGCACGCGCCAGAGATCGAGGCCGCCGCCGCCGAAGTGCGCGGCGTGCGCAAGGGATGCGTGGCGGCGTTCGGCCTGCAAGGTCTGTCGGGCACCGAGCGGTTGGTCGTGCTCGCGGAGACTCGCTTCACGGACGCCACCGCCTTGTCGCGCCTCGCCGATGAGGTGCGGCGCGCGGTGCAGAAGGCAACCGGCGAGGCGCCCGACGAGATCGTTCTGACGCCGCCGCACGTCGTGCTGAAGACCTCGAGCGGCAAGATACGCCGTGCCGAGACACGCGCGGTGTACGAGCGCGGCGAGCACCTGCAGCGCCGCGCCGCGCCCTGGGTGCAGATGCTGCGTCTCTGGCTGAGCGCCGTCGGCGCCGATGCCAAGGCGCTGTTGCTGCGGCTACTCGGCTCTCGGCGGTAGCGGCGGCCGGTACGTTGGCCACTCCAGCGGTGGCACGCGCGGCTTGACGATCGCATTGCCAAAGCGGTCGTGCTCGGTCGGCGCGAGGGCGAGGTTCGGCTCGAACAGCGCCTGGCCTTGGTAGCGTTCGCGCAGTTGCAGGCCCGGTGCGTTACTGCACGCACTCAGTAGCAAAACGCCGGCCGACAGGAGCGCGGCAACCCCGACTCGCATGCCGCTATTGTGCACGGAAACGCGTCACGGAATAAGGCGCTGGATCGATCGGTGGAGTGCGCCCGTGGACAAGGTCGGCGAGCAATTGCGCTGAACCCGCGGCGAGCGTCCATCCGAGCGGACCGTGACCGGTGTTGAGGAAGAGACCGGCTACGCCCGGCGCAGCCCCCAGGATCGGCGGGCCGTCCGGCGTCATGGGGCGCAGGCCGGTCCACGCGTTGGCATCCGCCGCGGTCGCGCCATCGAACGGACCCGGAAACAGCTCCTGGGCGGCCGCGAGAATGGGGCGCACACGGCGATCGTCGATGCGCGTGTCGAATCCGGCGAACTCGGCGGTCCCCGCGCCACGCAGGGTCGTACCGAAGCGCGCGAAGACGACCTTGCGATCATCGTCGATGATGCCGATGCGCGGCAGGCGCGGCTCGGTGGGCGAGGCGGGCAGGGTGATGGAGTAGCCCTTGACCGGATAGAGCGGCAGGTCGATGCCGAGCGGGGCGAGCAGGGCGCGGCTGCCCATACCGAGCGCGACGACGACCGCGTCTGCTGCCTCCCATCCGGTCGATGTCCGCAGTCCGGTGACGGTGCCGCGTGCGACCTCGATGCGCTCCACGTCGGTGTCGTAGCGGAATGCGACCTGCCGGTGCGCGGCGGCGGCCGCGAGGGCGGTGGTGAACTTCGCGGCATCGCCCGTTGCGGCGTCGCGATACAGCAGCCCGCCGGCGATGAGCCCGCGCGCGCACGCGCTGGAAAGCGCGGGTTCGATGCGTGCGCAATCGTCGGCGGTGAGCAAGTCGGCTTCGACGAGCAGGCGCTCGGCGTCGCGCTGAGCGCGATCGAGCGACTTCGCGGATCGATTCAACTGGAGTAGCCCGCCGGCACGGTGATCGAACTCGACGCCGGACGAAGCGACAACGCGATCCAACGCATCGCGGCTGAGCTGGGCGAGACGCAGCAAGGACTGGGCATTGGCGCGGTAGCGCCCCGGCGTGCAGTTGCGCAGATAGTGCGTGCCCCACCGCCACAACTCCGGATCCCAACGCGCCAGCGGCAGCCGCAGCGGCGCGTCGGCGCGCCCCAGCCACTTCACGAGCTGACGCGGCACGGCCGGAGTCGCCCACGGCCGCGCCTGGCTCGCCGACAGGTGCCCGCCGTTGGCGGCGCTCGTCTCCTGCGCCGGACCCGAACGCCGGTCGATCACCGTGACGCGCGCGCCGGCTTCCGCCAGCGCATACGCCGTGGTGATGCCGACTACACCGGCGCCGAGGACTAGGACGTGCATGGGGCGAACCTATCAAAACGAGGATGCCGCGCCTCTTCACCACGAAACGTATCACGCCAAGGCGAGGTCGCTCCCGTGGTGGTACCCGGGCGACCGAGGATGGCGGCTGGTGAGACGCGCAAAATGCGCGGGATTACGCGGATGTCGGGCCCGGTGAGGGTGTCGGAACTGCGGCGTGGCTTTTCGGAGCGCCCGGAGGGCCCCGACGCGTAATGTAGTGACGCCTCGCGCCCCGTCAAGGGGCCGGGAGGCTACAGCGCTTCTGGACCCGACTCGCCGGTGCGGATGCGGATGGCGTTGGCGACGTCCATGACGAAGATCTTGCCGTCGCCGATCTGGCCGGTGTGGGCCGCGTCACGGATCGCCTGGATGGTGCGGTCCGCGACGGAGTCATCCACCACCATCTCGATCTTCACCTTGGGGCGAAAGTCGACGATGTATTCCGCGCCGCGATAGATTTCGGTGTGGCCTTTTTGGCGGCCGAAGCCCTTCACCTCGGTCACGGTCATGCCCTGCACGCCGGCGGCCGTGAGTGCCTCGCGCACTTCGTCCAGCTTGTGCGGCTTTACGATCGCGGTGATGAGCTTCATAACACCTCCTAGCGAATACGGTGCCCTAGCGGCCTAGGTCGAGCTTACCTCACAGATCGCCGGACCTCTTACAGATCATACGCGCGCTCCCCGTGCGCGGTGATGTCGAGGCCTTCGTGCTCCTCTTCCTTGGAGACGCGCAGGCCGACGACCGCCTGGGTGATCTTGGCCAGCACCCACGTGGCGATGGCCGACCAGGCGCCAACGGCGATGATGCCGGTCGCCTGGACGGTGAAGTGGCTCGCGGCCGTCATGTCTTCGCCGAAGCCGAGCCCCTGGAACGTCGGGGAGGCGAGGAACGCGGTCAACAACACGCCCAGCATGCCGCCGACGCCGTGCACGGCGAACACGTCGAGCGAGTCGTCGATCTTGAGACGCTGCTTCACCAGCTGGGTGACGTAGTAGCAGACGATGCCGGCCGCGATGCCGATGAGGAAGCCGCCCATCGGACCGATGAAGCCGGATGCCGGCGTTACGGTGGCAAGGCCGGCGATGGTGCCGGTGACGATGCCGACGACGCTCGCCCGGCCGTGGCGCATCCATTCGATGCCCATCCACACCAGCGAGGCCGTGGCGGCGGCGAGGTGCGTCACGGTCATCGCCATGCCGGCGCCCTGGCCGGCGGCCAGCGCGCTGCCGGCGTTGAAGCCGAACCAGCCGACCCACAGCATGGCGGCGCCCATGACGGCGAGGCCGGGCATGTGCGGCGGCTTGAGCTCATGCGGGAAGCCGAGGCGGTTGCGCAGCATGATCGCGAACACGATGGCGGAAACGCCGGCCGTGGTGTGCACGACGAGGCCGCCGGCGAAGTCGCGGACGCCCATCTCGAACAGCCAGCCGCCGGGCGCCCACACCCAATGCGCGACAGGGAAGTAGACGACGAGCAGCCAGAGCCCGTTGAAGAGCAACACGGCGGAGAAGCGGATGCGTTCGACGTAGGCCCCGACGATCAGCGCCGGCGTGATGATGGCGAACGTCATCTGGTACATGAAGAACACTGTCTCGGGGATCGAGCCCGACACCGACTCGTTGGTGACGCCGCGCAGGAACGCCTTGTCGAGACCGCCGATCCAGGCGTTGCCCTCGCCGAACGCCAGCGCGTAGCCGACGACGAACCACAGCACCGACGCGAGGCACGCGATCGCGACGACGTGCATGAAGACCGACATCGAGTTCCGCGAGCGCACGAGGCCTGCGTAGAAGAGCGCGAGGCCGGGCAGCGTCATGAACAGGACGAGCGCGGTCGAGGTCAGCATCCAGGCGGTGTCGCCGGAGTCGATGTCCTGCGCGTGCGCCGTCGCCGGCAGCAGCAGCGCGGCGGCTGCGACGGCGATGAGTCGGGTCATGTGCGTGAAGCGTAGGCGGTTGCTCAACATGCGATCTCCCCACGGCCGGGTTCGGCCAGAGGGGCACGCGCGCCAATACAGTCGCCAAGACGCCCGGAAACTGCCCCCCTAAGGCTCCCGCGCGTGCGCCAACTTAACCATAGCGGTCGGGAAGCGTCTAGAGGTTGGGCAGCGCCTCCACCGACTGCCTAATTCTTGGGCATCGAGCCAAGAAGCCGGACCAGCGGTAGTATTGCAGCCGGCGCCTTCCTACATGAGCGGCGCGCCCCGGCCCCGGGCGCCCCCTCGGAGATTTCATGCAGCGTCCCACCCCGCAGGCGATCCTGCGCCGCCTCGCCGAGCGCAACACCGTGCGCGTCGCCGTCACCGGCCTGCGCCGCTGCGGCAAGACCGTGTTCACGACGTCGTTTGTACACAACCTGATGAGCGCGGGGCAGTGGCCCGACTTGCTGCCGTTCCTCAAGGTGGCGGCGCGTGGCGACCTCATTGCGGCGGAAGTCTTCCCGCTGCCGGGCGTACCGATGTTTCCGTTCGAGAACTCCCTGGCGGCGATCGTCGGCGGCGGCGGTGCGCACGGATGGCCGGCGGCGACGGATCGCCTGTGCGGCCTGCGCATCGCGGTGCGCTACCGTTCGCGGCGCACGATTAACGTGTTGCGCGGCCGTTCCGTGCGCACCCTCAACATCGACCTGGTGGACTATCCGGGCGAATGGCTCCTCGATCTGCCGTTGCTCGCCAAGGACTTCGCAACGTGGTCGGCCGAGACGATGGCGCTCGCCGCAAGCGAGCCGCGTGCTCGCCACTTTCGAGAGTGGCAGGCGGTGGTCGATGCGATCGATGCACGCGCAAACGCCGATCCGGTCGCGCTGAAGCGCGCCGCGACCTTGTATGCGGAGGCGTTGCGCCGGGGCGCGGCGCCGGAGGTTGGGCTGACCCTGCATCAGCCGGCGCGCCTGCTGCGGCCGGGTGACCTCCGTCCGAACGATGCGTTGCTGGAACTCTCGCCGCTGCCGGCGCCGCGCGACGGCGCGCCGACGCCCGCAGGCTCGAACTTCGCTACCATGGCGGCGCGCTACGACGCCTACCGCGAGCGAATCGTCGTGCCGTTCTATCGCGACCACTTCCGCTATTTCGACGCACAGATCGTGCTCGTCGATGTGCTTGGCGCGCTGAAGGCGGGACAGACGGCGTTCGACGACATGCGCGCGGCCATCGCGGCGATCCTGCAGAGCTTCGACTACAGCCGCACCGGTTTCCGTGCCTGGCTCGAGGGGGCGCTGACCGAGCGCGTGCTGTTCGCCGCGACCAAGGCCGATCACGTGTCGAGCAACCAGCATCCCAACCTGCGCCGGCTGCTCGAGGAGGTCGTGGCGCGCGAGGCGAATCGCATTCGCTTCCGTGGCGTCGAGACGGACGCGCTGGCGATTTCGTCGGTGCGCTGCACGGAGGACGTCGTGGGCGAGGTGCAGGGCCAGACGCTCAGCCTGGTGCGCGGCATGCCGGTGGGCCGTGATTCCGAAACGGCGCTGTTTCCCGGCGAGATTCCCGCGCACTTCCCCGGTCCGCAGGACTGGAGGGAAGGGCGCTTCCGATTCCTGGATTTCCTGCCCGTGCATGTGAGCGGTGCCCGCGGCATCCCCAACATCGGCCTCGACGAGGCGATGCAGGGTCTGGTCGGCAATCGCCTGCGATGAGCGATCCGCGCTCGCCCTTCGAAGTCTCGCCGGACGCCGTGCGTCGAGCCGGCATCGACGCGGGCGCGACGCGCGCCGCGCCGGTGGAACTCGTCGCGACGGAAACAAGGCCGGCAGCTGCCGTTGTCGCGCTCCCCATGCCCGCGCTGCCGCCGCGCCGTATGCTCGCCAAGGTGTTCGGGACGAGCGCCGTGGCATTCGCCCTCGGCGCGATCGGCTACCAGCTGTGGGACTTCGTCGCCGGCGTGCTGCTGCGCAACGTCGCGGTCGGTACGACGCTGGCGGTCGCGCTCGGCATTGCCGTCGCCAGCGGCGGATTCATGCTGCTGCGCGAGGTGCTCGGATTCAGCCGCGAGATGCGCAAGCTGCGCGAGGTCGAGGCGCTCGCGATCGAGGCGACGGAAGTGCTGGCCGCCAATGGCCACGGCCGCGCGCTCGCCTTGTCGGCCCGCATCATTGCGCCGCTGCGCGCGCGGCGGGACCTGGGCGACGCCATCGAGCACTTCCGGCGCGCGGCGACGACGGCGCACTCGGACCGCCAGGTGCTCGAGTTGCTCGCCGATGGCATCGTGCGGCCGCTCGACCGGCAGGCGTACCAGTGTGTCTCGCGCGCCGCCCGCGATGCGGGCCTTGGTGTCACCATGAGTCCGTTCGGCGTGCTCGACGCCGGCATCATCATCTGGCGCGGCCTGCGCATGGTGCGCGAGGTGGCTGCCGTCTACGGCTTCCGGCCGGGGTTCTTCGCCCGCGCCGGCCTGGTGCGCCGGATTCTGTACACGGCGGCGACCCAGGGCGCGGCCGACTTCGTCGCCGACGCACTGCTCAGCCATGTTGGCGCCCGGCTCGCCGGCTTGCTGTCGGCACGGGTAGGAGAGGGCGTGCTGAGTGGGATGCGCATGGCGCGGCTCGGTATCGTGACGATGGCGGCGTGCCGTCCGCTGCCGTTCCTGGAGCAGGATAAGGCGTCGATCGCGCGGCTGGGCTCCGACGTCACCTCGGCCGTCAGCAGCAACGAGGAGCGCTCCTAGGGTAGTCTGCGGCCGAATGCCGCCGTCACCCGGTCCAGAGGTCCTCACCGTCGCCCAGCATGGCGAGGCGGATCGACTCGCCGTGGCCGCAGGCAGGACCCTCGAGACGCTGATGGAGGCCGCCGGCCGTGCCGTCGCCGATGCGATCCTCCAGCGCTATGCGCCGCGACCGGTGATCGTTCTTTGTGGCCCCGGCAATAACGGCGGCGACGGGTTCGTGGCGGCGCGGTGGTTGCGACACGCCACGTGGCCCGTGCGGGTAGCAGCGTTGGGCGCGCCCACGGGCTTCGCCGCAAGAATGCGGGCCAAGTGGGGCGAACCCATCGAGGCGGTGTCGCCGCAGTGTCTCGCCGGCGCCGAGCTGGTGGTCGACGCACTGTTTGGGGCCGGGCTGTCGCGACCCCTCGAGGGAGCGGCCGAGGCCGCGGTGAAGGCCATCGCTGAACTGCACCGCGCGTGTGTCGCGGTGGATGTCCCGAGCGGACTTGCCGGCGATACCGGCGCTCCGCTCGGGGTCAGCGCGGCGGCCGACCTGACGGTAACCTTCTTTCGCAAGAAACCAGCCCATCTCCTTTACCCAGGTAGAAAATTATGCGGCAAGGTTGTCGTCGCCGACATCGGCACGCCGGCTTCCGTTCTGACCGACGTGGGGGTCGATACCTGGGAGAACGGGCCCGGCATCTGGTCCCTGCCCGAGCCCGGCCTGGAGATTCATAAGTATGGGCGTGGCCACGTCTTGGTGACGAGCGGCGGGCCCCTCGACACGGGTGCCGCGCGTCTCGCCGCCGAGGGCGCGCTGCGCGCGGGAGCGGGGTTGGTGACCATCGGCGGTCCGTCCGCCTCGATACCCGTGCTGGCGGCCCACGTCACCGAGATCCTGCTGGCGCGGTTGGATGCCGCCGAGGACGTCACGCGACTGCTCGCGGAGCGCCGCCGCAACGTTGCGCTGATTGGTCCCGGCAACGGCGTCGGTGCGCGCACGGCCGACGCCGTCCTGGCCGCATTGCGGAGTGGCGCGAAGTGCGTGCTCGATGCGGATGCGCTGACGTCGTTCGCGGATCGCCGCGACGAATTGCTGCAGGCGGTGCGTCTGGGCACGGTGATCACGCCGCACGACGGGGAGTTTGCGCGTCTCTTCCCGGAGGCGGCGAAGCTCGGCACGCGATTGGCGCGCGCCCGCGCCGCTGCAGCGGAGTCCGGTGCGATCGTCGTGCTGAAGGGGCCCGATACCGTGGTGGCGCACCCGAGCGGCCGCGCCGTCATCAACAGCAACGCGCCGCCGACCCTGGCGACAGCCGGATCGGGAGACGTACTCGCGGGGTTCGTCGCCGGGCTCTTGGCACAGGGCATGGGCGAGTTCGAAGCCGCGGCCGCTTCGGTATGGCTCCACGGCGAGGCGGCGCGAGCGGCCGGGCCCGGGTTGATCGCCTCCGACCTGCACCGGACGTTGCCGCGGATATTGGCGACGCTGCGCGGGGCGTAGCTTCGGTGTGAACGTCATCCTGTATCTATCGGGCTCCGTTCCACAATTGTTGGACGGGAACGGCGCCGCCCTGAGGGGGCGGGATGCCGGGTCTCGCGGCCGTCACCAGCGTTGCGGCGCCACGGTCACGCCATCACCGGCGTGAACCTGATGGTCGGCGGGCACGAGAGCGATGACCCCGCCGATCTCAAGACCGAGGTCCGCTACCAGCTCAAGTACGCCCCGGCCGAACGGTCAGTGGGCCGGGCTCAGAAGCCCTGTGATAACCCGTCATCTGTGGTAATAAGGCGCCCTTCGTTCTCCGGGCCGGGCTGCCGTCACGACTCCGGCCGATGCCCGCCGGAGTGCAAGCTGGACGCGGCTGTGGTGGAATTGGCAGACACGCATGCCTTAGGAGCATGTGCCTCCGGGCTTGGGGGTTCGAGTCCCTCCAGCCGCACCAAGCAAAGCGAAGCGAAGCGAATATTGGCTCCAACCACCGAATTGAACCCGAGCAACCCGGATGCAGGTAACTGAGACCAACGCCGAAGGCCTTCGGCGCGAATTCAAGATCGTCGTCGAGGCGCGCGACCTCTCCGACCGCATGACCGCGCGGCTCGATCGCATGAGCCAGCAGGCGCAGATGCCCGGCTTCCGCCCTGGCAAGGTGCCGAAGACCCTGCTCAAGCAGCGGTTCGGCAAGGCGCTGATGGGCGAGGTGCTCGAGGAGACCGTCTCCACGTCGAGCCAGGCGGCGATCGCCGAGCGTTCGCTCCGTCTCGCCACGCAGCCGCGCGTCGAGATCAAGGAATTCAGCGAGGGCAAGGACCTCGAGTACACGCTCGCGTTCGAGGTCATGCCGGAGTTCGATCCGGGCGATTTCAAGAAGCTCGAGGTCGAGAAGCTCGTCGCTGAGCCATCCGACAGCCAAGTCGAGGAGGCCGTGAGCCGTCTCGCGCAAGCCCAGCGCAAGTTCGGTCCGGCCCCCGAGGGTCACAAGGCCGAGAAGGGCGACCTGCTCACCATCGACTTCGTGGGTACCGTCGATGGCGTCGAGTTCGAGGGCGGCAAGGCCGAGGGCGCCCGCGTCGAGCTGGGTACCGGACAGTTCATTCCGGGCTTCGAGGACCAGCTGATCGGCGCCCAGGTCGGCGGCAACGTGAAGATCAAGGCGACCTTCCCGTCGGATTACGGCGTGCGCTTCCTCGCCGGCCGCGAGGGCGTCTTCGACACCACCGTGAAGGAGATCAAGCATCCCGAGGAAGCGAAGGTCGACGACGACCTCGCCAAGGCGCTGGGCCTCGAGAACCTCGACGGTGTACGGGCCGCGGTGAAGGGCCAGCTCGAAAAGGATCTCGGCGTCGTCTCGCGCCGGCGCCTGAAGCGCCGCGTGCTGGACCAGATGTCCAACATGCACGGCTTCGAAGTGCCGCCGGGACTGGTCGAGGCCGAGTTCAACGTCATTTGGACCGAGATCGACGCGGCGCGGAAGCGCGGCGAGAACGAGCCGGGCGACGAGGGCAAGTCCGAGGACGAGCTCAAGGAGCAGTACCGCACGCTGGCGACGCGGCGTGTGCGTCTCGGCCTCGTGCTTGCCGAAGCGGGCCGGCGCAACAATATCGCTGTGACGTCCGAGGAGATCGAGCGCGCCATCAGCCAGCAGGCGTCTCGCTTCCCGGGCCAGGAGAAGTCCATCTACGCTTACTTCCGCAACAATCCGCAGGCCGTCGATCAGCTGCGCGGTCCGATCCTCGAGGACAAGGTCATCGACTTCATCGTCGAGATGGCCAAGGTCACCACGAAGACCGTGACGCCCGAGCAGCTGATGGATGAGTCGGAGGACGACGCGGCACCCGCGGCCGAGGCCGCGGGCGACAAGGGCGAGGGCAAGGCCAAGAAGAAGGCCAAGGCGAAGAAGGACGAATAGTTGCGCGACGAGCGAAGGCAGGAGTCGACGAACACATGACGGATCATCTGACGCGCATGCAGAACCTAGTGCCCATGGTGGTCGAGCAGACCAACCGGGGCGAGCGCGCGTATGACATCTATTCGCGACTCCTCAAGGAGCGGATCATCTTCATCTCGGGCCCGATCGACGACGTCACGTCGAGCCTGGTGAACGCCCAGCTCCTGTTCCTGGAGGCGGAGAACCCGACCAAGGACATCGCGATGTACATCAACTCGCCGGGCGGCATCGTCTCGTCCGGCCTGGCGATCTACGACACGATGCAGTACATCCGCCCGAAGGTGTCGACCCTGTGCTTCGGCCAGGCGGCGTCGATGGGCTCGCTGCTGCTGGCGGCCGGCGCCGCGGGCATGCGCTTCGCGCTGCCCAACGCGCGCATCATGGTGCATCAGCCGTCGGGCGGGTATCAGGGGCAGGCTTCCGACATCGAGATCCAGGCCCGCGAGATCCTGGCGCTGCGCGAGCGGCTCAACCGCATCTACGCGAAGCACACCGGCCAGACTCTCGAGCGCATTGAAAAGAGCCTCGACCGCGACACATTCATGACGGCGGAGGCGGCCAAGGAGTTCGGCATCATCGACGAGATCCAGGCGCACCGCCCGAGGCCCGAGGATGACGCCAAGAATGTCGAGAAGATGCGCGTCAAGGGTGAATAAGCGTGGCTGCAGCGGCGGCTGAACCCCGCGATTAACGTTTTCTTCACCATACCCGCGGTACGTTCGGTACCTGATAAAGCCGGATGTGTTGCCCGATCCGCTCAGTTGGCCAGGGTTTGCGCTTGCCAACGGGGTTTGTAGTCGGGATGCTCCGCGGATACCATCTAGGAGTAGGGAAGGCCGGATGACACAACATCCGGTCCGCAGCAGGCTCCCATGACCAAGTCCGGCGACTCAAAGAACACCCTCTACTGCTCCTTCTGCGGAAAGAGCCAGCATGAGGTCCGCAAGCTCATTGCGGGCCCGACGGTGTTCATTTGCGATGAATGCGTCGAGCTCTGCATGGACATCATCCGTGAAGAGCACAAGTCCGCCCTCGTTAAGACCTCCGATGGCGTTCCGACCCCAGAGGATATCTGCGGGGTGCTGAACGACTACGTCATCGGCCAGGACTACGCGAAGCGCGTGCTCTCGGTGGCGGTCCACAACCATTACAAGCGGCTGTCGCACAGCGCGAAGTCCAACGACGTCGAACTGGCGAAGTCGAACATCCTGCTGGTCGGTCCGACGGGCTCGGGTAAGACGCTGCTGGCGCAGACGCTGGCGCGCATCCTCGACGTGCCGTTCACCATGGCGGATGCGACGACGCTTACCGAAGCCGGCTATGTCGGCGAGGACGTCGAGAACATCATCCTCAAGTTGCTGCAGGCGGCCGACTACAACGTCGAGCGCGCGCAGCGTGGCATCGTCTACATCGACGAGGTCGACAAGATCAGCCGCAAGTCCGACAACCCGTCGATCACGCGCGACGTGTCGGGTGAGGGCGTGCAGCAGGCACTGCTCAAGATCATGGAAGGCACGATTGCCTCCGTGCCTCCGCAGGGCGGCCGCAAGCACCCGCAGCAGGAGTTCCTGCAGGTCGACACGACCAACATTCTCTTCATCTGCGGCGGCGCCTTCGCCGGCCTGGAGAAGATCATCTCGTCGCGCAGCCAGGGCACGTCGATCGGCTTCGGCGCCGACGTGCGCTCGCCCGACGACCGCAAGACCGGCGAGATACTGAAGCAGCTCGAGCCTGAGGATCTCCTCAAGTTCGGCCTGATCCCGGAATTCATCGGCCGTCTGCCGGTCGTCGCGACGCTCGACGACCTGGACCAGAAGGCCCTGGTCGACATTCTCGTCCGTCCGAAGAACGCCCTGGTCAAGCAGTACCAGCGCCTGTTCGAGATGGAGTCGGTGAAGCTGACGTTCTCGGACGACGCGCTGACCTCGATCGCCCGCAGGGCGATGGGTCGCAAGTCCGGCGCGCGCGGCTTGCGCTCGATCATGGAAGCGATCCTGCTGGACACCATGTTCGAGTTGCCGAGCCTCGACGGCGTCGAGGAAGTGGTCGTCAATTCCGAGGTCGTGGAGGGCAGGGCGCAGCCGCTGCGCATCTACTCCGAGCGGCGCGAGGACAACGCCACCGCATAGGCGGCGGGCACCGAATCGAGATCGATCGCAAAGCCGAGGCAACGCCTCGGCTTTGTCGTTTGTGGCGGTGCGAACGCCTCGCCGGTGCCGTTCACCATCGCAACCCGCCCCCGGCCAAGGGGTGTGACGCAGCGTCCACGGTGGACCTGTCCATTGTGACAAGTCTCCTTGATTCCCAGGAGTTCCCTTGCCACTTGTTGTGGCAACAGGCACCCTGACGAGGTGCTGCGGAAGCGTCTCTTGTGTCGCAGCCGCCCTTCGCGTCCCTGCATCCCCAGCTCCACGCCTGTGGAGCGCTAGTGAGAGGCGCCATGATCGAAACCCCGAAGACCCAGTCCTATCCGGTGCTGCCGCTCCGGGACATCGTGGTCTTCCCCCACATGATCGTGCCCCTGTTCGTCGGCCGCGAGAAATCGGTCAAGGCGCTCGAAGAGGTCATGCGGGACGACAAGCAGATCCTGCTCGTCGCGCAGAAGAACGCTGCCGAGGACGATCCGACGCCCGATGACATCCATCGCGTCGGCACCATTGGCTCCGTGCTGCAGCTACTGAAGCTGCCCGACAACACCGTCAAGGTGCTGGTCGAGGGCGGTCAGCGCGCGCGCATCCATTCGTTCGACGAGACCAGCAAGGACTACTTCCGCGCTGACGCCGAGGTCATCGACGAGCTCAAGGGCGATCCGCGCGAGGTCGAGGCGCTGGCGCGCTCGCTCTACTCGCAGTTCGAGCAGTACGTGAAGCTCAACAAGAAGATTCCGCCGGAGGTCCTGGTTTCGCTCAACCAGATCGACGATCCCTCCAAGCTCGCCGACACCGTTGCCTCGCACCTGACGACCAAGGTTTCCGAGAAGCAAGAGCTCTTGGAGGTCGCCAACGTCATGGAGCGCCTGGAGCGCGCCTACGCCCTCATGGAGGGCGAGATCGGCGTCATGCAGGTGGAAAAGCGCATCCGCAACCGCGTCAAGCGGCAGATGGAGAAGACGCAGCGCGAGTACTACCTGAACGAACAGATGAAGGCGATCCAGCGCGAGCTGGGCGAAGGCGAGGACGGCCGCGACGAGCTCAGCGAGCTCGAGAACCGCATCAAGAAGACGCGGCTCTCCAAGGAAGCGCGCGAGAAGGCCGGTGCGGAGCTGAAGAAGCTGCGCAACATGAGCCCGATGTCGGCCGAAGCCACCGTCGTGCGCAATTACCTCGACTGGATCCTGTCGATCCCATGGGGCAAGAAGAGCCGCATCTCGCGTGACATCACCAAGGCCGAGAAGATTCTCGATGAGGATCATTTCGGGTTGGAGAAGGTCAAGGAACGCATTCTCGAGTACCTGGCGGTGCAGCAGCGCACCAAGCACTTGAAGGGTCCGATCCTGTGCCTGGTCGGCGCTCCTGGCGTCGGCAAGACCTCGCTCGGCAAGTCGATCGCCCGCGCCACGGGCCGCAACTTCGTGCGCATGTCGCTCGGCGGCGTGCGCGACGAGGCGGAGATCCGTGGCCACCGGCGCACGTACATCGGCTCGCTGCCGGGCAAGATCATCCAGTCGATGAAGAAGGCGAAGACGACCAACCCGTTGATCGTCCTCGACGAGATCGACAAGCTCGGCGCCGATTTCCGCGGCGACCCGTCGTCCGCGCTCCTCGAGGTCTTGGACCCCGAGCAGAACGGCGCGTTCAACGACCACTATCTCGAACTCGATTATGACCTCTCGGACGTGATGTTCATCACCACGGCCAACACCCTGCGCATTCCGCCGGCCCTGTTGGACCGCATGGAGGTGATTCGCATCTCGGGCTACACCGAGGACGAGAAGGTCGAGATCGCCAAGCGCCACCTCATCCCGAAGCAGATCGAGTCGCACGGGCTGAAGAAGGACGAGTGGTCCATCTCCGACAACGCGCTGCGCGACCTCATTCGCCACTACACGCGCGAGGCGGGCGTACGCAGCCTTGAGCGCGAGATCGCGGGCCTGGTGCGCAAGGCGACGCGCGAGCTGGTCAAAAAGGGCAGCGGCAAGGTCAAGGTCAGCGACCGCAACCTCGAGAAGTACGGCGGCGTGCAGCGCTACCGCTACGGGGAGTTGGAGGCCGAGGACATGGTCGGCGTCGTCACCGGCCTGGCCTGGACGGAGGTCGGCGGCGAGCTGTTGTCGATCGAGTCCGTCATGGTGCCGGGCAAGGGCAAGATGCAGATCACCGGCAAGCTTGGTGACGTGATGCAGGAGTCGGTGCAGGCGGCGGCGTCTTTCGTGCGCGCCCGCTCGATCGAGTTCGGCATCAAGCCGACCCTGTTCGAGAAGCGCGACATCCACGTCCACGTGCCCGAGGGCGCCACGCCCAAGGACGGCCCGTCGGCGGGCGTCGCGATGGCCACTTCGATCATCTCGGTACTGACCGGCAATCCGGTGCGCAGGGACGTCGCCATGACGGGCGAGATCACTCTGCGCGGCCGCGTTCTGCCGATCGGCGGTCTCAAGGAGAAGCTGCTGGCGGCGCTGCGCGGCGGCATCAAGACCGTCCTCTTCCCCAAGGAGAACGAGAAGGATCTGGCCGACATCCCGGATAACGTGAAGAAGGGTATGGAACTGGTCCCGGTCGCGACGGTCGACGAGGCGCTCAAGCGGGCGCTCTCGAAGCCGCTGGTGCCCATCAAATGGGAGCAGGAGGAGCACGACGAGAAGGTCCGCTCCGACAAAGCGGATGGGGATCGCGACGCCGTCACAACGCATTAGGCGGGCGCGACCAGGTCCGCCGACGCTGGCGCGACACACATAGATGCCGCCCCGCAACAGGGGTGTGAAAACGAGACAAGGGGCGGGTTTTGTTCAGAAACCCGCCCCTTTTCCCTTTGACGCCTGCGGATGAGCCGCACTAGACTCCGCGCCGCCGTTCGATCCTGGATCATTTTGACAATATCTATCCTGCTCAGCGCAGAGGGGGCTCAATCGTGAACAAGAACGATCTTGTGGCAGACGTTGCGCGTACGACGAACCTTTCCAAAACGGATGCCGCCAAGGCCGTCGAAAGCGTCTTCGACTCCATCACCAAGTCGCTGTCCAAGGGGAATGAAGTCCGCCTGGTAGGTTTCGGCACGTTCACCGTCGCGAAGCGCGCTGCGTCCGAGGGCCGCAATCCTCGTACCGGCGAGAAGATTCAGATTCCCGCGACGAAGCAGCCGAAGTTCAAGGCCGGCAAGGCCCTCAAGGACGCCGTCAACTAAACGAACGCTTTCGTCGCCCAGCGGGCCAGTTTTTGCGTCCGGCCGCCCCGTCAAACGGGCGGCCGGACCGCGTTTGGGGGGGGGGCCGCAAGGGCGGAATTCCGGCCTGGATAGGCCGCCGGCGGGGTGCCCCCAGCCCGCCACCCCGTGTTATTGGGTGCTCGGGCGATTAGCTCAGCGGTAGAGCATCTCGTTTACACCGAGAGGGTCGGGGGTTCGAACCCCTCATCGCCCACCATCCACCCCGCAGCTGCTTCGGTCAAAGGCTGGGCGAGGTACCTCGGCCGCCCCCAAGGCGCAGCGCGAGCACGGCGGTAAGGTTTGGCTCCCTTCGGCAAGCGACGGCGAAAGGCGGGCTGACCTTTGCGTGTGCGCGATTCCATGGCTCCCGCGTTCGCCTGCATTCTCGGCGACATGGATCTTGTCCGTTCATTGGGGCTGGCGGGCATTCGCTGCATCGTCGTTACCCGCCGCGGCAATCCGGCCGCCTTCACGCGCTTCGCGCGGAAGGTCGTGTACCTGGACGACACTGGGTCCGAGGGACGGGAGCTGGACGCTCTCCTGGCCGTGGGGCGCGGGCAGGCCGTCCAGCCGGTGCTCTTCTACGAGGACGACGCGCAGTTGCTGATGATCTCGCGCAATCGCGCGGCCCTGGCGGAGGTCTTTCGATTCGTCATCGCGGCTCCGGACTTGATCGAGGATCTCGTCGACAAGGGGCGGTTTGCGGCGCTGTCACGCCGTCTGGGCCTGCCCGTCCCGGCAACCAAGGTGGTCGAACCGGTGAGCGAGCCTCCGATCGCGGACTTCTCCTGGCCCGCCATCGTCAAGCCGATCCGCCGCACATTGCTCTGGGACGAGGTTGCGGGGACGCACAAGGCGTTGCGCGTGGACGATGCTGCCGCCCTGCGGGCTCTATGGCCGCGCCTCGCGAAGAGTGGCGGACGGTATCTGGTGCAGGAGGACGTGCCCGGTCCTGAGAGCCGCATCGAGAGCTACCACGTCTACGTCGATGGCACCGGCGCGGTGGCCGCGGAGTTCACTGGCCGCAAGATCCGCACCAATCCGGTCGCGTGCGGTCACAGTTGCGCCCTGGAGCTCACGGACGCGGCCGATGTCGTTGCGCTGGGCCGCGATCTCGTCGGGCGCATGGACCTGCGTGGCGTCGCCAAGTTCGATTTCAAGCGCGCGCCCGACGGGCGGCTGTTCCTGCTGGAGGTTAATCCGCGCTTCACGCTCTGGCATCACCTGGGTGCCGTCGCCGGCGTCAACATCCCGGCCGTGGTCTTCGCCGACATGGCCGGCACCGCGCGCCCGCCTGCCGGCGCGGTCCGCTCCGGCGCGCGCTGGGCGCGCCTGCGATCGGACCTTCGCGCGGCGCGCGAGCAAGGTGTCTCCTTTGCGGCGTGGGCATCGTTCGCTTGGGCGTGCGAGGCCAAGTCGCTGCTCGCCTGGGATGACCCGATGCCTGCCCTCGGCCGCATCGCGTTCCGGATCCGCGAGCGGGTGAGCCGACGCGTGCCGAACCTCGCCGCGAGCAAGACCTGACATGCGCCTTGGACTGATCTCGGACATCCACGCCAATCTGGAGGCCTTGGAGGCGATTCTGGCCGACCTCGACGCGGCCGGTGTCGATCGCCTGGTCTGCCTGGGCGACGTCGTCGGCTACAACACCGACGCCGAGGCCTGCATCGCCCTCGTGCGCGAGCGCCAGCCGGTGTGGGTGGCCGGCAACCATGACCGCGGCGTCACCGGGCAGCTGCCGGAGAGCGACTTCAATTCCACCGCCGCGCGCGCCCTTGCCTGGACACGCGCGCGCCTGACCGCCCCAGCGCTGGAGGCGCTGCGCACTCTGCCGCTGAAGGCCACGGCCGGTTCGGACCTGGTGGCTGTCCACGGCGCGCTGCATCCGGAGGTCGGCTGCGAGCTGGTGCGCCTCAACAACCACGAGCGGCGGCGTTTATCGTTCGCGGCGCTGCAGGCGCACCCGTCGGGCGCGCGTGTCTGCGCTCACGGCCACACGCACCAGATCGGCGTGTTCGAAATGCGCGGCGGCGCGCTCCTGGATCGGACGGCCGACGAAGTCACCCTGCGCGACGACGCGCACTACATCATCAGTCCAGGCACCGTGGGCGAGCCCCGCTACGCTGAGCAGCGCGCGACCGCGATGGTCTTCGATACCGAGAAGCGCACGCTTGTGGTGCGTCGCGCCGCCTACGATCGTTCACGGACCTGGATCAAGACCCGCCGCGCCGGATTGGTGCCGCGCTACTGGTTCCTGCCGGCCGGCCTGCGTCGCGCCATTCGCAAGACCGCGCGAGCTGCGCGCATCCATTCGACGCTCAAGCGCCTCGGCGTCTAGCCCGCGAGCGCCGGCCACGCGGCGACGATGCCGTCGACCATGAACTGGATCGACATGGCGGCGAGCAGGATCCCCATGACGCGACTCACGACGTTGACGCCGGTCACGCCCAGCACCTTCATGATGCGGGTGGCGACCAGGAAGCACGCGAAGGTCGCGGCTAGCACCAGCACCATCAAGCCGAGAATCCCCGCTTGCAGCAGCAGGTCGCCGTTGGCTGCGCTGACGTGCAGGACCATCGAGGTCATCGCCCCGGGTCCGGCGATCAGGGGGATGGCGAGGGGGAACACGGATACATCCTCGCGGATGCCGGTCTCGGCGTTCTCCGGCGCGGTGGTGCTGCGCAGGCCGGACTGACGCGCCATCACCATGTCGATGGCGAGCAGCAAAAGGAGCACGCCGCCGGCGATGCGGAAGGCGGGCAGGGTGATACCCAGCGCGCGCAGGACGGGCTCGCCAGCCAAGCCGAAGCCGAGCAGCACGCCGCCGGCGATGACCGTGCCGCGCAAGGCGATGCGGCGGCGCTCGGCCGGTTCGTGGTGCTGGGTGAGTGCGGCGAACACCGGCGCCATGCCTGGCGGGTCGATGACCACCAGGAACGTCACCAGCGCGGCGAACAGGGAACCGGTCATTGGTCAGGCTTATAGCGCGGCGTGCGGCCCGTGGGCGATTGGCGCGGCGGTGCGACGCGGACGCCAATAGGGAGCCGCACCGCTTGACCCTGGGGGAGGCGTCCTTTACACCCCGGGGCACTGGCAACGGGGGCGTAGCTCAGTTGGTCAGAGCGCCGGCCTGTCACGCCGGAGGTCGCGGGTTCGAGCCCCGTCGCTCCCGCCAGTATCCGCACCAACACATCTCAACGAGTAGAACTGCGGCGCGCCGCCGCAGTGCGGCTGGCATTCTCTTGCCGGAGCCCGAAACGCCTCTATACTTTGTTGTGCGTCCTGACGAATTTGGGGAAGGATGCTGCGCTGGCGGGGGCGTCGGCGCAATTTTTTCTCGGGCGGGCGCGGGAAATGCAGGCGTTGTTGGCGGAATACCTGCCGATTCTGGTCTTTATGGCCATCGCCGCAGGTTTGGCCACGGCCTTCATCGGCGCCTCGTGGTTTGCGGGCCGCCAGAAGCCCGACGCCGAGAAGCTTTCCCCCTATGAGTGCGGCTTCGACACCTTCTCGGACGCCCGTCATGAGTTCGACGTGCGCTTCTACCTGGTGGCGATCCTCTTCATCATCTTCGACATCGAAGTCGCCTTTCTGTTCCCCTGGGCGGTAACCCTCGGCCAGATCGGCATGTTCGGCTTCTGGTCGATGGTGGCGTTCCTCGGCGTTCTGACCGTCGGCTTCATCTACGAGTGGAAGAAGGGCGCCCTGGAATGGGAGTGAGTATGTCTCCCTTGGCTCCGCCCTCCGGCCTGACCCCGCGCACGGCGCAGGGCGACGACGCCTTCGCCGGCATGGCCGCCGACCTTTCGGATCGCGGCTTCCTCGTCACCAAGGTCGATGACGTCGTCAATTGGGCGCGGACCGGCTCGCTGTGGTGGATGACCTTCGGTCTCGCCTGCTGCGCGGTCGAGATGATGCACGCGTCGATGCCGCGCTACGACCTCGAGCGCTTCGGCATCATTCCGCGCGCCAGCCCGCGCCAGTCCGACCTGATGATCGTCGCCGGCACGCTGACCAACAAAATGGCGCCGGCGCTGCGCAAGGTCTACGACCAGATGGCGGAGCCACGCTGGGTCATCTCGATGGGCAGCTGCGCCAACGGCGGCGGCTACTATCACTATTCGTACTCGGTGGTGCGCGGCTGCGACCGCATCGTTCCGGTCGACATTTACGTACCGGGCTGTCCGCCGACCGCCGAGGCGCTCGTTTACGGCATCCTGCAGCTGCAGAAGAAGATCCGGAGGACCGGCACCATCGCCCGCTAGGAGGGCGGTGACAGGCCTGGACTGCGATGGATAAGGACGCAGCCCTCCGTGAATTGTCCGATCACGTTTCGGCAAATCTGCCGAACGTCGTCGTGGACGCGCAGCTGGCGTTCGGGCAGTTGACGTTGTCCTGCGCCGCAACGGACGTTGTCCGGTTGCTGAAATTCCTGCGCGACGACAAAGCCGCCGACTTCCAGACGCTGATTGACATGGCCGCCGTCGACTGGCCGGCGCGCCCGCAGCGCTTCGACGTGGTCTACAACCTGCTGTCGCTGACCAAGAACTGGCGCATCCGCGTCAAGACGATGACGGACGAGGCAACGCCGGTTCCGTCGGTGACCGATGTCTATCGCGCCGCCGGCTGGTACGAGCGCGAAGCGTGGGATCTGTACGGAGTTCTCTTCTCCGGACACCCGGATCTGCGCCGCATCCTCACGGACTATGGCTTCGAGGGCCACCCGATGCGGAAGGACTTTCCGCTCACCGGCTACGTCGAGGTGCGCTACGACGCCGAGCAGAAGCGCGTCGTCTACGAGCCCGTATCGTTGACGCAGGAATTCCGCACCTTCGAGTTCATGAGCCCGTGGGAGGGTGCGCAATACATCCTGCCCGGCGACGAGAAGGCGCCGCACGTGGATCTGCCCAAGCCGCGCAACCAGGCGCCGAAGGCGAACTGACGTGGGTGAAGTTCAGATCGCCAACTACACGATCAACTTCGGGCCGCAGCACCCGGCGGCGCACGGCGTGCTGCGCCTGGTCATGGAGCTCGATGGCGAGATCGTCGAGCGCGCCGATCCGCACATCGGATTGCTGCATCGCGGCACCGAGAAGCTGATCGAGCACAAGACCTACACGCAGGCGATCCCGTACTTCGATCGCCTCGATTACGTGTCGATGATGTGCCAGGAGCATGCCTTCGTCCTCGCGGCGGAGAAGCTGCTCGGCCTGCAGGTGCCGCTGCGCGGCCAGTACATCCGCGTGCTGTTCAGCGAGATCACGCGCATCCTCAATCATCTGCTCAACGTGACGACCCAGGCGATGGACGTCGGTGCCATCACGCCGGCGCTGTGGGGCTTCGAAGAACGCGAGAAGCTCATGGAGTTCTACGAGCGCGTGTCGGGCGCGCGCATGCACGCCAACTACTTCCGCATCGGCGGCGTACACCAGGACATGCCGGACGGCCTGGCCGAGGACATCGGCAAGTTCATCGACGCGTTCCCGAAGGTCATCGACGAGATCGAAGGCCTGCTCACCGAGAACCGCATCTTCAAGCAGCGCAATGTCGACATCGGCATCATCAACGCCAAGGATGCTCTCGATTGGGGCTTCACGGGCGTGATGATCCGCGGCTCGGGCGTGGCGTGGGACCTGCGCAAGTCGCAGCCGTACGAGGTCTATGACCGCATGGACTTCGACATTCCCATCGGCAAGCACGGCGACTGCTACGACCGCTACGTCTGCCGCATCGAGGAGATGCGCCAGAGCGTGCGCATCATCCGCCAGTGCCTCCACGAGATGCCGGCGGGCCCGGTGATCGCCGACGACAACAAGGTGGTGCCGCCGAAGCGCGGCGAGATGAAGGCGACCATGGAGTCGCTCATCCACCACTTCAAGCTGTTCACCGAGGGCCATCGCGTCCCGGCCGGAGAGGTCTACACCGCGGTCGAGGCGCCCAAGGGGGAGTTCGGCGTGTACCTAGTGTCGGAAGGCGAGAACAAGCCGTACCGCTGCAAGATTCGCGCGCCCGGCTTTCCGCACCTGCAGGCGCTCGAGTTCATGAGCAAGGGCCACATGCTGGCCGATGCCGTCGCCATCATCGGCACCCTCGACATCGTGTTCGGCGAGATCGATCGATGAGCGCTCCCGCACCCGCGCCGTTCGCGTTCACACCCGCCAACGTCGAGAAGGCCAACGCGATCGTCGCCAAGTATCCGAAGGGCAAGCAGCAGAGCGCGCTGTTGCCGTTGCTCGACCTCGCCCAGCGCCAGAACGACGGCTGGCTTCCGCGCGCCGCAATGGATCACGTCGCGGCGTTTCTCTGCCTGGCGCCGATCCGCGTTTACGAGGTCGCGACCTTCTACACGATGTACAACCTGCGCCCGATCGGCCGTCACCACGTGCAGGTCTGCACGACGACCCCGTGCTGGCTGCGCGGCTCGGACCAGGTCCTCGATGCGTGCAAGAAGCGCCTCGGCGTCGATGCCGGTGAGACCACCAAGGACGGCAAGTTCACGCTGTCGGAGGTCGAGTGCCTGGCCGCATGCGTTAATGCCCCGGTGGCCTGGGTCGGCGACGACTTCTACGAAGATCTCGACGCGGGCTCGATGACAAGACTGCTCGACGATCTCGCGGCCGGCAAGCAGCCGAGACCCGGCCCGCAGGTGAAGCGCCAGACCTCGGCGCCGGCGACCGGTCCAACGACTCTGAAGGCAGGCTCGTGATGCTGGCCGACAGCGATCGCATCTTCACGAATCTGTACGGCGAGCACGACTGGCGCCTTGCCGGCGCACGCAAGCGCGGCGATTGGGACGGCACCAAGGAGATTATGGCCAAGGGCCAGGACTGGATCATCGACGAGATGAAGCAGTCCGGTCTGCGCGGCCGCGGCGGCGCCGGGTTCCCGACCGGCATGAAGTGGTCCTTCATGCCCAAGAAGTCGGATGGGCGTCCCTCATTCCTCGTGGTCAACGCCGACGAGGGCGAGCCGGGCACCTGCAAGGACCGCGACATGCTGCGCCACGATCCGCACAAGCTGATCGAAGGCTGCCTGCTCGCCGGTTTCGCCATGCGCTGTCAGGCGGCGTACATCTACATTCGCGGCGAACTGATCCGCGAAGCGGAGACGCTGCAGGCTTCAATCGACGAAGCCTATGGCGCGAACCTGATCGGCAAGAACGCGTGCGGCTCCGGCTTCGATTTCGACGTCTACATCCACCGCGGCGCCGGCGCCTACATCTGCGGCGAGGAGATGGCTCTCATCGAAAGCCTCGAGGGCAAGCCCGGCAAGCCTCGCCTGAAGCCGCCGTTCCCGGCTGGCGCGGGCGTGTGGGGTTGCCCCACGACGGTGAACAACGTCGAGACGATCGCCGTGGCGCCGGCCATCCTGCGCCGCGGCGCCAAGTGGTTCGCCTCGTTCGGCCGTCCGAACAACTCCGGCACCAAGGTCTTCTGTATCTCGGGGCACGTGAACGCGCCGTGCAACGTCGAAGAGGCGATGAGCATTCCGTTGCGCGAGCTCATCGACAAGCATGCCGGCGGCGTCCGTGGCGGCTGGGACAACCTGCTCGCCGTGATCCCGGGCGGCTCCTCGACGCCGCTGATCCCGAAGTCGGTGTGCGACACCGTGCTCATGGACTTCGACGCGCTGCGCGACGTGAAGTCCGGCCTTGGGACGGCGGCCGTCATCGTGATGGACAAGTCTACCGACCTCATCCGCGCTATCGGGCGCCTAGCCAAGTTCTACATGCACGAGAGCTGCGGCCAGTGCACGCCGTGCCGCGAGGGCACCGGTTGGCTGTGGCGTGTGATGGAACGGATGGCGAAGGGCGATGCACGCGTCGAAGAGATCGACATGCTGCTCGACGTCGCCAACGAGATCGATGGCCATACCATTTGCGCGCTCGGCGACGCAGCGGCGTGGCCTATCCAGGGACTCATCCGCCACTTCCGGCCGATGATGGAGGATCGCATCCGAACCGCGCGGCTTAAGCCGCTGCCGACGGCAGCGGAGTAGGGCGGAGCGGGGGAGGACGCAATGCCAAAGCTGACCATCAACGGCACGGAAGTCACCGTCGACGCGGGCAAGACGGTGCTGCAGGCGTGCGAGCAGATCGGCATCGAAATTCCGCGCTTCTGCTATCACGACCGCCTGCAGATCGCCGGCAATTGCCGCATGTGCCTGGTCGAGATGGAGAAGTCGCCGAAGCCCATCGCCAGCTGCGCCATGCCGGTCAACGAAGGCATGGTCATCCGCACCAACACGCCGAAGGTGAAGAAGGCGCGCAACGGCGTGATGGAGTTCCTGCTCATTAACCATCCGCTCGATTGCCCGATCTGCGACCAGGGCGGCGAGTGCGACCTGCAGGACCAGGCGATGGCGTACGGCCTCGACCGCAGCCGCTATACCGAGCACAAGCGCGCGGTTCCCGACAAAGACCTCGGCCCGCTGGTCGAGACGCACATGACGCGCTGCATCCACTGCACGCGCTGCATCCGGTTTGCGACGGACATCGCCGGCGTCGAAGAGCTCGGTACGATGGGCCGCGGCGAGCACATGGAGATCGGCACCTACGTCGAGAAGGCGCTCACCTCCGAGTTGTCCGGCAACATGATCGACCTGTGCCCGGTCGGCGCGCTCAACTCCAAGCCGTACGCGTACACCGCGCGCACATGGGAGCTGGTGCGCACCGAGACCATCGACGTGCACGACGCGGTCGGCTCCAACATCAACGTCAACGCGCGCGGCCGCGAAGTGATGCGCGTGCTGCCGCGCCTGAACGAGGACATCAACGAGGAGTGGATCTCCGACAAGACCCGCTTCGCCTACGACGGCCTGCGCCGCGGCCGCCTCGATCAGCCATACGTGCGCAAGAACGGCAAGCTCGTGCCGGCGACGTGGAAAGAAGCGCTCACCGCAGTCGCGGGCGCGATCACGGGCGCCGGCGGCGGCTCGGTCGCGGCCATCGCCGGTGATCTGGCATGCGTCGAGTCGATGACGGCGCTCAAGGATCTGTTCGATCAGATCGGCTCGCCGCACCGCGACTGCCGCCAGGACGGCGCCAAGCTCGACCCGAGCGTGCGGGCCGGCTACGTGTTCAATACGACGATTGCCGGCATCGAAGAAGCCGACGTTTGCCTCTTGGTCGGCACCAACCCGCGCTGGGAAGCGGCACTGGTCAACGCGCGCCTGCGCAAGCGCTACCTGCGCGGCGGCTTCCTCGTCTTCTCGATCGGACCGCGTCTCGATCTGACCTTCCCGGTCGAGACTCTGGGTGCTGGCCCGGAGACCCTGGAGGGCATTGCCGCCGGCGGTCACCCGTTCGTCGAGGCGCTCTCGGCGGCGAAGCGCCCCATGATGATCCTGGGCCAGGGTGCGCTCGCGCGCGCGGATGGCTCGGCGATCCTGGCCGCCGCGTGGCGCATCGCGGTTACCTGCCGCCTGGTGCGGGACGGCTGGAACGGATTCAACGTGCTGCACACGGCGGCGGCGCGCGTCGGCGGCCTCGATATCGGCTTCGTGCCCGGCAAGGGTGGCCTCGATGTCGGCGGCATTCTCGATGGCGCGTCGGCGGGCAAGACCAAGGTCGTCTACCTGCTCGGCGCCGATGAGATCGACATGCGCCGGCTCGGATCGGCGTTCGTGATCTACCAGGGCCACCACGGCGACGCCGGCGCCAACCGCGCCGATGTCATCCTGCCGGGCGCGGCCTACACCGAGAAGCCAGCCACCTACGTCAACACCGAAGGCCGCGTGCAGCAAACCAAGCGCGTCGTGTTCCCGCCGGGCGAGGCGCGTGAGGATTGGTCCATCGTGCGCGCATTGTCCGAGGCGGTTGGGGCGCGCTTGCCCTATGACAACCTTTCGGAGTTGCGCCAGCGCATCGAGCGCGCGCATCCGCACCTGGCCGAACGCGACGTCGCGCCCAAGGCGGCGTGGGGCAGCTTCGGCCACGAAGGGCGCATGGACCAGACGCCGTTCCGCAGCCCGATCGACGACTTCTACATGACCAACGCCATCTGCCGTGCCTCAGAGACGATGGCGGCATGCAGCGCGCTGTACGTTGGCAACGCCGAAAGCAAGACTGGCACCCATGGCTGAGTTCTGGGACGGCTACGCGCTTCCGGGTCTCTGGATCGCCGCGAAAATCGGCGCTCTGCTGATTCCGTTGCTGCTGTCCGTCGCCTATCTGACGTGGTTCGAGCGCAAGGTCATGGCGGCGATGCAGCTGCGCATGGGCCCGAACGTGGTCGGACCCTGGGGCCTGTGGCAGCCGTTCGCCGACGCACTCAAGATGGTGGTGAAGGAAACCATCATTCCCACCAAGGCCAACCCCGGTCTGTTCCTGCTGGCGCCGATGCTGACGTTCATGCTGGCGATCATCGCCTGGGCGGTGATGCCGGTCGGCGAGGGGCTGGTGGTCTCCAACATCAACGTCGGCGTGCTCTACCTGTTCGCCGTTTCGTCGCTGGGCGTGTACGGCATCGTCATTGCCGGATGGGCGTCCAACTCGCGTTATGCGTTTCTCGGCGCTCTGCGTTCGGCCGCGCAGATGGTCTCCTACGAAGTTTCGATGGGCTTCGTCATCATCTGTGTGCTGCTGTGCGTGGGTTCGCTCAACCTCAGCGACATCGTGCGCGCGCAGGAGACCGTCTGGTTCGTGTTCCCGCTGCTGCCCATGGCCGTCGTGTTCTTCATCTCGGCACTGGCCGAAACCAACCGCCATCCGTTCGATTTGCCCGAAGCGGAATCCGAGCTGGTCGCCGGCCACCTCACCGAGTACTCGGCGATGACCTTCGGGCTCTTCTTCCTGGGCGAGTACGCCAACATGATCCTGATGAGCGGGATGACCACCATCCTGTTCCTCGGCGGCTGGCTGCCGCCCATCGACATCGCGCCGCTCAACTGGATCCCGGGGCCGATCTGGTTCGTCCTCAAGATTTGTGCGCTGCTGTTCGTGTTCGTGTGGGTGCGCGCGACGTTCCCGCGCTACCGCTACGACCAGCTCATGCGCCTCGGCTGGAAGGTCTTCCTGCCGCTGTCGCTGTTCTGGGTCGTGCTGACGGCGGGCGTGCTGGTGGCGTTCGGCTGGGCGCCGGGCGCAGAAGGATAGGCCAATGAGCGCACTCGTAAACGTCGTCCGCTCGATGTTCCTGACGGAGCTGCTCTCCGGCATGGCGCTGACGTTCAAGTACATGTTCCGGGAGCGCAAGACGCTCAACTACCCGCACGAGAAGGGTTCCCTCAGCCCGCGCTTCCGTGGCGAGCACGCCCTGCGCCGCTACCCGAACGGCGAGGAACGCTGCATCGCCTGCAAGCTGTGCGAGGCGGTGTGCCCGGCGCTGGCCATCACCATCGAGTCCGAGCCGCGCGACGACGGCAGCCGCCGCACGACGCGCTACGACATCGACATGACCAAGTGCATCTATTGCGGGCTGTGCCAGGAAGCATGCCCGGTCGATGCGATCGTCGAAGGTCCGAACTTCGAGTTCGCCACCGAGACGCGGGAGGAGCTCTACTACGACAAGGCCAAGCTGCTGGCGAACGGCGATCGCTGGGAATCCGAGATCGCCGCCAACCTTGCCGCCGACGCCAAGTACCGCTAGGACGCCGGCGATCCTCGCATGCTGATCCAGTTCATCGTCTTCTACGTGTTCGCCGCGATCGTGGTCGGCTCCGCGTTCATGGTGATTGCTTCCCGCAATCCCGTGCACTCGGTGCTGTTCCTGATCCTGGCGTTCTTCAACGCGGCCGGCCTGTTCGTGCTGGCGGGGGCCGAGTTTCTGGCGATGACGCTGGTGATCGTCTACGTCGGAGCGGTCGCGGTGCTGTTCTTGTTCGTTGTGATGATGCTCGACATCAACTTCGTGCGCCTGCGCCAGGGCTTCATGCATTACCTGCCGCTCGGCGCCATGCTCGGCGCGGTGCTGCTGGTTGAGCTCTTGCTGGTGGTGGGCGCGCTGGTGGTGGCCCCCGAGGTCGAGACCCTGGCCGCGCCGATGCCGCCCGTCGAGCAGCAGAGCAACACCCACGCGCTCGGGCAGCTGCTCTATACGCGCTACATGTACCTGTTCCAGGTGGCCGGAATGATCCTGCTGGTCGCCATGATCGGCGCCATCGTGCTGACGTTCCGGGTGCGCACAGGCGTCCGACGCCAGAGCATCGCCGCCCAAGTGGCGCGCACACGCGCCGACGCCGTGGAAATCAAGAAAGTGGTGTCCGGCGCCGGCGTCACCGAGGGCATCTGATGGCGCCGCTCACCATTCCCCTCGGGCACTTCCTGTCGGTCGCGGCGATCCTGTTCACGCTGGGCGTGCTCGGCATCTTCCTCAACCGCAAGAACGTCATCGTCATCCTGATGTCGGTCGAGCTCATGCTGCTCGCCGTGAACCTGAACCTAGTGGCGTTCTCCGCGCACCTCGGCGACATGGTGGGGCAGGTGTTCGCCATGTTCGTGCTGACGGTCGCCGCCGCCGAGGCGGCCATCGGCCTCGCCATCCTGGTGGTGTACTTCCGCAACCGCGGCACGGTTGCGGTCGAAGACATCAGCCTGATGAAGGGCTGATCCCATGCTGTACGGACTGATCGTCTTTCTTCCGCTAATCGGCGCGATCCTCGCCGGCCTGTTCGGCCGTTGGCTCGGCGACCGCGGATCGCACATGGTGACGTGCGGCCTCGTTACGGCATCGGCGCTGCTCTCGGTGCCGGCGTTCTGGTTCGTCGCAATCCAGGGCAACGTCCAGATCGTCGAGCTGTTCCCGTGGATCATCTCCGGCGATCTGGAGGCCAGCTGGGCGCTGCGCGTAGATCAGCTCACCGCAGTGATGCTCGTCGTCGTCACCAGCGTGTCGGCGGTCGTGCATTGGTACTCGATCGGCTACATGCACGGCGATCCGCACCAGCCTCGGTTCTTCGCCTACCTGTCGCTGTTCACGTTCGCGATGCTGTCGCTGGTCACCGCCGACAACTTCATCCAGATGTTCTTCGGCTGGGAAGGCGTTGGCCTGTGCTCGTACCTGCTGATCGGATTCTGGTATCACAAGCCGTCGGCCAACGCGGCCGCCATCAAGGCGTTCATCGTCAACCGCGTCGGTGACTTCGGCTTCGCGCTGGGCATCTGCGCGGTATTCTTCGTCTTCCAGAGCGTCGAGTTCGACCCTGTGTTCGAGGCGGTGCCGCGCTTCGTCGGTACCGACATCGAATTCCTCGGCATGCACTTCGACACGCTGACAGTCATCACCATCCTTCTGTTCATAGGCGCCATGGGCAAGTCGGCCCAGATCGGCCTGCACACCTGGCTGCCGGACGCGATGGAAGGCCCGACGCCCGTCTCGGCCCTCATCCACGCTGCGACCATGGTCACCGCCGGCGTGTTCATGGTGGCGCGCCTGTCGCCCATGTTCGAGTACGCCGAGTTCACCCTGATGCTCGTCACCATCGTCGGCGCGCTCACGGCGATCATGGCGGCGACGATCGGCCTGGTGCAGAACGACATCAAGCGCGTCATCGCGTACTCAACCTGCAGCCAGCTCGGCTACATGTTCTTCGCCTGCGGCGTGTCGGCGTATCAGGCCGGCGTGTTCCACCTCTTTACCCACGCGTTCTTCAAGGCCCTCCTGTTCCTTGGTGCGGGCTCGGTGATCCACGCATTCTCCGGCGAGCAGGATATGCGCCGGATGGGCGGCGTCTGGCGCATGATCCCCACGACCTATGCGCTGATGTGGATCGGCAGCCTGGCGCTCGGCGGCATCCCGCTGTTCGCCGGCTTCTATTCCAAGGACATCGTGCTGGAGGCGGCGTGGGGCGCGCACAGCGGGGTAGGGCAGCTGGCGTTCGTGCTCGGCATCATCGCCGCCGGCCTGACCGCGTTCTACTCCTGGCGCCTGCTGTTCATGACGTTCCACGGCCACTCGCGGGCGAGCCACGACGTGCTGCACCACGTGCACGAGTCGCCGCCGGTGATGATCGTGCCGCTGCTGTTCCTGGCGGCGGGCGCCGTGTTCGCCGGCATGCTGTTCGCGCCGCTGTTCGTCGGCGACAGCATGGCCGCCTTCTGGGGCGACTCGATCTTCGTGCGGGCGACCCACACAGCGCTCGAGGAAGCGCACCACGCGCCGCTGTGGGTGAAGCTCCTGCCGCTGGTCGTGGCCATCACCGGCATCGGCACCGCGTACTGGATGTACATCGCGCGGCCCGAGTTGCCGGCGCGCCTCGCCGAGCAGCATCGCGAGCTGTACCGCTTTTTCCTCAACAAGTGGTACTGGGACGAGCTCTACGACGTGCTGTTCGTGCGCTCCGCCTGCGCCATCGGCACCTTCTTCTGGAAGAAGGGCGACGAGGCGACCATTGACGGCTATGGCCCCAACGGCGTCGCGTCCCGCGTGCTCGACATCGCCCGGCGCGCGGCGCGGCTACAGACGGGCTACGTCTACCACTACGCCTTCGTCATGCTGATCGGCCTGGTGGCGTTCGTCACCTGGTACCTCTTCATCGTGGGGATGTAGGCAATGGATTGGCCGATCCTCTCGACGCTGACATTCCTGCCGCTGGTCGGCGCGCTGTTCATCCTCGTCGTGCGCGGCGAGGCGGACGTGGTCGCGCGCAACGCGCGCAACATCGCGCTGTGGACGACGGTCATCACCTTCTTCCTCTCGCTGTTGCTGTGGATCAACTTCGACGTCGAGGAAGCCGGCTTCCAGTTCGAGGAGCGGGTGGGGTGGATTGCCGAGGGCATCGACTACCACATGGGCATCGACGGCATGTCGCTGCCGTTCATTCTGCTCACGACGTTCCTGCTGCCGATCTGCATCCTGGCGAGCTGGACGTCGATCCAGACGCGCGTGCGCGAGTACATGATCGCGTTCCTGGTCATGGAAACGCTGATGATCGGCGTCTTCGGGGCCCTCGATTTCGTCCTCTTCTACCTGTTCTTCGAGGGCGGGCTGATCCCGATGTTCCTGCTCATCGGCATCTGGGGCTCGGACAACCGCGTCTACGCGACGTTCAAGTTCTTCCTCTATACGCTGCTCGGCTCGGTGTTGATGCTGCTCGGCATCCTGTGGCTGTACTTCCAGTTCGGCACCACCGACATCCCCGAACTGATGCGTGCCGGTATCGATCCGTTCTGGCAGCGACTGCTCTGGCTCGCCTTCTTCGCGGCGTTCGCGGTGAAGATCCCAATGTGGCCAGTGCACACCTGGCTGCCGGATGCCCACGTGCAGGCGCCGACGGCGGGATCGGTCATCCTGGCTGCGGTCCTCTTGAAGATCGGCGGGTACGGATTCTTGCGAATCTCCATTCCGATCCTGCCGGACGCGACGGTCACCTTCACGCCGCTCGTCTACGCCCTCAGCATCATCGCCATCGTCTACACGTCACTGGTGGCGTTGATGCAGGAGGACATGAAGAAGCTGATCGCCTACTCGTCGATCGCGCACATGGGCTTCGTCACGATCGGTCTGTTCACCTTCACGCCGGCGGGCGTCGAAGGGGCGATCATGGTGATGCTGAGCCACGGTCTTGTGTCTGCCGCGCTCTTCCTCTGTGTCGGCGTCGTCTACGACCGCATGCATACGCGCGAGATCGCGCGCTACGGCGGCCTGGTGAACCGGATGCCGCTCTACGCGTTCTGCTTCCTGGTGTTCACCCTGGCCAACGTCGGCTTGCCGGGCACGAGCGGATTCGTCGGCGAATTCCTGGTGCTGGTGGGTGCGTTCCAGGTCAACACCTGGGTTGCGTTCCTTGCCACGACGAGCGTCATCCTCAGCGCCGCCTATGCGCTGTGGCTCTATCGTCGCGTCGTGTTCGGGGAGCTGACCCGCGCCGACCTGATGTCGATTCTCGACCTCAACCGCCGCGAAGTGGCGATCCTGGCGCCCTTGGTTGCGCTGATCATCCTGTTCGGAGTGTGGCCGGTGCCGATCCTGGAGCTGTTCCATGCGCCGGTCGAAAACCTCATCGAGCAGCATGAGGCGGCGCTGCAGGGCGTGCGCAACACGCTGAGCTTCGCAGCGGCGCAGTAGGGGCGGGCGATGATCGAGTTCCCCGATATCAGTCCTGCCCTTGCCGAACTGTTGCTCGCCATCGCTGCGATGGTGTTGCTGCTGGTAGGCGTGGTGCGCGGGGACAAGTCCACCGGCGCCGTTCTGTGGCTGTCCGTGGCTGCGCTCGCGGTAGCGACGTGGATCGTGTGGTCGGATGCGGATACGTCCGCGATCACCTTCTCCGGCCTGTTCGTCGCCGATCGTTTTGCGTCGTTCGCCAAGATCCTGGTCCTGCTCGGCTCGGCGCTGGCGCTCGTCCTGTCGCTCGAGTTCCTCGAGCGAGAGCGGTTGGAGCGCCCGGAATTCCCGGTGCTGGTCGTGCTGGCGACGCTCGGCATGATGATCATGATCGCGGCCAACGACCTCTTGTCGTTGTACGTCGGCCTCGAGCTGCAGAGCCTGTCGCTCTACGTGCTCGCCGCGTTCCACCGCGACTCGGAGAAGTCCACCGAGTCGGGCCTCAAGTACTTCGTCCTTGGCGCGCTCGCGTCCGGCATCCTCTTGTACGGCTCGACGCTGGTCTACGGATTCACCGGCAGCACCAGCTTCACCGGCATCGCCGGCGTGTTGGCGACCCACGAGGAGCGCTCGATGGGTGTCCTCTTCGGCCTTGCATTCGTGTCCGCCGGCCTCGCGTTCAAGGTCGCGGCCGTGCCGTTCCACATGTGGACGCCCGACGTCTACGAAGGCGCACCCACTCCGGTGACAGCGTTCTTTTCGCTGGCGCCCAAGGTAGCGGCGCTCGCCCTGTTCATGCGCGTGATGCTCGGGCCGTTCGGGGGCATCGCTGACGATTGGGTTGGCATCATCGGCCTGCTTGCCGCGGCATCGATGGTGCTCGGTGCGCTCGCTGCGATTGGCCAGACCAACATCAAGCGCCTGATGGCCTACAGCTCCATCGGCCATGTCGGCTACGCGCTCATGGGCCTCGCCGCCCACTCGCCGCTCGGCGTGCGCGGCACGCTGGTGTACTTGGCCATCTACCTGGCGATGAACATGGGCGCGTGGGGCGTCATCCTGAGCATGCGCCGCAGCGACGGAACCCTGGTCGAGAACGTGGACGACCTCGCCGGTATGGCTCGCACACGGCCGTTCCTTGCCGCAGCGATGGCGATCTTCATGTTCTCGCTGGCGGGGGTACCGCCGCTCGCGGGCTTCTTCGGGAAGTTCTATGTGTTCTTCGCCGCCGTGGACGCGGGTCTCTATCTGCTCGCCGTGATCGGCGTGCTGGCGACCGTTGTGGGCTCGTACTACTACCTGCGCGTCGTCAAGGTGATGTACTTCGACGAGCCGGCGCCGGGCTTCGTGCAGCCGGCCGGCGCGACTAGCGCGGTCATCGCCGTGACGGCGCTCTTCACGCTGCTGTTCTTCCTGTTTCCGGCGCCCTTCGTGGCCGAGGCGCATCTCGCCTCGCTCGCGCTGTTCCCGTGAGCGCGGCGCCGGTGCGACTGCCGGCGAGCTACACCCTGATCCGCCTGGAAGAGGTCGGCTCGACCAACGCCGAGGCCTTGCGCCGTGTGGCCGAAGGCGCGGCGGCGGGCACGGTCGTGTGGGCCGGGCGCCAGAGCGAGGGCCGCGGCCGCCGCGGCCGCCTTTGGGTTTCTCCGCCCGGCAACCTATATTGCTCCATCGTGTTACGCCCCTCGCGCGCCCCTGCGGCGCAGCTCTCCTACGTCGCCGCCCTGGCGCTGGCCGAAGCCCTCGAGCCGCTCGCCGCTCCGGGAGCCGTGCGCCTCAAGTGGCCGAACGACGTTCTGCTGAATGGCGGCAAGATTTCCGGAATCCTCCTGGAGGGTGGCCCGGGTCACGTCGTGCTCGGCACCGGAGTCAATGTTGCGACCCACCCCGCGGACGAGACCCGGGCGCTGCGTCCAACCTCTCTCGCGGCCGAAGGCGCCGAGGGGACCGTCGAGGCAGTCCTCGAGGCGTACCTGGATCATCTCGCAGCGTGGGTCTCCCGCTGGGAAGCGAGCGGCTTCGCACCGGTGCGTACGGCGTGGCTCGTCCGCGCCGTCGGCCTCGGCGAGCCGATCGAAGTACGCCTGCCGAGCGAGACTATCCCGGGCCGCTTCACTGGCTTGGATGACGACGGCGTTCTCCTGCTTGCGACCGAGGGCGGCACCCGCCGCTTTGCCTCCGGCGACGTGTTTGTGCTGACCGGCGAGGGGGCTCATGCTGCTCGCCATTGATGCCGGCAACACCAACGTCGTTTTCGGTCTGTTCGAGGGCGACACCAAGCGCTGTCAATGGCGCGCCGCGACGCGTGCGGATCGCACCGCCGACGAGTACGCCGCGCTGCTCACCCAGTGGCTCACGCTCGAAGGCCTGACGCCTGCGTCGGTCAAGAACGTCGTCATCGCCTCGGTCGTGCCGCGCCTGTTGCGCGACCTGCGGCTCCTTTCGGAGAAGGTGTTCCACTGCAAGCCGATGGTGATCGGCGACGAGGGCATCGTCCTCGGCATCGAAGTGAAGTACCGCAAGGATGAGATCGGCTCCGACCGTTTGGCCGACGCCATCGCGGCGCACGTCGCCTACAAGGGCCCCCTGATCGTCATCGATTTCGGTACCGCGACGACCTTCAACGTCGTCGACGAGAACGGCAACTACTGCGGCGGCGCCATCGCGCCCGGCGTGAACTTGACCTTGGAGGCGCTGCACGCGGCAGCGGCCAAGCTTCCACGCATCACCATCGAGGAACCCAAGCGGACCATTGGCCTGGACACCGTTTCGGCCATGAACTCGGGCATCTACTGGGGGTATATCGGCCTCATCGAAGGCCTGACCGACCGTATCAAGGCCGAGCTCGGGGGCGCGTCTAAGATCAAGGTCGTGGCGACAGGAGGCCTCGCGCCGCTCTTCGCCCATGGTACGAAGGTCGTCGACCACGTCGATCCCGACCTGACCCTGCGCGGCTTGGTCGAAATTTTCCGCCGCAACGCCCGCGCGGCATCAAAGGGCTGATGACTCAGAACGAACTGCGTTTTGTCCCGCTCGGCGGTGTCGGCGAGTTCGGCGCCAACCTCGCGCTGTACGGCTACGGCGACAAATGGATCATGCTCGACTGCGGTCTGGCGTTCGCCGACGATTCGCAACCGGGCGTCGAGATCCTGGTGCCGGACCCGGCCTTCATCGCGGCCCAGCGCGACAAGCTGCAGGCGATCGTCCTGACTCACGCCCACGAGGACCACCTCGGCGCGGTGCAGCACCTGTGGCCGCAGCTGCGCTGCCCGGTTTACGCGACGCCCTTTGCGGCCGCGATCCTGCGCAGCAAGCTGGAGGAGGGTGGCCTTACCGGACAAGTCCCGGTACGCGTCGTGCCAGTCGGCGGCAGCGCCACCATCGGCGACTTCACCATCAGCTACATCGGCGTCACCCACTCGATCCTCGAGGCGCACTCCATCGCCATCCGCACACCAGCGGGCACGGTCGTGCATTCGGGCGACTGGAAGCTCGATCCGGAGCCCGGGGTCGGCAAGCTCACCGACGAAGCGGCGCTGCGCGCGCTCGGCGACTCCGGGGTGCTCGCCCTGATGGGCGACTCGACCAACGCCCTCTCCAACGGCCACTCGGGCTCCGAAGGCTCCCTGCGTGCACCCATACGCCAGCTCATCGCGGACGCGAAGGGCGCGGTCGCTGTCGGTCTGTTTGCGTCCAACGCCGCCCGCATCGAGACGATTTGCGAGGCGGCAGCCGCCAACGACCGCGTCGTCGTCATGGTGGGACGTTCGTTGTGGCGCACCGTCGCCGCGGCGCGCGAATGCGGGTACTTGCGCAACTTGCCAGCGCTCCTCGAAGAGGACGAATCCGAGCGGATTCCGCGCGAGCACCTGCTGTACATCGTCACTGGTTGCCAGGGCGAGCCACGCGCCGCGCTGAGCCGCATCGCGACAGGCGAGCACCGGAACATTCGCTTGGGTCGCGGCGACACCGTCATCTTCTCGTCCAAGGTCATTCCCGGCAACGAGCGGCCGATCGCGCGCATCGTCAACGCCCTGGTGCGCTCCGGCGCCAAGGTCGTGACAGAGCGCGACGCAAAGGTTCACGTGTCGGGCCATCCCAACCGCGATGAACTCAAGCAGATGATCGCCTGGCTACGCCCCAAGGTCGTGGTGCCGGTACACGGCGCCCACCAGATGCTGGAGGGCCACGCCGAACTCGCCCGCAGCCAGGGCATCGACGCGATGGTCATCAGCAATGGCGATATGCTCCGCTTCACCGCGGCGGGCGCGGAGGTCGTCGATCGCATCGACACCGGGCGCCTCGCGGTGAGCGGTAGCGGTCCGATTCCGCTCGACGCCATCGCGATCCAGGCGCGCCGGCGCATGATGTACAACGGCGCGGCCACCGTCATCCTGGTGCTCGACGCGCAGGGAGAGCCAGCCGCGCCGGCACGCTTGTTGTTGCGCGGGATCGACTTGCCCGAAGGCGCCGAGGACAAGATCCGCCGCGTCGCCGAAGAGCGCGTGCGCGACGTTCCGCGCGCGCGCCGCCGTGTCGATCCGGAGATCGATCTCGCGGTGCGCCAGGCGCTGCGGGGCGAGCTGCGCGCGCATACGAACCAGCGCCCGGCGATCGACGTCGAGATCGTGCGGGTCGGGAGCGACGCGCGCGTCGCGGCGGAGCCGCGCGTCGGCGCGCGCCGCGGAGGAGGGGACTGATGCCCTGGGTCAGCTATCTCGCCATCTACTTTGTGGTGTGGTTCATCGTCCTGTTCGTGACGCTGCCGTTCGGCGTCAAGCGGGAGGACAATCCCGAGCCTGGTCACGACGCCGGGGCGCCGCAGTTCGCCTACATGTGGTACAAGGCCGGCGCCGCGACCATTCTGGCGGCGATCGTCTCGACCCTACTGTGGGCCTCGTTCCGCTATGGGTGGATCGACTTCCGTTCGTAGCTACGCCCGTGCCGCCGCCCTCGTCGTGCTGACGCACGCGGGTTTGGCGGCTGCCCAGGGCGATCCGGTCGCTACCTGCCGCAGCATTCTTGCCGCGGCGGATCGCGTAACACCCCAGCCGGGCGCTCGCGCAGCCGCCGGCGCAGACTATGTTCCAGGCGTCGATGTGCGGGGCAATCCGGTCGCTCCCGCCGACCTTGCAACTGCGCCGCGCTTCACGCTGCCCGAGGAGTTGGTGCTGCCGGTAACTCCGGACGTGTTCACGTTCCTCGGCCGGGCACCGGCGCGCGGCCTGGAGCAATTACGCGTCAACGTCGGCGAACTGCGCATCCGCCTGAGCGACGGCCGGGCTACCTTCAACGGGCAACCCCTCGGGCCGACCGCCGACGCGGACCTTGTCGCGGCCTGCCGTCAGTTGCTCGCGAATAGCCCGCGCTAGTACGCGCGCGAGATCAGCACTTCCTCGACACCGGGCGCACCGGTGAACACGCAGGGGCCGCGCGACGCGGCCTGATGCATCGGTGCATTGCGGATGGTGAGCTGCTGCTCCTTGAGTTGCGCCGTCACCTTTTCCAGCGCGTCGCCGGTAGGCTTCGACCACGGGGCCAAAACCCAACCCTTGAACACGCCCTCCTCATCGCGGCCGAAGTAGGCCGTGATGTCCTTCCACGTCTTCAGGTCGTTGCGGATGTTGGAGCGCATGCGCGTCTGCGCCTCGGTGAACAGCGTCCGCTGAATATTCACCAGTAGCTCGCCGATCTTGCTGACGAACGGCTCCGCGTCCTCGCCGTGCATCGTCACTTTGCCGCCGGGTTCGCCCGCGTACATCTTGTCGCGGCGCAGGTAGGTGACGCGGTTCGCCGCTGCGTCACGGCTGCCGATCTCGAGGATGACGGGAGCGCCGCGGCGCACCCAATCCCAGCGCTTATCGACGGCACGGCCGGCCTTCTTGTCTACGAAGGCGCGCACGGGCGCATCGCCCGCCGTTTCCTGATTCAAGGAGCGCGCAAGATCCTCGGCGAATGACAAGGCATCCGCGTCATCGGGACGGTCGCGCAGCACCGGCAAGATCACCACCTGATGCGGCGCGATGGCGGGCGGCAGGCGCAGCCCGTCATCGTCACCGTGGGTCATGATGACGCCACCGATCAGGCGCGTGGACACGCCCCAGCTGGTGGTGTGGCAGAACGCCGTGTCACCGGTCGCCGTCTGGTACTTGATGTTCTGCGCCTGGGCGAAGTGCGTGCCGAGGTAGTGCGAGGTGCCAGCCTGCAACGCCTTGCCGTCCTGCATCATCGCCTCGATCGAGTACGTGTTGTCGGCGCCGGGGAACCGCTCGTTCTCCGACTTCTCGCCGGCGATCACCGGCATCGCCAGTACGTCCTCGGCGAAGGTCCGGTAGACCTCGAGCATCTGGCGCGTCTCGCGCATCGCGTCGTCGTGGTCGGCGTGCGCCGTGTGTCCTTCCTGCCAAAGGAACTCGGTCGTGCGCAGGAACAGGCGCGGCCGCATCTCCCAGCGCACCACGTTGGCCCACTGGTTCACCAGGAGGGGCAGGTCGCGATAGCTCTGGATCCAGCGGCTGAATGCGTCGCCGATGATGGTCTCGGATGTCGGACGGACGATTAGCGGCTCTTCGAGCTTGGCGTCGGGATCGGGCTGCAGCTTGCCGTCGATGTTCTTCAGTCGATGGTGGGTGACGACCGCCATCTCCTTGGCGAATCCCTCGACGTGCTCCGCCTCCTTGGCGATGAAGCTCATCGGGATGAACAAGGGGAAGTAGCAGTTCTGGTGGCCGGTCGCCTTGAAACGGGCATCGAGCTGCAGCTGGATGCGTTCCCAGATGCCCCAGCCCCACGGCTTGATGACCATGCACCCGCGCACCGGCGAGGTCTCGGCGAGGTCGGCGAGCTTCACCACGGCCTGGTACCAGTCCGCGAAATTCTCGCGTCGCGTGATGGGAAGCGCGTTGGGCATGGTTTCTTTCCTCGTGGTCACCGCTTGGTCCATGGGCCGGGTCCGCCGACCCGATGGCGGTCCGCCACGGCCGCGTATACGTTGGGCCCCGGTTGGCTCCCCGGCGCCGGTCGGGTGGGTATATAGGCGAGGCGAAGGATGTTCAACGCGCTGGAATGGGGCATAGCCGGCCGCTATTTGCGGGCCCGGCGCGAAGGCTTCATCTCGGTGATTGCCTGGCTGTCGCTGATCGGTATCGCCCTTGGCGTAGCCACCCTCATCATCGTCATGTCGGTGATGAATGGGTTCCGCGCTGAGCTCGTCGAGCGCATCCTCGGCATCGGCGGGCACGTCATCGTCCGCGCGGCCACGGGCTCCATCCCGAATTTCGATGAGGAGATCGCGCGAATCCGCGCGATCCCCGGCGTTGTCTACGCGCTCCCCGTCGTCGAAGGCCAGGTCATGGTGATGTCGACCAACGGCACCGCCGGCGGCGCGCTGGTGCGCGGCGTGCGCGAAGCCGACCTGCGCCAGATGCCCCTGGTGGGCGGCGGCATTGTTGCAGGAACTCTCGATGCCTTCGGCGCGGGGGACTCGGTCGTGCTGGGCGATCGTTTGGCGCGCAACCTCGGCGTGCGCGTCGGCGACACGATCACCTTCGTCGCGCCGGAGATGACGCCGACGCCGATGGGCAACGTGCCCCGCATGAAGGGGTACAAGATCGCCGCCACATTCGACATCGGCATGTACGAGTACGACTCGGCGCTGGCTTTCCTGTCGCTTGACGCGGCGCAGACGTTCTTCCGGATGCCGGAACGCGTCACGGCGATCGAGACGATGATCACCGACCCGGAGCAGCCCGACGCCGTGCGCCTTGGCATCATGCGCGCCGCGCCCAGCCTGCGGGTATTCGATTGGCGCGACTCGAACACGCAGTTCTTCAATGCTCTGGAGGTCGAGCGGAACGTGATGTTCCTCATCCTCACTCTGATCATCCTGGTCGCCGCGCTGAACGTGATCTCGGGGCTCATCATGCTGGTCAAGGAGAAGCGCGGCGCCATCGCCATCATGCGCACCATGGGGGCATCGCGCGGCATGATCATGCGCGTGTTCTTCCTCGCGGGTGCGTCGGTCGGCGTGATCGGCACCTTGGCCGGGTTCATTCTCGGCCTGACCTTCGCGCTCAACATCGAGACGTTGCGGCAGTGGATCGAGGGCCTCACCGGCGCGCAGCTCTTTGCCGCGGAGATCTACTTCCTCTCGACGCTGCCAGCGAAGGTCGATCCGTCCGAGGTCTTCGTGGTGACCGGGATGGCGCTGGTGCTTTCGTTCTTCGCCACGCTCTATCCGTCCTGGCGCGCGGCGCGCACCGATCCGGTGGAAGTACTGCGCAGTGAGTGAGGCGGCATCTCTGCCTGGACGCCTGGGGTCCGACCCGGCGACCGCTGCGCTCACCCTCGAGCGGGTCAACAAGGCTTACCGCGAGGGCCCCGCGCGCCTGGAGATCCTGAAGGACGTCTCGCTGAGCGTGCAGCCAGGCGAGATTGTTGCTCTGGTTGGTCCGTCCGGCTCCGGCAAGACGACCCTTCTGCAGATCGCGGGCCTTCTCGACCGTGCCGACACGGGCGCGGTGTGGATCGCCGGCAAGCAGTGCACCAACATGAATGACGCCGAGCGGACCCGCACGCGCCGCGATCGCGTCGGCTTCATCTATCAGTTTCACTATCTGTTGCCCGAGTTCTCGGCGATCGAGAACGTGGCGCTGCCGCAGCGGATTGCCGGCAAAGCGAAGGACGTCTCGGAGGGGCACGCTGCGGATTTGTTGGGTGTGCTCGGCCTGGCAGCGCGCCTGCAGCATCGCCCCGGCGAGCTATCGGGTGGCGAGCGCCAGCGCGTCGCGATTGCGCGTGCGGTGGCCAACGGCGCCTCGCTGCTCCTCGGGGATGAGCCCACCGGGAACCTTGATCACCGCACCTCCGAGCAGGTTTTTGCGGCGATGCTGAACCTGGTGCGGGCGCAGCGGGTGGCCGCGCTGATCGCGACCCACAACCTCGAGCTCGCGGCGCGCATGGACCGCGTGTTGACCATCCAGGACGGGGCCCTGGTCGAGCAGTAGGTGACGGCAGGTGCTATGATCGCGGCAACCAAGCGAGGGGGACGTCAATGGTGCAGGCAATAGGCGACTTAGGAGTCGGGGCTGCCGGCGACCTCGTTGTCGGACTGATTGTCGCGACGCTAGCTGGCTTCGTTGGTTATGCGCTTCAATCCTATCGTCGCAGGGCACGTCCGCTAGTCATCAACCTCGGATTCGAGTTGATTCGGGATCGTGGGCACAAGACCGTCACATTGCCTGCGGACTTGGCGGGCAATAACCGCCCTTCCTACATGCCAACGTTTCGCGAGGTGCAAACGGACCTAGCGGAGGTGAGCCAAGGCATCGCAACCGCACGTCAGGTTGTTGATGGTGCGCCCTCGTTGCTGGAGGCGATCGATAGTTCGTTGGCACAGTTGGCGCGTGCCGGAAGTGACACAGAAATCCTCGCGGCGATAGCGCCGCCAATGTCGCGCGGCCTCTTTGATGACATTCTGACGACGGCGTGCCTGAGGGGCCGAGTGCAGTTGGCAGGTCCGAGCAAGGTGGACGCAGCCTCGATAAAGGTTCACGCCTACGAGGTCACCGACGGCAACGGGTGCTACCACATTGGCCTTCCAGAGCACTCGATCAAGTTTGGCGATGGCGTTACGAAGTATCCAACAATTCGTGAGCGCGTAATTCCATTCGTGAATGCGGTCCAATGCGCTGATAGGGGAGCGCTAGTCGAGTCCTTTGAGGCGGCGCGGAAGCTCGTTCAGGCGGAGCTAGGCCTCGCGCACGCGCGGCTGCCCCATCTGCTGCAGCTGCGCGATGCACATTCGCGATGGTTGTGCGCGATCTACGTCGCCAATCATGGGCAGAGCGCGATGTTTGTCCACCCGGTCCTCGCCTGGAGGTTTCCAACGGGTGGTTTGCAAAGCCGCACCGCGAGAACTGCTACTTGGTGGTGTCGGAGAAAGAACCGGAAGGCCAGCGTCATCGCGACGTCGTCGAGGGCATTCTCATTCCGCCAAGCGGCGAGCGGCGGATCTACTGCATGACATCGAAGGTGCAGCGCGAGATGGATGCCGGTGGGGAGGTCATGGGCCGGTTCCGGGACGGCCGCAGTTCGGCGCGTGTTGTGCTCATGATCACAGGGGGAACTCTGTCGCGGCGCCGTACCATTCGCGGCCCTTGGAGTACGTTTGTAGACACCGCTGGCTTGTTGGAGTAGCGAACCGGTGAACGCACCACCGCGCACGGGCGGTCGAGCTCAGGTCGTGCCTAACAAGCGGTTCTGTACCGCGGTGCCACGAAATAAAGTGGCTATCCCCTGATCCGCCCACAACTTGTGGGGCTTGTTCTGGAAAAGTTCCCTCGCTGCCCTAGATGGGGCGTGGAATCATGCCCCGGTCCATGGCCCACGCCGACTTCGTTCATCTCCGCGTCCACACCGCCTATTCGCTGTCCGAAGGGGCCATCCAGGTCGAGGACGCAGTCAAGCTGGCCAAGCAGCACCGCATGCCGGCGCTGGCCATCACGGACCGCGGCAACCTGTTCGGCGCACTCGAATTCGCGCTGGAGGCGTCCAAGAGCGGTGTACAGCCGATCATCGGCTGCGAACTCGGGCTGGCGCGCGAGGGCGACGTCCAACCGAGCCAACGGCTGCCGGAACCGGACCGCATCGTCCTGCTTTCCCAGAGCGAGGTCGGCTATCGCAACCTGATGGCGCTCTCGAGCGCCGCGTTCCTGGAAACCGAGCCGCCGCAAACACCGCAGGTGTCGTGGGACAAGCTCGCGACGTTCTCTGCCGGGCTCATCGCGTTGACCGGCGGCGTCGCCGGCCCGGTTGGCCGTCTCCTCACCGAGCGGCGCGAGGCGCACGCCGGCGAGACGCTCGCGCGCCTCGCGGCGATGTTCCCCGGGCGCCTCTACGTCGAGCTTCAACGGCATGGCATCGAGGCGGAGGAGCGCATCGAGCCGGCGCTGCTCGATCTTGCCTATGCGCAGAATCTGCCGCTGGTTGCCACCAACGAGCCGTACTTCGCTGACGCGGCGATGTCGGAAGCGCACGACGCGCTGCTGTGCATCGCCGACGGTGCCTACATCAGCGAGCCCAACCGGCGCCGCATGACGGTCGAGCATCGCTTCAAATCGGCCTCCGAGATGCGCGAAGCGTTCGCCGATCTGCCCGAGGCGATCGACAACACGCTGGTGATCGCGCGGCGCTGCGCCTACATGCCGCCGAAGCGCGATCCGATCCTGCCGCGCTTTCCGCTGCCCGAGGGCCAGACCGAAGCGGACCTGTTGCGGGCGCAGTCCGGAGCCGGGCTGGAAGTTCGAGTTGCCGCCAAGCCGGAGGCGGAGCGGGGCGCGTATCGCGAACGCCTGGAATACGAGCTCGGCGTCATCATCAAGATGGGCTTCGCCGGCTACTTCCTGCTGGTCGCCGACTTCATCCGCTTCTCGAAGGAGAACGACATCCCGGTGGGACCGGGGCGCGGCTCGGGCGCCGGCTCGGTGGTGGCGTGGGCACTCAAGATCACCGACCTCGATCCGCTGCAGTTCGGCCTGCTGTTCGAGCGCTTCCTCAATCCGCATCGCATTTCGATGCCGGACTTCGATATCGACTTCTGCCAGGAGCGGCGCGATGAGGTGATCGCGTACGTGCAGAAGACGTACGGCGTCGATCGCGTCGCACAGATCATCACGTTCGGCTCGCTGATGGCGCGCGCCGCGTTGCGCGACGTTGGCCGCGTCCTCGAGATGCCCTACGGCCAGGTCGATCGCATCAGTAAGCTGGTGCCGTACAACCCTGCCAACCCGGTTTCGCTCGCTGAGGCGATCGCCAGCGAGCCTCGCCTTGCCGCGGAGCGCGACGCCGACGAGCGCGTCGCCAAGATGCTCGACATCGCGCAGAAGCTCGAAGGCCTGTACCGCCACGCCTCGACCCACGCAGCCGGCGTCGTCATTGGCGACCGTCCGCTGATCGAACTGGTGCCGCTCTATCGCGATCCGCGCTCGTCGATGCCGGCAACCCAGTTCTCGATGAAGTGGGTAGAGGCGGCAGGCTTGGTGAAGTTCGACTTCCTCGGCCTCAAGACTCTGGACGTCATCGACAAGACCGTGAAGCTGCTGGCGCGCCGCGGCAAAGTGATCGACATCGCTGCGCTGCCGCTCGACGACGAGAAATCGTACGCCATGCTGGCGCGCGGCGAGACGATGGGAGTGTTCCAGCTCGAAAGCGAGGGCATGAAGAACCTCGCGCGCGAGGTGCGTCCCTCCAACATCGAAGACATCATCGCCATCGTCGCGCTCTATCGGCCGGGCCCGATGGAGAACATCCCGAAGTACGTGGCCTGCAAGCATGGCCGAGAGGAGCCGGAGCTGCTGCACGCGCTAATCGAGCCGGTCGTGCGCGACACTTACGGGGTCATCATCTACCAGGAACAGGTGATGCAGATTGCCCAGGCTTTCGCCGGCTTCAGCATGGCGGAAGCCGACAACCTGCGCCGCGCCATGGGCAAGAAGATCAAATCCGAGATGGACGCGATGAAGGACCGCTTCATCCAGGGCGCCATGGCCAAGGGCGTAGCACCGGACACGGCGAAGCACGTCTTCGAGTTGGTCGACAAGTTCGCGGGCTACGGCTTCAACAAGGCGCACTCGGCGGGCTACGCGCTGATCGCGTATCAGACCGCGTACCTAAAGGCGCACCACCCGGTCGAGTTCATCGCCGCGTCGATGACCATCGACCAGAGCAACACCGACAAGCTCGGAGCGTTCCGCCAGGAGGCGAAACGCATGGGCATCGCGGTCCTCGGCCCCGACATCAATCGCTCCGAGGTCGAGTTTTCGGTCGAGGACACGGAGAAGGGCGCCGCCATCCGCTACGCCCTCGCGGCCGTGCGTAACGTCGGCGCCCATGCCATGAAGATCGTGGTCGAGGAACGCACGCGCGGCGGCCCGTTCAAGACTCTCGCCGACTTCTCCGATCGCCTCGATCCCAAGTCGGCAAATCGCCGTCAGGTGGAGAACCTGGCGCTGGCAGGCGCGTTCGATGCGCTAGAGCCGGCGCGCGAGCGTGTCCATGCCGGCGTCGAGATGATGCTGCGCCAGGCCAACACGGTGTCCGTCGAGCGCGAAGCAGGCCAGGCGAATCTCTTTGCCGGCGGTCTCGCCGGCAGCGACCGCAGGTTCGCGCTGCCCGCTGCAGAGACGTGGAGTTCCATGGAGCGCCTGAAGCGCGAGCGGGAGGCGCTTGGCCTGTACCTGTCGTCGCATCCCCTGGAGGCGTATGCCGGTGTTCTAGCCGCGAAGCGCGTCACCGCCGGCATCGACATTCCCGCCAAGATCGCCAGCGGCGCCACGTTGCTGCTGCTGGCCGGAACCGTCGAACGCAAGACCGAGCGGCGATCGGCGCGCGGCAATCGCTTCGCGCATGTGTCGTTCTCCGACCCGACCGGCGACTTCGAAGTGACGTTCTTCTCGGAGATCCTGGCTGCCGCCAAACAGCTGCTCGATCCCGGCACTTCGGTGCTGGTATCGGCGGAGGCGAGCACCGTGAACGACACCGTCCGCCTGACCGCCCAGTCGATCCAATCCCTCGACGAGGTAGCCGCCAAGCACGCCGCCGGCCTGCGGGTGTGGCTGGAAGGACCCGAGCCGGTGGCCGACATCCGACGCATCCTGGGCCAGGGCAACGGCGGCCGGGCCGAGGTGGCTATCGTCGTCCGCCACCCCCTGGGGGGGCGGGAGGTCGAGATCACCTTGCCAGGCAAGTTCGCTCTGACCCCGGCCGTCCGCGAGGCGATTGCCCGCACCCCGGGCGTCGCCGAGCTGCGCGAGGTCTAGGCCCAGGGCAGGATTTCTGGGGGTCTCGGCCAGGCCACGCTTGCCTCCGGGGCTGCCCAAAGGCTATTAACCCGGCCGGACGGCCATACGGCCGCCCACAACCCGCACGCAGGATCGCGGTTACCTCAGTCACCCCTGAGGCCGCCGTTTCCGGTGTCCGACGCCCGAGGGGTTCGCCCCGGCGTCTGGATCATCTCCTGCGGAGGCATAACCGGAGCAAGCAAATGGCTTTGCCAGATTTCACCATGCGCCAGCTGTTGGAAGCGGGCGTGCATTTCGGCCACCGCACCTATCGCTGGAATCCCAAGATGGCGCCGTATCTGTACGGTGCCCGCAACGGCATCCACATCATCGACCTGCAGCAGACGGTGCCGATGCTGCACCGCGCGCTGGAAGCGATTCGTGACACCGCCGCCGCCGGCGGCCGCGTGCTGTTCGTCGGCACCAAGCGCCAGGCGGCCGAGCCGATCGCCGACGCCGCGCGTCGCGCCGGCCAGCACTTCGTCCATCACCGTTGGTTGGGCGGCATGCTCACCAACTGGAAGACCATCTCGGTGTCGATCGCGCGCCTGAAGGCCCTCGACGCCAAGGCGGAGCAGGGCGACCAGGACGGCCTCACCAAGAAGGAGCGTCTGCAGCTCGAGCGCGAGCGCGAGAAGCTCGAGCGCTCGCTCGGCGGCATCAAGGACATGGGCGGACTGCCCAACATCCTGTTCGTGATCGACACCAACAAAGAAGAGATCGCCATCGAGGAAGCGCGCCGCCTGGGCATCCCGGTCGTCGCCATCCTGGATTCGAATTCCGACCCGTCCGGCATCGCGTTCCCGATCCCAGGCAATGACGACGCCTCGCGTGCCATCAATCTGTACGTCGAGCTGGTCGCGCAGGCGGTTCTCGACGGCATCCGCACCGAGATGGCCGCGTCCGGCGACCTCGGCGAAGCCGCCGAGATTCCTGGGGGCGCCGAGGGTGGCGAGCAGCGCGAGGACAGCAACCGTCGCCGCCCGGCGCGTCGTGGCCGCAAGCACGACGACAGCCGCAAACAAGAACCCGCGGCAGCCGCTGAGGCGAAGCCGGAAGCCTAATCAGGTTCCGCGCGCCTACCTGCGGCTCCAGCTGCGAAGAGAAAGGACACACCGTGAGCGAGATCTCGGCCGCCAAGGTCAAGGAACTGCGCGAGCGCACCGGCGCGGGCATGATGGACGCCAAGCGCGCCCTCGTCGAAGCGAACGGCGACATGGAGAAGGCGACCGACTGGCTGCGTAGCAAGGGCCTTGCTGCCGCCGCCAAGAAGGCCGGCCGCATCGCTGCCGACGGACTCGTCGCAGTTGCCACCAAGGGCAACCAGGGCGCTGTCGTCGAGGTGAACTCGGAAACCGACTTCGTCGCGCGCAACGACAAGTTCCAGGACCTGGTGACGGCCGTCGCTGGCGCCGCGCTGGCCAACAGCGGCGACTTCGCGAAAACCGAGTCGGCCAAGTTCCCTGGCTCGCAGCAGTCGGTGAAGGATCGCGTCGTAGAGGCGGTCGCCACCATCGGCGAGAACATCCAGTTCCGCCGCGCCGCCGGCCTCAGCGTCAAGCAGGGCATCGTCGTCTCCTACGTTCACAATGCGATCAAGCCCGACCTCGGCAAGATCGCGGTGCTGGTGGGACTCGAGTCGACCGCGGACGCGGGCAAGCTCACCGCCGTCGGCAAGCAGATCGCCATGCACGTCGCCGCCGCCAACCCGCAGGCCTTGACGCCCGAGACGTTGGATAAGGCCGTCGTGCAGCGCGAGAAGGCGCTGTTCGAAGAGCAAGCCAAGGCGTCCGGCAAGCCGCCGGAGATCGTCGCCAAGATGGTCGAGGGCCGCATCCGCAAGTTCTACGGCGAGGTCGTGCTGCTCGAGCAGTTGTCGGTCATGGACAACGAGACCAAGATCAGCAAGGTGATCGAGGATGCCGCCAAGACGGCCGGTGCTCCCATCAAGGTGACGGGCTTCGTGCGCTACGCCTTGGGCGAGGGCATCGAGAAGAAGCAGGAAGACTTCGCCGCCGAAGTCGCTGCGGCGACCAAGCACTAGCCGCCGGCGCGAGCGCATCATGCCGAGCGCTGCGAAATCTGACCCGAAGGCGCCCGCGCCGCACTATAAGCGCGTGCTCCTGAAGCTGTCCGGCGAAGCGCTCGCCGGCCAGAGCGGGCAGGGCATCGACTACACGATCGTCCGCCGCATCGCCAACGACATCAAGACCGTTCATAGCGGCGGCGTGCGCGTCAGCGTCGTCGTCGGTGGCGGCAACATCGTGCGCGGCTCGGCCGCCGCCGAGGGTGCCGGCATGGAACGCGCCAGCGCCGACTACATGGGCATGCTGGCGACGGTGATCAATGCGCTCGCGATGCAAAGCACTCTCGAGACTATGGGCGTGCCGACACGCGTGCTCTCGGCAATTCCGATGGCCACGGTGTGCGAGCCCTACATCCGCCGCCGGGCGTTGCGGCACCTCGAGAAGGGTCGCGTAGTTGTCTTCGCCGGCGGCACCGGCAGCCCGTTCTTCACGACCGACTCTGCGGCCGCGCTGCGCGCGACGGAGATGAACTGCGACGCGCTGCTCAAGGGCACGCAGGTCGACGGTGTCTACTCGGCCGATCCGCGCAAGGACAAGGCGGCGCGCCGGTATGATACCCTCGACTACATGGAAGTTTTGTCCAAGGATCTCAAGGTCATGGACGCTTCGGCCGTATCCTTGGCGCGGGAGAATCGCATTCCGATCCTGGTGTTCTCGATTCACGAGCCAGGCTCATTCGCCGAAGTAGTCGCGGGCAGAGGTCGCTCGACGACGATTACGGAGGCCGGCACTGTGCGGGGGGCATGATCGATGGCAGGCAGTTTCGACTTTGAGGATATCAAGCGCCGCATGAATGCGGCGGTGGACGATCTGAAGAAGGATTTCGGCGGTCTCCGCACCGGCCGTGCGTCCGCGAGTCTCCTGGACCCGGTCATGGTCACCGCCTACGGCAACACCGTGCAGCTCAAATCCGTCGCCAATATCTCGGTGACCGACGCGCGCATGTTGTCGGTGCAGGTGTGGGACCGCGCCAACGTGAGCGCCGTCGAGAAGGCGATCCGCGGCGCCGAACTGGGCCTCAATCCGGTCGTGGACGGCCAGAACCTCCGCATTCCGCTTCCCGACCTCACCGAAGAGCGCCGCCGCGACCTTTCCAAGACCGCGCACAAGTACACGGAGCAGCACCGCATCGCCGTGCGCAACGTGCGCCGCGACGGCATGGAAAAGCTGAAGCAGCTCGAGAAGGCGCACACGATCTCTCAGGACGAGCACCGCAAGTTCTCGGACCAGGTGCAGAAGGAAACCGACGCCACCATCGCCCGCCTCGACGAAGCGCTCGCCATCAAGGAGCGCGAGATCATGCAAGTCTGAGCTGGCAATGACGCAGGCCGCCACCAGCAGTGCCGCGGCGCCCCAGCCGCCGGCGCACATTGCCATCATCATGGATGGCAACGGACGCTGGGCGAAGGCCCGCGGATTGCCGCGCGTCGCCGGACACCAGCGCGGCGCGGAAGCGGCGCGCATCGCGGTGCGCAGCTGCGGCGAGCTCGGCGTCAAGTATCTGACGCTCTACGCTTTCTCATCGGAGAACTGGAAGCGGCCGGCAACGGAGGTCGATGACCTCATGTCGCTGCTGCGCTACTACCTGCGCCGCGAGATCGGCTCCCTCGCCGAGCAAGGCGTGCGCCTGCGCTTCATCGGCTCGCGCGAGCGTCTGGCGCCCGACATCATCACCGAGATCGAGGACTCGGAAGCGCGCACGCGCGCCAACAGCGGCCTCACCCTCGTCGTCGCGCTCAACTACGGCAGCCATGAGGAGATCGTCCAGGCTGCCCGTTCGCTCGCCGAGGACGTGGCGGCCGGCGCGCTGCGCCCGTCCGACATCGACGAAGCGAGATTTGCCGAACGCTTGTCCACGTCCGACATCCCCAATCCTGACCTGCTCATCCGCACTAGCGGCGAGCAGCGGCTGTCGAACTTCCTGCTCTGGCAGGCGGCCTATTCCGAGCTCGTCTTTTTGGACGCCTGCTGGCCGGACTTCAACCGCGAGAGCCTCGAGCAGGCGATCCGCGAGTTCCACAGCCGCGACCGCCGCTTCGGGGCAACCCATGGCTAGCGCGCCTCCGGACGTGCTGGGCGGGCGTACCGATACCCTCGGGGCGCGCTTGGTTTCTGGCGTGGTCCTCGCGGTGATCGCCATCGCCGGCACCGTCATCGGCGGCTGGGTCTTCACGCTCCTGATCGCGGCTCTCGGCATGCTCATGGCCTACGAGTGGGACCGCCTGTGCGGCGGCCCGGCGTACGGTCCTTTCGGCACCATGCACGCAGCAGCGATTGCCGGTGCATGCGTCGCCACCCACACGGATCGCCTGGTGCCCGCGGTGATACTGGTGGTAGCTGTTGCGATCCTCACCATGATCCTGGCGCGCGGCAGGGGCCGCGATCCGCGCTGGCTCGTGGGCGGATTGCTCTACATCTCCATTCCCGGCGTCTGCGCGGTCTGGATTCGCGGTGACGAGGACTGGGGCCGCCTCGCCATCCTCGGGTTGTTCGCCGTCATCTGGTCGACCGACACCGGCGCCTACTTCGCCGGCAAGGCGATCGGTGGGCCGAAGCTCGCGCCCTCGATCAGCCCCGGCAAGACGTGGGCGGGACTCGTGGGCGGCGTGGCTGCTGCGACGGTCGCCGCGCTGCTCGTCGGCCATTTCGCGGATCTCCAGCCGCTGTGGGTGATCGCCCTGGCCGGTGCGCTGGTTTCGCTGGTCGGTCAGATCGGCGATCTCGGCAAGTCCAAGGTCAAACGGCACTTCGGCGTGAAGGACTCGGGCACGCTGATTCCGGGACACGGCGGCATCATCGACCGCTTGGACAGCACGCTCGCCACATTGCCGCTGCTCGCCTTCGCGTTGGTGCTGTGGGTGTAGCGGTACCGCTCCGTCCGGGCGAAGGCGAGGCGCCGCAGGCGTTGCCGCGACCGCGCAGCGTTTCGGTGCTCGGCTCGACCGGATCGGTCGGCACCAGCACAGTCAGCCTCTTGGCGCGAGGCGGCTACCATATCGAGGCGTTGACCGCGAACAGCAACGTCGCGCTTCTGGCCGAGCAGGCGCGTCTGTTGCGTCCGCGTTTCGTCGCCATCGCCGAGGAGCGCTGTTTTCGCGACCTTAAGGAGGCGCTGGCTGGCACCGGCATCGAGGTTGGCGCCGGCGCCAACGCGCTAGTCGAAGCGGCAGCGCGTCCCGCTGACTGGGTCATGGCGGCCATCGTTGGTGCGGCCGGCCTCGCGCCGACGCTCGCGGCAATCCGACGCGGCGCCATCGTCGCGCTCGCCAACAAAGAGGTGCTGGTGTGTGCCGGCACGGTCGTGATGGCAGAGGTCGCCGCCAGCGGCGCGACCCTTCTACCCGTCGACTCCGAGCACAACGCCATCTTCCAGGTCTTCGAGGCGCACAATCGCGAAGCCGTCGATCGCATCATCCTGACGGCCTCGGGCGGTCCGTTCCGCGAGTTCGATGTCGAACGCATGGCCGTCGTTACTCCGGATCAGGCGGTGGCGCACCCGAACTGGGTCATGGGCCGCAAGATCTCGATCGATTCGGCGACCATGATGAACAAGGGCCTCGAGGTCATCGAGGCGCATCACCTGTTCGGCATGCCGGAGCCGAAGATCGAGGTGGTCCTGCACCCACAGTCGGTCGTGCACAGCCTGGTCGCGTATGTCGACGGCTCGGTGCTGGCGCAGCTCGGCGCGCCCGACATGCGGACGCCGATCGCGTACACCCTTGCCTGGCCCCGGCGCTTGTCGTTTCCCGCTCGCCAACTCGACCTCGCTGCGCTCGGGCAGCTCACGTTCTACCCCCCGGATGAGACACGGTTTCCGGCGCTCCGGCTGGCCCGCCAAGCCTTGCAAAGCGGGGGGGGCGCACCTACTATTCTTAACGCCGCCAACGAGGTTGCGGTCGAAGGGTTCATGGCGGGCAAGATCGGCTTCCTCGACATTGCTCGTACCGTCGAGGAGACGCTTGCCAGGACCGACCGCACGCCACTCACAACGTTGGACGACGTCTTGGAAGTCGATGCCATGGCCCGGCGTGCAGCCCGCGCGCTCGTAGGGCCGTGAGCCGTGTCGATTGATCATTCTGCCCTGCCGAGCGTGACCTGAGCCTTAGATGACCATCGTTACGTCCGTCGTCGCCTTCTTGGTCGTGCTGACCGTTCTCGTGTTCGTGCACGAGATGGGGCACTACCTTGTGGCGCGCTGGCGTGGGGTGCGCGTCGAAACGTTCTCGATCGGCTTCGGCAACGAGATCTTCGGTTGGACCGACCGTTCCGGCACGCGCTGGAAGATCAGCTGGATTCCCCTCGGCGGCTACGTGAAGTTCTTCGGCGATGCCGGCGTGAGTTCGGCCGGACCGGCGCAGGAAATTCCTCCCGCGGAACGCCAGTTCTCGTTCCACCACAAGCCGCTCGGTACCCGCGCCGCCGTCGTAGTCGCCGGCCCCGCGGCCAATTTCATTTTCGCCATCCTGTTGTTCGCCGGCCTCTTTGCCACGGTCGGCCAGCCCTTCACCACGCCAGTGATCGCCGAGGTGCAGCCCGACACGGTCGCGGCCCAGGCCGGGTTCCGGGGTGGCGATCGCATCGTCGAGGTCGACGGATTCGCGGTACAGCGGTTCGAGGACCTGATGCAGCTGGTGCTCGTCGGTGCTGGCCGGCAGATGGAGTTCGTCGTCCTGCGCGACGGGCAGAACGTCACACTGAAAGCAACGCCGGGCACGCGGGTTCTCACCGATCGCAGCGGTCGCGAGCACGAGGTCGGCTACCTCGGCGTGCGCAGCGCCGGCTTCGAGCAGGTTCGCCGCAATCCGGCCGAAGCGCTGTGGTATGCCGGCAAGCAAACCTGGTTCATCACGACGCAGACCTTGGTGTCCGTCGGGCGGATGATCACCGGCAACATGCCGGCGGACGATCTGGCCGGGCCGGTCGGCATCGCGCGCATGTCGGGCGAGGCCGCCCAGATCGGTATTGGCGCCGTCGTCGAGTTCATGGCGCTGCTTTCGGTCAGTCTGGGGCTCATCAACCTCTTTCCGGTGCCGTTGCTGGACGGCGGCCACTTGGCGTTTTACGCCTACGAGGCCGTGCGGGGACGGCCGCTGGCGCCGCGAGCCCAGGAGTACGCATTCCGGCTTGGGTTGGCGCTGGTATTGATGCTGATGTTCTTTGCGACCTGGAACGATCTCGGCCGTCCGGGAACATGATCGGGCTGATTCGTAGCTAGCTTGCGGTAGTGGGGGGACGGGGGTCGTGACGCAGTGGCTGCGTATTCTTGGCGTCTGCCTGGCGCTGATGCTCGCCGTGGGCGGGGCGGTGGCGCAGGCGCAGGCGCCCGTCCCGCCGATCGCTGAGATCCGCATCGAGGGCAATCAGCGTATCGAGCGCGAGACGATCCTCTCGTACTTGGACATCCGTCCCGGCGACCAGGCGGACGTGAGCCGCATCGACACCTCTCTCAAGAACCTGTTCGCCACCAGCCTGTTCGCCGACGTCACCATTTCGCGCGTCGGCAACGCGCTGGTGGTGCGCGTCGTCGAGAATCCCGTCATCAACCGGATCGCGTTCGAGGGCAATCGCGCGGTCCGCGACGAGATCCTGGAGCCCGAGGTCCAGCTGCGGCCGCGTGTCGTCTTCACGCGCAGCCGCGTGCAGGCGGACGTCCAGCGCCTGCTGCAGGTCTACCACCGCAACGGCCGCTTCGCGGCGAGCATCGAGCCCAAGGTCATCCAGCTGCCGCAGAACCGCGTCGATCTCGTCTTCGAGGTCAACGAAGGTCCGCTGACCGGCATCCGCCGCATCCGCTTCATCGGCAACCGGGCCTTCAGCGACAATGCCCTGCGTGCCGCCATCCAGACCAAGGAGGCGCGCTGGTGGCGCTTCCTGACTACCGACGATACCTACGATCCCGACCGTGTCTCCTTCGATCAGGAGCAGTTGCGCCGTTACTACAACGCGCGCGGTTACGCCGACTTCACCGTGACCTCGGCCGTGGCTCAGCTCACGCCGGATGGCCGCGACTTCTTCCTGACGTTCACGGTGGACGAGGGCGCGCGCTACACTTTCGGCGATATCGACGTCGTGTCGCGCATTCCGGATCTCAACGCCAACGACCTGCGCCGTTTCATCTCGACCAAGAAGGGCGAGACATTCAGCTCGGCGGCCATCGAGGAGACCGTCCTCGACATGACCTTCGAGGCCGGCCGCTTCGGGTACGCCTTCGTCGACATCAGGCCGCGTCTCGCACGCGACGCCGAGGCACGCACCGTTGGCGTCATCTACGAGGTCGCCGAAGGGCCGCGCGTGTACGTCGATCGCATCAATATCGCCGGCAACGTCCGCACCCTCGACTCGGTGATCCGGCGCGAGTTCCGCATCTCGGAGGGCGATGCCTTCAACACTGCGAAGGTGCAACGCTCGCTACAGCGCGTGCGGGCACTCGGCTACTTCGACGACGTGCAGATGAATCAGCGTCCGGCCGAATCGCCGCTGCCGCCGGAGCTCCAAGGTATCGCGCCGGCCGATCGTGTTGACCTGAACATGACGGTGCGCGAGCGCTCGACGGGCGAGTTGGTGTTCGGGTTCGGCTATTCAACGACGGATCAGTTCATTGCCGACGTCAGCCTGTCGGAGCGCAACCTGCTGGGTCGCGGCCTCGCTCTCCGGCTCAGCGTCACCTACGCGACGCGACGCCAGGATCTCGACCTGTCGTTCACGCAACCGTACTTCATGGGGCGCGGCATCTCGGCGGGCTTCGACGTGTTTTCGCGCAGCAGCGACTTGCGCCGGACCTCGTCCTATACGCTCTCAAGCCGCGGCTTCTCGCTGCGCGCCGGATTGCCACTGACCGAGAACCTCAGCTCGAGCTTCCGGTACACGCTGCGTCAGGTTGGCGTCGAAAGCGTCGGCGAGAACGCGTCGCGCTATATCCGCGAGCAAGAGGGGCATCGCCTTATTTCCGCGATCGGCTACTCGTTGCTCTATGACCGCCGCAACGACGTGCTGTTCCCGACCGAGGGCTATGCGCTGCGCATCAACCAGGAGCTCGCGGGCCTCGGCGGCGCCGCGCGCTACTTGCGGACGGTCGCGGGCGCCGAGTACCACACGCCGTTGTGGTCCGAGGATTGGATCGGCACGCTCGCCGTTGATGTCGGCCACATCACGGGCCTCGGCAAGGACCTCAGCATCGCCGAGCGATTCTTCATGGGTGGCGACACGTTCCGCGGCTTCCGCAACTCCGGCATTGGTCCGCGCGACCCCGATACGCTCGATTCGCTGGGTGGCAGGGCCTACTATGTGACGACGGCCGAGATGAGCTTCCCGATCGGCTTGCCTAGGGACTTGGGCGTACGCGGCAGCGTGTTCACCGACATGGGCGCGCTGTGGGGACCGGGCATCGAGCCGGGAGCGGGCGGCATTCTCGATAGCACCGAGCCGCGTGTCACGTACGGCACGGGTCTTTCGTGGATGTCGCCGATCGGACAGATTCGCTTCGAGTTCGCCTGGCCGCTGCGGACCGAGGAGTTCGACCGCACGGAGCGGTTCCGGTTCAGCTTTGGCTCGCGCTTCTAGAGTTCAAGCAGAGGTCTTACGCATGATGGTTCGAGTATTGGCCCTCTTGGCCGGGCTCTTGTTGGCGTCGAACGCCTGGGCGCAGGTGGCGCCGAAGACGACAACTCCTGCGCCGGTAGTGCCGAAGACCACCACGCCGGCGGCGCCGCAGGTTGTGCCAAAGGCGACGACGCAGGCGCCCGCGACCCCGTTGCCCGCCGCAATCATCGCCGTCGTCGATGTCGCCCAGGTGCGCGCCAACTCGCTGGCCGCCAAGGACATCCAGCGGCAGATGGCGGCGATTCAGGAGGTCTATTCGACCGAGATCAGCAAGATCGAGGATCAACTCCGCGCGCAGGAACAGGAGTTGCAGCGGCAGCAGGCGATCCTTGCGGCTGACGCTTTTGCGGCGCGCCGCCGCGAATTCGAGGCAGCGGTCGACCGCGCCCAACGCCTGGTCGAGGAGCGCAATCGCACGTTGGATCGCCTGTTCAGCGAAGCGATGGGCAAGGTGACCACGGCCATCGTGTCGGCGCTGACCGAATTGCAGCGCGAGCGGGGTTTCAACTTGGTGCTCGACCGCAACGCGGTGCTGGTACCAGCAGCGGCGCTCGACCTGACCGCGGATACGCAGACGCGGGTAGATCAGCGTCTGCCGTCGGTCGCGGTAACGCTGCCGCCCGAACGGTAGATGCCGGATCCGCGCTTCTTCACTGCCAGCGGTCCGTTCAGTGCGGCGGAACTAGCGGAGCGAAGCGGGGCGAACCTCGCAGGCGACGGCACCCGGAGCATTGCGGGCGTCGCCGCCTTGGACGCGGCCGGGCCGGCGGACCTCGCGTTCTTTGACCATCCCCGCTACCGCGCTCAGGTTGCCGCGACCGGCGCCGGCGCGATTGCGATCCGCGCCAAGCATCGCGAGTTGGCCCCCAAGGGCGCGGTCCTGCTCTTTTCCAACAATCCGCACCGCACGTTTGCGCTCGTGGCGGCGCTGCTCTATCCAGAGCCGCGGCCCGAAGGCGGGGTTGCGGCGGCCGTGCATGTCGATGCCACCGCCCGCATTGGGGCGGGGTGCACGATCGAACCGGGCGCCGTGATTCGCGCCCATGCCGAGATCGGCAAGGGGTGCTTCATCGGCGCCAACGCCAGCATCGGCCGCGGCGTCGTGCTGGGGGAGGGGTGCCGCGTGGGGGTCGGCGCGAGCATCAGTCATGCCGTCATCGGCGCCAACGTGAACCTCTATCCCGGCGTACGGATCGGGCAGGACGGCTTCGGCTTCGTCCCCGATGCCAAGGGCCACATCCGGGTGCCGCAGCTCGGCCGCGTCGTCATCCACGACGGCGTCGAAGTCGGCGCCAATACCACCATCGACCGCGGCTCGGGGCCCGACACGGTGATCGGACCGGGCTGCTGGATCGACAACCTTGTCCACATCGGGCACAACGTTCGGCTTGGGCGTGGCTGTATCGTCGCAGGCCTGTGCGGCATTGCCGGCAGTACAACGCTAGGTGACTTCGTCGCGATGGGTGGCCAGGTCGGCATCGCGGGGCATCTGACGATCGGATCCGGGGTTCAGATCGCCGGTGGCAGCGGTGTCATTCGTGACGTTCTGCCGGGTCAAACCGTCGGTGGCTACCCGGCCGTTCCTATTCGCGCCTGGCACCGGCAAACTGCGTCTCTGAGGAAGATGGCGCGCCTCGCCGCGGACGCGGCCAAGGAGGAGTGATGAACGATACCGCCGGCATCGAGGTCGGTACGGCCGACATCCTGCAGATCATGCGGATGATCCCGCATCGGTATCCGATGCTCATGGTCGATCGAGTCGTCGACATGATTCCGGATCAGAGTGCGGTCGGCATCAAAAACGTCACCATCAACGAGCCGCATTTTGTCGGTCATTTCCCGGCGCGGCCGATCATGCCGGGAGTCATGATCGTCGAGGCGATGGCGCAGACGGCGGCAGTGCTTTGCGCCTACTCGGAGCGCGATCTGCAGGGATCCGGCAAGCTCGTCTACTTCCTCGCCATCGAAAACGCGCGCTTCCGAAAGCCCGTCGTGCCGGGAGATTCAATGCGCATACACGTCACCAAGACGCATCGCCGCGCCAACGTCTGGAAATTTGACGGCAAGTGCACGGTGGACGACAAGGTCGTCGCCGAGGCCAACTTCAGCGCCATGGTCGTCGATGAGTAAACAGCAGGCGCACGCGTCTCGGGACGGTGACACCAGCGAGGTTCATCCGACTGCCGCCGTCGCACCGGGCGCTCGCCTCGGCGCCGGCACCAAGGTTGGACCGTTTTGCCGCATCGATGCCGATGTCGAACTCGGTCCGAACGCGATCCTGCACTCCCATGTTGTCGTGGCCGGGCGTACGCGGATCGGTCCCAACGTCGAGATCTTTCCGTTCGCCTGCGTCGGCCACGCGCCGCAAGACCTCAAGTATGCGGGCGAGCCGTCGGAGGTCGTGATCGGCGCGCGCTGCAAGATCCGTGAGCACGTAACCATCAACCCCGGCACGCGCGGCGGCGGCATGGTGACCAGCATCGGCGATGATTGCCTGATCATGGCGGGCGCCCACGTGGCCCATGACTGCAAGATCGGCAATCACGTCATCCTCGTGAACAACTGCACTCTCGGGGGTCACGTCGTGATCGGCGACCACGCCATTCTCGGCGGCATGTCGGCCGTGCATCAGTTCGTGCGCATCGGTGCCCACGCAATGATCGGCGGGATGTCGGCGGTCGAAGCCGACGTCATTCCCTTCGGCACAGTAATGGGCGACCGGGCCCATCTCGCTGGTCTGAACCTCGTGGGCCTGAAGCGCCGCGGCTTCGAGCGCGAGGCGATCCACGACCTGCAGAAGGCCTATCGCATGCTGTTCGGCGAAGAGGGCACCTTCCAGGAGCGGCTCGCCGACGTGCGCGAAGAGTTCGGCGACAACGCCCTGGTCGGAGAGGTGCTCGGCTTCATCAAGGCGCAGGCCGATCGCGCACTCTGCCAACCCAAGGCCGCGCGGAGCGGCTAATGACCGTGTCGGCGGCGCCCGTGTCGGCGCAGAGCGTCGGCATCCTTGCGGGGAGCGGCGACCTTCCCGCAATGTTGGTCGAGGCGTGCCGCGCCGGTGGCCGCGAACCGTTCGTCGTCGCTTTCAACGGGTTCACCGATCCCGGTCTCGTCACCGGCACACGCCATGCGTGGGTCGACATCGCCGCGGTCGGCAAGACGTTCCAACTCCTGCGCCAGGCCGGCTGCCAGGCCGTGGTGCTCGCCGGCAAGATGCGCCGGCCCGCTCTTTCGACATTGCGTCCCGATGCACGTGGCCTGCTGGTGCTGGCCAAGGTCGCGGCGGCCGGCGGCGATGACGCCGTCTTGCGCGTGCTGGTGAAAGAGCTCGAAGGCGAAGGGTTTCGCGTCCTCGGCGCCGACGATCTTTTGCAGGACCTGCTGGTACCGCCCGGTGCACTGGGTGCGATCTCGCCCGACGATGCGCATCGTTCCGACATTGCGCGCGGAGTGGCCGTTGCGCGGGCGCTCGGCGCCGTCGATGTCGGCCATGCCGTGGTTGTGCAGCAGGGCATCGTCCTCGGCGTCGAGGCGGTCGAGGGAACCGACGCGCTGCTGCGCCGGTGCGCCGAGTTGCGGCGCGAAGGGCAGGCGGGCGTCCTCGTGAAGCTCAAGAAGGTGGGGCAGGATCGCCGCGTCGATCTGCCCGTGATCGGGCCCGACACCATCGCCGCTGTCCGCGCGGCCGGATTGGCCGGGATCGCCATCGAGGCGGGGGGCACCCTGGTCGTGCGCCGTGCCGAAGTGATCGCAGCGGCGAATGCCGCGGGGCAGTTCGTCTACGGCTTGAGCGCGGCCGAGCTGGTCTGACGCCCGCGCATGGGGACCGTTCGAACCCGCCGGACCCTGCACGTGATGCTGGTGGCCGGGGAGGCGTCCGGCGACGCGCTGGGCGCCGGTCTGATGGTTGCACTCCAGGCGAGTGCGGGCGGCACTGTACGGTTCACCGGCATCGGCGGCCCCCTCATGGAGGCGCGCGGGCTGGTCTCGCTGTTTCCCATGCAGGAGCTGAGCCTGATGGGGATCGCCGAGGTACTGCCCAAGGTGCGCCACCTCGCACGCCGCCTGCGCGAGACCGAGGACCATGCGCTGGCAAGCGGGCCGGACGCGATCGTCACCATCGATTCGCCCGGCTTCAACTTCCGCCTGGCCAAGCGGCTCAAACCGCAGGGTCTGACGATGATCCACTATGTCGCTCCCAGCGTCTGGGCATGGCGGCCGGGGCGCGCCAAGAAGATTGCGCCGCTGTTCGATCATCTTCTGACCCTGCTGCCGTTCGAGCCGCGTCTGTTCGAGGAGGAGGGGCTGCGCAGCACCTTCGTCGGACATCCGGTCATCGAGTCTGGCGCGCGCCTGGGCGACCGCGGCGCGTTCCGGGCACGCCACAACATCGTCAGTGGCGCGCCAGTCGTTTGCGTCCTGCCCGGCAGCCGGGGCAGTGAGACGTCGCGTCTCCTGGGACCGTTCGGCGAGACCGTGCGGAGGCTGGCCGGGGAGTTCGAAGGGCTCACGGCGGTCGTGCCGGCGGTCCCGCACCTGGAGGCGGGCATTCGGGCCGCTGCCGCGACGTGGCGCGCGCCGACCGTCATCGTGGGGGCGGTGGAGAAGTATGACGCGATGGCGGCCAGTGACGTGGCGCTCGCGGCGTCGGGCACGGTCGCACTCGAGCTCGCGCTGGCGAAGGTGCCGGCGGTGATTGCGTACCGCATGAATCCCATCACATGGATGATCGTCAGCCGGCTGGCGCGCACGCCGTACGTGCATCTCGTCAACGTGCTGCTGCGCAGGCCGGTCGTGCCGGAGCTGCTGCAGGGTGCCTGTACGCCGGCCCGCCTGGCCGATGCGGTTGCGGCCATCCTGAGCGATCCGGACCACCGCGCGGCGCAGATGGAGGGGGCGGCGGAGGCGATCGCGATGTTGACGCCGCTCGCGGGCTCCCCGTCGCAGGCAGCGGCGGAGACGGTGCTGAAGGTGATCGACGGCAAGATGCCGGCGTCTACCGCAGCGGCGAGCTAGCTGCGCTTGCCGATCGGCAGGTAGCTGCGCTTCGGCGCGCCGGTGTAGAGCTGGCGCGGGCGGCCGATCTTCTGAGAAGGATCGGCGATCATCTCGGCCCACTGGGCGCACCAGCCGACCGTGCGGGCGACCGCGAACAGCGCGGTGAACATGCTCGAAGGGAAGCCCATCGCGCGCAGGATGATGCCCGAGTAGAAGTCCACGTTGGGGTACAGCTTGCGCTCGACGAAGTAGTCGTCCTCGAGGGCGATGCGCTCGAGCTCTTGCGCGAGCTCCAGCAGCGGCTCGTCGCGCTTGCCGAGTTCGTCCAGCACTTCGTGCGCGCGCTTGCGCAGCACCTGGGCGCGCGGATCGAAGCTCTTGTAGACGCGGTGGCCGAAGCCCATCAGCCGGAACGGGTCGTCCTTGTCCTTGGCGCGCGAGATGAACTCCGGGATGCGCTTCACGCTGCCGATCTCTTCCAGCATCGTGAGTACGGCTTCGTTGGCGCCCCCGTGCGCGGGCCCCCACAGGCAGGCGATCCCGGCTGCGATGCATGCAAAGGGGTTGGCGCCCGACGAGCCGGCCAAACGCACCGTGCTGGTGGATGCATTCTGCTCGTGGTCGGCGTGCAGGATGAAAATGTCGTCGAGGGCCCGCTCGAGCACCGGATTGACGCGGTACTCCTCGGCGGGAACCGCGAACACCATGTGCAGGAAGTTGCCCGCGAACGACAGGTCGTTGCGTGGGTACATGAACGGCTGGCCGACCGAGTACTTGTAGGCCATGGCCGCAATGGTCGGCACCTTGGCGATGATGCGGTGAGTGTTGGAGAGCCGTTCGCCGGCGTGCGCCGCGCCGATCGACTCGCCGGGATAGAAGGCGCTCATGGCGCCGACCACGCCGACCATGACCGCCATCGGATGGGCGTCGCGCCGGAAGCCGCGGAACAGCTGAGTCAGCTGCTCGTGGATCATGGTGTGGCGCGTGATCTTGGTGGTGAAGTCCTTGAACTCGGCCGGGGTCGGCAACTCGCCCTGCAGCAGCAGGTAGGCCGCCTCGAGGAACGAGCTCTTTTCCGCGAGTTCCTCGATCGGATAGCCGCGATAGAGGAGGACGCCTTCCTCGCCATCGACGTAGGTGATCTTCGAGTCGCAGCTCGCCGTCGACATGTAGCCGGGGTCGAAGGTGAACAGCCCGGACTCGTTGTAGAGCTTGCGAATGTCGAACACACCCGGTCCGACCGTGCCGTGCTGGAGGGCGAACTCGTAGGACTTGCCCGTCGAGTTGTCGGTCACCGTAACGGAGGGGCGCTTGCCGCCCGCAGGCGCTTCGACGGGCCGCGCAGCCGCAACGGCTCGCGGCGCGGCGCGCGTCGTCTTGTGTGCTTCCTTGGCCATGCGGCCGCGTCCTTAGGCGCCGAGCGGCGCGTTACGAGTTGCTACGGAGTATATGGCGAATCGTCCGCCCGACAAGCCAAGGTCCCGCTACGCCGCCTGGGCTTGCAGGCGCGCCAAGCTGTCCTCGCGCCCCAAGGCGACCATCACCTCGAACACGCCCGGCGACACCGTGCGGCCCGCGAGGGCGGCGCGCATCGGCTGGGCGACGTCGCCCAACTTGCGGGCCTCGGTCTCGGCAAACGCGCGTACCGCGGCGTCGATCGCGGCCACGGACCACTCGCCGAGCCCGGACAGAGCCGTGGTCAGGCGGCCGAGCATGGCGCGTGCCTCCGGCTTGAGCAGGGCCTCCGCCTTGGGATCGATCACCAGGGCAGCACTGCTCGCAAAAGGCACGGCAGCGAACGCCAGCTCGTTCATGTCCTTGGCGCGCTTGGCGAGCTCGGACATCAGCATCTTCAGGCGGGCCGGGGCGGCCGGATGCGACGGGGCGGCGGGCGCTGCCAGCGCCGGATCGATCGAGCCGAGGCGCGGGATACGGTCGAGCACCTCGCGCACCAGGCCGTCGGGGTTCTCGGCGGCGGCGGTCACCAGGTAGTGGGCGTTGAGGCTGCGCAGCTTGTCGTAGTCAAAGCGCGCGGCCGAGCGGCCAATGCGGTCGAGGGTGAACCACTCGATCGCCTGCTGGGTCGAGAAGATCTCGTCGTCGCCATGGGCCCAGCCGAGGCGCGCCAGGTAGTTGCGCATGGCCTCGGGCCGGTAGCCCATCTTCTCGTATTCCTCGACGCCGAGGGCTCCGTGGCGCTTCGACAGCTTGGCGCCGTCGGGACCATGGATGAGCGGGATGTGGGCGAAGTCTGGCACGGTCCAGCCCATGGCGCGGTAGATCTGCATCTGCCGCGCCGCATTGTTCAGGTGATCGACGCCGCGGATGATGTGGGTGATGGCCATGTCGTGGTCGTCCACCACGACGGCGAGCATGTAGGTCGGGCTGCCGTCGGCGCGCAGCAGCACCATGTCGTCGAGCTGATCGGCGGCAATGCGCACGTCGCCCTGGACGTGGTCGCGGATGATGACCTCGCCCTCGCGCGGTGCCTTCAGACGGATGACCGGCTTCACACCCGGCGGTGCGTCCGCCAGCGAGCGGTCGCGCCAGCGGCCGTCGTAGCGCATGGGCTGGCCGGCGGCCTTCTGCTCGGCGCGCATCTGCTCCAGCTCGGCGGGCGAGCAGTAGCAGCGGTAGGCATTGCCGGCGGCGAGCATGGCCTCGGCGACCTCGCGATGGCGCGGCGCGCGCTTCGACTGCAAGACGACGTCGCCGTCCCAATTCAAGCCGAGCCAACGCAGCCCGGCAAAGATCGCTTCAACGGCCGGCTGGGTCGAGCGCTCTGCGTCGGTGTCCTCGACGCGCAGCAGGAACTGGCCGCCGGTGTGCTTGGCGAACAGCCAATTGAACAGGGCCGTGCGGGCGCTGCCGATGTGCAGGTAGCCGGTGGGCGAGGGGGCGAAGCGAACGATCGGGGCCATGGATGTACGTGCTGCTCTATCGGGTCGGCGCGGGCGGGCTCGGTGGGGCGGCATCTGTAGCATGCGCGGTGGTGTCGCGAGATGCTCGCGCGGCGGCGGACGATCCCTCGACTACGGCGAGCATGCGGGCCACCTGTGCTTTCCGCGACCTGCGCCAACCGCGATTGATCTGACGGGTGAGGCGCAGCCCCTCGGCGGGCCCGAGGGCGCCCTCGCAGACCAGGCGGAGCACGGTCTGCATCGCGGCCGCGGCGTGATGGGCCGAAGGGAGGGGCTCCGTGAACTCCGCGACCGTGGGCGCAACAGCCGGGCCCAGAAGCTGTTCCATCACCGCTACCGTGGCGAGGCGATTTCCCGCGATAGCGAGCTGGACGACGGCGTCGGCGCGCTGGTCGGTCAACGCCTCGCGCATGATGGTCAGCTTGTTGCGTGCGCCCTTGGGCCTGCCTGGGTTGCCCTTGGCGAAGGGCCGGCCGCGACGGTTGGGACGCGAAATACGCGGCGCGTCAAAAGTGCGAATACGCGGATCACTTGGTTCGTTCGTCATCGGGTTCATCCGGCGCTGGGCAGTCAACCCGACATGTATGCTACGATACGTGTTTGTCAAGCCCGACGACCGAAATCTGCGCCGGCTGCCACCCGAAGGTTGAAAGGGTGAGACAATTTGTCCTTGTGCAGAGGAGTGGTTAACATGGTTTCCGGCTCCGTCAGGCGCCGGTGCGCGCACAACTATGGGTGGTCCACGCGCGGCCAGCCTGTGGCGCCGCCAACTCTCGGGAGGTACACATGAACCTGAACACGATCACTGCGGGGATTCTTGCCGTCGGTCTTTTGGTCCCCGGCGTAACGTTTGCAGCCGAACTCGGCGCACCCAACCAGGGCGCACCCACTGCGGTCTTCGAGTCTTGGAATGCGGCTACCCGGACGCTGACTCTGCGGAACGGTATTACGCCGCCATACACGTCGTTCACCTGCACGGTCGCCGCGGGTCTCAGCGTGCCCGCCACGATCAACCCGGGCCGGGCCATCTACGTCACATACACCGGACCAGGCCCGTCGCCCGCGCCGGGTATGCCGGCACCCGCCGGCAACACCTGCTCGCAGATCAGCTTCCAGTAACGAGCGCACTTGCGTCGCGCGGGGGAGCAAGCGGTGCTTGCTCCCCCGACGTTCGGAAGTGCCCACAGGACGCGGCACCTAGCACCGGCCAAGCGGAGCCTTGGCTGGCCGCCCACCCCTGGCACATGATTGCGCCGCGCGAGGTGGGCGATGGACCTGGAGCGTGATGCGCCGATCCGCGCTCGCCCGCTGATCGCAGTCGCAACGTGGCAGCGAGCGATCGCCGCGCTACTCGCCGAGCGCGAACGTTGGGCACTTTGGCTACCGGTCGCCCTCGGCCTCGGCATCGTCATCTACTTCGCGCTGCGGTTCGAGCCTTCCCCGTGGCTGGGTCCGACCTGGGTCGCACTCGCCGTCGCCATCGGCCTTGCCTTGCGCGCGCGGATCGGCGGCGTGCTGTTTGCCCTCATCGTCGCGGTGAGCGGACTGGGCTTCGCCGCCGCCCAGGTGCGCACGGCGATGGTCGCGGCGCCGGTCGTGCAGCGCGAGATCGGACCGGACGCGGTAACCGGGCGGGTGGTGCTCGTCGAGCAGCGTCCCCACGATCGGCGCCTTACCTTGGCCGACGTCGTCATCAACGGTCTCGAACCAAAGGCAACACCGGCGCGCATCCGCGTGACAGTGCGCGCGCGCGGCGAGGCGATTGCGCCAAGCCAGCGGGTCAGCCTGCGCGCCGTGCTGCTGCCGCCGTCGCCGCCGGCGGCGCCGGGGGCGTTCGACTTCGC
>CAMEYM010000010.1 GCA_945947575.1 Rhizobium sp. Q54
CACCCCCTCCGCCACTCCTTAACGTCGAGCGCGGCGCACCCGAAGCACACCACCGCGCCTCGTGGCCGGCGTCGCTTCGGCGCTCGAAGAGGTCTTGGCTCGGGCCGAGGGGTTCAGGCCGCTTGGCCGGCGCACCATCCGGATGACCAAGCCCACTGAAAATTGTAGCCGCCCAGCCAGCCGGTTACGTCCACGACCTCGCCTATGAAGTAGAGCCCCGGCACCGCCCTGACCGCCATGGTCTTGGAGTCGAGCGCTTTGGTATCGACGCCGCCCAGGGTGACTTCGGCGGTGCGGTAGCCCTCGCTGCCCGACGGCCGCACGCGCCAAGCGTTCACACGCTCGCTGATCTGGCGCAGCCTCGCGTCAGAGAGGTCGCCCAAGGTTCCGGTAGCGCCCTCCTTCCCCGCCACCATGCGGGCCAGGCGCTTGGGCAGAGATTCCGACAAGACGGTTGCAAGCATCTGACGGCCGCTGGTCCTGCGTGCCGCGCGCAGCATGTCGAACGCATCGACAGAGGGCAGCAAGGAGATCGTGAGGTCTTCGCCTTCGCGCCAGTACGAGGAAATCTGCAGAATGGCGGGTCCACTCAAGCCGCGATGAGTGAAGAGCATCGCTTCGTCGAATACCGCGGTGCCGCACCCCACTCGCGCCGCAACACCGATGCCGGCGAGCGGCTTCAGGTGCGCGAGCGTCTGCTCGTCGAAGATCAGCGGCACCAGCGCCGGTCGCGTTTCAGTGACGGGAACGTCAAAGCGTTCGGCAATCCGGTATCCGAAGTCGCTGGCGCCCATCTTGGGAATGGACTTGCCGCCCGTCGCGACCACCAAGGATTGGCATTCGAGCCGTTCGCCGCGCGTGAGCGAGAGCAGGAACCCGGACTCGGTCTTGTCGACGCTGGTCACCGTGGTCGCCAGGCGCAACTCCGCGCTTTCCTGCTTCAATTCCGCCAACAGGAGATCGATCACCTGCTGCGCCGAACCGTCACAGAAGAGCTGGCCCAAGGTCTTCTCGTGGTAGGCGACGCCGTAGCGTTCGACCAAGGCGATGAAGTCGCTGGCGGTGTATCGGCGCAAGGCGGAGATGCAGAAATGCGGGTTTTGCGACAGGAAGTTCTCGGGTGCCGCGCGCAGATTGGTAAAATTGCATCGCCCGCCGCCGGAGATCCGAATCTTTTCGCCCGGAGCATGGGCATGATCCAGGACCAGGACGGAGCGGTTGCGCTTGCCGGCTTGCGCGGCGCACATCATGCCCGCTGCGCCCGCGCCGATAACGACGACGTCCCGCCGATCCACCCGCACGTCTCCCGCCAATTTCAGTGATATAGCGTACACGGGCGAGGCATGCTGCGACTGACCGAAATCAAACTGCCGCTCGACCACGGGCCGGATGCGCTACGAGGCGCCGTCCTGAGCCGGCTGGGCGTGCCGGCGCGCGATCTGGTCGGCTACACGGTGTTCCGGCGGGCGCACGACGCGCGCAAGAAATCCGCCATCGCGCTGATCTATGCCATCGACGTCACTCTGCGCGACGAGGCGGCGGTGCGGAAGCGCTTCGCCAAGGACACGCGCGTTCAGCCGACGCCGGACACCGAGTATCGGTTCGTGGGGCACGCGCCGGCCGGCCTGACTGCGCGTCCCGTGGTGATCGGCGCCGGCCCATGCGGGCTGTTCGCTGGCCTGATCCTGGCGCAGATGGGCTTCCGGCCGATCATCCTCGATCGCGGCAAGGTGGTGCGCGAACGCACCAAGGACACCTGGCAGCTCTGGCGCCGCTCGGTGCTCGATCCGGAATCGAACGTGCAGTTTGGCGAAGGCGGCGCCGGCACGTTCTCCGACGGCAAGCTGCACAGCCAGATCAAGGACCCGCGCCACCTGGGGCGCAAGGTTCTTACGGAATTCGTACGCGCCGGCGCGCCGCCACAGATCCTGAGCGACGCCAAGCCGCACATCGGCACCTTCCGACTGGTGACGATGGTGGAGAGCATGCGCGCCACGGTCGAATCCCTCGGCGGCGAGTACCGCTTCCAAAGCCGGGTGACGGATTTGGACATCGAGGTGCGGAGCGACGGCAGCCGGTGGATGCAGGGAGTGACCTTGGCGTCGGGCGAGTACATCGCCGCGGAGCAGGTCGTTCTCGCCGTCGGACACAGCGCGCGCGATACCTTCCACATGCTGGTCGAGCGCGGCGTCGACATCGAAGCCAAGGCATTCTCGATCGGCTTTCGCATCGAGCATCCGCAATCGCTCATTGAACGGGCGCGCTTCGGATCGGCCGCCGGGCATCCAATCCTAGGCGCGGCCGACTACAAGCTGGTGCATCACTGCAGCAATGGGCGCGACGTCTACAGCTTCTGCATGTGTCCCGGCGGCACCGTGGTTGCCGCCGCATCGGAGCCAGGCGGCGTCGTCACCAACGGCATGAGCCAATACTCGCGCAACGAGCGCAACGCCAATGCCGGCATTGTCGTGGGGATCAAGCCCGCCGACTATCCGGGCGGTGTGCTCGCCGGCATCGACTTCCAGCGCCACTGGGAACGGCAGGCGTACGTCGCCGGCGGCAGTACCTATGCCGCGCCGGCGCAGCGCGTCGGGGACTTCCTGGCCGGGCGGCCCTCGACGGCGCTCGGCGCGGTGGCGCCGTCGTACCGGCCGGGCGTCCACATGACCGATCTAGCGAGCTGCCTGCCCGACTACGCCGTCGCCGCCATCCGCGAGGCCCTGCCCGTATTCGGACGGCAGATTCCAGGGTTCGCCATGGACGACGCGCTGCTCACCGGCGTGGAGACACGCACGTCGTCGCCCATCCGCATCCGGCGCAACGCCGACTTCGAGAGCGTGAACACCCACGGGCTGTATCCGGCGGGCGAAGGGGCGGGATTCGCCGGCGGCATTCTGTCGGCGGGGGTGGACGGCATCAAAGTGGCCGAGGCGGTCGCGCGCCGAATGCTGGCGATGGCTGGCTAGACTTCTGGTCTTGGGCTCGGCGCGCAGGGCGCCGCCCCGTCCGCGGGAAGGACCGAGTCCACCTGAGGCCTCGCGTGCCGACACGGCTTGCCATGCACCTCCTTTTCGCCCGGCGCGGACGCGGGCACCGAGAAGGAGGCGTGTAGTGGCCAAGCTACGGCGCGGCGAGCTGGCCGCGGCTCTCGGTCGCGTGTCGGCTGATCGATGCCATCCGGCGCGATGACGCGGACGCAGTCCGGACTTTGGTAACGAAGCAACCTCCACTCCTGCACGAGGACGCGCCGCGCCACCGAGCACTGCAATTGGGGGCCGCCGATGTCCTACGCCGCGAACCTGGGCCGCGTTCGCATCATCGCGATGTTGCGGGCGTTGGGAGCTCAGGACCTGCAGAAGGCCTTCGACCGTGCCTGCTTGCAGGGCAGGATCGAAACGGCGCGGGCGTTGTTTGCTATGGGCGCGCGGCCAGCACCCGACCCCCTCATGGGGCCGTGCGAGACCCACACGCCGAGCGGCCTTGCGTTCCTCTTCGAGCTAGGCGCGCCGCCTACCGATGCGCACGGCGACCGGTTGGCTCCCGTTGCGATGTGCTGCAGACCTACGCGCGCAATACCGAAGGCAAGCACGGCTGCCTGGCCCTCCTGGCCCAACAAGGGATCGAGTTTCCCGACACGGCGCCCATGGCGCTGTATCGCGGGCGTATTGATCTGCTGGAAAGGCTCGTGCTGCACGACCGCACCCCTTCTCGATCGCCCATTCGCCCACGAGGACATCTACCCGTCATCGCTCGGCTGCAGCGACGACCATTCGTTGGCGCTGCACGGCACGCCGCTCGCGGGCGGCACGCTGCTGCACCTGTGCGCCGACAGCGATGAAGTCGACATGGCGGCGATCGACGGGGGTGGCTTCGGTGGTCACACCGCGCTCTTTGGGTGCGTGGTGTCGCAGCCATACCGCAATGGGAACAAGAGCACCGCCCTGGCCCGATTGCTTATCGAATACGGTGCGCGGACCGATGTGCGCGCCAACGTGCGCAAGCGGCCGCGATTCGTCGATGGCGAATCCATGCACGAATGCCGTGACGTCACGCCCCTTGCCTGGGGGCGCGCGTTTCACGACCAGGCGTGGGTCAATCCTGCGGTGTTGGAGCTGCTAGGCTAAGCGGAGACGAGCTGGCTCTCGATCCAGCGGCGCAACTCGCTTGCCGGCAGGGCGCCGCTCCGCCGTGCGACTTCGGTGCCGGCCCAGAACAGCACCAGCGTGGGGATGGAGGCGATGCCGAAGCGGGTGCCGAGATCCCGATGTTCCTCGGTGTTCACCTTCGCCAGGCGGAGGCGCGGCTCGAACTCCTTGGCGACCGCTGCGAACGTGGGTGCCATCATCCGGCACGGCGCACACCAGGGCGCCCAGAAGTCAACGAGCAACGGCAGGTCCGTGCTACGAACGTGTACGTCGAAACGCCGTGCGTCGAGCTCCAGCGGCTGGCCCACGAACAGCGGCTTGGCGCACTTGCCGCATTTGCCACCGTCGGCAAGCCGCGGCGGCGGCACGCGATTCAGCGTGTCGCAATGCGGGCATGGGATGAGGAGGCCTTCCGCCATCCCGGATAGATGCGATCGCACCAAGCGGATTTCGATAGGGGAAATGACGTACCCGGCCGTGGTAGCGTGAACTTGTCGGCGCGAAGGGAGAAGTGCCGATGCTGACCAGGCACAGGTTCTTGCAGCTTTGCGCGGGGGCAGCGACAGCGCCCCTGGCCCGCGCCGCGTTGGCGCAAGCGATCCCCTCCGGCGCGATCAGCGTGCGCGACTTCGGCGCCCGCGGCGACGGGATCTCTAACGATAGTCCCGGCATCAATGCCGCACTCCAGGCTTCGCAAGCGAAGGGCGACGGCGGCACGGTGTTTTTGCCTGCCGGACGCTACGTCCTGCGCGGCATCACGCAGGCGCGGCCACGACCGATCTATACCCGCGTCGAAGACGGCATCGACGTGACGCGGGTCGCGCCCCAGGTGCGCGCGCACATCTTCCTCAGCGGCCTGTCGCGTCTCTCGCTGGTCGGCGAGCGCGGCACCGTCTTGGTGCTGCGCGACGCGACTGCCTGCGGCATCTATCTCGAGCGCTGCGCTGACGTGGTCGTGCGCGATCTCGCCCTCGATTTCGATCCCCTGCCCTTCTCCCAGGGCACGGTCGTGGCAATCGATGCCGGCAACCGCACGTTCGACTGGAAGGTGGACACGGGCTACCTGGAACCTCCCCAGGGGTACCTGGCGCTAGCGTTCGAGCCGGTCGGCGATACCAGCCGCGGCCTCGGAACGGGATCCGCCTTCCTTGCGGACGGCGCCCTCAAGGCAAGCGCGGGGGTGTCCGGCGACCTGCCGCTCGAGCGCATGCAGGAACGTGGGGGCGGCATCTACCGAACGGTGAGCGTCGCGCCGCTCGGCGCGCTGGCCGTCGGCGATCGATTCGCGTGGGCGGCGCGGCCACCGAACGGCGGCAGCGCCGTGGCGCTATCGCTGAGCAGCCGCTGCCGGATGGACAATGTCACCGTCCACAGCTCGCCGGCGACGGCGTTCGTCGCCAACGACTGCGATGGCATCGCGTTCCGCGGCTGCGTTGTAGAGCGGCCGACAGGCAGCGACCGCCTGTTCTCCGCCAACGGCGGCGCCGTCATGGTCAAAGGCAATGCCGGTGGGCCGACCATCGAGCGTTGCCGCTTCCAGCACGTCGGGGATGATGCGGTGAACGTCACCCAAACCGGGCAGCGCGTCCTCGCAGTGATGAGCCCGACGGAGATCATTGTCGACTTCGACGCATCGCAGCTATTCCGCGAGGGCAATCGAGTCGCCGTGCTATCTCAGGCCAACGGACGCACGCGTGGCGACGCGCGCGTGCGCGAGGCGGCCCTGATACGCTTCCGCGACGGGCGCCTGGCGCGCCGCTTGGTGCTTGATCGCGCCGTCACCGGCCTTGTGGCGGTCGACGACCTCGACCTGCCAGAGATTCCGCCGCTTCCCGAGGGACGCGACCGCACCACGCCGCTCGCCAAACGGCCGGACGTCGTTGCCGACGTGGACCTCCTGGGCAGCGGGTTCGCGATCCGCGACACGACGTTCGCGAACCACCGCGCCAGCGGCATCCGCACCTGCGCCAGCGATGGCACCATCGAGAACTGCCGGTTCATGGACCTGGGCGGCCACGGCGTGCAGATCGGCATGGACCTGAGCTGGCCCGAGGTCTACCACCCCCAGCGGCTGACCTTGCGGCGCAACACCTTCACCGGAATCGCCAACGGCGCCAACGTGTGGCTGCGCACGTTGCTGGGCAACGGCGAACAGGCGGAAGGCCTCGCCAACCAGAACGTGACCATCGAGGACAACACGTTCACCGGATTCGGTGCGCGCGCCGGTGGGATCGCCAACGCCGCGGTCACCGTGAGCAACGGTCAGGATGTGCGCATTCGCGGCAACACGTTCGGCGCACCCGATCCGGCCCAGACGCCGCCGCCGCGCGCGGTGCGCATCGACTTCGCCCGGGACGTTGTGGTCGAGAACAACTCGGCCGTGCAGCGGGATCGCGCCGTCGATCCGTTCCAAGTCACGGCGCGGGCGGATCGTCCCACGGTGAGGGTGCAGCGCAACCGCCTGACGCGCTAGGCGGCCAGCACGCGCTCTGCGCGTTCGATGTCGGCGCGGCAGTTCATGTTGAGGAACGGGTCGCCGTTGCGCGTCGAGAAGTCCACGACAGCAACCGCGCAGCGCTGCTGGAACCGCATCACCGAGCGCTCTCCGTTGGAGTCCTGCAGCGTCGCACGCAACGCGGGCGCCACGCGTGTCGACCAGACGGCACAGACCGGGTGGACCCGCTCGTTGGAGGACGCGACCGCAACGTCCGTGCAAGCGACCGACAAACGGGACACGACATCGAGCGGAAGGAACGGCGTGTCGCACGGAAATGTTGCGACCGTCGCGTGTCCCAGACGCGCAGCCCACTCGAGTGCGGCGAGGACACCGGCCAGCGGTCCTTGGGATTCTCCAATTAGATCAAAAAGTTGTGGAAATGGGACGGCAAGCGCGACGTTCGTTGAAATGGCGAGGTCGATCACTTGCGGTGTCACCCGCAAGAGGACGCGGTCGAGCAGCGCAACGCCTCGCAGGGGCACCAACGCCTTGGAGGTGCCCATGCGGCTCGAGCGGCCGCCGGCGAGGATGACTCCAGCGCGCGTCACGCGGGCACCTTGGTGCGATTCTCGGCGACGAGCGTCTTGAGCTCGGGGATGCACGAACCGCAGTTCGTGCCGGCCCGGAGCAAGTGGCCGATGCTGGGCACATCCACCGCCGTCTGGCTGCGCAAGGCGGCAACGATGCCGTTGATGCCGACGGAGAAGCACGAGCAGACGATGCGGCCCCGCTCCTCGGCCGCACCGGCGGCACGGCCGCTCAGGAGCGTCGGCCGCTCGTCCGCCGCGATTGCAGTCGGCGAAGCGAAGCGCTCCAGCATCCATTCGCGCGGCGGCAGCGAGCCGGGCGGTCCGGCGAACAAGCATCCTCGGACGACGCCGTCGGCGATGTGCGCGATACGTAGCGCGCCGCGGCGGGTATCGGTGCTCTCGATGAGATCGTCCGTCCCGGCGGCCGCGAGCAGTGCCCGCCATCGTTCAGCCGCGTCGGGCGCGGTATCGGCGAGCTCGTAGAGATAGCCGCTCTCCACCTTGGCGCGGGTCCAGTAGAGGACGTCGCGCGGCCGGAAGCGTTCGCGCGTCAGCAGGAATCCGACTGCGGCAGGCGCGATGGCGGTGACCTCGACCGGCGTGTGCTTCAGCTCGGGCTGCCCAGAGTGAGCATCTGTGGCTGGGTTCACCAGGCGGCCCGCCACGCAGTCGGCGGAGAACGCATCGCTCCAATGCATAGGCAGGAAGACGCTGCCCGGGGCTTGGTCTTCGCTCGGGCGTACGCGGGCGATGGCGCTGCCCCAGGCGCTGGTGATCCGCACCAGGCCGCCGGCGGTGAGCCCGCGAGCCTTGGCATCGTCGGGATGCACGTCGAGGCAGGGCTCCGGCGCGTGACGCGACAGGCGCGCCACGCGTCCGCTTTGCGACATGGTGTGCCACTGGTCGCGCAGACGGCCCGTGTTGAGGCGCAGCGGGCGCTCGGCGGTCGGCGCATACGCCGGCGCGATATGTTCGGTAGCGATGAAGCGTCCGCAGCCGTCGGGCGTCGGAAAGACGCCATCCGACAGGAGGCGCTTGGACTCGCCTGGAATTGGCCACTGCACCGGACGGAGCGACTCGTATTCCGCCGCTCCGATCTCCGCGAGGCCGCCGATGTTGAAGAGCCGTGCGCCGGTGTTCTCGAACGCCGAGAGGCGAGCGTGCTCGCGGAAGACCTCGACCGGCGTCTGATAGGGGAACGCGGCGGCAAAGCCCATGCGCCGGCCGATCTCGGCGAACATCCACCAGTCTGGGCGCCCTTCGCCGGGCGGCGCGCGGAAGGCGCGCTGGCGCGAGATGCGGCGCTCGGAGTTGGTGACAGTGCCGTTCTTCTCGCCCCAGGCGGCGGCAGGCAACAGGACATGGGCGAAGGCCGCCGTGTCGGTCTCGGCGACGCAGTCGGAGACAACGACCAACGGGCAGCGCTGCAGCGCTTCGCGTACGCGTCCGGCGTTCGGCATGCTGACGGCGGGATTGGTGGCGGCGATCCAAATCGCCCGAATCTGGCCGTTGTGGACGGCTTCGAACATATCGACGGCCTTCGGGCCTGCCGCCGTCGCCATGCGCGGGGCGTTCCAGAAGCGGCGCACACGGTCGATCGCGGCCGGATCGTCGAAGGTCATGTGGGCGGCGAGCTGATTGGCGAGACCGCCGACCTCGCGGCCGCCCATGGCGTTCGGCTGGCCGGTCAGCGAGAACGGTCCGGCGCCGGGCTTGCCGATGCGCCCCGTCGCCAGGTGGCAGTTGAGGATAGCGTTGACCTTGTCGGTGCCGCGCGAGGACTGGTTGACGCCCTGGGAGTAGGCGCTAACGGTGCGCGGCGTCGCCGCGAACCATTGGAAGAACGTCTCGACGTCGGCGCGGGCGATCTGGCACCCCGCGGCGACTGCATCGATGTCCGGCGCATCGCCGCGTGCGGCGGCGAGCGATGTGGCAAAGCCGGTGGTGTGCGCCGCAACGTACGCCTCATCGATGGCGCCGTGGTCGGCCAAGTAAACCAGCAGCCCGTTCCACAGCAGCACGTCGGTTCCGGGCGCGATGCCGAGATGCAGGGAGGCGTCGGCGCAAGTAGCCGTCTTACGCGGGTCGATGACGACGACCTTGGCGCCGCGCTGCGTCGAGGCAGCCGTCAGGCGATGGTACAGAATCGGATGACACCAGGCGGTGTTCGAGCCGACAAGAACGACTAGGTCGGCGAGATCGAGGTCCTCGTAGCAGCCGGGCACGATGTCCTCGCCGAAGGCGCGGCGGTGGCCGGCAACGCTCGACGCCATGCACAGGCGCGAATTGGTGTCGATCGCCGCCGATCCGAGGAAACCCTTCATCAGCTTGTTGGCGACGTAGTAGTCCTCGGTCAGCAGCTGACCGGACACGTAGAACGCGACGGAGCCCGGGCCGTACTCGTCGATGGTCGTCTGGAAGGTCCGCGCGACGAGATCGAGGGCGAAGTCCCAGCTTGCGCTCTCACCATGCACCATCGGGTGCAGCAGACGGCCTTCGAGGCCGAGGGTGTCGCCGAGCGCCGATCCCTTCGAGCAGAGCTTGCCGAAATTCGCGGGATGCGCGGCGTCGCCAGAGACGGCGCTGGCTGCGTCCACGCGCACGCCACAGCCGACCCCGCAGTACGGACAGGTGGTGAGCGTCGCGCCGTCGCGCGACGCGCCGGTCACGGGAGCTCGGACAACGACAGCCAGATGCGACCGTCGCGGATCTCCGCCGCCACGGTCGGCACGCTGCCCTCGTCCGCTCCTTCGGCCTTGCCGGTGCCGAGGTTGATGACCCAGTTGTGCAACGGGCACGTCACCGACGTGCCGTGCACGATGCCTTGGGACAGCGGCCCGCCTTTGTGCGGGCAGCGGTCATGCAGGGCGAAAACGGCGTCTTCGGAGGTGCGGAACACCGCGACGCAACCTGCGGGCGTCTTGACGACGCGCGCGCCGCGCACCGGAATGTCGGCCAGGGCGCCGACGGCGCGCCAAACGGCTGCCGGCCGCACCAGGGCGCGGGCGTTCATTCCGCCGCCTGAAGCGGCGTGAGGTCGGCCATCGGCCGGAACTCGTGGGCGTCTTTGCCCGCCGCGCGCTGGGCCCAGGGATCTTCCTGGGAGAACTTCTGTGCGTAGACGAAGCGCTCGAAAAGCGCCTTGCGCCGTTCGACGTCCTCCATGATCTGCTTGCGGATGGTGTCGAGGCCGACACGCGCCGCCCACTTGTAGATGCGCTCCAGGTAGCGGCCCTGCTCGCGGTAGAGCTGCACCAGCGCGACGATGACTTCGAGCGCCTCGTCCTGGGTGGCGACGTGGCCGAGCGCTTCCGTACCCTTGATGTCGAGGCCGGCGGCGCCGGCAAAGACGATATCGAAGCCGGAGTCGACACAGATCACGCCGACGTCCTTGCAGGTCGCCTCGGCGCAATTGCGTGGGCATCCCGACACCGCCATCTTCACCTTGGCGGGCGTCCACGAGCCCCACATGAACTTCTCGATGCGCACGCCGAGGGCCGTCGAGTCCTGGGTGCCGAAGCGGCACCATTCCTTGCCGACGCAAGTCTTCACCGTGCGCAGCGCCTTGCCGTAGGCGTGACCGGACACGAGTCCGGCGGCGTTGAGGTCGGACCACACGGCCGGCAGATCTTCCTTCTTCACACCGAGCATGTCGATGCGCTGGCCGCCGGTGACCTTGACCGCCGGGATGGCGAACTTGTCCACCACGTCGGCGATGGCGCGCAGTTCGCTGGCGGTCGTCATGCCGCCCCACATGCGCGGCACCACCGAGTAGGTGCCGTCCTTCTGGATGTTGGCGTGGATCCGCTCGTTGATGAAGCGGGACTGGCTGTCATCGACGTATTCGCCTGGCCAGGTAGCCAGCAAATAGTAGTTCAGCGCGGGGCGGCACTTGGCACAGCCGCCGGAGCTTTTCCATTCCAGCGACTGCATCAGCGCCGGAATCGACTTCAGCTCCTTGGCAACGATCAGGCGACGCACGTCGTCGTGGCTCAGTGTCGTGCAGCCGCACATCGCCTGGCTCGCGCTCGGGTGGTAGGCGTCGCCGAGCTGCAACTGCAGCAGCTTCTCGACCAGGCCGGTGCACGTGCCGCAGCTCGCTGACGCCTTGGTATGGGCGCGCACACCCGCCAGGTCCTTGAGCTTCTTGTCGGCGATCGCCTTGCAGATCTTGCCCTTGGGAATGCCGTTGCAGCCGCAGATCTCCGCATCGTCGGCGAGGGCGGCAACGGCGGCGCTAGGGTCCTTGGCGGCGCCCGCCTGCACTGTCGGCCCGAAGATCAGCGTGTCGCGCATGGCGGTGATATCGGTGCCGCGGCGCAGGAGATCGAAGAACCAGGCACCGTCGGTGACGTCGCCGTACAGAACGATGCCGAGGACCTTGTTGTCCTTCAGCACGATGCGCTTGTAGACGCCGCGCGCGGCGTCGCGGAACACGACCTCTTCGCGATCCGCGCCATCGGCGAAATCACCGGCGGAGAACAGGTGGATGCCCGTGACCTTGAGCTTGGTGGCTGTGGCGCTGGGCGCAAAGGCCGCGCTCTTGTCGCCGGCGAGCTGCGCCGCGACGACGTTGGCCATCTCGTAGAGCGGGGCGACGAGCCCGTACGCCTGGCCAAACGCCTCGGCGCATTCGCCGACGGCGAACACGTCGGGATCGGAGGTGTGCATGGTCGCGTCGACGACGATGCCGCGATTGACCGTTATGCCGGCGTCCTTGGCGAGCGCGGCGTTGGGACGAATGCCGACCGCCATGACGACCAGATCGGCCGGAAGCTCGGTACCGTCCTCGAGCAGGACCGCGCGCACCTTCTTCTCACCGATGATCGCCTTAGTGTTGGCCTTAGTGATGACGTGGATGCCGCGCGCCTCGATGGCCTTGCGCAGCAGGTGGCCGGCGGCGGAATCGAGCTGGCGCTCCATCAGCGTTGGCACAAGGTGCACGACAGTGACGTTCATGCCCTGCTCGCGCAGGCCAGCCGCCGCTTCGAGGCCGAGCAGGCCGCCGCCGATGACCACCGCGTTGCCGCGCGACTTGGCGGCCAGCATCATGGCGGTGACGTCGTCGAGATCGCGATAGGTCAGCACGCCGGCCAAGTTTGCGCCGGGCACCGGAATAACGATCGGTTGCGACCCGGTGGCGATGAGCAGCTTGTCGTATTCAGCCGTCGTGCCGTTGTCGGCCGTCACCGTGCGGGCGGCACGGTCGATCTTCACGACCTTCATGCCCTTATAGAGCATGACGTTGTGCTCGATGTACCAGCCGTCGCCGTGGATGACGATCTCGTCGAACTTCTTCTCTCCGGCAAGCACCGGCGACAGCATGATGCGGTCGTAGTTGACCCGCGGCTCCGCGTTGAAAATCGTCACCGCATAGGTGCCGGGCGACGTCTCGAACAGGCGTTCGAGGGCGCGGCCGGGCGCCATGCCGTTGCCGATGACGACCAGGCGCTGGCGGATGGCTTCGCTCATGACTAGGCGGCGACCGGGTGGCGATGACGCTCGTAGAGGAAGCGCAGCACGCGCGTGCGGGCATTCAGATACGCGGAGCTGTCGGTCATGCTGAGGCGGTCGCGCGGCCGCGGCAGAGAGACCTCGAGCACTTCGCCGATCGTCGCCGCTGGGCCATTGGTCATCATGACGATGCGGTCGGAGAGCAGCACCGCCTCATCGACGTCGTGGGTGATCATGATGACCGTGTTGCCGAGGCGCGCGGCGATCTCCTGCACGGTGTCCTGCAGCTGCGCGCGCGTCAGCGCGTCGAGGGCGCCGAACGGCTCGTCCAGCAACAGCACCTTCGGCTCCATGGCGAGTGCGCGGGCGATGCCGACGCGCTGCTTCATGCCGCCGGAAATCTCCGCGGGCTTCTTGTGATGCTCGTGCGCCATGTGCACGAGCTGCAGGTGATGCATGGTCCAGTCGTGGCGCTCGGCGCGCGACTTGGTCGAGCCGAACACCTTGTCGACGGCGAGCTTCACGTTACCGTAGACCGTGAGCCACGGCAGCAGCGAGTGATTCTGGAACACCACCGCGCGGTCGGGGCCCGGCTCATCGACTTGGCGTCCCTCCAGGAACACGCCGCCGTTGGTCGGACCGGTGAGGCCGGCGACAATGTTGAGCAAGGTCGACTTGCCGCAGCCGGAGTGGCCGATGATCGAGACGAACTCGCCCTTGTTGATGGTGAGCGAGACGCCCTTCAGCACGTAGGTGCCCTGCGTGAACGCCTTGTCGATGTGGTCGATCTGGAGATAGGGGATCATGTCGATTTCCTTGGTCAGCCCTTGGCCGTACCGCGCGTGGCGTAGTGGCCGAGCATCGCGACGATGCGATCGAGGGCGAAGCCGACGACGCCGATGTAAATGAGGGCGACGATGATGTCTGACAGGCGCGAGGAGTTCCACGCGTCCCATATGAAGAAGCCGATGCCGACACCGCCCGTCAGCATCTCGGCCGCGACGATGCCGAGCCACGCGAGTCCGACGCCGATGCGCAGGCCGGTGAAGATGTAGGGCGCCGCTGCCGGCACCATGATCTTGGCGAAATACTCGAAGTGGTTGAGCCGCAGCACCAGCGCGACGTTGCGGTAATCCTGGGGAATGTTGCGGATGCCGACCGCGGTATTGATGATGATCGGCCAGATCGCCGTGATGAAGATGACGAACATTGCCGCGGGGTGACTGTCGCGGAATGCCGCGAGTGCTATCGGCAGCCAGGCAAGCGGCGGCACCGTGCGCAGCACCTGGAACAGCGGATCGAGCGCACGCATCGCCCAGGTCGATGAACCGACGATCGTGCCAAGGGCGATGCCCATCACGGTGGCGATCGAGAATCCGACGGCGACGCGCTGCAGCGACGTGAGCAGTCGCCAACCGAGGCCAATGTCCTGCGGCCCGTAAACGAACCACGGATCGAGGACGAGTTCCTTCGCCTCCGCCCAGACCTTGCTCGGCCCGGGCATGGAGGCGTCCGGTCCCATGCACAGCAACTCCCACACACCGAGCGCGAGTGCGAGGCCGAGCAGCGGCGGAATGGTGCGCGCCGCTATGCCCGGCAGTGCCGGCAGGATGTGTCGGCGGAGGAAGCTCCGCCGCGGCACACCGAGCTGTACTACGGCAGCGCTCCCCTCCGCCGGAGCAATTTGCTCCGGAGCGGGGCGAGCCGCGATAGCGGACTGCGACATGGCTAGACCGCCACTTTCTTGATGGCGAGGCTCTTCAGGTAGGCCATCGGATCCTCGGGATCGAAGACCTTGCCGTCGAACCACGTCTCCTTGCCACGCGAGGTGCTGGCCGGGATCTGGTCCTTGGCGACGTTGAGGGAGACGGCGGCCTCGCGCCACAGGTCCTCACGGTTGACCTTGTTGACGAGCGCCTTGATGTCGAGCGTCGGCTCGAGGTAGCCCCAACGGATGTCCTCAGTCAGGAACCATGTGTCGTGGCTCTTGAACGGATAGGACGCGTTCTCGTTCCAGTACTTCATGTACTGAGTCGAGTCCTTCACGACGCGGCCGTCGCCGTAATCGATCACGCCGACTGCGCGATCCTTCATGTCGGCGACCGGAACGTTGAACCACTGCCGGCGGCTGACAATCTCGGCTAGGGCCTCGCGGTTCTTGTCAGCCCACTGCTGGGCCTCCATCACCGCCATCAGGATCGCGCGCGCGGCGCTGGGGTACTTGTCGACCCACTCGGCGCGCATGCCGAGCGCCTTCTCCGGGTGATGCTTCCACAATTCGCCAGTCATCAAGGCGGTGTAGCCGATCTTCTGGTTGACGAGCTGGTGGTTCCACGGCTCGCCGACGCAGAAGCACTCGGTGTTGCCGACCTTCATGTTCGCCACCATTTGCGGCGGCGGCACCACGATCATCGCCACGTCCTTGTCGGGATCGATGCCGCCGGCGGCGAGCCAGTAGCGCATCCACAGGTCGTGGGTGCCGCCCGGGAAGGTGACAGCGATGTTGACCGCCTCGCCCTTGGCGCGTTTCGCGGCGAACGCCGCCTTCAGCGGCGAGGAGTCCATCGAGACCTTCAGCGACTTGTATTCTTCGGCGACCGAGATTGCCTGTGCGTCCACGTTGAGGCGCGCCATCAGGTACATCGGCACCGGCTGGTTGTTGGTCACCTTGCCGGTCGAAATCAGGTAAGGCATCGGCGACAGGATATGCGCGCCGTCGATGCCGTTGCGGTCGCCGCCCAGCACGAGGTTGTCGCGCGTCGTGCCCCACGACGCCTGCTTGGAAACCTCGACGTCGGGCATGCCGTACTTGGCGAAGAGTCCGTTCTCCTTGGCGATGATCAACGGAGCGGCATCCATCAGCGCGATGTAGCCGAGGATCGCCTTCTTGACCTCGGGACCGCGCGCTTGCGCGAACACGCCGGAGGGGAACGCGCTGTTCACTGCCGAAACCAACGCGGTGGCGCCGGCCAGCTTGGCGACGCGCGTCACCAGCGAGCGCCGTGAAACGCTTCGCTGCATGCCCGGACCATTCTTCGTCGTCATAGTCGCAATCTCCCTTCGGCCCTTCTGGCGGGCGCCCAATAGAAACGTCGCGCGTTCGGAGGTTTGCTCCGCGTCGTCCACGCGACACCGTTGTCGTGGGGGACCGCCGTTGGCCCGATGATTCGCGGCTAGCCGCGAGAGCAACCGGTCACGACATCATTGCCGCCGGCCGCGCTGCCCCGCCCCTGCCATAGCAAGGGCGGGGCCAGCCGGAGGGCGGCGGAAAGTCTTTCTTCTTCAGATAGTTATGACGCCTGCGACGGGCCGCCGCAGGCTCAGACCGCCTAATACTTAGGCTGTCGGCAGCGCGCCACCTTCTATTTGGGCAGGCTAGCGCTTCAGCAGGTCGGCGACCGAAACCACCGACTGCGCGACCTCGCCGATCTTGCGGCCGCGATCCATCGCTTCCTTGCGCAGGATCTTGTAGGCGTCGTCCTCCGACAGCGAGCGCTGCTGCATGAGGATGCCCTTGGCGCGGTCGATGACCTTGCGCTCGGCGAGGTTGGCGCGCGCGGTCTCGAGTTCGACGCGCGTCGCCTCGGTCGCCTGGAAACGGGCGATGGCGACGTCGAGGATGGCGCGCACGCGTTGCGGTGCGAGACCGGCAACGACCAGGGAGCTCACACCCGCGGCGATCGCATCGCGCATGGTGGTGTCGTCGGCGCGATCGACGAACACGACGACGGGCCGCGGCCCCTCCTTGGTGGCGACGCGCAGATCATCGATCGTGCGGCGATCGAGCGCTTCGGTGGCCAGGATGACCGCATCAGGCTTGCCGCGCCGCAGAGTCATGGAGAGATCGGCGGGTAGTGCCAGCACGACCGTGTCATCGCCCGTCTCCATGAGACTGCTCTGCAGTGACTTGGCGCGGGCGGGGTCGGCGTCGGCGATGAGGATGTGCAACGGAGCCATTCTGTGAACTGCAAAGAAACCACCTTGCGCGCGGCGCGAGCCGGGTGCGCTGACGAGATTTAGCAATCGCTATGCCAGCGCAAACGCGCCGGAATGCTTGGATTGCCGCGATCTGGCGGCGGCGGTGCTGAAATTGTGGGCGGCCACTGATCGCGGCCGCGCCAAGAACGTCAGCGCGCGGCAGCCACCGCGACCGGCAGGACCTCGCCGACGCGCGCGACTTCGGTGTAGGCCTTGGCGGTCGCCTGGATCGCGGCGCGCGTGGTCGCGGCCACCGTCGTCGCCTCGGCCATCTGTGCGCTGGTCAGCAGCGGCCATGCCGCCGCGAGCAGGGCGTCGATCTGGGCGCCGAGTTGGGCATCGGCACCGCCGCGCGCGACGGTGAGCCAGGTGTATGCGACGGCGGGATCGCTCGCCGTGCCGACGCCGAGGAAGGTGCGGACCCCGAGCAAATACTGCGCGCGCTCGTGACCGCCATACGCCGCGGCGCGGTAAAGATCGGTCGCCCGGATAGCGGCGCCATCCTTCGCCAGGCCGAACTTCTCGGCACTCGCATAGATGAGCGCCAGGTTGTACTGGGCCATCGGATAGCCGAAGTCGGCGACCGAGCCGAGCAGCTCGAGGCCCTTGGGAACATCGCGCGGCACGCCGTTGCCGGAGATGTACATGAACGCAAGGTTGTTCATTCCGGCCGGGTGGCCGATGCGGGCGATGTCGGCCCACAAGGTGGAGGCGCCAGTGAGGTTACCTTGCCGCAAAGCGGTGACGCCGGTGGTTGCGTCGTCTGCTTGGGAGGGAAAGGCGACGCAGCCAAACCAGAGAGCACCAACCACGCAAACAAGGCGATTCACGAGCAGCCTCCACCAACCAAGGTGAGGCCCGCGTGTACCGTTCCCGCGCCGTTCCGGCCAACGTCATGTAAAGACGTGTAAAATCGTCGCAGAATCGGTCAAGATCAAAACCTTCCCCAGGAAGAACCTTTGGCCGCCAAGACTCACCTCCTCATCGTCGAAGACGACGACCTGGTTCGCTCCCTGATCGAGGCGTTCCTGCGCGAGCGTGGCTACCGCATCACCGCGGTCGGCAGCGGCGCCGCCATGCGCGCGGTGCTGGCGCGCGAGTCGATCGACCTGCTGCTGTTGGACCTCGGCCTTCCGGACGAAGACGGCATCGCGCTGGCGCGACAATTCCGCTCGTCGCGCCAGACGCCCATGATGATCCTGACGGCGCGCGGTGGCCGCGACGACCGCCGGGCGGCGCTCGAGATCGGAGCCGACGACTACCTGGTTAAGCCGTTCGATCCGCAGGAGATGGCGCTGCGCATCGGCAACCTAGTCGCGCGCGCCAAGGGCGGCGAGGTCGATGGCAAAACCGTCGCCATCGCGTTCGGCGGCTTCCGCTTCGATGCCCGCAAGCGCACCCTGACCGACATCGACGGCAAAGCCGTGCAGTTGACGCCCGCCGAGTTCGCCATGCTCGCCGCCTTCACCAAGGCGCCGGGACGCGTCCTGAGCCGCGACTTTCTATTGGATGCCATCTCGCGCGGCGGCGATTCGCCGGGCGAGCGCGTCGTGGACGTGGTGGTCGGCCGCCTGCGCAAGAAGCTCGGCGACGATCCGCGCAATCCGTCCCTGATCAAGACAGTGACGGGCTTCGGCTACCTGCTGCAGACCGATGCGTAGTTGCGCGGAACGCGCGCGCTCGGCACACGAAGCGTGCCGTCAGCAGGAAGTCGATCAGTCCTTGGCTCGCTCGGAGTAGCTGCCATCGACCGTCATGACGACGATGCGGGTGCCGACGTTGATGTGCGGCGGTACCATGGTGCGCAGGCCGTTCGACAAGACGGCGGGCTTGTACGACGACGCTGAAGTCTGGCCCTTCACGGTCGGCTCGGTCTCGACCACTTCGAGGGTAACGCGCTGCGGCAACTCGTAGCCTACGGCGATGCCTTCGTGCAGGCTGAGAAACACCTTCATCTCCGGCTGCAGGTAGACGGCGTCATCGCCGATGAGGTCCGCCGGCAACGTCACCTGCTCGTAGTTCTCGGTGTTCATGAAGTAGAAGCCGTCGGCGTCGCCGTAGAGGAACGTGTGCTCCTTCTCTTCGACATGGGCGCGCTCGACCTGCTCGGTGGTGCGCCAGCGCTCGGCGATCTTGACGCCGTCGCTCAAGCGCCGGGCATCGATCTGCGTGACCGGTGTGCCCTTGCCGGGATGGATGTTCTCGGCCGTCAGGATGACGTAGAGCTTGCCCTCCAGGTCGATAATGTTGCCCTTGCGAAGCGAGCTGGCGATGACTTTAACCACGTTTAGCTCCCGGCCTTATCCGTGCGTTTCGGCGCCGCACGATACTGATCCTGGCGCGCGCCGCCAGTGCTTTGATGGCTAGCCGAGGCATTCCGCCTGGCGAATCGCGCCCCTCCCCTTGGTGGGACAGGGAGCGCCACGCCGATCGCAGGCCGTTCCTCTTGGCCCGGGCACGCATAGCCACGGCCGTTCGCGCCTTCTTTGCCGAGCGCGGATTCCTCGAAGTGGACCCTGCCGCCCTCACCGCTTCGCCCGGCAACGAGACCCACCTGCACGCGTTCGGGACCGAGGCGATCCATGAAGGAGGAGCGCGGCACAGCCTCTTTCTGCACACCTCGCCCGAGTTCGCCTGCAAGAAGCTCCTCGCCGCCGGCGAGCGGCGCATCTTCAGCTTTGGTCATGCATTCCGCAATCGCGAGCGCGGCCCGTTGCACCATCCCGAATTCACCATGCTCGAGTGGTATCGCGCCGAGGAGCCGTACGACACGATCATCGCCGACACCATCAGCCTGGTGCATAGCGTGGCGCGGGCCACCCCGGCGATCTTCCTGAGGCACCGGGCGCGCAGCCTCGACCCGTTCCAGCCGGCGGAGCGAATCACGGTGGCGTCCGCGTTCATGCAACACGCCAACATCGATCTGTCGGGTTGCGCGGAGCGCACTGCCTTCGCAACGGCAGCGCAGCGCGCGGGAGTGTCGGTCGCGGCAGACGACACCTGGAGCGACATCTTCAGCAAGGTGCTCGTCGCCAAAGTCGAGCCGCGCTTGGGCGATGGACGCTTGTGCGTGCTGGACGAATACCCGGTGAGCGAGGCGGCGCTGGCGCGGCCGAAGCCGAGGGATCCGCGCGTCGCCGAACGCTTCGAGCTCTTTGGCTGCGGCGTCGAGGTCGCCAACGGATTCGGAGAGCTGACGGATGCCGCCGAGCAGCGCCGTCGCTTCGCTGCGGCGATGGCTGAGAAGGAGCTGCGCTATGGCGAGCGCTATCCCCTTGATGAGGATTTCCTCGCAGCGCTGGCGGCCATGCCGCCCGCGAGTGGCGTGGCGCTCGGCTTCGACCGCCTGGTGATGCTGGCCACCGGCGCCGCCAAGATCGACGACGTGCTCTGGACCCCCGTCCCCGACCATGCTTAGTGCGACGCTGTGAGTACTTCCAAGACCCTGCGTTCGGTCCAAGACCTCGCCGCCGCCGGCCTTGCCGCTGCGGCGGACCGCCCGGCGTTGGCGGAGGTCGCGGCGCGCTATGCGGTTGCCATCACGCCCGCGATGGTCGACCTGATCGATCCGTCCGATCCCAACGACCCGATCGCGCGCCAGTTCGTTCCGGATGCCGCCGAGCTCAAGACCGGCGCCGAGGAGTCCGACGATCCGATCGGCGATGAGCCGCACAGCCCGGTCGCGGGCATCGTCCACCGCTATCCGGATCGCGTGCTGCTCAAGCTCGTCCTGGTGTGCTCGGTGTACTGCCGCTTCTGCTTCCGCCGCGCCATGGTCGGCCCCGGCAAGGCGCAGACGCTCAGCAAGGCAGAGATCGATGCGGCGCTGGAGTACGTACTCGGGCAGCCCGGCATCTGGGAGGTCATCCTCACCGGGGGCGATCCCCTCGTCGTGTCGCCGGCGCGCTTGCGCCGTGTGCTGGAGACCCTCGCCGCCATCGACCACGTCAAGGTCGTGCGCATCCATACGCGCGTCCCCGTGGTCGAGCCGCAGCGGATCAATGCGGCGCTCGTCAGCGCGTTGCGTGCGTCCGGCAAGGCGACCTATGTCGTGCTGCACGCCAACCACGCGCGCGAGCTGACGCCGGATGCCACGGCGGCGTGCGCACGCCTGGTCGACGCCGGCATTCCCATGCTGAGTCAGTCGGTCCTGCTGCGCGGCGTCAACGACGACGCGGCGACGCTGGAAGCGTTGATGCGCCGCCTGGTCGAGGCACGCATCAAGCCGTACTACCTGCATCATGCAGACCTGGCGCCGGGCACCGCGCACATGCGCACGCGCATCGAGGAAGGCCAGGTGCTGCTGCGCGAGTTGCAGCGCAGCGCCTCGGGCCTGTGTCAGCCCGCCTACGTGCTCGACATCCCCGGCGGTCACGGCAAAGTGCCGGTGGGGCCGAGCTACTTGGAGCCGGACGCCGATCCAGATTGCTACGCGGTCGCTGACCAAAGCGGTCGCCGCCACCGCTACGTCGACACCGCGACGCCGCGTCGCTATCCCAAGGGACGCTAGACAGCAGAACGCCCTCGCCGAGGCAACGCGGCCACGGGAGGGCGTTGAACGTTGCGCGGCCGTCCGGCCGCGCCCAGATGCCTAGAGCGCGGCGGCCTTGAGGGCCGGAATGAGGGCGCCACCGATCTCGGTGGGCACCGTGGCGATGTTGTCTTCGTCGGACTGGAACACCGTCGCCCACAGCTGCTTGCCGTCCTTGGCGTCGAACAGCTTGAGGTCGAAGCGGAACGCGTGGCTGCCGGCGGTGACGCCGCCCATCAGCACGTAGCGGACCTTCATTGCGGCGCCGGCTTCTTGCGGCGTCATGGTCTTGGTGGCCACCGCCTCCATCAGCGCGTCGTCGGCGATGCGGAGGGCGGCGTCCTTGCGGAGCACGCCGGAAATCGGCGTCCACTGGGTACCGGCCCAGTGAGCGCCTTCTTCGTTGACGCCTGTAAGGATGACGCCAACGGAACGGTCGTTTGCGACCTGGGCTCCCGCCGTCGAAGCGACGAGGGAGAGGAAGAGCGACGCCAGCAATACGCCGGCGAGCCGCCCGAGCTTGATCATGGGATTGCGCATGGGCGCGGATGTTCCTGAGAGCCACCGTCCAAGTCAAGGGCCCGAGTCGGCCTGAGCCGGCACCTGCATCGCTGCCGGCGGCTGCTTGCTGCCCGGCAGTGCTTGCCGCATGGCGGAGTCTGCCTGACGCGAGCCCTCAGTAATTCGCTGTATTGACACGAATTTTCGTCCGCCCCGGGCGGCCCCGACCTTGCACCCGATCCCCGCACTACCGCTCGGACCTGCCCAAAGGGGGTGCAGGTCCAGCGACGGCTAAGCCCAGAAGCCGAACTCGCGACGGGACTGCACGCGGCCGCCTAACCGAACGCAGCCCCGCTTGACGCTCTGTTCCCGTGATGCCCGCGGAGCTGCCTGCTTCGCGTCGCCCGCAGGGGAGCAGCCATGCCTGGCGTCGGCGTTCTCATTCGCGTTTCGGGGGTCAACCAATGACGGGCTTGCAATTCACTCACGGCGATACGGCCAGCATCGCGAACGGCATCAGCGGCGGCGGCTACCAGCTCAACGGCCTGAGCACCAGCAGCGGCGGCAACTATCTGTCGATCGCGCGCGATCCACTTCTGTTCGGACAAGACCAGCTGTCGATCGGCGTGGCGTTCAAGGCGGCGACGGCCGGCAAGGGCGGCACCCTTTTCAAGATTCATACGGCGCTGCAGATCGAAATCGGCAACGACGGCCAGGTCACGTTCAACCTGATGGCCAACAGCGCCGGCGAGAAGGGCGTGATCAAGTCGAGCGGACTGACGGCGGCCGATGGCGCCTGGCATCACCTGGCGCTGTCCTACGACGCCGTCGCGGGCGCGATGATCGGCTACGTCGATGGCGTCGCCATCGGTCAGGTCGCAGTTAGCGCGGCGACCAAGGTGGCCGAATCGTGGGACCCCACATTCGGCGATCAGTGGGGCAAGGGTTTCGCGGGCACCATCGACAACATCGAGATCCACGGCGCGCCGCTGACAGCGTCACAGGCGGTGGCGCAGTACCAGACGGTCCTGAAGCAGCTCGACGTGCCGCCGCCTCAATTGGTGAAGCTGACCTTCGACAATGGCGTCATCGCCGACTCCTCGGGCAACAACATCGCGGTGACCGCCGGCAAGGTCGCCAGCATCAGTGACGGCGCCTACTACCTGAACGGCAAGACCACCGCCGAGGGCGGCAACCACATCGCCCTCGCCCGCCACGCGTCGCTGTTCGAGAAGGACGAGTTCACACTCTCGATCGACTTCAAGTCCGCAGACGCCGGTGTCGGCGGCTCCTTGTTCCGCATGCACACCGCGATGCAGGTCGACGTCACCGCGGCCGGCGATGTCATGGTGCGCCTGGTCAAGAACGCGGCCGGCGAAAGCGGCCTCATCAAGGCCGTGGCGCGCGTCGCCGACGGCGAGTGGCACAACGTGACGGTCAGCTACGACGTGGCGGCCGGCAAGATGACCGGCTACGTCGACGGCGTCGCCTACGGATCCATCAACGTGTCGGCGCCAACGATGCCGGCGGCACTGTGGGATCCGATGGTTGGCAGCCCGTGGACTGGCGCCTTCCGCGGCTTCGTCGACAACATCACCATGACGGACGAGGCACTGCCGCCCACCATCAACCCGAAGCCCGTGGCCGGCGCCGATATGGCGGTGACGCGCGAGAACTCCCCGCTCACCCTGACGGTCGAGAAACTGCTCGCCAACGACCATGACCCGCAAGGGCAGGCGTTGAGCATCACCGACGTGGATTTGGTGTCTGGCCAAGGCACCGTGGCGATGGTCGATGGCAATGTCGTGTTCACGCCCGGCGCCGATTGGCACGGAATCGCGACGCTGGAGTACACGCTTCGCGACACGATGCGCGCCAAGGACACCGGCGTCGTGCGCATCGAGGTCACGCCGACAGAAGCGGACGCGCCTGTGATTGCCCAGGCTTCCGCGAGCGCGGTCGCCGGCGGCAAGACCATCATCGTCGGCAGCTCGTCCGAGTTGCTTGCGGCGCTGCGCGGAGTCAAAGGCGGCGAGACGATCTTGTTGCGCTCGGACGTCGACTACAAGGCGATCGTGACCGGCGTGCCCGCGCATGCTCAGCAGGTGACGGTCACCTCGCTCGACCCCAACGACCCAGCCACCATCGTCGGCCTCGACCTGCGCGGGGTCACGAACGTGACGTTCTCGAACCTGCGCTTTGCGTTCGAGGGGACGCCCGCCGACTGGCAGACCGACGTCCTCGTCAGCGGCGGCAGCGGCATCCGCTTCACGCACAATGTCTTCAAGGGCGTTGCCGAGGGCTACGTGGCGGTCGGCGATAACCGTGCCGAGAACCTGATGTCGGTGACGAACACCAAGAACTTCGTGTTCGAGCACAACGAGGTCAGCCATTTCTTCCAGGGCATCGGCGTCAGCCGCTCGGACGGAGTGACGATCCGCGACAACGACATCCACGACATGCAGGGCGACGGCATGCGCTTCGCCCAAATGAAGAACGTGCTCATCGAAAACAACCGCCTGCACGACTTCCTTGGCTCGGACTCTGCCGTGAATCACAACGACTACATCCAGTTCTGGACCTCCGGCACCACCGCCGCCAGCACGGACGTCGTCATCCGCGGCAACGTCTTCCTGAGCGGCGACTATCAGCCGCAGGCCATCTTCATCCGGGACGACCAGGGCGACGCGGGAATCACCGGCACGCGCTTTCAGCGCCTGACGATCGAGGACAACGTCATCTACAACAGCAACGTCCACGCCATTACGACGATCGGCGTCGACGGCCTCACCCTGCGCGGCAACACGATCCTCGAGCACCCGGCTGGCACGACGGTGCCCGCCATCAACGTAACCAAGGCGACGGGCGTCGTGGCGTACGACAACGTCGCGCCCCGCATCGATGTCGGCGCCACCAACCAGATCACGCGCCTGGACGGCAACGTGGTGACGCAGGACACCTACGCGATCAACCCGGGCTATGCGCCGGACCTGTTCGTCAATCCGACCCAAGGCACGGGCGCCTCCCTCGATGACCTGTTCGTGCGGCCGGACGGCGCTCTGGTGCGCGCGGACGGCAGCGTGGTTGGGTCGGACCTTCTGCACCCGGGCGCGACGCCGGACGAACTGACGGCGCTGTTCACCGCGACGGCCAGCCGCGGAGCCGATGGGCGCACAACTCTGTCCTTCGACGCCAGCCACACCGCCAACCAGAACGGTTACGTTCACGGCAACGACGCGACGTTCTTGTGGGACTTCGGCGACGGCAAGGGCGAGACCGGGCGCTTCGACAGCCACACCTATGCCAAGCCCGGCGACTATCAGGTGGTGCTTACGGTCCTTCACAATGACGGCAGCACGGACACCGCCCGGCTGCACGCAAGCATCAAGCCGGCGCTAGCCACCGCGCTGGACTTCGACGACGGCCTCGCCTTCCAGCACCACGACCTCGGCACTGTTTGGGGCTAGGCAGCCAAGGTTGGGTTGGCCGGGGCGCGTCAAAACGTCGCGCCCCGGCCATCACGCCCCGTCCCGAGCCGCATGACCCACGCTCCTATGAAATCAGCTTTGTTCCGGCATCGAGTGCCGGTAGGCTTTAGCGCGGGGGGCGTCCCGTGCCGATCGACTTGGCGCGCGGAGACACACGGATTTCCATGAATGAGACCACCCCACGCTTGAACCGCCCGGTAGCGGAGCGGCTGGCGAGTGCGCTCGCCCTGAACCTTGCCAAGGCATCGGCGTTCCTGGCCACGGTTTCGCTGGACGAGCCGCGCCACGGCAACGGGCGCGCGGCCGCTTGGTTCGTCGCCGCCCTCGGCGCCAACATCCTCACCGCCGGGGCCTATTTCGCCGTCAGCGCCCCCGTCGCCAAGTTCTTCGAGGTCTTCGGCTTCTTCCCCTCACCGTTCTGGCCGGGCGCAGGCATCGCGCTGTTCGCCGTGCTGGTCGGCGGCTGGACGGTAGCCCCTGGCATCTTCATTGGGTCTGCGGCGGCGAACGGCGTTCTGTTCGCTGCGCCCCTCGAACCGGTGCTCCTTACCTCGGTAACCAACACCCTTGGACCGATCGTCGGCGGCTTGCTGCTGCGCCGGTCGTTCCCGCCGCGGTACCCGGTATTCTTGCTGGGCGACGTTGGCCGCTTCATGCTGTACGGCGTGCTTGTGCATGCCAGCGTCACTGCGCTGGGCGGCACGCTTGCGCAAACGCTGTTCAGCGACACAACCGACACGCCGTTCCGTCTGTTCGCGGCGTGGTTGCTGTCCGATGCGGCGGGCACTTTGCTGGTCGGTGCACCCGCGATCCTGTGGTGGATCGACCGCCGCGTCATCGAGCGGCAGCACTGGCGCGAGGTCCTGATGGTCTCGGTGCTCACCCTCTCGGTGGGCGGGTCCCGGCTGCTGCTGCCCGAGGGCTACGAACTTCCGGTCGGCGTGCCGGTGTTGGTCGCGATGTGCTGCACCTGGCTGGTGGCCCGCTTCTACCCGCGCGACGCCACGACCCTGTTCGCGCTGGTCGTGATCCTCGTCCTAGCGGCCAACATCATCAAGCCCGCCGGCATCCTGCTGTTCACGCCCAGCAACGTGAGCTGGTTTCTCGGCATCGCCGCAGTCGTCGGCATGCTCAACGTTCTGCTTGTTGGCGCCATCATGGAAGAGCGCGCCGTGGCGACGCGGCGCATCTCCCAGGATCTGGTCACCGGCCTGCCGAACCGCGCCAGCTTCCTTGGCATCGCGGCGCGCGAGCTCGGCCGCGCCCAGACCTACAACCGGCCGCTGTCGCTGATCACCTTCGACATCGACGGCTTCCGCTCGGTTAACGCTCGTCACGGCAGCATGGTCGGCGACGCCGTGCTCAATGCCATTGCCGGACATGCGCGCGCCTGGCTGCGGCCCCTCGACGTTCTGGCGCGCATCGGCGACGACGAATTCGCCATCCTGATGGTGGAGACCGACCAGAAGTCCTCGGCAGCCCTCGCCGAGCAGCTGCGCGTCACGATCGCGACGACTCCCATTGAGATCAACGGCGCCGTCGTCGAGGTCACCGTCAGCATCGGCGTCACCGCCGGGCGCTCGGGCGACACCATTGAATCGGTGCTCGATCGCGCCAACGCCTCGCGCCACATCGCCCAACAGGCCGGCCGCAACCGAGTCGCCGCCGCTTAGCTCGCGCCACGGTAGGGCTTGGCGTTCGACGTCCACGGCCGCTCTTATCGACACAGCAAAGTCACAGCTAGCTTGCCTGGGTGCCAAGGGTTGCCAAGCTCTTGCCCCGCCCTCCGTGACGTACGCGGCACAAGGCGACCGCAGCAAAGTGGTCGAGATCAGGGTGCTCGCCGACGCGGCGCCGGCGGCACGCCCGCTATGGCCGAGCGCAGCCGCTGAGGAAGATCGCCACGGCAGCCTCGACCACCTCCTCGATCTCCGCCGGGGAGGGCGCGGGCGGCACGCCGAACAAAGCGCGCTTGTGGAGGTCCCCGGTGATCATCTCGAGAAAGATGCGCGCCGCGATCGCCGGGTGCCGCACTTTGAGCTCGCGGCGGCGCTTGGCGCCGGCGAGGTAGTCGCCGAGCCGCGCTGCGGCAACCTCGGGTCCGGCGGCGAACACGCGGCGCCCAAGCTCGGGGAAGCGCCCGCTTTCCGCTGCGGCAACACGAAAGAGCGCGACGCTGCCCGGCTCGAGGAAGGCGGTCGCATAGCGTAGGGCGAACGCGCGCAAGACGTCGGCCAGCGGACGGCCGGCGTCGATGGCGGCATCGAGCGGCGCCAGCATGCGGTCGCAGACGCCGGCGATGATTGCCGCGAACAGCCCTTCCTTGTTGCCGAACTGGGCGTAGACGGTGGCGCGCGAGCCCCCGGCGCTGGCGATTACGTCATCGAGCGTCGCACCGGCGAAGCCGTGCTCAAGGAACGCAGCGGTGGCGGCAGCCAGGATCGCCTCGCGGCGCGCCTCCAGGCGGCTCACCCGCACGCCCAGCGCTGCCTGCTTGCTCACGCGGGAAGTGTACTGTACGGTACAGTACCTTTCAACAAGAATCTGGAGTTGCACGCTCATGGCCGAGCCAAGCAATTCGGAACACCTCGCCGATACCGAGGCGCTGCTGCAGACCGAGTCGGAATTCCACCTGAGCTATGACGCCTCGGTGCCCTGTGTCGCGATGACGTGGCGCGGCTATCACACGACGCCGTCGTTCCGCGAGAAGAACGAGCAGGTGCTTGGCCTGATCCAGGAGCGCAAGGCGTCGCGCATCCTGTGCGACATCCGCCGCTTCCTGCTCATCAGCGCCGCCGACCAGGTGTGGCTGAGCGGTGACTGGCTGCCGCGGGCAATGGCAGCGGGCTTGCGCCACTGCGCCATCGTCACGCCCGCGTACTTCTTTAACCAGGTGGCGGTGCGCAGCGTCGCCGACCAGATCGATGCGCACGTGCTGCGCGTCGATCATTTCGAGTCGGTGGAACAGGCGCGGCTGTGGTTGCAGCGAATTCCGGCAGCAGGAAACACACCGCACCGTCTCGGCAACGTCACCGTTTAGTCACGGCTGGTACGCGCCCCCTCCACCTTCCGGTGCCGGGGAGGGCCGGGAACGCGCGCCTTTCGGGGCTTTCGCGGCAGAACCTCACAGGCGCGCCGCATGCCACGACCATGACACCGCTCCGCTCAGGCTCGTGTCCTCACATTCCGTCGTCAGTCGCGGGCAGTCCGGTCCGCGCCGTTGCCACACCTGCACCGAGCAAGGAAGCAGGCCATGAAGACAGAGCGAGGCAAGGTCACCGCGTTGGATGCCACCAAGCGGGCGGTTCGCATGAACCGCAACTGGTACAACGCGTCCGAGCAGGAGCTGAAACGCCTGCGTCTGCACGATGAGATCGAGGTCACTTACGTCACCAAAGAAGGCCGCCGCAAGGTGGTCGAGTTGCTGATCCTTCCCGACGGCGATTGAGCCGGCGCGATTAGGCCGGCTTGTTGCGATCCAAGTCCTTCAAGAACTGGGTCAACAGATCCCGCACCGACTGCCCCTGCTGGGCGGCGCCGAAGATCTCCTCGGCGTCGAGCAGGGCAAGGTCGACGAGCTCGCGCGCGTCCTCGCGGTTGAGGGCGTTGCGGTAGACGAGCCGCTGGATGAGGTGGATCATCAGGAGCAGCGCCGTGAAGCCGGCTGCGTCGAACTTCTCTGCCATTCTTGGTGCGCCCTCTTGGCGATCCCTGGGGCCGTCCTTAGGGTGAGGTTCGCACCCAGCATCGCCGTTTGCTACTTTCCCGGCATGACACGAACCATTCGCGCCGAACCGCTGACTGCGGCAGCCTTCGCACCGTTCGGCGACGTCATCGAGGGCCCTGCCGCACCCGGTCGCGCCGACGACCTCGCCGCGGTGCTGGTGGGCAGCGACGGGCGGCCAGGCGTCCACGTGCTGCGGGCCGAGAAGAGCGCGGCCCTGCCCCTCACCGTCGAGCGCATGGAGCGCCACCCACTCGGCAGCCAGGCGTTCGTGCCGATGGGCGGCGGTGGCTTCTTCGTCGTGGTGGCACCGGCCGGCGAGTTCGATCCCAATGCCCTCCGCGCCTTCGTCGCCAACGGACGCCAGGGCATCAACTACAAGCCCGGCACCTGGCATCACGGCTTCCTGGCGGTGGAGGCGGGCGACGACTTCCTGATGATCGAGCGCTTCGGTCCGGGCGAGAACTGCGACTTCCACCACCTCGAGAAGCCGCTGCGGGTCACGGGCTAATCCAAGCTAGGCCTTCGCGGTATCCCATTCGGGCGCTGGCGGCCGCAGCCGATCTGCCGTCCTCTGCCGCCATGATTAGAATTGCAGCAATCGCCCTCATCGCGCTGGGCGTCCTCGGACTGGTCTACGGCGGCTTCACCTACACCCGCGATCGCGACGCGGCCAGGCTTGGCCCCATCGAGATCCAGGTCACGGACAAGGAATTCGTGCCGGTACCCTTGTGGGCCGGTGTGGTCGCCATCGCCGCCGGCGCGGGCCTGCTCCTGTTCGGCATTCCCGGCCGCAAGGTCTAACGACCGCCGCTAGGAGGCGTTGCGCAGCAGCTCGGGTGACTCCGGGTGCTGCAACGACCAGGCGCGGGCGAAGGCGCCGCTTGAGGCTATGAGCACGGACGGTGGTCCCTGCTCGATGATCTTGCCGTCCTCCATCACGATGACGCGGTCCATGGCGCGCAGCGTCGAAAGACGATGCGCGATGGCGATGACCGTGCGTCCCGCCATCAGGCGCCACAGCGCATCCTGTAGCGCGAGCTCGGTCTCGGTGTCGAGGGACGAGGTCGCCTCGTCGAGCACGAGGATCGGCGCGTCCTTGAGGAACGCGCGCGCCACGGCGATGCGCTGCTTCTCGCCACCCGACAGCTTGACACCCTTCTCGCCGACCACGGCGTCGTAGGAGCCCGGCCGCGCCAGGATGAACTCGTGGCAGCCGGCGGCATGCGCCGCCGCTTCCACCGCGGCATCGTCGGCGCCGGGGCGGCCATAGCGGATGTTCTCGCGGATTGAGCGATGGAACAGCTCGGTGGCCTGCGGCACCTCGCCGATCGACTCGGCGATGCTGGCCTGGGTGAGCGAGCCGATGTCCTGGCCGTCGATGGTGACGCGGCCGGCGGAAATCAGATGCCGGCGCGTCAGCAGCTTCACCAGCGTGCTCTTGCCGGCGCCGGAACGGCCGACCAGCCCGATACGCTCGCCGGCACGAATGTCGAGATTGAGCGCATCGAACACGCGGCGGCCGTCGGGGTAAAGGAACGACACCGTGTCGAAGCGGATGGCGCCGCCGCGCACCGCCAGCGGCTGCGCGCCGGGGGCATCGGGAATGTCATGGTCGCGAGCCAGCGCGTCGAGCGACTCCTTGAGGTCGCCGACGTGCTCGAACATGTTGAGGGCCTCGTCGCCGAGCTGGGCGATCTGCAGGCCGAGCTGCACGCCGACCGTGAGGATCGTGGCGATGGCGCCAGCGGTGAGCGTGCCGGCGACGACCGACTGCAGCGCCACCCAGGAGATCGCCGAGAGGAAGCCGACCGACAGGAACAGCTGCACGACGCGCATCGCCGTCATGGAAATGCGCACGTCGCGGGCGCGGCGGTACTCCTCGAGACTGGCGGGCTCGAGGCCTTCCTGCTCGCGCCGCCAGGCGCCGAAGCTGCGCACCACGTCGGCGTTGGAGATGGTGTCGGCGATGCGGCCCGTCACGCGTGAGCGGGCGCGCGCCGTGCGGCCGACGAGATCGACGACGCGGCGCGCCATCGGCACGGTCACGATGACGAACAGGGCGACGAACGCAATGAAGGCGAGCGCGTAGTTCAGCGACACGGTGCCGAGCGTGAAGGCGCCGACCGCGGCGAACGTGCCGATGCGGAAGAACGGCAGCGCCGACTCGAACAGTCCCGGCATCGACTGGCCGCCGCGGCGAATGCGCTGGTTGATAGCGCCGGCGAAGTTGTCGTTGAAGAAGCGTGTCGACTGGCCGAGCGTGTGCGCGAACAGGACGCGATCGACGATGACGCGCATCTTCGGCATCGTGAACGCGTTGGCGAACGTGTACATGCGCGTCAGCAGCGGACCGCCGAGCCAAGCGCTGACCAGCAGCGAGAAGTAGAACGGAATCTCGTCGAAGCGGCCGTGGTTGACCACGTCGATGAGCGTGCCGACAGCGAGCGGCGCCAGCGCCTGCAAGCCGTGACCGAAGATGGTCAGCGACAGCATCGCCGCCGCGCGCCCCGGCAGCTGGCGGACGACCCACCACGTGAAGGCGAACGGCGTGCGCGGGAAGACGGGTTCACCCGGGCGGGACAGCGGCGGACTCATGGGACGCGGGACCTGCGCAAGGGAGACGACGACAAAAGCCCTTGGCGCCCGTGGAGAATGGCTCCGCCGGTTCGCGTTGGGCTGGTTGGATGTAGAACGGCGCGACGCGCGGCCAAGACGCCGACCGTCACGGAGCGATCATATTCCGGGCGCGACGAACTCGCATCGCCGGTCCAGCCGGCGCCGCTGGCAACGGCCGGAAACGGGTGTTATCTGGAAATCGTCTCACGGCGATGCACTACAATGCGTATCTAGTTGCCGGCTGCACGAGGCGAGCGCCCGCCTCTCTTCTCGGCCCGTGTAGATACGAAATGTATCGCAGTTCCGGCCGGATGTCAAGGGCGCACAGGCCCGGTGGGGCCGCGCGGCAGAGCTCGGTCATCAGGGCGGGGGACGGAAGTCCCTTTGAAAGCGGCGAAACCCGTTGACACTCGGGGCTTGGGCGGCAATTCTCCGGCCGCTCAATTCACGGCTGACAGTTTCAACCCCAACAACAGGGGCGGGTCTCCAATGTTCGCGGTCGTTCGCACCGGCGGCAAGCAATACAAAGTTTCGCCCAACGACGTGATCGTCGTTGAGCGCCTCGCTGGCGATGCCGGTTCGACCATCTCGCTCGACGACGTGCTGATGGTTTCGGACGGCGCCAAGACGACCGTTGGTACGCCGACGGTGTCGGGCGCCAAGGTCGCGGCGGAAGTTGTCGATCAGGCGCGCGGCGAGAAGATCGTCGTGCTCAAGTTCCGGCAGCGCACGAGGAGCTTTCGCCGCACCAAGGGCCATCGCCAGGAGATCACCGTCCTGCGCGTGACCGAGATCAGCGCGCCGGGCATGACCACCGCCCGCGCCGAGGCGAAGGCCGCGCGCCCCAAGAAGGAAGCTGCCGAGGGCGAGACGGCGGAAGCCGCCCCGCGCAAGGCGAAGTCCAAGCGCTCGGCCGGCAAGGCCCAGGGCGCCAAGAAGGCCGCGGCGGCCAAGAAGTCGCCCGCCGCCAAGAAGGCGAAGGCTGCCGCGCCGAAGAAGAAGGCCGCGGCCAAGGGCAAGTCCCAAGGCAAGTCCAAGGCCAAGAGCAAGGCCAAGAAGGAAGCTTAGTCATGGCACATAAGAAAGCCGGCGGCTCCACGCGCAACGGGCGCGACTCAGCGGGCAAGCACCTGGGCGTGAAGAAGTTCGGCGGCGAGCACGTCATCTCGGGCAACATCCTGGTGCGCCAGCGCGGCACCGAGTACCACCCGGGCCCGAACGTCGGCATCGGCCGCGACCACACCCTGTTCGCCACGGCGGACGGCCAGGTGAAGTTCAAAGTCACCACCGGCGGCCGCCGCTACATCTCGGTCGATGAGAAGTCCAAGTAGCGCGCTAGCGCACAGCGACACCAAATACGAACGGGCCCGCCGATGAGGCGGGCCCGTTGTCATTTCTGAGGTCGCACGAGCCTTCCCCACCATCGAGCACATCAAAGCGGCGGGGACGCGGTTTCCTCATCGGGCGCGGCGAACTCCAAGAGATCGCCGGGTTGGCAGTGCAGCGCGGCGCAGATCGCTTCCAGTGTCGAGAAGCGCACGGCGCGCGCCTTGCCGGTTTTCAGGATCGACAGGTTGGCGAGCGTGATGCCGATGCGGTCGGCGAGCTCGGTCAGGGTCATGCGGCGCTCGTGCAGCATGTCGTCGAGTTTCACGAGGATGGGCACGGATCAGACCGTCCCTTCGAGGTCGGCGCGCATGCGGGCGCCGTGCTCGAACACGCGCGCCAGCACGAACAGCAGCAACACCGCGAGCCAGGGGTTGAAGGAAAAGCTCCACTCGATGTCGAGCGGGCGCTCGTCAGTCGAAGCACCGGTGATGACGGCGCCGACGAGCAGGTGCAGCATTTCGAGACCGAGCAGCGTCCAGGCGATGGTCTGCAGGCGGACGGCGTTGGCGAGGACGAACGCATCGCCGGCGCGCACCGTATCGACGATGGCGAGCAGGCGCGTAAGGAAGATGTGGTTGAGCGGAATGCTGGCGATGCCGATGGCGGCGATGCCGCGCATGCCCATCACCAGCGGCATCGTTGCCGGCGACAGCGGCTCGCCGACCGCACCGGCCATCAACGTCTCCTCGAAGAGGAAGCTGGCGGCCAGCAGCGCGGCGATGCCGGCGCCGACCACGAGATTGAGGACGAGGAGCACCCGCAGGAGGGTGCGCGAGGCGGCCAGGGCGGGCGTGGAGGACATGGCGAGAACCGGGATCGATGCGCGAATTATCGACTATCGATAATTCGTGCATCGAAGATCGTCAAGAGAAATATCGATAATCAATAATTACCCTCGAGCACCCGCCGCGTACCGGCTTCTCGCGCGGACTCCTAGGGTGCAGCCCCGACTGTACGGAACCGCGACTACGGCTAGGTTGCCGCTCGGGCGCTTCCCCCGCGCCCTCTAGAGAACGTCCCCAAAGAAAGCCCTCCCGCCCTCCCCCGGCGCGAGGGCTTTCGCTTGTCTGGGGGTCGGAGCGGGACCCAAGCGTCCGTGGCTCACGAGCTCATGCTTCGACCGGCTAGCATGAGGAGTACGTGTTGGCCGCCCATGACGGCGGCCTGTGCGACCCCCCACCCCAGCCCTCCCCGGCAAGGGGGGAGGGCCACCGCCCTCCCGCCCGCAAGCGAGAAAGAGAGAGGGGCGGGTTCTAGGCGACGAGGTTGGTTGTCGCGCGGAGGCGACGGGCGAGGATGGCGGCGAGGTTGAGGTTGATGCGGGCGAGGACCGTGGGATCGAGGCCCTTCACGCCGGCGAAGCGGGACGGCTGGATGCGCAGCATGTTGCCGTTGGAGAGGGCGACGACGTCGGCGGTGCGGCCTTCGCCGAGGAGCATGCTCATCTCGCCGATGAGGTCGCCGGGGCCGAGGGTGGTGACGATGGTCTTGCGGCCCATGGGGCTGGTCTTCACCACCTGCAGGAAGCCTGTGCGCACCAGGTAGACGTCGCGCCCGCGCGCCGAGGCGTCGATGACCTGGTCGCCGACGTGGAAGTCGACCTCGGGCACCCCATCGAGGAAGGCATCGATGTCCGGGTGCGAGATGCCGCGGAACAACTCCATGTCGAGGAGCGAGGGCGAGGAATCGACCATGTCGTGGGCGTTGAGCGGGCCGTTGTCGATCCCGGCCGGGGCCTCGACAGGGCCTTCGGTCAGCTCGCGGAAGAAGCGCGCTGCCGCGGGCACATGGCTTTGGCCGTGGTCGATGAGCGCCGGCAGCAGGCGCGAGCGGATCGATGCGAGGTGCTCGAGGTCGTGCGCGACGAGGCACATGGGCACGCCGATGCCGCCGCGCGGATACCGGAAATGCGGCGCGTGGCAGCGAAAGCCCAAGCGCTCGTAGAGGGCGACGGATTCCGGGTCGCAGTCGATGAAGACGAACCAGGGCGCCGGGTATTTGGAGAGTTCATCCACGACGGCGCCGACCAGCGAGGCGAACGCGGGCGTGGTCCGGTACTTGGACAGGACTGCGGCTTTGCGCACCTGGAAGACGTTCTTCTTGGAGCACGCGTCGGCGACCGGGGTCAGGTTGAGGGTCTGGACGCGCTCGGCGTCGAAGTCCGCCCCGCCCCACCAGTCGATCGCAACGGTGCCGATCGGCTCCGTGCCGTCGTAGGCGACCAGGATGGTGGCCTTGGCGTCGGCCTCCTCGACGATGCCCTTGGCGGCCGTCACGCCCATGATGTCGTAGCCGAGGTCGCCGACCAGGACCGTGTAGCGCAGCCGATAGGCATCCCGGCGCGCCTCGTCCGTGCGCACGGTCTCGATCCGGAAGTCCGCCCCCATAGCCCCTCTCCCCCTGCCAAACTCTAGCATCTTGGCTCGAGAGCAACAGTGGGCCGATGGGCGCGCGCGGGTTGTCTTTCGGCCCGTTTGGCCGCATGTAACGCCCATGAAGTTCCTCGACCAGGCCAAGGTGGCCATCCGCGCCGGCAAGGGCGGGCCCGGCGCCATGAGCTTCCGGCGCGAGAAGAACCTCGAGTTCGGCGGCCCCCACGGCGGCAACGGCGGGCGCGGCGGCGACGTTTGGGCCGAGGCCGCGGCGGGGCTCAATACCCTCATCGACTTCCGCTACCAGCAGCACTTCAAGGCGCAAAACGGGGCGCCCGGCGGGGCTTATCAGCGCTCCGGCGCCAACGGCGCCGACCTCGTCCTGCTGGTGCCGCCCGGCACCGAGATCATCGACGACGCCACCGAAGAGGTGCTGGCCGAGCTGAACGAGCCGGGCCAACGCATGCTGCTGGCCAAGGGCGGCGACGGCGGCATGGGCAATGCGCATTACAAGTCATCCACCAATCGGGCGCCGCGCAAGACGACGCCCGGCTATCCGGGCGAGGACCGCGAACTGCGCCTGCGCCTGAAGCTGATCGCGGACGCGGGGCTGGTGGGGCTGCCGAACGCGGGCAAGTCGACGTTCTTGTCGGCGGTGTCGCGCGCCAAGCCGAAGGTCGCCGACTATCCGTTCACAACGCTGCATCCGCATCTCGGCGTGGTGCGCGCGGGCGAACGCGAGTTCGTGCTCGCCGATCTGCCCGGACTGATCGAAGGCGCGCACGAAGGCGTCGGCCTCGGCGACCAATTCCTGGGGCACGTCGAGCGCTGCCGCGTGCTGCTGCACCTGGTCGATGCGACCCAGGACAACGTCGCCCTGGCGTGGCGCACGGTGCGCACGGAGCTCGAAGCGTACGGCGCTGGGCTGTCGGAGAAGCCCGAGGTCTTGGCGCTGTCGAAGTGCGACGCGCTGACCGAGGACGAGATCAAGAAGAAGCGCATGGCACTGAAGCGAGCCGCCAAGAACGACGTGCTGACCATCTCCGCGGTGAGCGGCGACGGCATGCCGGCCGCGCTGCACCGGATATTCGCCATCGTGCGGCCCGATCCGAAGGCGGCGGCCGGCGAAGCCGACCAGGCCTGGACGCCGTGAGCGAGTCGCTCGCCAAGGCGAAACGAGTCGTCGTCAAGATCGGCTCGTCGCTGCTGGTCGATGGCGTCAGTGGTGCGTTGCGCTTGGGCTGGCTGGGTGCGCTGGCGGCGGACGTCGCACGCATGCAGCACCGCGGGCAGGACGTGGTGATCGTCTCGTCGGGAGCGATTGCGCTCGGGCGGCGCGCGCTCAAGCTGGCGGCGGGTGCGCTGAAGCTGGAGGAGAAGCAGGCAGCAGCGGCGTCGGGACAGATCCGGCTGGCGCATGCCTATCAAGAGGCGCTGGGCAAGTTCGGCATCGGCGCGGCGCAGGTGCTACTGACCGGCGACGACACCGAGTCGCGGCGGCGCTACCTCAACGCGCGCACGACGCTGACGACGCTGTTGGACCTCAAGGCGGTTCCCGTCATCAACGAGAACGACACGGTGGCGACGGAGGAGATCCGATACGGCGACAATGATCGCCTGGCGGCGCGCGTGGCACAGATGGTGTCGGCGGACTGCCTGGTGCTGCTGTCCGACATCGACGGACTCTACGACGCCAATCCGGCGACCAACCCGAATGCAAAGCCCATCGCCGAAGTGCGCGAGGTGACTGCCGCTATCGAGGCGATGGCGGGCTCGACCTCGAGCGTCGACATGGGCACCGGCGGCATGGTCACCAAACTTGCCGCGGCGAAGATCGCCATGGCGGCCGGCTGCCGCATGGTGCTCGCCGACGGGCGCAAGGAAGGCGCGCTGGCCGCGATCGAGAGCGGCGCGCGCTGCACGTGGTTCGTGCCAAACGCCAGCCCGCGCACGGCGCGCAAGAACTGGATCGCCAGCGGCTTGAAGCCGTCGGGAACGTTGGTGCTGGACGCGGGCGCGGTGGGCGCGCTGGCCAAGGGCAAGAGCCTGCTGCCGGCCGGCGTCGTCAGCATCAAGGGCGACTTCCAGCGCGGCGACGCGGTCATCCTGCAGAGCGCGAGCGGGGTCGAGGTGGGGCGCGGGCTGTCGGCATATTCGGCGGCCGACGCGCGCCGCATCGTCGGGCACAAAAGCGGTGAAATCGAGGGGTTGCTGGGCTACCGTGGCCGCGACGAGATGGTCCACCGCGACGACCTCGTCATCACCGAAGAATTGGTCTCGTCTGGGGTCGACGGATGACGCCCACACCGGCGCGCAAGGAACAAGAGTCCGACATTCGCATCCTCATGCGCGACATGGGCGTACGCGCGCGTGCCGCCGCCGGACCGCTTGCCCGCGCCACGACCGAGCAGAAGAACAAGGCGCTCGCGGTCGCGTCCATGCGCGTGATCGCTGACGCGCAGGCGATCTTGCGCGCCAACGCCCTCGACCTCGCCGAGGCGAAGGATCTGTCGGACGCGATGTTCGACCGCCTGAAGCTGGACCAGAAGCGCATCGACGGCATCGCCAAGGGCCTGCGCGACGTGGCCGCCCTGCCCGATCCGGTCGGCGAGATCATGGCCGAGTGGCCGCGGCCGAACGGCATGCGCATCGCGCGCGTGCGCGTGCCGCTGGGCGTCGTCGGGGTTATCTACGAGTCGCGGCCGAACGTCACGGCGGACGCGGCGGCGTTGTGCCTGAAGGCCGGCAATCCGGTGATCCTGCGCGGCGGTTCCGAGAGCCTGCATTCGAGCCAGGCGCTGTACGAGTGCCTGCGCGCCGGACTGGAAGCGGCGGGACTGCCCGAGGGCGCCATCCAGCTGGTGCCGACGCGCGATCGCGCCGCGGTCGGAGAGATGCTGACGATGGTCGAGTTCATCGACGTGGTGGTGCCGCGGGGCGGGCGCAGCCTAGTCGATCGCGTGCAGCGCGAGAGCCGCGTGGCGGTGTTCGCGCACCTCGAAGGCATCTGCCACACGTACGTGCACAGCGCCGCCGACCTTGAGATGGCACGCAAGGTGACGCTCAACGCCAAGATGCGGCGCACCGGCATCTGCGGCGCCACCGAGACGCTGCTGGTGGATCGCGCGGTGGCGAAGACGCACCTCGTGCCGATCCTCGACGATCTCGCCAAGGCGGGATGCGAGTTGCGCGGCGACGCGGCAACACAAGCGCTCGACAAGCGCGTTGTACCGGCGACCGAACAGGATTGGCGCACCGAGTATCTCGACGCGATCATTGCGGTGCGCGTCGTGGACGGCATCGATCAGGCGATCGAGCACATCAACACCTACGGCTCGCACCACACCGACTGCATCGTCACGGCGGACGCCAAGGCGGCGGAGCAGTTCATCGGCGAAGTGGATTCGGCGATCGTGCTGCACAACGCCTCGACCCAGTTCGCCGACGGCGGCGAGTTCGGCTTCGGCGCCGAGATCGGCATCTCGACCGGACGGCTGCACGCGCGCGGGCCGGTCGGCGTCGAGCAGCTGACGACTTATAAGTATGTCGTGCGCGGCACCGGCCAGACGCGGCCCTAATTGAACGAAGCAGCAGAGGGACTTGCCGGTCCTTTGGCCGGCCTCCCGGCGACGGCGCCGGGTCGCGTTGGCCTACTGGGCGGATCGTTCAATCCGGCCCACCCGGGGCATTTGCATATCAGCCAGCTGGCGCTCGATATCCTCCGGCTCGATGCGGTGTGGTGGCTGGTCTCGCCGCAGAACCCGCTCAAGTCCACGGACGGCATGGAGCCGCTCGGCCACCGCCTCGGCCTGGCGCAGGAGCGGGCGGCGCCGGAGCCGCGCATCATCGTGACTGACCTCGAGCGGTCGCTCGGCACGCGCTACAGCGTCGATACGCTGTCGGCACTGATCCAGCGCTACCCGGCGACGCGCTGGGTCTGGATCATGGGGGCCGACAACCTATCTGAGTTGCATCGCTGGAAGGACTGGACCCGGCTGTTCGAGCTGGCGCCGGTTGCGGTGTTCGACCGGCCTACCTATTCTTTCAACGCCCTTCAGGGCGTTGCGGCGCGCCAGATGGCGCAGCATCGCGTGACGCGCACCAACGCCAATACCCTTGCCGACAGGAAGCCGCCGGCGTGGATGTTCCTGTGGAGTGCATTCGACCCGGCGTCGGCGACGGCGATCCGGGAGAGCAAGCAACCCTGAGCTATGGAGAGAGCGATCCCCGCACCCAAGAAGACGAAGCCGAAGGCACCGACTGCTAAGAAGGCGCCCGCGCGCAAGCTGACCAAAGCACCCGCCCGCAAGACGGGCGCCACCAAGACCAAGCCGTCCGCGGCCAAGGCCAAGAACAAGAAGATGGCCTTCGCGGCGAAGCCCCTGAAGGCGGCGCGGCCGAAGGCGCCGCCAAAGAAGGCGCCACCACGGAAGGCAGCGCCACCGAAGGCGACGCGACCGACCGCCACTCCGAAGCCAGCGAAGTCGAAGGCCTCGACGCAGCTCTTGAACTTGGCCCTGAAGTCGCTCGACGACGATCAGGCGGTGGATGTCTCGACGATCGACCTGGAAGGCAAGACGAGCATCGCCGACCACATGATCGTCGCTTCGGGCCGTTCCCAGCGTCAGGTCGGCGCCATGGCCGTGCACTTGATGCAGCGACTGAAGGCGGCAGGCTATCGCGGCATCCAGATCGAAGGCATGCCGCAGAACGACTGGGTGCTGGTGGATGCCGGCGACGTCATCGTGCATCTGTTCCGGCCCGAGGTGCGCACGTTCTACAACCTCGAGAAGATGTGGTCCGCGGAGTTCAACGAGGCCGCCGCAGCGGACGCCGAGCGAGCCCACGGCTGACCATGGCTGAGTCGTTGCGCCGCCGTCCGGTCGTGCTGTGCGTGCTCGATGGCTGGGGCCATCGCGAGGAGCCGCGCGACAACGCCATCGCCATCGCCAAGACGCCGGTCTACGACCGCCTGGTGCGGACCAATCCGGTCAGCTTCCTTGCGACGTCCGCAGAGGAAGTGGGGCTGCCGGCGGGACAGATGGGCAACTCCGAGGTCGGGCACATGAATCTCGGCGCCGGGCGCACGGTGATGCAGGTGCTGCCGCGCATCGACGTCGAGTCGGGCCGCGGCTATCCGGAAGTGCCGGGGCTGAAGAAGCTGATCGCCACGCTGAAGGCGTCGAAGGGCGCCTGCCACGTGATGGGATTGCTCTCGCCGGGTGGCGTGCATTCGCACCTGCAGCATTTCGCGCCGATGGTGAAGGCCATCGCAGCGCAGGGCGTGCCGGTAGTGCTGCACCTGTTCCTGGACGGGCGTGACACGCCGCCGAAGAGTGCGCTGGAGTACCTGAGCACGTTCGAGCAGCAGATCGCGAGCGTCGGCGGCGTGCGCACCGCCACCGTGTCGGGGCGCTTCTTCACCATGGATCGCGACAAGCGCTGGGATCGCGTGGCGCAAGGCTACGCGGCGCTGGTGAGCGGGCGCGGCGTGATTGCCGCGGACGCGCAACGCGCCATCGAGAACGCCTACGCGCGCGGCGAGACCGACGAGTTCGTCGAGCCGACGGTGCTGTCCGGCTACGGCGGTATGAACGACGGTGACGGCGTGCTGATGCTCAACTTCCGCTCCGACCGCGTGCGGGAGATCCTGAGCGCGCTGGTCGATCCGGCCTTCACCGGATTCGCGCGCGAGCGCGTACCTCAGTTTGCGGCCGTTGCGGGCATGACGGACTATTCGGACGCGCTCAGCGAGAAGCTGATCACGCTATTCCCGCAGCAGCGCCTGACCAACTCGCTCGGCGAGCTTGTCAGCCGCGCCGGCGGCCGCCAGCTGCGCATCGCCGAGACCGAGAAGTACGCCCACGTCACGTTCTTCTTCAACGGCGGTGAGGAGACGGTGTTCGTCGGCGAAGACCGCATCATGGTGCCGTCGCCGAAGGTGCCAACCTATGACCAGAAGCCGGAGATGTCTGCCCAGGAAGTGACCGACCGCCTCGTCGAGGCGATCCAGTCGGGCACCTACGACTTCATTCTGGTGAACTACGCCAACGCCGACATGGTCGGACATTCCGGAATCCTGAGCGCGGCGATCCGCGCCGTGGAGACGGTGGACGCGTGCCTCGGCCGCGTTGAGGCGGCGGTGGTGCAAGCGGGCGGCGTGCTGTTGATCACCGCCGACCACGGCAACGTCGAGATGATGCGCGACGACGCGACGGGCCAGCCGCATACCGCGCATACGACGTGTCCGGTGCCGGCGATCCTGGTCAACGCACCGGCCGAAGTCCGCGGCATCCGCGACGGACGCTTGGCGGACATCGCGCCGACCCTGCTGCCGTTCCTCGGCCTCACCCAGCCGCGCGACATGGACGGCCGCAATCTCCTGCAGCTCGCCGAGGAAGCGAAGCGGTCGGGCGCGCGGCGCTAACAGCGGCGCCCAACTGGCCCTAGCGGCCGGCCGCGCCGGTGCTGGCGAAGGTCACGCAGAGAGTGACCGCGCCGCGACAGCGGAAGGCGCTCTCCGGCCGCTCGGGAGCGGTGGCCGCCTTGGCGACCAGGGTCGCCGCGGGCAGGGCATGCGGGAAGAATGCGCTGACAGCGGCGGCGAGGGCGAAGCCGAGGGCAATGCCGACCAACGCTCGCGACACGGTGCACTCCGAGCGGGAGGAAGCGACCATCTCCACCTAGGCGCAAACGGCGCGCGCCGCACTGTGGCAAGCAGGCAATCTCTCGCCAGGGCCATCCGGCCGGCGCCGGAGTAGCGCGAGAGGAGTAGTATCGAGTCCGTGAGACTCGGGCCGTTCGCACTTCCGTTGCTGGCGCTTGGCGCCGCCCTGCTGGCCTTGCCGGCGGCGGCGCAAGAGCCGCTGCCCGGTCCGCTACAACAGCTGCAGGAACTGGAGCGGGCGCTCGAGCAGAGCCGGCTGCGCCAGCAGGAGTTGGCGCGCCAAGCGGCGCGGCTGGCGCAAGAACTCGGCACGCTGCGCGCGCAACTGGTCGCGGCAGCGGAAGCTGTGCAGCAGCAGGAAGCGCGCATCACCTTGATCAACGCGCGCCTCGACGTGTTGCGCGCCGAGGAGGCGACGCGCTCGGAAGCATTGATGCGCGAGCATCGCGACCTTGCCGTCGTGCTGGCGAGCCTGGCGCGGCTGTCACGCCAGCCGCCGGCGACCATGGTGGCCGGCCAAGGCGCCGCTATCGATCTCGTGCGCTCGTCGTTGCTGCTCGCCGCGGTCGTGCCGGGACTGCAAGATCGCGCCCGCGAGGCGGTCAACGAGCTCGTTTCCATCCGTGAGCTTCGCCGCGCCATCGCCGAGGAGCAGGCGGGGCTCGCCGACGCATACCGTCAGCTCGAGACGGAGCGCAGACGGCTGGCTGGATTACTGGAGCAGAAGGGCGCCGAGCAGGCGCAAACCCAGACCGCTGCCCTAGCGGAACGCGAGCGCGTGACACGCATGGCGGCCGAGGCGCAGGACCTGCGCGAGTTGCTGGGCCGCCTCGACGCGGAACCCGGGTTCGACGTCGGGCCGCCCGAAGGGACGCGGCCATTCGCCGAGGCGCGCGGGCGCCTGCCGCTGCCGGCTCGCGGCAAAGTGATCCGCTCCTGGGGCGAGGTCGATCCGCTCGGATTCCCGGCCCGTGGCCTCACGGTCGAGATCGTCGACGGCGCACAGGTGGTGGCGCCGTACGATGGCCGAATCGTGTTCGCCGACGCCTTCCGCAGCTATGGCCAACTCTTGATAATCAGCCATGGCGGGGGCTACCATACGTTAATAGCCGGGCTATATCGTATCGACGGTCAAGTCGGCCAATGGCTGCTGGCCGGAGAGCCTGTGGGCCAGGCAAGCCACGGTGAGAACGGCAAATCCACGCTTTATGTAGAGCTGCGCCGCAACGGCGAGCCGATCAACCCATTGCCGTGGTTGGCGGCACGGTAGCTGCCCCAAAGGGGCCACACGGGACCGGTACTAGGGCTGAGCAAGATAGGGATCGAACCACGATGATCAGGACCGCGTTCCTTGCGACCGTTGCCGGTGGCCTCGCCCTGGTGACACTTCCGGCGCAGACGGCGGAAACCACCGCCTATCAGCAACTCAACCTGTTCGGCAACGTGTTCGAGCTCGTGCGCGCGCGCTACGCCGAGCCGGTCGATGAGCAGAAGCTAATCTACTCCGCCATCAACGGCATGCTTGCCGCCCTCGACCCGCATTCGGCCTTCATGGCCGCCCAGGAATACCGCGACATGCAGGAGCGCACCTCCGGCGAGTTCGGTGGCCTTGGCCTCGAAGTGCGCATGGAAGAGGGCCTCGTCCGCGTTTCGCGTCCGATGGAGGACTCGCCCGCCCTGCGCGCCGGCGTCAAGCAGAACGACCTAATCACGCACATCGATGGCCAGCCCGTCATGGGCCTGACGCTGAACGAGGCCGTCGAGAAGATGCGCGGCCGCGTCAACACTCCGATCGACCTGACCATCACGCGCGACGGTGCCGCGGCGCCGTTGGTCGTGCGGGTCACGCGCGAGATCATCCGCCAGCCCTCCGTGCGCTACCGCGTCGAGGGCAACGCCGCCTACATCCTGATCACCTCGTTCTCGGAACAGACCGAGTCGGGCGTGCGCCGCGCCATGACCGAGCTGCGCGCCACCCTCGGCGACAAGTTCGAGGGTGTCATCCTCGACGTGCGAAACAACCCGGGCGGCCTGCTCGAGCAGTCGGTCGCCGTCGTCGATGCGTTCCTGGAGCGCGGCGAGGTCGTTTCGACCCGCGGCCGCGAGACCGGCAACGTGCAGCGCTACACGGCCCGCCGCGGCGACCTCGCCGAAGGCAAGCCGGTCATCGTGCTGACCAACAACGGCTCGGCCTCGGCGTCGGAGATCGTCGCCGGCGCCCTGCAAGACCACAAGCGGGCCATCATCCTGGGCACCACAACCTTCGGTAAGGGCTCGGTGCAGACCATCATGCCGATGGGCGATCAGGGCGCCATGCGCCTGACCACCTCGCGCTACTACACGCCGTCGGGCCGCTCGATCCAGGGCACCGGCGTGGTGCCCGACGTCGTCGTCGAGCAGGCGCGCATCCAGCCGCTGCGCGCGGCGGACGGCACCGCCACGACCGCAACGGCGGCTCCGCCGCCGGCCGCCGGACCGGGCGCCACCACGCCCCCGGATTACCAGCTGGCGCGCGCCATCGATCTATTGCACTCGCTGTCGGTGTACCAGAAGGCACCGGCGGTGAACTAAGCAGCACGCAAATCCTGGGTTTGGAGTCCAAATGAATCAGTCTCGGGTTACGACGGCGCGCGGGAACGGTGTGCGCTCGGCGCGGCGCGCCGGCATCAGCAGCATCATCGTCGCGGCGACGCTCGGCCTACTGACCGCCGACACATTGGCGGCGGACGCGCGCACCTACACCCAGCTCAACCTGTTCGGCGACGCGTATGACCGCGTGCGCCGCGCCTACGTCGAACCGGTGGCGGACGAGCACCTCATCCGCTCGGCCATCAACGGCCTGCTCGCGGCACTGGATCCGGATTCGGTGTTCATGACGCCGCAGGCCTACAAGGACCTGCTCGCCAACAAGGTGCGCGTCTATGACGGCCTCGGCCTTGAGATCACCATGTCGGAGGGCGTCGCCCGCGTGGTCGCGCCGATCGACGGCGGCCCCGCCTTCACGGCCGGCCTGCGCACTGACGACCTGATTGTCGATATCAACGGCACGCCCGTCTACGGCATGAACCTGACCGAGACGATCCAGGCATTGCAGGGCGCCCCCGGCACCGTTGCCGACCTGGTCATCGTGCGCCAGGGCTCCGATGCGTTCCGCCAAGCGGTGACACGCGAGGCGGTCGCCGAGCCGGCGGTGACGGCGCGCACGCGCGGCAACGAAGGCTACATCCGCATCCCCTACTTCACTCCGGGCGTGCTGGCCCAGGTCACCAAGGCGGTGACCGACCTGCAGGCGAAGCTCGGCCAGAATTTCGAGGGCGTTGTCCTCGACCTGCGCAACACACCGGGCGGCTCGCATGAAGCGGCCCTCCAGGTCGCCGACGCGTTCCTTGTGGACGGCCTGATGATGTCGATCCAGGGCCGCGCCGAAGGCGACTCGAAGGCGTTCACCGCCACCCCCGGCGACATCCTGCAGGGGCGGCCCCTCGTCGTTCTCGTCGACGGTGGCACGGCCGGCCCGGCGGAAATCCTCGCTGGCGCGCTCAAGGATCGCGGCCGCGCCATCACCATCGGCACGAGCACGTTCAAGCGCGGCTCCGCCCAGTCGCTCGTGCAAATGGGCGAATTCGGCTACGTGCAGCTCACCACGGGCTACTACGTGACGCCCAAGGGCGCATCGATCCAGAACGACGGCATCGTCCCCGAGACGATCGTCGAGCCGGCCCGCGTCATCCTGCCGGAGGACCGTTTCCCTCGCCGCACCGAGGCGACCCTGCGTGGCGCCCTCGACGTGCCGGCCGGCGGCCGCGCCGCGGTGCAGACCGAGGCGGCCGAGGTCGACTACCAGCTGGCGCGCGCGTTTGACCTGTTGCACGCCCTTGCCCTGGTCAATCAGTTCGCCGCGAACTGAGCCGCACGCGCTCGCGGCCGCCGCGCTTCGCGGCGCGTCGCCGTTCGTGACGCGCCCCACGGGATACCAACTCGCGCGCCCTAGTGGCGCGCGGGACGTTTTGGCCCAGGCGTAACGCCATGTTCGGCCGGAAAAAGAAGGCAGCAGCGGAGCCCGAGGTCGAGGAAGACGACGTTGCCCTCGACGAGGACGACGACGCCCCTGCAGCCACGGACGATGCGCCCGACGCGGACGCCGATGCCACAGCCGACGACGATGTCGCGGCCACCGCGCCGGACGACGAAGACACGTCCGACGACGACGGCGATGCGGACGGCGATGACGAGCCGGCCGAGGCCGACGACGATCACCCCGACATCAGCCAGTTCTTCGGCGGCGGCGGCAGCAGCAACGCGGACGACATCGACGACGACGCGGCAGAGATCGGCGTAAGCGACGACGACTACGAGGACGACGACGAGGGCAAGCGCCCGCTGTGGAAGAACCCGATCCTGTGGGCCTCGCTCGGCCTGCTGCTGGTTGTCGGTGTCGCCATCGGCTGGACGACGGTGAGCTTCGACCGCGAGGCCTACGAGGCCGCGTTGGCGCCCCCGACCGCCGGCGTGGCGCTGCCACCGCCGCCCCCCCGTGCCGGGGCGACGGAAGCCGCCGCGGTTGCACCCGATGCCGCCGCCCCGGGCGGCGCTGCCGCGCCCCAGACCGCCGCGGCCACGACCCCAGCGGTTCCCGCAGCTACTCCCGCCGCTGCACCCGCCGCGCCCGTCGCTGCGGCGGCGACTCCGGCAGCCGCCACCACGCCCCCCGCGGGCGCAGCGCCGGCTCCGCCAGCGGCCGCGGCACCCGGCGATGCGGCGGTGGCCGCCCTGACGCCGGCGCCCGATCCGGGCCTGATTGCTCCCGGCGAGAATGGCCCGCTGCCCATCAAGGGCGAAGACGGCCGCGAGCCGTGGCGCGTGTACGCGCGCCCGTTCGCGCTGCCCCCCGAGATGCCCAAGATCGGCATCGTCATTGGCGGCCTCGGGTTGTCCCGCGCCGCCACCCAGGCAGCCATCCAGCAGTTGCCGCCCGAGGTGACCCTGGCGTTCGCGCCGTACGCACCGAACCTTGAGGCGCAGATCGCCGAGGCGCGCGCGGCCGGTCATGAAGTCGTGCTGCAGCTGCCGATGGAGCCGAACGGCTACCCCGCCAACGATCCGGGCCCGCACACGCTGCTCACCACCGCCGCGGCCGAGGAGAACATCGCTCGCCTGCATTGGCTGCTGTCGCGCTTCACCGGCTATGTCGGCGTCACCAACTACATGGGCGGCAAGATGAGCACCTCGGCGGAGGCGCTGCGCCCGATCCTCACCGACCTGCAGACTCGCGGCCTGATGTTCCTGGACGCGCGCGAGATGACCGACAGCGTCGCCTCGGCGGTCGCCACCGAGCTCGGCATGGCGCGCGCCGTCACCAACCGCTTCCTCGACACCGAGGCCAATCGCCTGAGCGTCGATGCGCGCCTCCTGGAACTCGAGCGCATCGCCGCCACTCAGGGCGGCGCCATTGGCATCGGCTACGCCTATCCGGTGACGATCGAGCGGGTCGCGACCTGGATCCGCGCCCTGCGCGGCAAGAACGTGGCTCTGGCGCCGATCTCGGCGCTGGCGCGCACTTCCGCCACCAATTGAGCGCGACGATTGACCGGCCCGGCGGTGATCTTGCCGCGCGCGTGCGGTCCCTGCCCTACCGGCGCAACGTCGGCATCATGATGCTGAACGCGGACGGCCTGGCGCTGGTCGGCCACCGCGTCGATATGAAGGCCGACGCCTGGCAGATGCCCCAAGGCGGCATCGACGACGGCGAGGAGCCCGAGCACGCGCTCTGGCGCGAGCTGCTTGAAGAGGTCGGCACCGACAAGGCGAGCGTGCTGGCGCGGGCGCGCGACTGGATGCCCTACGACTTTCCCTTGGAACTGCAACCGACGTTGTGGGAGGGCCGCTTCCGTGGCCAAACCCAGATGTGGTTCCTGCTGCGGTTCCTGGGCACCGACGCCGACCTGGCGCTGGACACCCACGAGCGCGAGTTCACCCACACACGCTGGGTGAAGCCGGAGGAACTGCCGAGCATGGTGATCGGCTTCAAGCGCGAGACCTACCGCAAGGTGCTGGCAGAGTTCGCAGAGCATCTCCGTCGTCGCGAGCCGGAGTAATCCGGCAGCCCGAGGGCTCGGCCTGATTGACCATCGCCGGACTTAGGCCGACGATGTGCGCATCCCGACCAGGAGGCAGCGCATGGCCAAGGCAACCAAACGAGCCACCAAACGACCGGCGGCAAAGGCCGCAACCAAGAAGCGGGCTCCCGCCCGAGCAGCCAAGCGCACCCCGCGCAAGGCCGCCCGGACCGCAGCGAAGAAGGCGCCGGCCAAGAAGGCCGCGCGCGCCAAGAAGCCGGCACGCGCGAAGAAGCCTGCCCGCGCCAAGGCGGCGCCGGCGCAGGACCTCAGCGGCTGGATCACGCACACCGAGCTTGCGACGAGCAACCCGGAGGCGACTCAGGCCTGGGGCGCCAAGGTATTCGGCTGGACGGCACGGCCGAGCGTGCCGTCTCCGAACGGCCCCTACTACATGTTCACGTATTCCGATAAGGGCGGCGGCGGCGTCCGCGGCCTCGACCCGACCGAGAAGCCGAGCAGCGTGCCGTATGTCAACGTCAAGGACTGCCGCGCCGCCTATGCGAAAGCCCTCGCGGCCGGCGCCGAGGGTGTGATGGCCCCGGAGACCGTCATGCCGGGCACGACCATCGCCACGGTCCGCGCGCCCGGTGGCGTACTGATCGGCATCGCCGGCCCGTAGGCCGCGCGTTTCCGGGCCAATGCCGAGGATAGATATCTCGGCGGCCGTTCCTGCCTGAAGGTCGCGCGGACCGTTCACCGCGCTCCTTCAGGAGGAACCTCACATGAGGAAGTATCTGGCATCGGCCGCAACAGCGGCCGCGCTCGCCGCACTGGCCACGTCGTCGCAAGCGGAGGGTAACCTCGCCGCGGGACCACCCACTGATCTTGCCGTCACCATCACCACCACGCCGAACGGGCCGGTGGTGGCGCCGGCGTCGTTCGACATGGTTACGGGCAAGTACTACCGGCTGAACTTCACGTTCGCTGGACCGGACACCGATCCGGACTGGCGGCTCGAGGTGAATGACCTGTTGTCGAACTCACATGTGCGGGTGATGACGATCGGCGGCATCGAGCTGCACATCCAGGGCATGCCGTTCCGGGCGATCGAATTCGACGGCGCCGGCACCGTGCAGTTCAGCTTCGTCGTGATCCGGCCGGGCAACTACCCGTTCATCGTCGGCGAAAACCCGGGCGCAATGGGCCTGCCGGTGGGCACGCCGGGCCAGGCTGACCCGAACCGGCGAGCGATCGGCATGTTCCAGGTGAAGTAGCGGCGCAAGAAACGAAACGGCCGGGCGATTGCCCGGCCGGGTGCCGGGGATCGGAGAGGTGACCTAGCGCGCGGCCTGCATCATTTCGCGCAGCACGGAGACGGCCGTCGAGGCCTTGTGCTGGTCGAGGTCGGTCTTGGCGTCGGCTAGGTCCTCCTCGGCGTCCTTGAGGCGCTTCTCGAGGGTCGCGCGGTCGAGGGTTGCCACCTCGACGGCGTCGTCAGCCAGAACCGTGCAGCGGTCGGCCGAGACCTCGCAGATACCGCCGGAGATGAAGATGCGGTCCGGCGCCGCCGTGCCCTTGTGCACCTCGATGACACCCGGACGGATGGTCGAGATGATGGGCGCGTGGCCGGGCAGAACGCCGAAGTCGCCTTCGGAGCCCGGCACCACGACCATGTCCACGTCCTCGGAGCGCAGCAAACGCTCCGGCGAGACGAGGTCGAATTTGACCTTGTCGGCCACGAACTAGGCCGCTTCGGCGGCGAGGCGCTTCGCCTTGGCGACGGCCTCGTCGATCGTACCGACATACATGAACGCCGACTCGGGCAGGTCGTCATGCTTGCCCTCGACGATCTCGCGGAAACCGCGAATCGACTCTTCGAGGGAGACGAACACGCCCTTGGTGCCGGTGAAGACCTCGGCAACATGGAACGGCTGGCTCATGAAGCGCTCGATCTTGCGGGCGCGCGCGACGGTGAGCTTGTCGGCTTCGGAGAGCTCGTCCATGCCCAGGATGGCGATGATGTCCTGGAGCGACTTGTAGGTCTGCAGGATCTTCTGCACGTCACGGGCGACCTTGTAGTGCTCCTCGCCGACGATGCGCGGGTCCATCATGCGCGAGGTCGAGTCGAGCGGATCGACCGCCGGGTAGATGCCCTTCTCGGCGATCGAGCGCGACAGTGTCGTGGTCGCGTCCAAGTGCGCGAACGAGGTTGCCGGCGCCGGATCGGTCAAGTCGTCGGCGGGCACGTAAATGGCCTGCACCGAGGTGATCGAGCCTTTGTTGGTCGAAGTGATGCGCTCCTGCAGATTGCCCATGTCGGTGGCGAGCGTCGGCTGATAGCCGACCGCCGAGGGGATGCGGCCCAGGAGCGCCGACACCTCGGAGCCCGCCTGGGTGAAGCGGAAGATGTTGTCGATGAAGAGCAGAACGTCCTTGCCCTCTTCGTCGCGGAAGTACTCGGCGATGGTGAGGCCGGACAACGCGACGCGGGCGCGAGCGCCTGGCGGCTCGTTCATCTGGCCGAACACCAGCGCGGCCTTGGACTGGCCGTCGAGCTTGATGACACCCGAATCCTGCATCTCGTGATAGAGGTCGTTGCCTTCACGCGTGCGCTCGCCGACACCGGCGAACACGGACAAGCCGCCGTGCGCCTTGGCGATGTTGTTGATCAACTCCGTGATGATGACCGTCTTGCCGACGCCGGCGCCGCCGAACAGGCCAATCTTGCCACCCTTGGCGTAGGGCGCGAGCAGATCGACGACCTTGATGCCGGTGACGAGGATTTCGGCTTCCGTCGACTGATCGACGAAGTCCGGCGCGCTGCGGTGAATCGGCAGCTTCTTCTTGGTGTTGACCGGGCCGCGATCGTCCACCGGCTCGCCGATGACGTTCAGGATGCGGCCGAGGGTCTCCGGACCCACCGGCATCATGATCGGATTGCCGGTGTCGGTGGCGGTGGCACCGCGCACCAGGCCATCGGTCGAGTCCATGGCGATCGTGCGCACCGTCGATTGGCCGAGGTGCTGCGCGACCTCGAGGATGAGGCGCCGGCCGCCGGTCTCCACCTCGAGCGAATTCAAGATCGCCGGCAGAGCTCCCTCCGGAAACTCGACGTCCACGACGGCGCCGAGCACCTGGCTCACCTTACCGACGACGTTGGTCTGCTTCGTTGCCATAGCCTGCTCCCGTCAATTCCTAAGCTCAGAGCGCCTCGGCGCCTGAGATGATCTCGATGAGTTCTTTGGTGATGTTGGCCTGGCGCGCGCGGTTGTAGCTGAGCGTCAGGCGGGCGATCATGTCGCCGGCGTTGCGTGTCGCGGAGTCCATGGCGCTCATCTGCGCGCCCTGGAAGCTCGCATTGTTCTCCAGCAGCGCGTTCAGCACCTGAACCGCGAGATTGCGCGGCAGCAGCTCCGTCAGGATCTCGCCCTCATCCGGCTCGGCCTCGTAGGACGCATCACCCTCGAGCTTGGTGGCGCCGCCTTCCGGAATGGCAACCGGGATGAGCTGCTTCTCGGTCGGCACCTGCGAGATCACCGACTTGAAGGTGTTGTAGAAGATGACGGCGCGATCGAACTCGCCCTTGTCGAACATCTCCGTGATCTGTTCGGCGATGCGTTGCGCGTCGGCGTAGGTGATCTTGGTGCGCAGGCCGGAGGTATCGACCTGGCCGACGATGCGCTGATTGTGGTCGCGGCGCAGGGCATCGCGGCCCTTCTTGCCGACCGCCAGGATCTTCACGGTCTTGCCCTCGGCGAGCAGGGCGTTGATGCGCCGGCGCGCCACGCGCACGAGCGTGGAATTCAGCGCACCGCACAGGCCGCGGTCCGAGGTGACGATCACGACCAGGACGGTCTGGTCCTTGCCGCTACCGGCAAGGAGCTTCGGCATGTCGTCGGTGCGCGGCATGCCCGCTGCGACCGAGGCCATGACGCGCGCCATGTTGGTGGCAAAGGGACGCGCGGCCTCGACCCACTCCTGGGCACGACGCAACTTCGACGCGGCGACCATCTTGGTCGCCGACGTGATCTTGCGCGTCGACTTAACGCTGTCGATGCGCTTGCGAAGGTCCTTGAGGCTGGCCATGCCTAGGCGAACTTGGCCGCGAAGTCGCCGATGACCTTCTTCAGGCGATCGGTGGTCGCGTCGGAAAGCGCCTTCTCAGTGCGGATCGTCTTCAGGAGGTCGGCGTGGTTGGCACGCACTTCCTTCATGAGGGACGTCTCGAAGCGGCTGATGTCGGCGACCGCGATCTTGTCGAGGAAGCCGCGTACGCCGGCGAACAAGCCGACCACCTGCTCCTCGACCGGGATCGGCGAGTACTGCGGCTGCTTGAGCAACTCGGTGAGGCGATCGCCGCGCGCGAGCAAGCGCTGGGTGCTCGGATCGAGGTCGGCAGCGAACTGCGCGAACGCCGCCATCTCGCGGTACTGGGCGAGCTCGAGCTTAAGCGTTCCCGACACCTGCTTCATCGCCTTGATCTGCGCGGCGGAGCCGACGCGCGACACCGACAGGCCGACGTTGATGGCCGGGCGGATGCCTCTGAAGAACAGGGTCGACTCCAGGAAGATCTGGCCGTCGGTGATCGAGATGACGTTCGTCGGGATGTACGCCGACACGTCGCCCGCCTGGGTCTCGATGACCGGCAGAGCGGTGAGCGAACCGCCACCGTTCTTCTCGTTCATCTTCGCCGCGCGCTCGAGCAAGCGGGAATGCAGATAGAAGACGTCGCCCGGATAGGCTTCGCGGCCCGGCGGGCGGCGCAGCAGGAGCGACATCTGGCGGTAGGCGACGGCTTGCTTGGACAAGTCGTCATAGATGATGAGGGCGTGCATCCCGTTGTCACGGAAGTACTCGCCCATGGTGCAGCCTGTGTACGGCGCCAGGAACTGCAGCGGCGCCGGATCGGAGGCGGTGGCGGCGACGACGATGGTGTATTCCATCGCGCCCTGCTCCTGCAGCGTCTTGACGAGCTGCGCGACGGTCGAGCGCTTCTGCCCGATCACGACGTAGATGCAGTAGAGCTTGCTCTTCTCGTCGGTGCCGGAGTTGCCGGCCTTCTGATTGATGATGGCGTCGATGGCGACGGCGGTCTTGCCGGTCTGACGATCGCCGATGATCAGCTCGCGCTGGCCGCGGCCGACGGGCACCAGCGCGTCGAGCGCCTTGAGGCCGGTCTGCATCGGCTCGTGCACGCCTTTGCGCGGCATGATGCCGGGAGCCTTGAGCTCGGCGCGGCGACGCTCGGTGCTCTTGATCGGGCCCTTGCCGTCGATCGGGTTGCCGAGCCCATCCACGACGCGGCCCAGCAGGCCCTTGCCGACCGGCACGTCCACGATGGCGCCCGTGCGCTTGACGACGTCGCCTTCCTTGATGCCGCGGTCGTCGCCGAAGATCACGATACCGACGTTGTCGGTCTCGAGGTTCAGCGCCATGCCGCGCACGCCGCCCGGGAACTCGACCATCTCGCCCGACTGGACGTTGTCGAGACCGTAGGCGCGGGCGATGCCGTCGCCGACCGACAGTACCTGACCGACTTCCGAGACCTGTGCCTCAGTGCCGAAGTCTTTGATCTGCTCTTTCAGGATGGAGGAGATCTCGGCGGCCCGGATATCCATTAGCCGACCTCTTTCATTGCGTTCTGGAGGTTGAATAGCTTGGTGCGCAGTGACGAGTCGACCATGCGCGAGCCGAGGCGGACGACGAGCCCACCGAGGATCGCGGGATCGACCCGCGTGGAGAGACGAACGTCGCGGCCGGCGACCTTGGCGAGGCGCTGGCGCAGAGCGTCAACTTGAGCGGCCCCCAGGGGCTTCGCCGAGATGACCTCGCCCGCGACCTCACCCTTGTGCTGCGACACAAGGACGCGGTAGGCGCGGATCATGTCCGGCAGGAGAAAGAGGCGGCGATTCTCGGTGATGGTGCCGACGAACTTGGCGGCGAGACCGCTGATGCCGGCCCTAGCCAGCACCGCCGCCATCGCCTTGTTCTGGTCGACGCGCGCGATCACCGGGCTGCGGATCATGCGGCCGAGATCGGCATTGTTTTCGACGAGCGCGCCGATCTGATCGAGCGAGCCGGCGACCGCATCGATCTGCTTATCGGCCTGCGCGAGGTCGAACAGGGCGGTTGCGTACCGGCCGGCGAGGCCGGAGACGAGGCTCGATTCTGCGGTCAACGGATGCGCCCTGGGTCCCTTCGGTGCGTGCCCACAAGGGCACCCTGCGGCACCCTTAACGCACTGAAAACAAAAGAAATTCCGCCGGCGATCCACCCCTGCCGGCAGGGCGAGGGATACCTAACACACTCCCCCGTGAGCGCGCAACCAAAGGCTCGGCCCGTGCGGCCATTCGCCCAGCCCACGCGGCAAACAAAAAGGGCGGCGGGCCATGAGCCCGCCGCCGCTGCGGTCCGGTTCGGGACCGCCATCTCGTAACGGATCGCCTACCGCAACTGAACGATCGTCACCGCGTTCTGGGCGTTCTGCGGGATGACGAGCTGGTTGCGCTTGGAGTCGTAGGCCATCGAGGCGGCGGTCGGGATGCCGTCGGCGATCGCCTCGGCCGGCTGGTTCGGGCGGATGCGGGCGACGGTGCCGCGCACGACACTCGAAATCAGCTTGGTGCCGTCGGCGAGGATCACGAGACCGTCGTTGCCGGCGTCGGTGGACTTCTCGGTCTTCAGGATTTTGCCGTTCGGATCGTAGGTGAGCACGTCGTCGGTGCCGATCAGCACGACGACGATGTTGCCCTGACCGTCAATGGCGATGCCGTTCGGACGGTTGACCTGTTCGCCTTCGGCAAACACGGAGATCTGACCGGCAGGCGTGATCTTGTGCACCTTGTTGGTGCCGGTGTCGGTGACATAGATCGTGCCGTCACGCGCGACCTCGAGGTCGTTGAGCGTCATCGCGCCCTGGATGACGTGCTCGCCCTTGGGCTGGCCGGTCGCCATGTCGAACTTGCGCACCGTATCCATGTCGGCGATGTAGAGAACGCCGCCTTCGATGTCGGAGCCGCGCGGATCGTTCAACGTAATGCCGTTGCTGGGCTGGTTGGTGCCGGCCGGCGCGATCCACTTCAGCGTGTGCACGGTGCCGTCCGGATTGAGCAGCGAGATGTAGCCGTCGTTGGCGCGCACGGTGTTACCGACGCCGGTGTTCACGACGACGTAGCGGTCGTTCTGCGCGTCATACGAAACGCTTTCGGCGCTGAGGAAGCTGCCGAAGGTCTTGATGTTGTCGCGCAGGGCGAGCGCCGTGCCGGCGACGAACGGTTGCGTCTGGCCGGCGGCGGCCGCCTGGCCGGGGGTGGCGGGCGTCGGCATCTGCTGGGCGACAGCGGTGCCAATCAGTGCGGCAACGGCAACAGTTGCGAGAAGCAGTTTCTGCATTGTGTAGCTCCTAATTCGACTCGGGGGAGGGGTGCGCGAGGCGCTGTACGGGAAGTGGTCCTCCCAGGGGGCCTGCGGCACCTGTGCGGAGGAGATAGGGGCGACGGGTCACGCTCCCGCTGCGCCGGAGTGATGCAGCGCGTGGAGATGACGGACTGATGACGGGCCGCACTGCGTGTGCGGCGCGCCCCCACCCTGCCCTCCCCTTGACGAAAGGGGGAGGGTTCTTGCCTAGAGGCGGCCGTCGCGCCGCAGCTGGTCGCGGATGTCGAGGATGCGGCGCTCGCCGGCGCGCAACGACGCGGGGCTGGTGTGCACGGAATAACGGCCAAGCACGAGATCGTGAGCGTGCGGCGCGGCAGAGCCGAGGACGAACTCGGCATCGGCTTCGGCAGCGAATTCGATCGGCGCACTGCCGGGCTCGAAGGTCGCGAGATCGCCGGCGTTCAGAGACTCGATCGCGCGCACGCGGCCGGAAGCGAGGGCGGTCCAGGCGATGGAGTGGTCGGCCGGCGGCTGATAGGTCCACGTCTCGCCGGCGCGCAGGTGCACGGCGAGGTAGTTCATCGAGCCGGGCGCGCGCAGCGGGCTGACGGCGCCGTCGTAGGAGCCGACGAGCACGCGGGCGGGACCGGCCTTCGCGACCGACTCGGGTGACTGATAGACGCTCTCGATCTCGCCCAGTTCCTGGTCGGGCGGCAGCGCGATCCACAGCTGGAAGCCGCGCGTCGGCTTGGTGCCGGGACCGCCACCGTGCCACGCACCGTGGGCCGCCTTGAACCACTCGACGCTGCCCGTCGAGATCGTGCCGGTCGCGCCGGTGGTGTCCTCGTAGCGGGAATCGCCTTCGAACAAGTACGTCACCGTGGCGATGCCGGAATGCGGGTGCAGGCCGAATCCGCCGAAGGCGCTCTTGGTCGTGTCGAACAGGTCGATGAACACGAACGGCTTCAGGAGCTCGCCGAGATCGCCGGGACTGACGAGACGCGTGATCGCGCCGTGGCTGCTGCCGCGCGTGCGATGCACGATGCTGCGCGCCTCGGATGTCACGAGCGGCTTGCGGGCGAGTGCGGTCATCGAGGTCTCTCCTATTCTACGCCGCCACCTGCTGGCGCGCCGCGCGCAAGGCGTGGCCCCACCAGGTCAGCTCGGCAATGATGTTGTTGGCGGCGTCCTTGACCCAGGGCGTCGCGCTGTAGGTCTCGGCGGCTTCCGGAAGCGTCGCCTTCATGGTCGCCATGAAGACTTCCGCGGGCACATGCACGGCGGTGCGCGTCGGTGCCATCTTCAGTTCGACCGCGACCTGACGCAGCTGCTCGACGGCACGCGCGCCGCCGACGCCGCCGTACGAGACGAACGCGACCGGCTTCTGGTTCCACTCGCGATAGAGCCAGTCGAGGGCGTTCTTCAGCACGGCGGTGTAGCCGTGGTTGTACTCGGGGGCGACCAGGACAAAGCCGTCGGCAGACGCGATCTTGGCCGACCACGCGGCCACGAGAGGGTCGCTGGGCGGACCGGACGACCACGACGGCGAAACCGGCGCGTTGAAGAAGGGCAGCGGCCAGTCGCGCAGGTCCACCAGCTCGGCGTTGATGCCGGGGGCGCCGTTGAGCTGGCCGAGGATCCACCGGGCGGGCTTTTCGCTGTAACGGCCCTCGCGGGTGCTGCCGAGGATCACGAGAATCTTGAGGGAGTTCGGGGGGCTGAGGGCATTCATGGGTTGGTTCCGTCCTGAGGCCTGGTATAATTCAGTTACCAAGACTATCTATGGAACCATCGACGCCGCACAAGGGGGCACACCGAAGTGACCAAGCCACTCCCTGCGTCTCCAAGGAACATGAAGGACGGTGCCTGCCCGGCTGTGCGCGAAGTGCTGAGCCGCGTCGGCGACAAGTGGAGCGTGCTGGTGATCGGCCTGCTCGGCGCGGGGCCCCGGCGATTCTCCGACCTGCGCCGCGGCATCGAGGGCATCTCGCAGCGGATGCTGACGCTGACCCTGCGCGGTCTCGAGCGCGACGGCATGGTGACGCGCACCGTCTATCCAACTCAGCCGCCGAGCGTGGTGTATACGCTGACGACTCTCGGCCACACGCTGCTCGATCCGATCAAGGAACTCGCCGCGTGGGCGGAAGGGAACCGCCTCGCCATTCAGGAAGCGCGAGCACGCTTCGATGCGGATTCCGAGGCGCAGGGGCGGACGAAACCGACGCACCGACCGGCGTAGGGCGGCGAGCGCGGATGCGCGAGTCAAGGCGGAGGCCCGCACGTCGCAAGAAACAGCACCGATGCCGAGCGCAACGATTTGCGCGGCGCTACCGGGGCGAGCGCTCGCGCGCCTCGGCCTGCGCGGCGATGCTGCGGAACGTGTTGGTACCAGGACGCGCCCCGGCACGCGCCATGGCTTCGGTGACCCAGCGGTTGGACCGGCCGGCGCAACCAACCCCGTAGCGCGCATCGGCGTCGCCATCTCCGACGAACGCGAGCCGGTACTCGTAGCACCGGACGCCGGGTGCGCGTCGTGCGTCCTCGAAATGGCGCAGGGTCTCGACGACGGCGGGCACACCGTTCGGGCCGACCGTGAACTCTTCGCGCGCGGGCAGTCCGGGTGCGGAGCGATTGAGCGCGACGGCCAGCGCCGGAAACGTGGTGATGCGTAGCGGCGCCCACACGTCCTCGGGCGCCGCGCACGCAGCGAGCAGGAGGGCGAGCGCGCTAGAGGAAGCTGTACGGATCGACATCGATTTGCAGGCGGACACCGTTGGGCGCCGGCGCGCGCGTCACCCAGTCGCGCACAACCGACTGCACGTTGACGCTGCGTTCGGCGCGCAGCAGCAAGCGGTAGCGGTGCCGGCCGCGCAGGAGCGCGAGGGGCGCCGGCGCCGGCCCTAGCACGCGCACGCCGTCAAGGCGTGGCGCGGCGCGCGACAATGCATGCGCGTGCGCTTCGACCCGCGGCGCGTCGTGCCCCGACACGATGAGCGCGACCAGGCGGCCGAACGGCGGCCACCCGCCCGCGCGACGATCCTCGGACTCGCGCGCCAGGAATCCGGCGCGGTCGCCCGACAGCAGCGCCTCGATCACGGGATGGTCCGGCAGATACGTTTGCAGGTAGACGCGGCCGGGACGCTCGGCACGGCCGGCGCGCCCCGCCACCTGGCTGAGCAGCTGAAAGGTGCGCTCGGAGGCGCGCAGATCGCCGCCGCCGAGTCCCAGATCGGCGTCGACCACGGCGACCACCGTGAGCAGCGGGAAGTGGTGACCTTTGGCGACGATCTGGGTGCCGATGAGGATGTCGACCGCATGCTCGGCGACGGCACGCACCATTGCCGCGGCGCCGGCCGGGCCGGTGATGGTATCGCTGGCCATGACGGCGGCGCGCGCTTCGGGAAACAGCTCGCGCACTTCTTCGTGGATGCGCTCGACGCCGGGGCCGCACGGAGCGAGGGAGTCGAGCGACGCGCAGGCGGGACATGCCTTGGGCAGCGGCACGGAATGCCCGCAGTGGTGACAGGCGAGGCGACCGACATAGCGGTGCTCGACCAGCCACGCCTGGCAGTTCGGACACTGCATGCGGTGGCCGCACGTGCGGCACAGGGTGAGCGGAGCGTAGCCGCGGCGATTGAGGAACAGCATCGCCTGACTGCCCTCGCCCAGCGCGCGCGTCACAGCGTCGACGACCACGGGCGAGAGCCAGCGGCCGCGCGCCGGCGGCGCCGCACGCATGTCGACGGCGCGGATGGCAGGCAACTGGGCGTCGCCGTGACGCTCGGGCAGATGAATGGCCGTGTAGCGGCCGGCCTCGACGTTGACGACAGTTTCGAGGGACGGCGTCGCCGACGCCAGCACCACCGGCAGACCCGCGATGTGGCCGCGCGCCACGGCCATGTCGCGCGCGTTGTAGATGACTCCCTCCTCCTGCTTGTAGGAAGCGTCGTGCTCCTCGTCGATGACGATTAGGCCGAGGTTGGCAAAGGGCAGGAACAACGCCGAGCGCGCGCCGACGACGACCTGGGCGCGGCCCTCGGCGACGGCGCGCCAGGTATTGCGGCGGGTCGCCATCGACAGCTCCGAGTGCCATTCCGACGGTGCGGCGCCGAAGCGGACGTGGAAGCGCTCGAGCCACTGCGCCGTGAGCGAGATCTCCGGCACCAGCACGAGGACCTGCTGACCCTGCGCGAGCGACTCCGCGACGGCATCGAGGTAGACCTCGGTTTTGCCCGAGCCGGTGACGCCGTCGAGCACGGTGACGGAGAAGGTGCGGGCTCGTACGCGGGCGCGCAGCTCGCGCGCGGCGGCGTCCTGAGCGGGCGATAGCGTGACCGCGGCCGTGGCGCGCAGCGGGATATGCTCGATCGCAGCGAGCATGGCGGGACTCAGCAGGCCGGCGTCGGCCATGCTGCGCACGACACCGGCGCTGACCTCGGCCTCGCGCGCGAGATCGGCGGCGGCACGGACGACGCCGTCGGCGAGCACCGCGGCGACGCGCTGGCGGGCGTCGGTCATGCGGCCGGAGCCGGCGTGCGAGAGCACGTAGCCGGTGCGGGCCTGCGGCGGCTCGAGCGCGGCAGGCACGCTGAGCGCCAGGCGCAGCACGGCGCCGAGTGGTGCCACGGTGTAGTTGGCGACCCACGCGAGGAAGGCGCGCGTGGTCTCGGACCACGGCGGCAAATCGATGCGCTCGGCGATGGAGCGCAGCTTGTCCGCGGCAACGTCGCCGACGCCTTCGCTCCACACGATGCCGCTGACGCGCCGAGGACCGAGCGGCACGTGCACGTAGTCACCGGGTGCGAGCGCGAGCCCGTCCGGTACGACGTAATCGTACACGTTCGCGAACGGCAGCGGCAACAACACGCCGACGCGCGCACCCGGATGAAAAACCGGAGCAGAGCGCGCCGCTACGCTGGCGGGCATGGGAGGCATCGCCTACACTGTGCCGGTGAGCACCAAGCTCGACAATGCGTTTCACACCGCCGATGAGCGCCCTAGCGCGGCCGATGTCGCCGCCTACCTCGCCCGCCATCCGGATTTCCTCAACGAGCGGCCGGAGCTTCTGGAAGCCCTGACGCCGCCCGCCGAGCGCAGCGGCCGCCGCGTGCTCGACATGCAACGCTACATGCTGGCGCGCCTGCAGGGCACGCTGCGCGAGTCCCGCGCCCGCGAGGCCGAGCTGCTGGCTTCGGTGCGTGCCAACCGCACCAGCGCGGCGCGCACGCATGCGGCGGTGCTGGCTCTATGCGATTCGGGCGCACTCGACAACCTTGTGGAGATCATCAGCAACGACCTGCCCACCCTGCTCGAGGTTGACGTCGTCGTCATCGGCGTCGAGGCGGAGCCGGAGCGCACAGGGTCGCTGCACTCAACGGCGGGGGTTTGCCTTTTGCCGAGCGGCTCGGTGGAAGCGCTGCTGGGCACGTCGCGCGACGTGTTGCTCACGCTCTCGCTCGGTCCGGAGGCGCAGCTCTTTGGCGGCGCCGCCGCGTTGGTGAAGTCGGCCGCGTTCCTGCGGCTGCGGTTGGGGCCGCCGGGCCGGCCCGCCATGCTGGCGCTGGGCAGCCGTGACATACAGCGCTTCGCACCGGGCCAGGGCACCGACATGCTGGCGTTCCTTGCCGAAGGTCTTGGCCGGCGCATGCGGGAATGGCTGGACTACGCGCTGTAGAGCCAATCCGCGCCGAGGCGAGTGTTCGCGCCGCCGTCACCGATTGGGCCACGTGGCTCGCTTCCGAGCGCCGCGCGGCCGCCAATACCCTCGCCGCCTACCAGAGCGACGTCGCCGCCTTCTTCGCGTTCCTCACCGAGCATCTGGGTCAGACGCCCACTCTCAATGACCTCGGCCGCCTGCGCGCCGCCGACCTCCGCGCCTACATGGCGAACCGGCGCGCCAACGGATTGCAGAGCTCCTCGGTGGCGCGTGGGCTGTCGACCGTGCGCGGGTTCTTCCGCTTCCTCGAGCGCCGCGGCTTGGTCAGCAACGCCGCCATCGCCGGCGTGCGCTCGCCGAAGCTGCCGCGCGCAGTGCCCAAGCCACTGACCGTCGATGCGGCGCGCGACGTGCTGGTGACGGCGGCGGAGTCCGGCGTCGCGTGGGTGGGATTGCGCGACGTTGCGCTGCTGACACTTCTGTATGGCTGCGGACTGCGCATCGGTGAGGCGCTCGGACTCAAGCGCGCCGTCGCGCCGCTGGGAACCAGCCTGATCGTCACCGGCAAGGGCAATAAGCAGCGCATGGTGCCGATCCTCCCGGCGGTGCGCGACGCGGTGGCGGCGTATGTCGCGGCCTGCCCCCTGACGCTCGCCGCCGATGGGCCTCTCTTTGTCGGCGAGCGCGGCGCCGCGCTGCAAGCCGCGATCGTGCAGAAGCGTGTGCGCGCCATCCGCGCCGCGCTCGACCTGCCGGACACCGCAACGCCGCATGCGCTGCGCCACAGCTTCGCGACTCACCTGCTCGGCGCGGGCGGCGACTTGCGCACCATTCAGGAACTGCTGGGACATGCGTCGCTATCGACGACCCAGCGCTACACGGACGTCGACGCCGAGCGGCTGCGCGAGGTCTACGACAAGGCGCACCCCCGCGCGCGTTCGCGCCCGAGCTAGGCGAGGGCGCGCAGCGCCTGGGCGCTGCGTTCGACGCAGGCGCGGCCCTCGGCAATCACGGCACCGGCACGCTCGAACTGGAACGGCCCGACGCCACTGAGGTTCGGCACCAGAACGATGTCGGCGGGTTCGCTGGCGAATCGGGCGAGCGTGATTTGCACCTGCATGATCGTGACCGCGCGGGCCATCGCCTCGAAGTACGATGGCCGATTGGCACGCCACCCGCGCAGGCGCTCCAGCATGGTGCGCGGCTCGCGCGGCTCGCTGCGCCACAGGCGCGAGCTGTTGACGTCCACCGCGATGACGATGTCGGCCCCAAGAGAGCGCGCGGCGGAAACCGGCACCGGGTTCACCAAACCACCGTCGAGCAGCCACTGGGTGCCGACCTGCACCGGCGTGAAGATCCCTGGCAGGCCGATGGAGGCCCGCACCGCGCGGGCGATGGCGCCGGTTCGCAGCCATACCTCGCCGCCACTTTCGATGTCGGTCGCCACTGCGGCGAACGGCACGGCGCACTCCTCGATGTCGCCGCCAATGCCGTGCTCCGCCAGCAGCGTCTCGATGCGGGCGCCGTCGATCAGGCCGCCGCGCGCGATGCGCACATCGAGCAGGCGTGCCATGCCGCGCCAGTGCAACGCGTCGGCCCAGGTGTGCAGCGCCGGCAGACGACCCATGGCGTGGGCAGCGCCGACCAGCGCGCCCATCGACGTGCCGCACACGACGTCCGGCACTACGCCAAGGTCGGCGAGCGCTTCGAGCACGCCGATATGGGCCCACCCGCGCGCCGAGCCGCCGCCCAATGCCACGCCGATGCGTGGGCGGCTCATGAATTGAGGCTAGAGATGAAGCACGCGGCCGGCGGCATCGAGGGCCGCCTCCTTCATCGCCTCGGCGAGGGTAGGGTGGGCGTGGCAGGTGCGCGCGATGTCCTCGGCGGAGCCGCCGAACTCCATCGCCAGCACCGCCTCATGGATGAGGGTGCCGGCCTCGGCGCCGATGATGTGCACGCCGAGCACGCGGTCGGTGCGCTTGTCGGCGAGGATCTTCACGAAGCCATCGGTGTAGCCGTTGGCGCGGGCGCGCGGCGTCGCGGTGAACGGGAACTTGCCGACGGCGTACTCGACGCCTTCGTCCTTGAGGGACTGCTCGGTGCGGCCCACCGAGGCGATCTCGGGCCACGTGTACACGACGCCCGGCACGGTATTGTAATCGACGTGGCCGACGCGGCCGGCGATCGTCTCGACGCAGGCAACGCCGTCCTCGGACGCCTTGTGCGCGAGCATCGGGCCGGCGACGCAGTCGCCGATGGCATAGACGCCTTGGACATTGGTGGCGAAGGCGTTGTTCACGACGATGAAGCCCTTGGCGTCGCGTTCGACGCCGAGCGCTTCCAGGCCGAGGTCGGCGGTGTTGGGCTTGCGGCCGATCGCCACCAGAACGACGTCGGCAGTCACCTTCTCGGTTGCGCCGCCGGCGGCGGGCTCCAGAGACAACGTGACGTCGGTTTTGCCGGCCCTGGCGCCGGTGACCTTGGTGGACAGGCGGAAGCTCAGACCTTGGCGGACGAACAGCCGTTGCGCGAGGGTCGCCACCTCGGTGTCCACGCCAGGCAGGATGCGATCGAGGAACTCGACCACCGTCACCTCGGCGCCGAGGCGCGCCCATACCGAGCCGAGCTCAAGCCCGATGTAGCCGGCGCCGATCACGACGAGACGCTTCGGCACCGCGGCCAGCGTCAGCGCGCCGGTCGAGGAGACGATGCGCTCCTCGTCGAAGGCGATGCCAGGCAGTCCGGCGGGTGTCGAGCCGGTGGCAATGAGCACGCGGGTCGCCGCCACCGTCTGCTTGGCGCCCGCCGCGTCGGTGACTTCGACCCTGCCAGGCGCCGCGATGCGTGCGGTGCCGCGGATGTGGGTGATCTGGTGCTTCTTGAAGAGGAAGGCGACCCCCTTGGTGTTGGCGTCCACGACCTTGTCCTTGCGCGCCATCATGGCGGCGAGGTCGAAGGTCACGCCTTGGACAGCGATGCCATGCTGGCCAAGGCCGTGGCTGGTCTCGGCGAACAGATGCGACGACTGCAGTAGCGCCTTGGACGGGATGCAGCCGATGTTGAGGCAGGTACCGCCGAGGCGCTCGCGCGATTCGACGACACCGACGGTCATGCCGAGCTGGGCGGCGCGGATAGCCGCGACGTAACCGCCCGGTCCCGCGCCGATCACCACGAGGTCGTAGCTGGGATCGGCCATTGTCGCTCCGTATCTTGCTGGGGGAGGCAATCATACATCGCCGGCGCGCGCTCTTGCGGCGACGTACCCTCGAAATACATGCAGGCGCGCCCATGGGGCGCGCCTGCATGATTGCGCGTGTCCGCGGAGACTACTTCACGATCTTGCTGGCAGTGTTCACCGCCGTGGCGCCGGCGCCGCTCGTCGTATAGGTGACGGTGATCGTCATGCCGGGGGACAGGCCAACCATCATGTCGGTGGCGTTGCCGGTCGCCGCCGGTACCGTGATGGTGAGCAGCGCCGGTTCAACGCCGGCCGGGGCGTTGACCTGGCCGGCATTGTTGGTCTGGATCACGATCGTGCGCTGGTTGATCGACTTGATGAAGCCCTTCGCCTCGGCGGCCAGTGCCTGGCCGGCGAAGCTGAGAGCGGCAATCGCGGCAACGGCCGCAATCAGAAGCTTCTTCATTCTTGGTCCTCCCCATGGATGCAAACGGTGCGACGCAAGGATGCCCTGCGCGCAATTGACGCACAAGACCCGTGAAACCAGTCACTTAGAGGTCGAGCAGGAACCGGTCTGGTTGCTCGATGCATTCCTTGACGCGCACCAGGAAGGTGACGGCTTCGCGGCCGTCCACGAGCCGGTGATCGCAGGTGAGCGCGACGTACATCATCGGCCGAATCACGACCTGATCGCCCGCGGCAACCGGGCGATTCTCGATCTTGTGCATGCCGAGGATGCCGGACTGCGGCGGGTTGAGGATCGGTGTCGATAGCAGGGAGCCGAATACTCCACCGTTGGTGATGGTAAACGTGCCGCCCTGGATCTCCTCGAGCGTCAGCTTGCCGTCGCGGGAACGCCGGGCGAGATCGCCGATGCGCTTCTCGATGTCTGCGAACGACAACGTGTCGGCATCGCGCACGACCGGCACCACCAGGCCCTGCGGGGCGCTCACCGCGACACCGATGTCGTAGTGGTTCTTGAACACGATGTCCTCGCCGTCGATCTGCGCGTTGACCGAGGGGATGTCCTTGAGCGCGACGATGGCGGCGCGCACGAAGAACGACATGAAGCCGAGCTTCACGCCGTGGCGCTGCTCGTACTCATCCTTGTACTTGGTGCGCAGCGCAGTGACCGCGCTCATGTCCACCTCGTTGAACGTGGTGAGCATGGCCGCGGTGTTCTGCGCTTCCTTGAGACGCTCGGCGATGGTGCGGCGCAGGCGCGTCATGCGCACGCGCTCCTCGCGCGCATGCACCGGCCGCGGGCCCTTCGGGGCCGGCGGCGGTGACGGCGCGGCGGCCCTCTTGTCGCCAGCCTTGTCGAGGTAGGCGAGCACGTCCGCCTTCACGATGCGGCCGCCCTTTCCCGACGCCGGTACGGCCTCGGGATCGACCTTTGCCTCAGCAACGATTCGGCGCACGGCGGGCGACAGCATCGCCACCGCCGGCTGCTCGTCGGGGATGCGGGTTGCCGCGGCCGGCGTCGGCGGAGCAGGCTTCTGCTTCGGCGTGGACCGCGCGCCCTCGCCCTCGGCAATCGCACCGAGAACGCCGTTGACCTTCACGGTCGCGCCCTGCGGCGCCAAGATGCGCTCGAGGCGGCCGGAGGCGGGCGCGTGCACCTCAACGGCGACCTTGTCGGTTTCCAGGGTGACAAGCGGCTCGTCGGCGACAACGGCGTCGCCGGCGTTGCGGAACCAGCGCGCAACGGTCGCCTCGCTGATCGACTCGCCGAGGCTCGGCACTTTGATCTCGATGCTCATGCCCAGGGCTCCGTTACGTCGCCAGCGCCGCCGCGACCACCTGGCTCTGCAGCGCCTGATGCTGGCGGAGCGAGCCGGGCGCCGGAGCGGCCATGGCGGGCGGGCCAGCATAGCGCAGCCGCGGCGCGGCCGGGCGCTGGCGAGCGAGCAATTCCTCGACATAGGCGCGCGCGAACAGCCAGGCGCCGGCATTCTTCGGCTCCTCCTGGCACCACATCACCTCCGCTTTCGGAAAGCGTGCCAGCTCTTCCGCAAGGGATTCGGCCGGGAATGGATACAGCTGCTCGAGGCGCAGCACGTAGACATCGTGGACGCCGCTCGCTTCCTTGGCGTCGAGCAGATCGTAGTAGACCTTGCCCGAGCAGATCACCACTCGGCGGATTTCGTGGTCTGGCTTGAGCGCCGCGTCGTCGTCCCACAGCACGCGATGGAAGGTGCGGCCGTGATCCATGTCGGCGAGGTTTGACACCGCGCGTTTGTGGCGCAGCAGCGACTTCGGCGCCATGACGATGAGCGGCTTGCGGAAGTCGCGGTGCAGCTGGCGGCGCAGCACGTGGAAGTAGCTCGCCGGGGTAGTCGGATAGACGACCTGCAGATTGTCTTCGGCGCACAACTGCAGGTAGCGCTCCAGCCGCGCCGAAGAGTGCTCGGGCCCCTGCCCCTCCTGGCCGTGCGGCAACAACGCGACGAGGCCGGACATGCGCAGCCACTTGCTCTCGGCGCTGGCCAGGAACTGGTCGAACATCACTTGGGCGCCGTTGGCGAAGTCGCCGAACTGCGCCTCCCATAGGATGAGGCCGTTGGGCTCGGCGAGGGTGTAGCCGTACTCGAAGCCGAGCACGGCTTCCTCGGAGAGCAAGCTATCGACGACCTCGAACTCGCCTTGTGCGTCTTCGAGGTGCTCGAGCGGCACGTAGCGGCTCTCGTCGGTCTGGTTCACCAGCACCGCGTGGCGTTGCGAGAACGTGCCGCGGCCCGAGTCTTGCCCCGACAGCCGCACTTTGAAGCCCTCGCGCAGCAACGTGGCGAAGGCGAGCGACTCGGCGGTCGCCCAATCGATGCCGGTACCGGCGAGAATCGTTTCGCGGCGGCGGCCGAGAATCTTGCGCACGGTGGGATGCGCCTCGAACGTCTCGGGGATGCGAGTGAGCGGTTCGGCAAGACTCATCAGCTCGCGCATCGGCACCGACGTGGCGCCGCGCCGGGCGCCGTCGCGCGCCGGACGCTTGAAGCCGGACCAGCGGCCTTCCAGCCAGTCCGCCTTGTTCGGGCGGTAGGACTTCGCCGCCTTGTGGGCCTGCTCGAATCCGGCCCGGATCTCCGCGACCATCGATTCTGCTTCGGCGTCGGTCAGCACGCCCTCCCCAACCAGACGCTCGGCGTACAGCTGGCGCGTCGAAGGATGCGCCGCGATCTTGCGGTACATGATGGGCTGGGTGAACGACGGCTCGTCCGCTTCGTTGTGGCCGAAGCGGCGGTAGCAGAACAGGTCGAGCACCACGTCCTTGCCGAACTTGTGGCGGAAGTCGGTGGCGACCTTGGCGGCATGGATGACCGCCTCCGGGTCGTCGCCGTTGACGTGCACGATCGGCGCCTGCACCGCGAGCGCGACGTCGCTCGGATACGGCGAGGAGCGCGCGAACTTCGGGCTGGTCGTGAAGCCGATCTGGTTGTTGACGATGACATGAACGGTGCCGCCGACGCGGTACCCGCGCAGCTCGGACAGCGCGAGGCACTCGGCAACGATGCCCTGGCCCGCGAACGCCGCGTCGCCGTGCATCAGGATCGACACGACGCGCTTGCGCTCGACGTCGTCGCGCTGCTCCTGCTTGGCGCGCACCTTGCCCAATACAACCGGATCGACCGCCTCGAGGTGCGAGGGGTTGGCGCATAGCGAGACGTGCATGCGCTTGCCGGCGATGTCGCGATCCGCGGACGTGCCGAGGTGGTACTTCACATCGCCGGAGCCCTGCACGTCGCCGGGCATCGAGGGCACGCCCTCGAACTCCGACAGGATGGCGGTCACCGGCTTCTTGACGATGTTGGCGAGCACGTTCAGGCGGCCGCGGTGCGGCATGCCGAGCACGACCTCCTCGACGCCGTGCTGCACGGCGCGATCGAGGATCGATTCGAGCGCACACAGAAGGGACTCGGCGCCGTCGAGGCCGAAGCGCTTGGTGCCGGTGTACTTGACCGCCAGGAAGCGCTCGAAGGTCTCCGCCTCGGCGAGCTGGCGCAGGATGGCGCGCTTGCTGCGCGCCGAGTAGTGCTGGCGGTACTCGGGCGTCTCGATGCGCACCTGCAGCCAGTTGCGCTGCTCCGGCGACTGGATGTGCATGTACTCGTAGCCGATGCGGCCGCAGTACACCTCATTCACGAAGGCGAGCACGTCGCGCAGCGTCATCGATTCCGGGCCGAGCGCGCGGTCGAGGAAGATCGGACGGTCGTAGTCCGCCAGCGTGAAGCCATAGCTGGCAGGGTCGAGATCGGGATGGCGCGTCGCGCCGGCGAGCCCGAGGGGGTCAAGGTTGGCGCCGAGATGGCCGCGCACGCGATAGGCGCGGATCATCATGCGGGCGCGGATCGAATCGAGGGCGGCCTGGCGAACGTCGCCGGTGACTCCGGCGAGACCGGGGCGCGCGGCGATCTCGTCTTCGAGGGGAAGCAGGATCGGCCGGCCCCAGCTCGCCTTGCGCGCGATGGTCAGGGCGTCATGGCCCGAGGCCTCATTCCCGCCGGCGACGCCGGCGAAGAACGCACGCCACCCCGTCTCCACCGATCCGGGATCGCGGAGATAGCGCTCGTAAAGGTCCTCGAGGTACGCGGAGGAGGCGCCGGACAGAACCATCTGCGGGTGCCTCAAAGATAGTGCTCCGCGGCGGATTTGCTATCCGGCCCGTCACGTAGCCGTGAGGCGCGCCGCTATCCGGCGCGACGCCGAGGCCGCGGGCTGCGGGTCGGCGGCAGGCGGCCGAGCATGAGGTTCACCAGGGTCGAGCCGATGTTGGTGAGCGAGTCGGCCACGGCGATACCGGCTGAGCGCATCGCTTCCTTCTTGCCTTCCGCGGTGCCCGCGCCGCCCGAGATGATGGCGCCGGCGTGGCCCATGCGCTTGCCCGGAGGAGCGGTGGCGCCGGCGATGAAGCCGGCCATGGGCTTCTTGATGCGGCTGCGGCGGATGAAGGCTGCTGCCTCCTCTTCGAACGAGCCGCCGATCTCGCCGATCATGATGATGGCTTCGGTGCCCGGATCGGCGAGGAAGAGTTCGAGAATGTCGACGAACGGCGAGCCGTTGACCGGATCACCGCCGATGCCGACGCAAGTGGACTGGCCGAGGCCCGCCTTCGTCGTCTGCTCGACCGCTTCGTAGGTGAGCGTGCCGGACTTGGACACGATGCCGACCTTGCCGGGCGTGTGGATGTGGCCCGGCATGATCCCGATCTTGCACGCGCCCGGCGTGATGAGGCCGGCGGTGTTCGGACCGATCATGCGCATGCGCGCGCCCTGCAGGGCGCGCTTCACGCGCACCATGTCGAGCACGGGGATGCCTTCTGTGATGCAGACAGCGAGTTCGAGGCCAGCATCGGCCGCCTCCAACACCGCGTCGGCGGCGAACGGCGGCGGCACATAGATGCCGGTGGCGGTGGCGCCGGTCGCCTCGACCGCTTCGGCCACGGTGTCGAATACGGGCAGGCCGAGGTGCTTGGTACCGCCCTTGCCGGGCGTCACGCCGCCGACGACCTTGGTGCCGTAGGCGAGCGCCTGCTCGGTGTGGAAGGTGCCCTGGGCGCCGGTGATGCCCTGGACGATGACGCGGGTATCGGCGTCGATGAGGATCGACATCAGGCAGCGCTCCGCGTCGCAGACACGATTTTCTCGGCGGCGTCGGCCAAGCCGTCCGCCGCAATGATCGACAGCTTCGACTCGGCGAGGATGCGGCGGCCTTCCTCGACGTTGGTGCCTTCGAGGCGAACGACGAGCGGCACCTTCATCTGCACTTCCTTGGTCGCGGCGACGACGCCCTCAGCGATGATGTCGCAGCGATTGATGCCGGCGAAGATGTTGACGAGGATGCCCTTCACGTTCGGGTCCTCGAGGATGATGTTGAACGCCTCGACCACGCGCTCCTTGGGCGCGCCGCCGCCGACATCCAGGAAGTTCGCGGGCTCGCCGCCCGAGTGCTTGATGAGGTCCATCGTCGCCATTGCGAGGCCGGCGCCGTTGACCAGGCAGCCGATGTCGCCGTCGAGCTTCACGTAGTTGATCGACGCGCGCTGGGCGCGCAGCTCGGCGTGGTTCTCCTCCGTCTCGTCGCGCATGGCGTTGATGGCCGGCTGACGGAACAGCGCGTTGTCATCGATGGTGATCTTGGCGTCGAGGGCGACGACGTTGCCCTCCTTGGTGACGCAGAGAGGATTGATCTCAACCAGCGACGCGTCGCACTCCATGTACGCCTTGTACGCGGCCATCATGAGCGGCACGCCGGTCTTCAACTCGTTGGCCTTGAGGCCGAGCGCGAACGCCATCTTGCGCGCGTGGAACGGCTGCATGCCGGTGATCGGATCGATAGAGACTCGCACGATCTTGTCCGGCGTCGAGGCTGCGACTTCTTCGATGTCCATGCCGCCCTCGGTCGAACCCATCAGGGTGACGCGGCTGGTGGCGCGGTCGAGGAGAACGGCGAAGTAGAGCTCGCGGGCGATATTGGCGCCCTGCTCGATGTAGACGCGGTGCACTTCCTTGCCGGCCGGGCCGGTCTGGTGGGTCACCAGCGTCATCCCGAGGATGTCCTGGGCCGCCTTCTCGGCATCGGCCGCGGTCTTGGCGATCTTGACGCCGCCGCCCTTGCCGCGGCCGCCCGCGTGGATCTGTGCCTTGACCACCCACACCGGGCCGCCGACTTCGCCGACGACGCGATGGATGTCGTTGGCGGCCAATACGACGCCGCCCTTGGGCACCGGTACGCCGAATTTGGCGAGCAGCGCCTTCGATTGATACTCGTGAAGATTCATCGAACCCCGTCCGGAAGGCGCTCGTTATAGGCAGCGACGGGCGTTAACGCAATTCTGCCGGGCAGCGGCTAAGCCCGTTGGCGGCGCTTGGCCTTGGCCTTTGCCGCGGCCGCCTTGCCCGCAGGTTTCGGGTCAAGGCTGCGGACGAGATCGACCAGCTTGTGCACCGAGGCGACGGACTTCATGAACTGCTTGCGCTCGGTCGCGGTCAGCTCGATTTCGACGATGCGCTCGACGCCCCCGGCGCCGATCACCACCGGCACGCCGATGTAGAGGTCGCGCACGCCGTACTCGCCGTTGAGGTAGGCGGCGCAGGGAAGCACGCGCTTGCGATCGCGCAAGTAGGACTCGGCCATCTGGATCGCGGAGCTGGCGGGCGCGTAGAACGCGGAGCCCGTCTTGAGCAGCTTGACGATCTCGCTGCCGCCGTTGCGGACGCGCTCGACGATGGCATCGACGCGCTTCTGAGTCGTCCAGCCCTGCTTGATCAGGTCGGGCAGGGGAATGCCGGACACCGTGGTGTGGCGCAGCATCGGCACCATGGCATCGCCGTGGCCGCCGAGCACGCACGCCGAAATGTCCTCGACCGAGACGCCGATGTCCTCGGCGATGAAGGTACGGAGACGCGCGCTGTCGAGCACGCCGGCCATGCCGACGACCATGTGCGCGGGCAGTCCGCTAAGACGCTGTAGCGCCCACACCATGGCATCGAGCGGGTTGGTGATGCAGATGACGAAGGCTTCGGGCGCGTAGCGGCCGATGCCCTCCGCCACCGTGCGGATGATGCGGTAGTTGGTTTCGGCGAGGTCGTCGCGGCTCATGCCGGGCTTGCGCGTGGCCCCGGCGGTGACGATGACGACGTCGGCGCCCTTGAGGTCCGCGTAGCTCTGGGTACCGCGAATGTTGGCATCGACGCGCTCGATCGCCAGCGCCTCGAAGATGTCGAGCGCCTTGCCCTGGGGCAGGCCCTCGACGATGTCGAACAGGATGATGTCGCCGAGACGCTTGAGCGCCGCGAGGTGGGCGAGCGTGCCGCCGATGTTGCCGCCGCCGATCAGGGCGATCTTTGGTCGTTCCATCGTCTTGCTGCTGCCGCGCCCGTTGCCATGGCCAGATCGGGCCGCCGCGCCGGGCTCCGTTGGGGCGGGATTGTTCCCATGGCGGGGATGCCCGGGCAACTCCTATTTCGGTGAGCCGCTTTTCCCGTTGACCGGAAACGGGGTTGTGCACAGCCCCAGGGCATTCCATATCTCGACCCCGACCGAGGTCATACAATCCGCAACCGCAGCGAATGAGACGCCATGGCTGAGCAGACCGGCGGAGAGACCCTGGCCTTCCAGGCCGAGGTCACCAAGCTTCTCCAAATCGTCGCCAACTCTTTGTACAGCCGCAAGGAAGTTTTCCTGCGCGAGCTGATCTCGAACGCGTCGGACGCGTGCGACCGCCTGCGCTATGAGGCGATCACCAACCCGGCGCTCGCCGCCGACGATACCGAATTCAAGGTCGTGCTGACGCCCGACGCCAAGGCGCGCACCCTGACCATCGCCGACAACGGCATCGGCATGTCGCGCCAGGACCTGGTCGACAACCTCGGCACCATCGCCCGGTCCGGCTCCGCGGCGTTCGCCGAGCAACTGGCGAAGACCAAGGGCGACGGCGCCAAGGACAAGGGCGGCGACGACGTCGCGCTGATCGGCCAGTTCGGCGTCGGCTTCTATTCGGCCTTCATCGTCGCCGACAAAGTCGAGGTGACGAGCCGGCGCGCGGGATCGGCCGAGGCTTGGCGGTGGACGTCGGACGGCAAGGGCAGCTTCACCATTGCTGCGGCCGAGCGCGCCAGGCGCGGCACGACCATCGTGCTGCACCTGCGCAAGGACCAGGCCGAATTCGCCGAGGAGCATCGCCTGCGCGAGGTGGTGAAGGCGCACTCCGACCATATCGGCCTGCCGGTCAAGCTCGCCACCGAAAAGGCCGAAGAGACGCTCAACTCGGCGTCGGCGCTGTGGATGCGCGCCAAGAAGGAAGTGACCGCCGAGCAGTACAAGGAGTTCTACCAGCACGTCGCGCACGCCTTCGACGAGCCGTGGCTGACCATTCACACACGCGCCGAGGGGCGTCTCGAGTACGTGACGCTGCTATTCGTGCCGACGACGCGGCCGCCCGACCTATTCCATGTCGAGCGCAAGGCGTCGGTGCGCCTGTACGTGCGGCGCGTGTTCGTCACCGATCATGCCGAAGGGTTGCTGCCCTCCTACCTGCGCTTCCTGCGCGGAGTGGTGGACACCGAGGACATCGCGCTGAACGTGAGCCGCGAGATGCTGCAGCACGATCCCGTACTGGCACGCATCGGCAGCGCCATCGTCACCAAGGTACTGTCGGAACTTGAGAAGAAGGCGGAGAAGGACGCGGAGGCCTACGCCAAGTTCTGGGACGCCTTCGGCGCGGTGCTGAAGGAAGGCATCTACGAGGACATCGGCCGTCGCGAACAACTCCTCAAGCTGGCGCGCTTCCGCACGGTCGCGCCGGAGGCGCGCGTCCCGCGCGACGCCGGCGACAAGGTCATCTCGCTCGCCGATTACGTGGGGCGAATGAAGGACAAGCAGGACGCCATCTACTACATCACCGGCGAGGACGCGGCGGCGCTGAAGTCGAGCCCGCATCTGGAGGGCTTCCTGGCGCGCGGCTACGAGGTGTTGCTGCTGTCCGACGCGGTGGACGAGTTCTGGATTCCCTCGGTCGGCATGTTCGAGGGCAAGCGCTTCGTCTCGGTCGCCCAGGGCGCCGCATCGCTCGGGCCGGCGCCCGAGACGGACAAGATGGACGCCGTCGATGCGGGCGAGCTTGCGGTTCTGCTGGCGCTGCTGAAGCAGGGCCTGGGCACGCGAGTGAAAGACGTGCGGGTTTCCGACCGTCTCACCGACAGCGCCGTTTGCCTAGTCGCCGACGAGCACGATATGCCGCGCCACCTGGCGCGCATGCTGAAGGCGCAGGGGCAGATGAAGGACGGCGTCGCCAGCATCCTCGAGGTCAATCCGCACCATGCGCTCATCCGCACGCTTGTCGCGGTGGCGAAGAATCCCACGCAGCGCACGCAGCTCGATGACGTCGGACGCTTGCTGCTCGACCAAGCGATGATCCGCGAAGGCGATCCGCCCGCGGACCCGGCCGACTTCGCGCGCCGGCTGTCGGACGTGATGACTCGCGCGCTCGGAGCGAAGTAGCCGCAGCGATGGTCCAACGCAGCGCCGGCATCCTGTTGTACCGGCGTGGCCCGGGCGGTGCCGTCGAGGTGATGCTGGTGCATCCAGGCGGACCGTTCTGGGCCGGCAAGGACGAGGCCGCGTGGGGCCTGCCGAAGGGCATCTACGAGCCCGACGAGGATCCTCTCGCCGCCGCACGGCGGGAATTCGCCGAGGAGACCGGCTCCCCGGTGCCGCCAGGCGAGCCCATTGCGCTCGGCGCGTTCCCACAGCCGAGCGGCAAGATCGTCGATGCGTGGTGCCTGGAAGGCGACTTCGACGCCGACTCGCTGGTCAGCAACACCTGCATCATCGAGTGGCCACCGAAGTCCGGAAAGCAACTCGAGATCCCCGAAGTGGACCGTGCCGCGTGGTTCACGCGCGAGCAGGCTACCGACAAAGTCATGAAGGGCCAGCGCGCCATCCTTGACGCGCTCTGGCAGCGGCTCGGCCGATGACGGCCTTCGTTGCGCTGCTGCGCGCCCCAAAGCGATGCTGGCGCTGCGCGACATCCTGCTTGGACTCGGTTTCGACGATGCCCGCACGCCGCTGAACAGCGGCAACGCGGTGTTCACGGGCAAGGGCACACGGCGCTGATCGCCAAGCACGTCGGTACGAACACCGCGCGCAGCTGGAACACGGTGTTGAAGCTAGCCGTGGCTGTCGCGGAGCAGCGCTACCAGCGCCCGTCGGTGATCCTGGCGCGCACGGCGCCGAGGATCGGGCCCTGATTGGCCTGCTGGATGACGGCGGCGCAGAACGACGCGCCGGGCGACAGCTGGCCGGTCGGCAGGGCGAACGTCGCCGGTTTGCCGTCCCACTTGGTCAGATGGATCATCGTCTGGACGATGTTGGCGTAGCCGATGGTCTTGCCGGCGTTCTCGCCGCGCCCGATCGGCACGTTCTTGGTGTCGGCGAACAGCACCAGGAAGATATCGGCGTCGACCTTGAAGTCGGGCGACTTGGGCGCCTCGACGCGCAATACCGGCGCGCCGTTCTCGGCGTAGTCGAACCACACGTTGGCGCCGCCGCCTGGCATGGTCGCCCGCGCCTGCTCGATGGCAGCTTCGGCGGCGGTGCGATCCGCGCCCACCAGCTCGATGCGGCCGCCGACCACCATCTGCGGCGTGTACACCGATTGGGTGCGTAGCGAGCGCATGTAGCCGCGCTGGCGCTGCGTGGCCTCTGGCGTGGCGAACGTGTCGGCCCAGCCGAGGTAATCCCAGTAGTCGACGTGGTAGCCGAGCACGATCAGGTTGTCGCGATCCTGGCGCGCGACGAGGTCGAGCAGGAACTTGTCGGCGGGCGGGCAGGAGTTGCAGCCCTGCGAGGTGAACAGCTCGACGACCGTCACCGGCCGCTGGACGATCGCCTGCGCATGCGCCGACGCGGCGCCGGCCAGGAGCGCAAAAGTCACGGCCACAGCGGGGCCGAGTTTGGACCAAGCCGACATGAGCTTGGATGGTGCCGCCCCTGCCCCGACGCGGCCAATCAATTCTCTTTGACGCTCGACCAAAGAATCAGCCCGCTACGCCGGCCTTGAGGCTGGCACCGGCGGCGTCGGCCGCCATCAGGCTACGCAGCACGTAGGGCAGGATTCCGCCGTGCTGGAAGTAGCCGAGCTCGGTTTCGGTATCGATGCGGCACAGCAGGTCGAGCTCGGTCACGGTTCCGTTGGCGCGGTGGATGCGGCACCGCACGAGGCCGCGCGGGGTGAGGCCCGTCGCCACGCCGAGGAAGTCGAAGGTCTCGCTGCCGTCGAGGCCAAGGGTCTTGCGGGTCACCCCGGCCGGGAACTCCAGCGGCAGGACACCGAGTCCGACGAGGTTGGAGCGATGGATGCGCTCGTAGCTCTCGGCGATGGCGGCGCGGACCCCGAGGAGCGCGGGACCCTTGGCGGCCCAGTCGCGCGACGAACCGGCGCCGTATTCCTTGCCGGCGATGACGACGAGCGGCACGCCGCTGGCCTTGTATGCCATGGCCGCGTCGTAGATCGGCATGACCGCGCCGGCCGGCATCAGCCGCGTGACACCGCCTTCGGTGCCGGGCGCCATCTCGTTCTTGATGCGGATGTTGGCGAAGGTGCCGCGCATCATGATCTCGTGGTTGCCGCGCCGCGCCCCGTAGGAGTTGAAATCCTTGGGCCGCACCTGGCGCTCGGCGAGATACTTGCCCGCCGGAGTGGCTTCCTTGAAGGAGCCCGCCGGGGAGATGTGATCGGTCGTCACCATGTCAGCGAGGATGGCCAGCGGGCGCGCGCCGCGAATGTCGGTGAGCGGCGTGGGCGTGAGCTTCATGCCGTCGAAATACGGCGCCTTGCGCACGTAGGTGGATGATTCCTCCCACGTGTAGGTGATGCCGGCCGGCGCAGCGATCGCCTGCCATTCGGGCGAGCCGAGGAACGCTTGCGCGTAGCGGCTGGCGAACATCTCGGACGAGAGGTTGCCGCGCACGAATAGCGCGATCTCACGCGACGACGGCCAGATGTCGCGCAGGAACACCGGCTTGCCGTCGCTGCCCGCGCCGAGCGGCTCGTTGACGAGGTCGGTCACCATGGTGCCGGCGAGCGCGTACGCCACCACCAGCGGCGGCGAGGCGAGGTAGTTGGCGCGCGTGTCCGGATTGACGCGGCCTTCGAAGTTGCGATTGCCTGACAGCACCGACGCGACGACGAGGCCCGCCTGGTTGATGGTCGCCGACAACGCCGGGTCGAGCGGGCCGGAGTTGCCGATGCAGGTCATGCAGCCGTAGCCGACCAGGTTGAACCCCAGCGCATCGAGCGGCTCCTGCAGGCCGGCCTTTTGCAGATAGTCGGTGACGACCTGGGAGCCCGGCGCCAGCGACGTCTTCACCCACGGCTTGACGCGCAAGCCCTTGGCGACGGCGTTCCGCGCCAACAAACCCGCCGCGATCATCACGCTCGGGTTCGACGTGTTCGTGCAGCTGGTGATGGCGGCGATCATCACGTCGCCGTCGCTGAGCTGGTAGTTGTGGCCCGCCACAGGCGCGGCGACGCGCGTCTGCCGCTGCTTCGACTCGGCCAGCGCGTTGGCGAAGCTCATCGGGGCGTTGGACAGGTTCACGCGATCCTGCGGCCGCTTCGGTCCGGCGAGGCTCGGCTCGACGGTGCCGATGTCGAGCGACATCGCGTCGTTGAACGTGGGCTCCGGCGTCTTGGCGTCACGCCACAGTCCTTGGGTGCGCGCGTAGGCCTCAACGAGCGCGACGCGCCACGGCTCGCGGCCGGATAGCGTCAGATAGTTGAGCGTCTCCTGATCGACCGGGAAGAACCCACAGGTCGCGCCGTATTCGGGCGCCATGTTGGCGATGGTGGCGCGATCGGCAAGCGACAGCTCGGCGACGCCGGGCCCGTAGAACTCGACGAACTTGCCGACCACGCCCTTCTTGCGCAGACGCTCTGTAACGGTGAGGACGAGATCGGTCGCGGTCGCGCCCTCGCGCATCTTGCCGGTGAGCTCGAAGCCGACAACCTCGGGCACCAGCATGGAGATCGGCTGGCCGAGCATGGCGGCTTCCGCCTCGATGCCGCCGACGCCCCAGCCGAGCACCGAGAGTCCGTTGACCATGGTGGTGTGGCTGTCGGTGCCGACGAGCGTGTCGGGACACGCGACGGTGCGCCCACCCTCCCCTTGGCCGTCCTTCACCGTCCACACGACTTGAGACAGCGCCTCCAGATTCACCTGGTGGCAAATGCCGGTGCCGGGCGGCACGACGCGGAAGTTCTGGAACGCCGACTGACCCCAGCGGAGGAACGCATAGCGCTCGCGGTTGCGCTCCATCTCGAGCCCGACGTTCTTGGCGAACGCGTCGGCCTTGCCGAACGCGTCCACCGACACCGAGTGATCGATGACGAGATCGACGGGCGCGAGCGGATTGATGCGCTTCGGATCGCCGCCGAGCGCGATCATCGCGTCGCGCATGGCGGCGAGATCGACGATGGCGGGCACGCCGGTGAAGTCCTGCATCAGCACGCGCACCGGGCGGAAACCGATCTCGCGCTCGGTCCACGCCTTGCTCCCTTGGCCGTTGGCGACGACCGCCTTGAGGTCGTCGTCGGTCACCGTGCGGCCGTCGTAGTGGCGCAGCAGGTTCTCGAGCAGCACCTTGAGCGAACGCGGCAGGCGCGCCAACGAGCCCAAGCGCGCTTCGGCGGCGGCGAGGCTGAAATAATCGAAGGTCTTGCCGGCCGCCGTCAGGCTGCGCCGGGTATCCGCGTTGGCTGGCATGGGAACCCCAGGTCGAATCGGGCTCTAGATAGCAGAATTGGTGCGTTGGGCCGATTCGGCTAGGGTGCGGCGCGTCGTCCTGCAAATCCATCAGATGCCCGACACCTTCGCGGCCACCGGCCTTGCCTGCATCCGCGGCGAACGCATCGTTTTCGAGCACCTCGACTTCGAGGTCGCTGCGGGCGGCGCGCTGCTGTTGCGCGGTCCGAACGGCGCGGGGAAATCCACGCTACTTAGACTTTGTGCGGCATTCCTGCAGCCGGCGGCCGGCGAACTGACCTGGAACGGCCGGCCGATCCAGGCCGACCTCGACGACCATCGCAACCGCCTTGCGTGGGTGGGACACCTGGATGCGGTGAAGCCCGCGTTCACGGTGGAGGACAACATCGCGTTCTGGGCAGCGCTGGCGCCGCCGCGGCCCATGACCCTCACACCGAGCGAGTACCTGCAGCCGATGGGCCTGGCCCACCTCGCCGACCTTCCCGCGGCGTATCTGTCGGCCGGGCAGCGCCGCCGTCTCAATCTCTCGCGCCTCGCGGTTGCGGCGGGAAGCCTTTGGTTGCTCGACGAGCCGACGTCGTCGCTCGATGACGCGTCGACCAATGCGCTGATGACGATGATCGAGATTCATCGCGATGCCGGCGGCATGGCGGTCATCGCAACACATCAGGACTTGCCGCTCGAGAACGCCCGCACGTTGCGGATCGGAGCGCCATGAGTCGTTTTTCCGCTGTGGTCGCGCGCGACGTGCGTTTGGCGCTGCGCCAGGGCGGCGGCAGCTATTGGACCCTGATGTTCTTCATCCTGACCGTGACGCTGTTTCCGCTCGGCGTCGGGCCGGACCTCGCGCTGCTGTCCCGCATCGGCTCGGGCGTGCTGTGGGTGGTCGCCCTCCTTGCTGCCCTGCTGTCGCTCGACCGGTTGTTCCAGGCCGACTACGAGGACGGCAGCTTGGAGCTCCTGGCCCTCGCGCCGCTGCCGCTCGAGCTCACAGTGCTCGCCAAGGTGCTGGCCCATTGGCTGACGACCGGGCTGCCCGTCACTCTGCTGGCGCCGCTGATGGGCGCGATGCTGGCGATCGAGCCCGCCGCCTATCCGACCCTGATGGTGGCCATGCTCCTGGGTACACCCGTACTCAGCCTGGTCGGCAGCATCGGCGCAGCTCTCACGGTCGGCATCCGCCGCGGCGGCGTGCTGCTGTCGCTGCTGGTGATGCCGCTCTATGTCCCGGCGCTGATTTTCGGTGCCCTTGCGGTCGAGGCTACGCTCGAAGGCTTGAGCCCCCGCCCCCATCTCCTGCTTCTCGGCGCGGACCTCCTGGTCGCCTTGGCCCTCACGCCGTGGGGTGCGGCGGCGGCGTTGCGCCTAAATCTGGAGTAGGCCCGCCGAACGCTGCGGCAATTCGCCACAATCGGGTTGGAGAATCGGCCCCGAGACCGGCGGAGCGGTTGGCGCCCGGCCGCGGTTCGGTGCTAAGACGCATGCCTTCGGGCAGAACGGTTAAGGCGATGGCGAACCTGCATTGGCTGGCGAACCCCGGCCGCTTCCTGCGCATCTCGAACGCGGTGGTGCCGTATCTCGCGGGCCTCACCGTGGTGCTGCTGGCTTATGGCCTGTGGCGCGGCCTGACGGCGCCGCACGATGCCACCCAGGGCGCGCCCGCCACCATCATGTACATGCACGTGCCGAGCGCCATCATGAGCATGACCGTCTACGGCGGCATGGCCGTGGCGAGCGCCGTCGCGCTGATCTGGAAGCACCCGTTGGCGGACATCGCCGCCAAGTCGTCGGCGCTCATCGGCGCGGGCTTCACCGCCACTTGCCTCATCAGCGGCTCGATGTGGGGACGCCCGACGTGGGGAACCTACTGGGCGTGGGATGCGCGCCTGACGTCCGAGCTGGTGCTGTTCTTCGTCTACCTCGGCTACATCGCCATCTGGCAGGCGATCGAGGATCCGCAGCGCGCCGGACGTGCCGCCGCCATCCTGGCTTTGGCGGGATCGGTCAACCTGCCGATCATTCACTACTCGGTGGAATGGTGGAATACGCTGCACCAGCCGGCCGGCCTGCTGCAGGGCAAGACCGACCCCGTGCTGGCGGTGCCGCTGCTGACGCTCCTGGCCGCGTTCTTCTGCTTCTACGTCACGGTGCTGCTGTTGCGGATGGAGCGCGAGATCGTCGGCCGCAAGATTCGCCAGCTGCGCTTGCTGCAGGCGCAGGCGTAAGGGCGCGCGGGCCATGGCCGAATTCTTTGCGATGGATGGGTACGCCTTCTACATCTGGCCGACCTACATCGTCACCCTTGGGTTCATGATCTGGCTGGTCGTCAGCACCCTGCGCGGACTTGCCGCCGACCGGAAGGTGCTGGCTGAACTCGAGAAGAATGCGCCGCATCGCGCACGCCGGCGGGGCGAGACGGCATCCAGTTCGCCCTCCCTCCGCGGAGCCGAAACCAGTGACGCGTAAGCGCCAACGCATGATCTTCGTGCTGAGCGGCCTCGGCGCGCTCGGTTTGGCCACCGGCCTGACGTTGTTCGCGCTGCGCGACAACCTGGTGTTCTTCTACAGCCCGACTCAGGTCGTCCTGCGCGAGATGCCGGTCGAGAACCGCAACTTCCGCATCGGCGGACTAGTAGAGGCGGGCTCGCTGGAACGCGTCGGCGCCGACACGATCCGGTTTGCCGTCACGGACACGGCCAATGCCGTGCGCGTCACCTACACCGGCTTGGTGCCCAACCTGTTCAAGGAAGGCCAGGGCGTCGTCGCCGAGGGCCGCTTGGGAACGGACGGCGTGTTCGTCGCGAGCTCGATCCTGGCCAAGCACGACGAAACCTACATGCCGAAGGAAGTGATGGACGCCCTCAAAGCCCAAGGCAATTGGAAGGGTGGCGACTGACATGGTCGCCGAACTCGGCCATTTCGCCCTGATCGTCGCCATGGTCGTCGCCGCCGTGCAGGCGACCGTTCCGCTTGTCGGCGCGGCACGCGGGGCCGACGAACTGATCGCCGTGGCGCGCCCCGCCGCCTTGATTCAGTTCCTGATGGCGGGCGTTGCGTTCTTCGCCCTCATGTATTGCTTCGTCCAGTCCGACTTCTCGGTGCTAACCGTCTTCCAGAGCTCGCACTCGTTGAAGCCGCTGCTCTACAAAGTCACCGGCGTGTGGGGCAACCACGAGGGCTCGCTGCTCTTGTGGATCCTGATCCTCACCGGCTTCGGCGCGGCGGTTGCCGCGTTCGGCACCAACCTGCCGCCGACGCTGGCCGCGCGCGTCCTCGCCGTACAGGCAATGATCGGCGTGGGCTTCCTCGCCTTCATCCTGTTTACCTCCAATCCGTTCGAGCGCGTGTTCCCGGTGCCGCTCGAAGGTCGCGGCCTCAATCCGCTGCTGCAGGATCCCGGCCTCGCGATCCATCCGCCGTTCCTCTATTTGGGCTACGTCGGCTTCTCGCTGGCGTTCTCGTTCGCCGTCGCCGCGCTCATCGAAGGCCGCGTCGATCCGGCGTGGGCGCGCTGGGTGCGGCCGTGGACGCTGGCAGCGTGGTGCTTCCTCACGACCGGCATCACGCTAGGGTCCTGGTGGGCGTACTACGAGCTCGGCTGGGGCGGCTTCTGGTTCTGGGACCCGGTCGAGAACGCCTCGTTCATGCCCTGGCTCGCCGGCACCGCTCTGCTGCACTCCGCGATCGTGGTCGAGCGGCGCGACACGCTCAAGGCGTGGACCATCCTGCTCGCCATCCTGACGTTCTCGCTGAGCCTGCTCGGCACGTTCATCGTGCGCTCCGGCGTACTGACATCGGTGCATGCCTTCGCCACCGATCCGGCGCGCGGTCTGTTCATCCTGGGATTCCTGGTGGTCGTCATCGGCGGGTCGCTGGCGCTGTTCGCGGTGCGCGCACCGGCGCTCAAGGCCGGCGGCCTGTTCGCGCCGATCAGCCGCGAGGGCGCGCTGGTGCTGAACAACCTGCTGCTCGCCACCGCCTGCGCCACGGTGCTGCTCGGCACGCTCTATCCGCTGTTCCTCGACGCCCTCACCGGCGAGAAGGTCTCGGTCGGCCCGCCGTTCTTCAACGCGACGTTCGGGCCGCTGATGGTGCCGCTGCTGGTGGCGATGGTGGTCGGGCCGCTGCTGCCGTGGAAGCGCGGCGACCTGCGCGGCGCCCTCGAGCGCTTGCGCTTCACGTTCCTTGTCGCCGCGTCCGCGGGCGTGACCGTCTACGCGATGGCGACCGACACGTCGCTGGCCGCCATCGGCGGAATCATCCTGGCCACGTGGATCATCCTCGGCGGCTTGCGGCCGCTGTACGAGCGCGTATTCCGCGGCGGTGTCGCCGGGTCCGCCGAGCGCCTGCGCGCCCTCCCCCGCTCCGCCATCGGCATGGCGTTCGCGCACTGCGGCATCGGCGTCATCGTCATGGGCCTGACCGTCCTGCTGACGTGGCAGGTCGAGCGTGACCAGGTGATGCGCGTCGGCGACGCCATGAACGTGTCGGGCTACACCATCGTGCTGCGCGGCGTGCAGTCCGCAGCCGGACCCAACTACGTCGCTCAGCGCGCCAACTTCGACGTGCACCGCACCCGGTCCGAAGGACTAGGTCCGGTGCTGATGACGCTGCATCCGGAAAAGCGCTCCTACGTCGACTCGCCCCAGGTCACGACCGAGGCGGCGATCGAGCCGACGGTGATGGGCGACCTGTACGTGGTGGTCGGCGATGCCGATGGCACCGGCGGCTATGCCGTGCGCGGCTACTTCAAGCCCTTCGTGCATTGGCTGTGGTTCGGCGCGGCCCTGATGGTCGCGGGCGGTGTCGTGTCGCTCACCGACCGCCGGCACCGCGTCGGGGCACCGTCCGCGCGCAAGTCGCGCGATCCGGGCGCCCTCGCCGGCGCGCATCCCAGCGCTGCGGAGTAGCGCATGCGACCGGCGCTCGCCGTACCGCTCGTCGTCTTTGTCGTCGTAGCGATTGCCTTGGCAGTCGGCCTCGGCCTGAAGCCGCGCGAGATTCCGTCGGCGCTGATCGGCAAGCCGGTGCCGACGTTCGCGTTGGAGCCGGTGCAGGACTTCGGCCCCGGTCTTTCGAGCGAGAACCTCAAAGGCCAGGTCGCCATCGTCAACGTGTTCGCCTCGTGGTGTGTTCCGTGCCGCGTCGAGCATGGCCTGTGGGCCGAAGTCGCCAAGCTCGGCATCCCGATCTACGGCCTCAACTACAAGGACACGCCCAAGAACGCCTCGGCGTGGCTGGCGCAGCTCGGCAATCCGTACTCGCGCACCGGCGCCGACCTCGGCGGCCGCGTTGGTATCGATTGGGGCGTGTACGGCGTGCCGGAGACGTTCGTCGTCGACGAGCACGGCATGATCCAGCTGAAGTTCATCGGCCCGGTCGATCGCGCGGCGCTGGACAATCAGATTCTGCCCAAGGTGCGCGAGCTGCAGAGCAAAGCTGCGCGCGCCGCCGGATGATGGCGGCGGCGCGCGGCGCGCTCGCCGCCCTGATGTTCCTTGTCCTCGCCACCGCAGCTCTGGCGCAGGGTTTGGAGGCAACGCTGCCCGATCCGGCGCTGGAAGCGCGCGCCCGGGAGCTGCACAAGGTCCTGCGCTGCCTGGTGTGTCAGAACCAGTCGATCCACGAATCGAACGCCGAGCTCGCGCGCGACCTGCGCAACGTGGTGCGCGAGCGCATCGCGGCCGGCGACACCGACGCGCAGGTGATGACCTACGTGGTGGCGCGCTACGGCGATTGGGTGCTGCTGCGGCCGCCGCTCAATGCCGGCACGCTCGTGCTGTGGCTCGGGCCGCCGTTGATTCTCGCCACCGCGCTGCTCGGCACCGGGGTGTACTTTGTGCGTTCGCGGCGCGCCATCCCCGACATGAAGCCACTGACGTCCGAGGAGCAGGCGCGCGTCGCCGCGCTGCTCGGCGAGGAAAGGCAAGGCTGATGGCCTGGATACCGCTGATCATCCTGGCCCTGGTGGCCGCGGCAATGGTCGTGCTGCCGCTGGTGAGCAAGGGCCGCGCGCCGAAGTCGCGCGAGGACTACGACCTCGAGGTCTATCGCGACCAGCTGCGCGAGTTGGAAGACGACGTCGCACGCGGACTGCTGAGCCCCGCGCAGGAAGCGGCGGCGCGTATCGAGATCGATCGCCGCGTCCTCGGCGTCACCAAGGGCACCTACAAGAGCGCCGCTGTGAAGCCCGGCGCGCTGCCGCGCTGGCTGGTCGCCGTGATCCTCGCGATCGCCGTGCCGGCCATCTCGCTCGGCCTCTATTTCTGGCGTGGCGAGCCGGGCGCCCCCGACCAGCCGTTCGCAGGACGGCCGGAACTGGTGCAGCCGCAGGCCAACAGCCGCGAGATGCTGGAGTTCATCGCGGCGCGCGAGACTCAGCTGGCCGCCAACCCGAACGATGCCGACGGCTGGCTTCTGCTAAGCCGTGCCTATCTGGCGACCGGTCGTTTCGACGATGCAGCGAATGCGGCGCGGCGCGCCATCGCGCTCGGTCGCGCCGACGCAAACACGTACATGGAATTGACCGAGGCGCTCATCAATGCGGGCGGCGGCCTTGTCACGCCGCCGGCGCTGGAAGCCATCGCCGCAGCGCTGCAGGCAGATCCTGCCAACGCAGCCGCACGCTACTACGACGGCATCGCCAAGGCCCAAGCGGGACGGACTCGCGAGGCGTTCGACATCTGGCTGGCGCTCGCCGCCGAGACGCCCGCCGATGCGCCGTGGCTGCCGATCGTGCGGCGCCAGCTCCAGGACGCGGCGCGTCAGCTCAACATCGACCTCGCCACGGTGATGCCGCAGCCGCTGCCGCCGACCACGCCGGCGCCGCTCGCCGGCATGACGGCCGAGCAGCAGATGGCGATGATCACGCAGATGGTCGATCGCCTGGCGGCGACCATGGAGCAGAACCCTGGCGACCTCGCCGGCTGGCTGCGCCTCGCCCAGTCCTATCGCGTGCTGGAGCGGTGGGACGACGCGCGCAACGCCGTCGGCAAGGCGGCGGCCCTGGCGCCCGACGACGTCGGCGTGCTGACCGAGCAGGCCGGCATTTGGCTGTCGGCGACCCCTGCCAACGATCCGTTCCCGGCCGAGGCGAAGGTGATCCTGGAGCGCGTCCTCGTTCTCGATCCCGACAACCTGGAGGCCATGTACTTCCTCGGCATGGCGGCGGCGGAGGCCGGCGAAACGCAAGTCGCCGCCGATCATTGGAGCAAGCTCCTGACCCGGCTCGATCCGGGGACGCAGGCCCATAGCGAGGTCAAAGCGCGCCTCGACGGGCTGGCCCAAGCGGTCGCGCCGCGGCCTTAGTGCGCAGGCGCGCTGGGCCCCTCATGCACGCGTTCGTGCGCTGGGGCGCTGCCGTCGGCAGCGCCCTCATCGTCGTCGTTGTCGTGGCGGTGGGCGCGGTCGAAGTGCTCGGCCGCCGCACGTGGAGCGACGTGCCAGTGCCGCCGCTCGACGTGCGCGATGACCCCGCCCTGGTGACGCGCGGCGAGTACCTGGTGAACTCCGTGGCGCACTGCCCGGCGTGTCACTTGCCGCTGCCAGAGGCAAAGACCTTCAGGCCGCTGTCGCGTCCCGACCTCAAGGGCGGCCAAGTCTGGGAGCTGCCGTTCGGCCGGATTGTCTCCGCCAACATTACGCCGAGCCGCAGCCATGGCATCGGCGCGTGGAGCGACGGCGAGATTGCGCGCGTGCTGCAGAGCGGCGTGCGGCGCGACGGACGCCTGTCCGTATTCATGCAGGCCGGCGTCGGCGCACTCGCCGAGGACGACGTCGTGGCGATCATCGCCTACCTGCGCGCCCAACCGGCGATTGACGAGCCGGTGGCCGAGAGCCGCGTCAGCTTCTTGGGCCGCGTTCTGGCGGCGTTGGCAGTGCGTCCGCGCCGCGACGGCGCTCTTGCGGAGGCGCCGCTCATGGAGGCGAGCGTCGAGCGCGGCGGCTATCTGGCGCGCGGGCCGGCCAACTGCGTCGGCTGCCACAGCCCCAGCGGCATCGGCTCCGGCTTCCTGCCGACGGCGCCGCTGCTGGCCGGCGGACTGCCGGCGCCGGACGAGACCGATCCCACCATGGAAATCGTCGCGCCGAATCTCACGCCCGATGAGACCGGCGCCGCCACCTACTGGTCTGAGGCGGACTTTGTCGCGCGCTTCCGCGGCGGGCGGGTGGTGGCGGGCTCGGCGATGCCCTGGGAGGCGTTCGCCACCATGACCGACACCGACCTCGCCGCCATCTGGCGCTACCTGCGCACCGTCGAGCCGGTGCGCAACGATGTCGGCCCGACCCAGCGGCCGATCGGCTCGTTCCGGCTGACTCCGTGAGGCAAGCGGCCGCTCACCGGCCGTTCGCTTGACTTATCCACACCCCGGGCCGATGCTTGACCGAAGCCGTTAACCAACCGTTGTTGCCGGGATGGTCGAAGTCACCTCAGGTTCCGTCGCCATTTCGCCGTCGTCGCTGACGCCGGTGGCGCCATCGTTGCCGCCGCCGGGCCTCGATTCCACTGCGCGCACCGAGCGTGCGACGCGCCCCGTACAGGCGAGCGACGAGACCAAGAATCAGCCGGGCCGGGTGGTCGAGGACCGCGTCGACGTCCGCCAGGTCGAGGCCGAAGAGGATCGCAACTCGCGCCGCCGCGCAGACGAGAACCGGCGCCAGGACCTCGCCATCGACAGCGCCCAGGAAGAGGAAGCCTCCGAGGAAGCGGCCGCGCGCGACAAGCACACGGTGGATTTCACCGCTTAGCGTTCATGCTGAACCCCGCCGCCCGCCCGCCGCTTGGCGGGCGTTTTGTTTTCAGGGCTGGCTAGGTTGGGCCTTCGGATCGATCTGGTGGCGGTTGAGCAGCGGCACCTGGGCGAGGCTGAAGGCGAACGTCAGCGGCAGGAAACCGAACAGCTTGAAGCTGACCCAGGTGTCGGTCGAGAAGCTGCGCCACACGAGCTCGTTCACCACCGCCATGGCGACGAAGAACAGCGCCCAGCGCACGGTCAGGATGCGCCAGCCGCGCGCATCGACCTGCAGTACCGAGCCGAGCACGATCTGCAGGAAGTTGCGTCCGGTGGCGAGCCCGAAGGCGAGGATCGCGGCGAACAGGCTGTAGAGGATGGTGGGCTTGAGCTTGATGAACGTCTCGTCCTGCAGGAACAGGGTGAGGCCCCCGAACACCAGCACGATGACCGCGGTCACCAGCGGCATCACCGGCACGCGCCGCTCCATCCACAGCGAGACGCTGAACGAGACGAGGATGGCGGCCATGAACGCTCCGGTGCCGGCGAAGATGCCCCAGCGCGCATTGGCGAAGAAGAAGATCAGCAGCGGGCCGAGCTCGACGACCAGGCGGACCACGGGATGCTGGGACGGCCGCGTGGCTGCGGCCGCGGGGGGCTGGATTTCGGACACGCCTATCCTCTCTTCACGAAGGGGCACCACCATCCATGTGGCGATCCTAGGCGACTGTAACCATGGGGCGGACGCCGGTGTAGCTCGCTGTGCGAGAGGAGTGCCCGCCGTGCGCCCGATTGTGCTGTTCACCGACTTCGGCCTGGAAGGCCCTTGCGTGGGCCAGATGAAGGCGGTCGTGGCGCGCGAGGCGCGGATCGCTATGGCAATGGGATGACTGGGATGCGTGCGCACGCCCTGCGGGAGGGCGATCAGCTGCGCGTCGGGAAGTACTCGCTGGCGCGGGCGCGGACTTTCTCGGACGTGCCGAAGGGAAGCGGGTTCTGTTACGAGAACGCCAATGGACTGGTCGAGATCGCCGTCAATTGCGGCCGGGCCGACCGTCAATTCGACTTGGCCGGGGGACGCCGGTATCGATCGTCCCCAAAAGAATTACTTGAGGTCTCAAGTATAGATTTGGCGGCACAAATGAAGCGGGCGCCGGCATTACCCGGCGCCCGCATTCAACTCGCTTGCGCGAGCTTACTTCTTGGTCGGCTTGGCCGCCGGCTTACCGCCGGCCGGCTTCGGAGCGGGCTTTCCCGCGCCTTTGCTGGGCATTTTGGCCATGTGCATGGCTCCTAAGAGGTTGTTTTGCGGAACGAACCGGGCAGCCCTGAAGAGGTGACCCCCAAAACCGGCACCTCCCGGTCCGGCACTACGGGTGGTAGGCACCACCAGCAGCGCAGGGTCCATTTTGTACTTCCACTTCCTGATTGCAATAGGAAAGTCGCGCACCGAAGGAAAAACGCACGCACGCACTCCCAACTGGGCGCGCGTTTTTCTTCGGCCGGTACTGCGAAGCGCGGAACGGCGCCAAGTCAAAACAGGTGAGCCGGCCCCCATGGGGGCCGGCTCGAACTTCGAACGCAGAAGAGGTGGGAGGAGCCTCCCGGCAGACTGGGGTGCAGCGACCGCTGCGCCCCGTGGAGGCGTCGCTTAGCCGATCCGCTGCCAGCGGCCCTGGTCGTTCATGTTCTGCCAAACGCGGTCGGAACCCTGGCAGGCGGTGTTGATGGCCGTGGCGGTGTCTCTGCCGATGGTGAAGGTGTCGCGGTACTCGACGCAGCGCAGGCCGGCCTCGCTGGTGAACGAGCGCACCGGCGTCAGGGTGCCCGAGTGGCCGGTCGAGCTGTTGGACCAGGTGCGCGGCGCGGTAGCGCCGTCATTGAGCATGGCCACCAGGGCCTGGCCGGCGAGGCGGCCGTCGTCGCGGGTGATGCCGTTCTCGAGCGCCGCGGGCGAGGTCGGGAAGAACTGATTGCTGTTGGCGCAGGCGCCAAGGCCGGCGGTCACCGCCAAGAGGCCAACGACGATCGCCGTGCGCGAGAAAGTGCCGGTACGGGTGGCTTGCATGTCCATCTCCTTGCTGGCGACGGCCTGTCGATGCCGTCGCTTCGTTGGATGGAACCTAGGCCCGCCCGGCCGCGCTTGAGCTTGGCCATCCGGGGCACAGCGCCCGACTTCCGAGGTACTCCCGTCGGGTGCGGAGGTATCCCAACCGGGAGTGGGGCGGGCACCCGCCGGCGAGCCGCGCGGGGGGCGACTCGCCGGCAGAGTGGCCGCGGCGCGCACCGGCGGCGCGCCGCGCTTCGTACGCTAGGGGAGGTTGCCGACGACCACCGTCCGCCACGTGCCGTCGGCGAACTGGCAGGCGGTGCTCAGCACCGCGCCCTCGCGGCCGCCGAAGACGATGTGCTCGCGGTAGTCGCGGCAGCGGACACCGGCGGCAAGGACGAAGGCACGTTCCGGCGTGATCGTGCCCGTGTTGCCGGTGTCCGGGTTTCGCCAGGTCTGAGACTTGCCCTCGCCTTGCAGCGCCATCTGCATGCCGGCCCGCGAGAGCGCGAGGTCCGGCGACGGCATTCGTACGTAGATCAGGTCAACTGGCCGAGCCTGGGCGGCCTCTTGCCGGTGGGTACACGCACTCAGCGCAAGCAGACCCATGGCCGCGTGCACAGCACGCAGAACGACGCGACGCATCCATCCCCTCCCCTGCGCACGAGGACGTCTCCCGACCTGAGCGCCGCCCATGGGCGCTGCCAGACATCGCTGGCGGGATCACGTGGGAGCAAGCCTGAGCGCAAGGGGAATGATCGCCACAGGGGCCGTGACATGCCTGTGACCTGCGGAGGACAACGCTGTGACGTGTGACGAGCGCGCGTCTCTCAGGACTCGAGGCCGACAAGCGCTCGGGCAAACGCGTTAGCGCTGAAGGGCTGCAGGTCATCCACGCGCTCGCCTACTCCCACGAAGTGGATGGGCAGGCCGAACTCCTCGGCCAACGCCACCAGCATGCCGCCGCGCGCGGTGCCGTCGAGCTTGGCCATGATGAGGCCGGAGACCTGCACGAGTTCCTTGAACGCGGCGACCTGGGCGCGCGCGTTCTGGCCGGTGGTGGCGTCGAGGACCAGGAGCACGGCGTGCGGCGCGCTCGCATCGACCTTCTTCACGACGCGCACGATCTTCGCGAGCTCGGCCATCAGGTTGGCCTTGTTCTGCAGGCGGCCGGCGGTGTCGATCAGCACGACATCGGTGCCCTGGGTCTTCGCCTGGGTGAGGGCGTCGAAAGCGAGTCCGGCCGCATCGGCTCCGGCCTCTCGCGCCAGCACCGGTGCGCCCGAGCGCTCACCCCACGCCTTGAGCTGCTCGATGGCGGCGGCGCGGAAGGTGTCCCCGGCGACCAGCAGCACGCTCTTGCCCTCGCCGCGCAGGCGGCTGGCGAGCTTGCCGATGGTGGTGGTCTTGCCGGTGCCGTTGACGCCGACCAGCATCACGACGAACGGCTTGGCGCCGGTGACATCGAGCGGACGTTCGGCCGGCTGCAGGATGGTGGCGATGGCGTCGGCGAGCGCGGTGCGCGCCTCATTGGGCGGAACTTGCGGGCCCCAGCGCTTCTCGCCGAGCTGGGCGGCGATGCGGGCCGAGGCCTGCACGCCGAGGTCCGACGAGATGAGCAACTCCTCGAGGTCTTGGAGAGTTGCGGCGTCGACGCGCGACGAGCCGAACACGCCGGCGAGGCCCTGGGACAGGGCTCCGGCGGAACGGCTGAGGCCCTCCTTGAGACGGCCGAACCAGCTCATGAGAGCGGAGTGGCGACCAGTCTCCCCGATTGCGCCGCGACGACTCGGGCGGCCACGACCGTGCCTGCTGCGGTGGCGCCATCGAGGCGGACTCGGGCGTAGTCCTCGGCGCGGCCTTCGCCCTCGCCTTCGACCAGCACGCGCACGCTGCCGCCGACTTGGGCACCCAAGTGCGCCGACAGAATTGCGTCACCGGCGGTGCGCAGACGTTCGGCGCGCTCCTTGCGGACACGCACCGGCACTTGCGGCATGCGCGCGGCGGGCGTGCCTTCGCGCGCGGAGAACGGGAAGACGTGCAGGAAGGCGATGCCGCATTCCTCGACCAGCGCGAGGGTATTGGCGAACGCTGCGTCGTCTTCGGTCGGGAAGCCGGCAATGAGGTCGGCGCCGATCGAAAGCGCGGGGCGCGTGGAGCGGGCGCGCTCGACGAGACGGACGACGTCGGCGCGCGAATGCCGGCGCTTCATGCGCTTCAGGATGAGGTCGTCGCCGGCCTGCACGCTGAGGTGCAGATGCGGCATCAGGCGCGGCTCATCGGCCAAGAGCGACCAGAGGTCGTCGTCCATTTCGGCCGGATCGAGCGAGGTGAGTCGCAGGCGCTCGAGCTCCGGCACCGCGGCGAGGAGACGGCGCACGAGTTGGCCGAGCGCCGGAGCCCCCGGCAGGTCGCCGCCGTAGGAGGTGACATCGACGCCCGTCAGCACGACCTCGCGGTAGCCGCTATCCACCAAGGTGCGGACTTGCTCGACGACGGCGCCCATGGGGACGCTGCGGCTGTTACCGCGGCCGTAGGGGATGATGCAGAAGGTGCAGCGATGATCGCAGCCGTTCTGCACCTGCACGAAGGCGCGGGTGCGGTTGTCGAAGCCATCGACGAGGTGCGCGGCGGTCTCGCGCACCTCCATGATGTCGGATACACGAACGCGCTCGCCGGAGAGAGCGAGTCCCGCACCACCCCCCTCCCCAGCCCTCCCCCGCAAGGGGGGAGGGGGCACATCGCGCAGAGCAGCAGCCGTCATCTTCTCGGTGTTGCCGAGGACGAGGTCGACTTCGGGCATCTCGGCGAAGCGGTCGGGGTGGATCTGGGCGGCGCAGCCGGTGACGATGATCTTCGTCTCGGGGCGTTCGCGGCGCAGGCGGCGAATGCTCTGGCGCGCCTGGCGTTCCGCCTCGGACGTGACGGCGCAGGTATTGACGATGACGGCGTCCGTCAGGCCGGCCTCCAGCGCGTTGCGGCGCAGGACTTCGGATTCGAGCGCGTTCAGCCGGCACCCGAAGGTGACGACTTCCGTCGTCATTGGCCGAGCTCGCCGATGGTGCGCATGCGGTCGAGCTGCGCCATCAGCAGGCGGCGCATGTCGAACTGGCCGTCGAACGCGGTGGCGACGGGGCCCGTGAGCAGGACGTGGTTGTCGCTCTCGCGCCAGACGACGCCGAGCGGGCCACCCGGCATCACGACGATGCCCTGGCGGCCGATCATGCCGCGGCGGCAAGCGGCGACGAGGGCGGCGCAGGCGGCGGTGCCGCAGGCCTGGGTCTCGCCGTCGCCGCGCTCCCACACCTTGGCCTTGATGATGTCTTCGCCGACGACCTGAATGACCGACACGTTCGCACGCTCGGGAAACAGCGGCGCGTTTTCGATGATCGGTCCGACGGCCTTGAGATCGACGACCTCGGGCATGCCGACGATGAAGACGACGTGCGGGTTGCCGACGTTGACGGCGACCGGATCGCCCATCAGCACCTTGCCGGCGTCGCCGGGCTGGGCGACCTGGAAGCCGAGGTGCAGCGTGTCGCGCTCCTCGGACAGCGGAATGTCCTGCCAGTCGGTCTTGACCGGGCCCATGTCGACGGTGATGGAGCCCTCGCCGGTGTCGAACGCGTCGAGCACCCCGGCCTTGGTCTCCAGGGTCACGTGGTCGACCTTCTTCTCGCGCATCACCTGCCAGGCAATGCAGCGCGACGCGTTTCCGCAAGCCGCGGACTCTGTGCCGTCTGAATTGAAGATCTGCATGAACACGTCGGCCTTGGGCGTGTTCTTCAGCACGATGACCTGATCGCAGCCGATGCCGAGATGTCGATCGGCGATCGCCTTCACCTCGAGCGGCTCGAGGTCGATGGGTTCCTTGCGGGCATCGAGGACAACGAAGTCGTTGCCGAGCCCGTGCATTTTGACGAACGCCTGTTTTGCCATGGCTGCGGGTTATATGGGCGCGCGCGCGGAGCGGCAAAGAAAAAGGACGCCGGCGGAGGCCGGTGTCCCGCGCATTTAGCGCGGGATTACGCGGGAGCGGGACGAGAGACGACTGCGAAGCGCGCGCAATCCCCGCGTATCCCACGCGTATGCGTCGCGTTTTCTCTGTCCACAAACCGCACATGGCAGGGTCTCCACGGCCCTCGAAGGAGCATCGCCAGGATATATGCGTTTCGTATCGTATCTTCAATACACAATGTGTTGATTGGCGCGCGGCGCCGCAGAATAGTCAGCCGCCAGGGAACTATCCGGTTGACGTACCACGCCACTAGCCCTATGTTGGGGGTATGGCAAAGCTCGACCTTCGCGCCGCGATCTTCCACGACGACGACGCGGCCCGTGAACACCTAGAAACCCTTCTCTGGCGGGGCGGCGCCAACTGCCCGCG